>NZ_JBEZZH010000035.1:0-1070 GCF_040639075.1 Kribbella sp. NPDC023972 | reverse complement strand
ATCAGGAGTACGGATAAAATGCTTGATGGTCGGAAGAGGCATAAATGCCGTCAGCCAGTTTAGTCTGACCATCTCATCTGTAACATCATTGGCAACGCTACCTTTGCCATGTTTCAGAAACAACTCTGGCGCATTGGGCTTCCCATACAATCGATAGATTGTCGCACCTGATTGCCCGACATTATCGCGAGCCCATCTATACCCATATAAATCAGCATCCAGGTTGGAATTTAATCGCGGCCTCGAGCAAGACGTTTCCCGTTGAATATGGCTCATAACACCCCTTGTATTACTGTTTATGTAAGCAGACAGTTTTATTGTTCATGATGATATATTTTTATCGGCACTGTTGCAAATAGTCGGTGGTGATAAACTTATCATCCCCTTTTGCTGATGGAGCTGCACATGAACCCATTCAAAGGCCGGCATTTTCAGCGTGACATCATTCTGTGGGCCGTACGCTGGTACTGCAAATACGGCATCAGTTACCGTGAGCTGCAGGAGATGCTGGCTGAACGCGGAGTGAATGTCGATCACTCCACGATTTACCGCTGGGTTCAGCGTTATGCGCCTGAAATGGAAAAACGGCTGCGCTGGTACTGGCGTAACCCTTCCGATCTTTGCCCGTGGCACATGGATGAAACCTACGTGAAGGTCAATGGCCGCTGGGCGTATCTGTACCGGGCCGTCGACAGCCGGGGCCGCACTGTCGATTTTTATCTCTCCTCCCGTCGTAACAGCAAAGCTGCATACCGGTTTCTGGGTAAAATCCTCAACAACGTGAAGAAGTGGCAGATCCCGCGATTCATCAACACGGATAAAGCGCCCGCCTATGGTCGCGCGCTTGCTCTGCTCAAACGCGAAGGCCGGTGCCCGTCTGACGTTGAACACCGACAGATTAAGTACCGGAACAACGTGATTGAATGCGATCATGGCAAACTGAAACGGATAATCGGCGCCACGCTGGGATTTAAATCCATGAAGACGGCTTACGCCACCATCAAAGGTATTGAGGTGATGCGTGCACTACGCAAAGGTGTAGCTGCCGGCAAAGGCTTCCGGGTACTGCC
>NZ_JBEZZH010000034.1:0-1141 GCF_040639075.1 Kribbella sp. NPDC023972 | reverse complement strand
GCTATAGTAAGGAATATAGCCGTGTCTAAAGAAAAATTTGAACGTACAAAACCGCACGTTAACGTTGGTACTATCGGCCACGTTGACCACGGTAAAACTACCCTGACTGCAGCGATCACCACCGTTCTGGCTAAAACCTACGGCGGTTCTGCACGTGCTTTCGACCAGATCGATAACGCGCCAGAAGAAAAAGCTCGTGGTATCACCATCAACACCTCTCACGTTGAGTATGACACCCCGACTCGTCACTACGCGCACGTTGACTGCCCAGGGCACGCCGACTACGTGAAAAACATGATCACCGGTGCTGCTCAGATGGACGGCGCGATCCTGGTAGTAGCTGCGACTGACGGCCCAATGCCTCAGACTCGTGAGCACATCCTGCTGGGTCGTCAGGTTGGCGTTCCTTTCATCATCGTATTCATGAACAAATGCGACATGGTTGATGATGAAGAGCTGCTGGAACTGGTAGAAATGGAAGTTCGCGAACTGCTGTCCGCTTACGACTTCCCAGGCGACGACCTGCCAGTGATCCGCGGTTCCGCGCTGAAAGCGCTGGAAGGCGAAGCTGAGTGGGAAGCGAAAATCATCGAACTGGCCGAAGCCCTGGACAGCTACATCCCAGAGCCAGAGCGTGCTATCGACAAGCCGTTCCTGCTGCCAATCGAAGACGTATTCTCCATCTCCGGTCGTGGTACCGTTGTTACCGGTCGTGTTGAGCGCGGTATCATCAAAGTTGGCGAAGAAGTTGAAATCGTTGGTATCAAAGACACCGTTAAGTCTACCTGTACTGGCGTTGAAATGTTCCGCAAACTGCTGGACGAAGGCCGTGCTGGTGAGAACGTAGGTGTTCTGCTGCGTGGTATCAAACGTGAAGAAATCGAACGTGGTCAGGTACTGGCTAAACCAGGCTCCATCAAGCCGCACACCCAGTTCGAATCTGAAGTGTACATCCTGAGCAAAGATGAAGGTGGTCGTCACACGCCATTCTTCAAAGGTTACCGTCCACAGTTCTACTTCCGTACTACTGACGTGACCGGTACCATCGAACTGCCAGAAGGCGTAGAGATGGTAATGCCAGGCGACAACGTGAACATGGTTGTCACCCTGATTCACCCAATCGCGATGGACGACGGTCTGC
>NZ_JBEZZH010000033.1:0-1176 GCF_040639075.1 Kribbella sp. NPDC023972 | reverse complement strand
CCTGCGTCAGCTTGTCACGCTGGCGCAGCATCCAGTTTTCGTCCTGCTTTTCCGGCGCGCGCCGGCTTTCGCGGAACAGCGTCGCCGCCGCTTCAGTCACGCCGTCCGCCAGTGCCGCCACCCGGCGGACGCGCAGCGCGGTGGCGCGATCGGTCGGCAAAAACGCCGGCTCCACCGTCAGCAGTTCGAGGTATTCGGCCACGATCGGCGAGTCGTAAAACACCTCGCCATCATCGGCGATCAGCACCGGTACTTTGCCGAGCGGGTTCAGTTCCTTCACCCGGCTGCCGGGCTCATACGGCGGATCGTTGACGAATTCAAACGCGATCCCCTTCTCCAGCAGCATCACGGAAATCTTGCGCACAAAGGGGCTGGTGTAACTGCCGATAAGCTTCATCCGGTCTCCTCCGCTTCGTCCTGGCCGCGGCGCAATGCCCTTACTTCACCGCCAGAGTATCGATAATCCGCTGCACCAGCGCCTGATGCACTTCCGGCGTTTTGGCCGGCGACAGCATTTGCAGCGTCACTACTCGCTTGTTGAACACCGTCAACACCAGGGTGGAAACCACCTTTTGCCCGTTGACGGTCTGCTCGGTATCCACCCGGCGAAACTTCTGTTTGCCGACGGTGAAGTTCTCTTCTTTGGTGGTCTGGATATTCTGATAGCGCTCGGCCAGCACCGTAATGGCGCTCTGCGTCAGCTCTTTCAGCATTTTGTCGCTGGTATTGATCTTCATGCCGTCCGGCGGGATCACTTCGGACGAAACCGCGCTCTGGCGCGACTTGCCGTCGAGGAAGCGCTGGATGGTGGAGGTGCTGTCATTAACGATGCCGCTGTTCAGCGTTTGATCGCTAAAGCCTGGCGGCAACTCGAAGGTGATTTTGCCCTTCTGCAGCGACACGTTCAGCCCCGGCGGCGCGGGCGGGGTTTCTACCGGCGCAGGCGGCGGTGGCGCGGGCTGCGTCACGGTCGGTTTGGTATCCGGTGGCGGCACCGCCGGTTTGGTGTCGTCCTTGTTGTCGCAGGCCGCCAGTCCGATCGCCAGCACAGCGACCGCGGTCAGTTTTGCCAGGGTATTTAACATCGTGGTTCCTTTCGCTTGGCGCGTCATGGCCTAAACGTAGCAACTCGCCCGGGCGAATGCCAGAAGCCCGTTCTTAAATTGCGGGTCCGGC
>NZ_JBEZZH010000032.1:0-1242 GCF_040639075.1 Kribbella sp. NPDC023972 | reverse complement strand
ACGGTATGAACGATCTGGAGATGCTGTCGATGGCCGGCAAGGGCTGCATCATGCGCGACGCGCATCAGCGCCTGAAGGATATGCTGCCGGAGCTGGAAGTGATCGGCTCCAATGTCGATAACGCGGTGCCGCACTACCTGCGCAAGATGTTCCTCTGAAATAACCAGGCCGTTTCTCTGAAATAACAAGGGCGCCTTGCGGCGCCCTTGGCATTACTTGTGCTGGCCCTGCTTCTGCAGGAACTGCACGCCCTTGTCCGGGAAGTCGGTGAACACGCCGTCGACGCCGGCCTGGTTGTAAATCACGTCATACAGTTGGTTCACGTCGGTCACGTACTTCGGCAGCGCATCGGCGCGGATGGTGAACGGATGCACCGCCAGCTTGCTGGCGTGCGCTTCTTTCACCATGTCGGTCAGCACGATGTGGCCCGGCTTGGATTTATCCGCCACCACCAGCATGTGGTAGTCCGGCCCGATACCGTCGGCATACTGAGCGATTTTCTTCATCGCGCCCGGTTTGAACATCCAGTCATAGTCGTATTCCACCCACTTGCCGTCGGCTTTCTGCTCGTAGGTTTCCTGCCAGTCGTTGTAGGCGATCAGCTGAACCAGCTTCAGATCCATGCCCAGCTTCGGCTCCAGCTCGTTCTTGATGCGTTTGAGTTCGTTGGCGTCGAAGCACTGCAGGTAGACGTTGTCGTTCTTGCCGGTGTAACCGTACTGCTTGAGCACCGCCAGCACTTTGCTGGAGATGTCTTTGCCTTCCTGCTTGTGGAACCAAGGCGCTTTGATTTCAGGATAGATGCCGATGTTTTTGCCGGTCGAATGGTTCAGACCCTGTACGAACTCGATCTCTTCCTGGAAGGTGTGGACGCGGAAGTCGGATTTGCCCATCGGGAAGCGGCCAGGGTAGCCCTGTACCTTCTTGCCGTTTTCGATGTCAAAGCCTTCGGTAAACTTCAGCGATTTGATCTCCGCCAGCGTAAAGTCGATGGCGTAATAACGGCCGTCTTTGCGTGCGCGGTTCGGGAAACGTTCGGCGACGTCGGTGACGCGATCGAGGTAATGGTCGTGCAGCACCACCAGCTCGTTGTCTTTGGTCATCACCAGATCTTGTTCGAGGTAATCGGCGCCCTGCGCGTAGGCCATTGCCTTCGCCGGCAGAGTGTGTTCCGGCAGGTAGCCGCTGGCGCCGCGGTGGGCGATCACCACTTTGTCCGCCGCCTGGGCGGCGCTGACCATT
>NZ_JBEZZH010000031.1:0-1439 GCF_040639075.1 Kribbella sp. NPDC023972 | reverse complement strand
CGCGGCTGCCCCGGCGCAACGCGGCTCGATCGGGCCGCCGCCGAGTTGGGCAAGCTCACGACGCCTCTGCGCGATCTCGAGGTGCTGATCATCGAATTGGCGCACCATCGCCTCGATTGGCAGGCCAACGTGCGCCAAAGCGATTTTCAGGCCCGCTGCCGCCAACTGCTCGCCAACCCGCTGCTCATCAGCTTCCCTTCGCTATTGCACGCCTGGCCGCACCGCTTTCGCCGCATCGCGCAGCGCCTCGCCAAACACCGTGTGAATCGACGCCTGCAGCGCCAGCAGCGGCAATTACGCCGGGCGTTGGCTGATACCGGCTACGATCGCCACCGTCTGCGGCTGCTGGTCAAACGCCTGCGCTACGCGGCCGAAGCCTACCCGCAACGCCTCCCCCTCTCTCCCGCCGCAATGGCGGGCCTGAAAGCGGTGCAAAACGCCCTCGGCGATTGGCACGACCGGGAGGTCTGGTGCCTGCAGGCAGAACATCAGGAGGATCTCTGGCCCTTGTTGCCCCGATGGCAAGCAGAGCAACACCAGGCGCTGGCCAGAGCGGACGTCTTGCTCGTTGCCTTATCACCCGCACTGGTGGCGAAAACCGGCGGCGCATCACGATCCTGAAAAAAGGCCGCAGCAGGGCACGCCCGGCCCCGAAAATGCCCGATGAGGCGCAGATAATGCGCTATGTTTTGTAAGGGTAATCACCACTCATCATAGGAAACCACATGAAAAAACAACGCTTGAGCGTTGCCATGGCCGTTCTGGCAGCGGGCCTGTTGCTGGCGGGCTGTTCGTCCAAAGTCACCCAAACGTCGCAATATTCGGGCTTCTTGTCCGATTACAGCAAACTGCAGGAAACCACCTCGCCAAGCGGTCATAAAACGCTGCGCTGGGTAGATCCGAGCTACAAGGAATCCAACTATCGCGGTATCTATTTCCAACCGGTGGTCTATTTCCCGGCGGAGAAACCCACGGCGCGCGTCAGCCAGGACACGCTGAACAAGATTAAGGCCTACGCGACCCAGCGAATCAAAACCGCGCTGCAGAACCGCTTTACCATTCTGCCAAGCCCGACGGGCTCGCGCGTTCTGGTGGCCAAACTCGCCATCACCGCCGTTTCGGCCGAAAACGAAGACATGAAGTTCTATGAAGTGGTGCCGGTCGCTGCAGTGGTTGCCAGCACCATGGCGGCTACCGGGCACCGGACGCAAAATACCGCGCTGTATATTGAAGGCGAGTTGATCGACCAGGATACCGGTAAAACGGTGATGGAAGTGGTACGCAAGGCCTACGGTAAAACCGTCAACAACGACAGCACGCCGGTCACGGCGGATGACGTCAAGGCGGCGATCGACGACATCGTTACCGATATCACCCAGTTCCCGAAACAGGGCTGACCGCCGCCTGAAAAACACAGGGGGAGCCAAAGCTCCCCCTGA
>NZ_JBEZZH010000030.1:0-1489 GCF_040639075.1 Kribbella sp. NPDC023972 | reverse complement strand
CTGTTTATCGGTGGGCGCTACCCGCAGCCGTTTATGAAAAACCAGCCGGGCAGGGAGCTGTGCTTATATCAGCGCGCCACGCAGAAGGCGGCGGTGCAGGCGGTGGAGGGGGATTAGACCGACTTCAGGAGATAGTTCAGGAGACACATGATGATTAAGAGTGCTCCTTGTAACATTAATAATCTGAAATCATTACGGATCCAATTTTTTAACCTTGGTGATGAAGCTGCTCGAACGAAATCGTAGGTTTTGGGACTTAGCCAAACGTTGCGAGTCAGTTTTAATTTCCGGTTGTTCAAAATCCAACGAAACCACTGGGCTTTTAGTGAAACACCGATGAAGTTAAGGTTGTCCGCTATCACGACAAAAAGTGGAACAGGGTGTTTACTCACCACATAGTGTTGATAAAAGAGATCAAACTCTTTTTTATGAAGTCGATAGTAAATAAATTGGATAATAGCGATAAGAAGGAAAAGAAAGAATAGTAATACCACTAAGAGTTTTATCTCTTTTATGTAAGACTCAATATAATTGATCATTTTTATACGCTGATTTTGATGAGATAAATAAAAATACAGCCCACGGTGGTAATAATGGCTTCTACGAGCAAAAGTATAAAGTCCATCGCCAGCCACTTCTGTAGCTCAGGAGAGGCGGTTTTTTGCACGAAATCGTAGGTTTTCGCATCGAGCCAAACTTGATCCCTTATTTTTATTTTTTTCCTTTTCAGAATCCAAAGAAACCACTGTGCTTTCAATGAGGTTCCAAGCATGCCGAGGCTATCGGCAAAGGCGACGTAGGGCGGAATAAAATGTCCGCTGCCAGCGTAACGTTGATAGAAAGCATCAAACTCTTTTTTATGGCGACGGTAACCAATGAACTGGATGAAGGCGCTTAAAACCAGCAATATCAAACACGATATGACGATAAATTTCATCATTCACCTACCACTAACGTCGTCAAATAATCGGAACCCATGCCACCCAGTGTGGATCCTGCTGCGCCGCCTATAGCGGCTCCAGCGATACCACAAACGATCGCACCTGTTCCTGCTGTTGCTGCACCTAACACAATTGAACAGGCGCAATCGCAAGACCTGCACCTGCATTCCCTACCCAAATCCCCGCCGCAGTACTTGCCGCAAAATGACTGTATCCCTTCACCGCGATCTTGGCGCACTCCTGTTCGCGACCGGTGGTGCAGGCGTTGTAGACGTCGTTGGTGGTATTCAGCCCACTCAATCCGATGCCGATCCAGCCGCCGGCTTTCATAAACTTGGCCGCCCGGCTGGCGCTGTCGACGTAGTTCGAATAACCCTTGATGGCGCCGACGCCGGCGGTGCTCCATTCATGCACCAGCGATTTACTGGAGAGCCCTAGCGCGTGTTTGATTTGCGCATACTCTTTCATATTGAGTTGAGCACGAGTAAGGCGATTCAGTAACGGTTTTAATGTACCGAACAGCCGCGCTCGTTCCACCTGAAACTGGG
>NZ_JBEZZH010000029.1:0-1545 GCF_040639075.1 Kribbella sp. NPDC023972 | reverse complement strand
CTTCGATACCCTGCTGTCGCTGGTGCCGCTGGTCACCGTGGTGTTCGCCCTGTTCGCCGCTTTCCCGATGTTTTCCGACATCAGCGAACAGCTGAAGAGCTTTATCTTTTCCAATTTCGTGCCGGCCGCCGGCAATGTGATCCAGAACTACCTGGAACAGTTCGTCGCCAATTCCAACAAGATGACCGCCGTCGGCACCTGCGGGCTGATCGTTACCGCGCTGCTGTTGATTTCCTCGGTGGACAGCGTGCTGAACACTATCTGGCGCAGCAAGAACAAGCGGCCGATCGTCTTCTCCTTTGCCGTGTACTGGATGGTGCTGACGCTGGGGCCGCTGCTGGTGGGCGCCAGCATGGCCATCAGTTCTTACCTGCTGTCGCTCAACTGGTTGGCGCAGACCGGCGTCAATGGCCTGGTGGATCAGGTGCTGCGCATCTTCCCGCTGATTTTGTCGTGCATCTCCTTCTGGCTGCTGTATTGCATCGTGCCGACGGTGCGCGTGCCGCCCAAAGATGCACTGATTGGCGCGGTGGTGGCCGGATTGCTGTTCGAACTGGGCAAGAAGGGATTCGCGCTGTACGTCACCATGTTCCCCTCCTATCAGCTGATTTACGGCGTGCTGGCGGTGATCCCGATTTTATTCCTGTGGGTCTATTGGAGCTGGTGTATCGTGTTACTCGGTGCGGAAATCACCGTGACCATCGGCGAATACCGCGACTACCGTCGGCAGAAGGCGGAGCAACAGGAACAAAAACCAGAAGGGCAGCAGGAATGATTGCGTTGATTCAACGGGTGTTAAACGCCAGCGTCACGGTGGGTGGCGAGACAGTAGGCAAGATTGGCCCCGGTTTGTTAGTGTTATTGGGCGTGGAGCAGGGCGATAACGAGCAAAAAGCGCAGCGCCTGTGCGAACGCGTGTTGGGATACCGCATTTTCGGCGACGAAAACGACAAGATGAATCTCAACGTCCAGCAGGCCGGGGGCAGCGTGCTGGTCGTTTCGCAGTTCACCCTGGCGGCGGACACCCAGAAGGGCATGCGGCCCAGCTTTTCGCGCGGCGCCGCGCCGCAGGAAGCCGATCGGTTGTATCAATATTTTGTAGGCCAATGCCGTGAACGCGGCGTAGAGACCCAGACCGGCGAGTTCGCCGCCGACATGCAGGTGGCGCTGGTCAACGATGGTCCGGTGACATTCTGGCTACAGGTCTAAGCATTCGGAGAACAGGCGTCTATGTATCACCTACGAGTACCCGTAACAGAGCAAGAACTGAAGGAGTATTACCAGTTTCGCTGGGAAATGCTGCGTAAGCCGCTGCACCAGCCGGTGGGTTCGGAAAAGGATGCCTATGACGCCATGGCCCATCACCAAATGGTGGTGGACGAGGCCGGTAAAATTGTCGCCATCGGGCGGCTGTATATCAATGCTGACAACGAGGCGGCGATCCGTTTTCTAGCGGTAGACCCGACGTTGCAGGATAAAGGGTTGGGAACGCTGGTGGCGATAACGCTGGAGTCCGTCGCGCGGCAGGAAGGCGTGAAGCGGGTG
>NZ_JBEZZH010000028.1:0-1823 GCF_040639075.1 Kribbella sp. NPDC023972 | reverse complement strand
GATCCCCAGAGCAAAGATAGAAGCACGGCTGAGGGCACCACCAGAGAACATGTTAAACATTTCAATGATAGTGCCTCTCTGCTGCTCAAGCAATTTGGCAAGCACAGTGGCATCGATACCAGGAATCGGAATGAAAGAGCCGATGCGGAAGACAATCAGCGCGCCGATGACAAACAAAAGTCTGCGCTTCAGCTCGCCGAGCCCGCCTTTAGCACTTTGAAAATCTAATCCTGGTTGCTTAGCCATCTGCTACTTATTCCTCAATTTTACCGCCAGCAGCCTCGATAGCAGCACGAGCGCCTTTGGTGACACGCAGACCACGCAGGGTTACCGGACGAGCGACTTCGCCAGAAAGTACAACTTTCGCGAATTCGATCTGGACACCAACTACGTTAGCGGCTTTCAGCGCGTTCAGGTCGATAACATCGCCTTCAACCAGAGCCAGTTCAGACAGACGAACTTCTGCCGTGATCATCGCTTTGCGTGAAGTGAAGCCAAATTTCGGCAGACGACGGTACAGAGGCATCTGACCACCTTCAAAACCACGACGTACGCCACCGCCAGAACGAGACTTCTGACCTTTGTGACCACGGCCGCCGGTTTTACCCAGGCCAGAACCAATACCACGACCTACACGCTTAGGCGCATGCTTGGCACCTTCAGCCGGAGACAGAGTATTTAAACGCATCTGTTACTCCTCAACTTTAACCATGTAGGAAACCAGGTTGACCATACCGCGAACAGCAGGAGTATCCTCGCGCTCTACGGTGTGACCAATACGACGCAGACCCAGACCGAGCAGAGTAGCTTTATGCTTCGGCAGACGGCCAATTGAGCTGCGAGTTTGTGTAACTTTAATAGTCTTAGCCATGGTCAATTACCCCAGAATGTCGGCAACGGATTTACCACGCTTAGCAGCGACCATTTCAGGAGACTTCATATTCGCCAGAGCGTCGATAGTTGCACGAACCACGTTGATCGGGTTGGTGGAACCATAAGCTTTAGCCAATACGTTGTGCACCCCAGCAACTTCGAGAACGGCGCGCATTGCACCACCCGCGATGATACCGGTACCTTCATGAGCAGGCTGCATGAACACGCGAGAACCCGTGTGAGCGCCCTTAACAGGGTGCTGCAGGGTGCCGCTGTTCAGCGCGACGTTCATCATGTTGCGACGGGCTTTTTCCATCGCTTTCTGGATCGCTGCTGGAACTTCGCGTGCTTTGCCGTAGCCAAAACCAACGCGACCGTTACCATCACCAACTACAGTCAGTGCGGTAAAGCTGAAAATACGGCCACCTTTTACGGTTTTAGATACGCGGTTTACCGCGATCAGCTTTTCCTGCAGTTCGCCAGCTTGTTTTTCGATGTGAGCCATCTTAAACCTCTTCCTTAGAACTGAAGGCCAGCTTCACGGGCAGCATCTGCCAGTGCCTGGACTCGACCATGATATTGGAAACCGGAACGGTCAAAGGATACTTTCGCAATCCCTTTTTCCAACGCGCGCTCAGCCAGAGCTTTACCTACGGCTGCTGCTGCGTCTTTGTTACCGGAATACTTCAGTTGCTCCGCGATAGCTTTTTCTAAAGTAGAAGCGGCTACCAGTACTTCAGAACCGTTTGGAGCAATCACCTGTGCGTAAATATGACGCGGGGTACGATGTACCACCAGGCGGGTTGCACCCAGCTCTTGGAGCTTGCGGCGTGCGCGGGTCGCACGACGGATACGAGCAGATTTCTTATCCATAGTGTTACCTTACTTCTTCTTAGCCTCTTTGGTACGCACGACTTCGTCGGCGTAACGAACACCTTTGCCTTTGTAAG
>NZ_JBEZZH010000027.1:0-3719 GCF_040639075.1 Kribbella sp. NPDC023972 | reverse complement strand
CGGCTGACATAATCGTGAATAGAATCGGCATAGGCGATACCTTCACGCAGGTTCTTGGCACCAGCCAGCTCCAGAGCCAGATCGGAACGCAGCATCTCTTCAATATCTTCGCCGATGTTCAGCTTGCCGAGATCTTGCAGGTTAGGAAGCCCTTCCAGGAACAGGATACGCTCGATGTAGCGATCTGCATGTTTCATTTCGTCGATCGACTCGTGGTATTCCTTGTCGTTGAGGCGCATTAAGCCCCAATTCTTGAACATGCGGGCGTGCAGGAAATATTGATTGATGGCAACCAGCTCGTTGCCGAGCAGCTTGTTGAGGTGAGCAATGATCTTTTTATCGCCTTTCATAGGTAACTCCTCCTGGCCAGTTCTAAAAGTGTAGAACCTGTAAGCCAAGAGTCAAAAATAACCTTACCCTTTGTTAGGCAACTTCATGCATTGGGATGATAGTTCCGCGTTCCTCCACCATAATCTGTCTTGCCTGACGAATGCACTTTCCACAATCGGTACCAATCGGCACAAGTTCACGCAGCTGCTTCATGGTATGGGGATTGTGCTGACGCACCGCATTACGGATCGCTTTGTCAGTCACCGCATTACACAGACATACATACATAGAGAGACTCACTTCTTAACCAATGCATTGAGTCTAAATAGGAATGGTTTTTATTTCAATTAAGATTTGAGCAAATTGTGACTAGTCCTGATATAGGTTGACACTTTTCAACCGGATAACGCCCGATGAACCTCATCGGGCGTTTTGTATTTCAGCGACAAGTGCGGCCGCCGCGTGTTGTAGAGGTTCACCGACTCCCTGACCATCTTTCTTGCCTGCGCGATATCTTCTGGCCTGCCGAGCAGGTATTCCGTTTTGAGTATCCCGTTTATCCGTTCCGCCAGCGCGTTCTGATAACAGTCATACCCGTCCGTCATCGAGCAGATGACGCCATACTGCTGATGTAACGCCTGATATTCCTGCGAGCAGTACTGGATACCCCTGTCCGAGTGATGCACCAACGGCAACGCCGTGCGTCTGCCGGCCAGTGCCATTTTGAACGCGCAGGCGACATGCCGGGTATGCAGACTGTCATGCACGTGATATCCCACGATTTTTCTCGACCAGGCATCCGTTACCAGGCTGACATACGCCGTCCCCGTTCTCAGCGGCAGGTAGGTGATATCCGCCACCCATACCTGTTCCGGACGGCTGGCTATTACTTGATTGTCTCCCGCTTTTAGCAGGTTGGGATGGCGATAAAAACGATGATGGCTGTGCGTCGTCTTGTGATACGCCCGTTTAGGCATCACCAGTAACCGCGCGCAGCGCAGGATACTGAACAACCGGTCACGGCCCACATGCAACGCCGGTTCGGGGTGTTGCCGCAACAGGTGATGCAGCTTACGTGTCCCCAGTCGGGGTTGGTGCAAGCGGATGGCCGTCACCTGTTCGACGAGATGCCGGGCCTGCTCCTCTTTGCCTGCTTCACGCTGCAGGGACTGATACCACGCTTGTCGGCTGATGCCCATCCATCGGCAGGCCCGCGTTACTGTGAGTCCCGGTACTTGTGTTTGCGCGATAAGGCGGTTAGCTGCTTTTTTGTCAGCGTGGCGCCAAAGTCGGTGTTCATCACTTTGACGACAGCTTCGAAGAACTGGGCTTTGACTTCAGATTCAGCCAGTTGCTGCTCAAGTTCTTTAATACGCTGTTCGGGCGTCAGGGGGAGTTTGGGCATGTTGTCTCCGCACGTTCTGGTGGAAGGAGAAGTTCGCCAGTCAAGTTGACCGTATTTGCGCAGCCAGTTCATGACAGTCTGGCTGCCTTGGATACCGTAGCGATCTTGCGCCTGGCGGTATGTCATCTCGCCTTTTTCGACCTGTTCGACGACAGCCAGTTTAAAGGATAGAGAGTAATCGCGTTGTGTGCGTTTAATATACTGGTTCATCACATTTTCCTCTGTGCGTGAGTAAAATGTGTCAACGCTATTCAGGACGGGTCACGGTCGACATATAAGAGCGGTAAATGTTGATGTATTCACCCGGCTGTTTGAAGTGGTGCATCCAGAGGATGGTCCCCATGCCGACGCTGAACATCAGCGCCGGCAACAGCAGATTTTTAACGTTGCTGAGGTAATAGCGCGGATACAGGCAAACGGCGATAAAGGCGATGTAGCTGGAAACATAAAACAGATTGCGTCCGGTCGCGGAACCGAAAGGAATGGTGCAAAAAGCGATGGCGCACCCCAGATAGATCAGATAGCTGAAGGCAGGGTGCGGTGTTCTGTGTTTTAACATTGGGCGTGTTTTCCGGCTCACGTTTTAATTAAGCGATGAAGGAGCGCAGCGTGTCGTCGAACTCAACTTTGAACTGAGCATAGTTGAAATGCTCCGCAGGATAGCGCTGCGCATTTCGGCTCAGAGTCTGGTAGGTTTCTCGCTCCAGCAATTTCTCAACGGCATCCGCACAGTCGATATGCGACAGCAGCTTGGGCGCTACCAGGCTGTCGGTCAACGGGTCGTAGACCTCATGCGGGAAGTCGACCTCGATATCGGTGAGCTGCCGGTGCTGTTCGATGGTGACCGACGGCGTCAGGCCAATGCCGCAGACCCCGTCTTTCACCGCTTCCGGCTGGCCGTCGACCTGCGGGAAGATGACCGGCACGCCGAAATAGAGCGATTCCATGCAGGACAAGCCGAACGGCTCGGTGATCGGCGTGCTCATGTAGATGTGCGTGCGATTGAAGAAACCGGCGACGTCATCCTGATAACCGCTGAAGGTGACGCGGTCGCCGAGCTGAAGCCGATCTGCCAGCGCCTCGAACGCCGCGCGATCCGGCCCTTTGCCGGCCACTTCCAGCGTGACGTCATGCCCGCGCCGCAGCAGCTCCTGCATCATCAATAAGGAAACGCTGATGCCTTTCAGGCTGACCAGGCGTGAGGCCGTGCCGATCCGGACCGGCTGCGACAGCGTTTTCGGTGTGTTGTCGATCCCTGCCGGCGTCTTGATGCGGTTGATCACCACGTGATTGGGGCAAGGCAGATTAAAGCGCAGCTCCATCACTCGCTTCGACGCGTGTGAGGCGGAAATGACGCCGTCCAGCATGGCGAAGAAACGCAGCGTCTTTTTATTCTTGGGGTAACGCCAGGAGCAGCCGTGATCGTAGTAAACCAGCTTGCCGCGCTTGGGTTTGGCCGCCAGCCCCGGCACCAGGTCCCAGACGATCACCACGTCGGCGTTGGCCCGCTCGATTTTCCACTTCAGCAAAAATTTGCGCAGGAACTGCGGGCAGCGCAGCGGCAGCGCATTGATCAGGCGGTTGGCGAAGGTGACGGGCTGATGCGCAGGCAACTGGCGGCGGATCTCTTCGCCAATGTCGCCGCTGATGCACAGGACCTGGTTGCTGCCGTCGGTGGTATCGTTGATGTACTGCAGGAACAGGCGCTCGACGCCGCCCATTTTACCCAGGTTGATAATGTGCAGTTTTTTCATGCTATAACCTTTTGCAACGCCTGCCATGCCGTATCGGCGTCAATTGTCGCCATGCTTTTTTCCGGCGAAATCAGCGAGTGCTGATTTTGCCCGTAGCCGCCGATCAGGCCGGGATCGGTTGGCCCGAACAGCGTGATATTCGGTTTGTCGAGCGCGGCGGTCAGATGACTGAGTCCGGTGTCGACCGAGACCACGCCCTTGGAGCCGGCCAGCACGTCGGCCACCTGCTG
>NZ_JBEZZH010000026.1:0-5302 GCF_040639075.1 Kribbella sp. NPDC023972 | reverse complement strand
GTTGTCCACCTGTGGTGGTGTGTGACAAGCCCTCGGCCTATTAGTACCAGTCAGCTACACACGTTGCCGTGCTTCCACTTCTGGCCTATCAACCCAGTGGTCTACTGGGGGCCTTACCCGGTTGACCCGGTGGGAGACCTCATCTTGAAGCGTGCTTCCCGCTTAGATGCTTTCAGCGGTTATCACTCCCGAACGTAGCCAACCAGCCGTGCTCCTGGCGGAACAACTGGCACACCAGAGGTTCGTCCACCCCGGTCCTCTCGTACTAGGGGCAGCCCTTCTCAAGTCTCCTGCGCGCGCAGCGGATAGGGACCGAACTGTCTCACGACGTTCTAAACCCAGCTCGCGTGCCGCTTTAATGGGCGAACAGCCCAACCCTTGGGACCTACTCCAGCCCCAGGATGCGACGAGCCGACATCGAGGTGCCAAACCATCCCGTCGATATGGACTCTTGGGGAAGATCAGCCTGTTATCCCCGGGGTACCTTTTATCCGTTGAGCGACGGTGCTCCCACATGCCACCGCCGGATCACTAGTTCCGACTTTCGTCCCTGCTCGACATGTCTGTCTCACAGTCAAGCTCCCTTGTGCACTTACACTCGACACCTGATTGCCAACCAGGCTGAGGGAACCTTTGAGCGCCTCCGTTACCTTTTAGGAGGCGACCGCCCCAGTCAAACTACCCACCAGGCACTGTCCCTGATCCGGATAACGGACCAAAGTTAGACAGCCAGAACAACCAGAGTGGTATTTCAACGATGACTCCACCCGAACTGGCGTCCGAGCTTCACAGTCTCCCACCTATCCTACACAAGTTGTACCGACCACCAATACCAAGTTGTAGTAAAGGTCCCGGGGTCTTTCCGTCCTGCTGCGCGTAACGAGCATCTTTACTCGTAATGCAATTTCGCCGAGTCCATGGTTGAGACAGCGCCCAAGTCGTTACGCCATTCGTGCAGGTCGGAACTTACCCGACAAGGAATTTCGCTACCTTAGGATGGTTATAGTTACCACCGCCGTTTACTGGCGCTTAAGTTCAAAGCTTCGCCGGCCGAAACCAGCTAACCTGTCCCCTTAACGTTCCAGCACCGGGCAGGCGTCAGTCCGTATACATCGAATTACTTCTTCGCACGGACCTGTGTTTTTAGTAAACAGTCGCTTGGGCCTGGTCTCTGCGGCCATCACCGCTTCGGTGAGCAAGTCACCTAACGGATCCGGCCCCCCTTCTCCCGAAGTTACGGGGGCATTTTGCCGAGTTCCTTAACCATGGTTCACTCGATCGCCTTGGTATTCTCTACCTGATCACCTGTGTCGGTTTGGGGTACGGGCGGCTCTAACACTCACTGCGAAGTTTTTCTCGGCAGCATGGGATCATCCACTTCCCCTAAACGGGTCCGCCTCGGCTCTCAGGCTTCGTGAGACACGGATTTGCCTATGCCTCGCCCTACCACCTTGCCCGCGGATCAGCTTGCGCCTACCATCGCCGCGGTTGGACTACCCTCCTGCGTCACTCCTCAATGCACCTACTACCACCTCGGGTCACCAACGCCACCAATCCGTCCGAAGACATCATGGCTTAGTTGGCTTAGCATCAGCGGGTTCGGTCGGGTCGTGTTAATGCCGGTACGGGAATATCAACCCGTTGTCCATCGACTACGCCTGTCGGCCTCGCCTTAGGTCCCGACTTACCCAGGGCAGATTAGCTTGACCCTGGAACCCTTGATCATCCGGCGGACGGGTTTCTCACCCGTCATTCGCTACTCATGCCTGCATTCTCACTCGTGCAGCATCCACAACTCCATCACTAGGCTGCTTCACACGCTGCACGACGCTCCCCTACCCATCCACACACCTGGACCACACTCCAAAGGAGCACAGCCGGGTACGAGTGTGAATGCCACAGCTTCGGCGGATTGCTTGAGCCCCGCTACATTGTCGGCGCGGAATCACTTGACCAGTGAGCTATTACGCACTCTTTCAAGGGTGGCTGCTTCTAAGCCAACCTCCTGGTTGTCTGGGCAACTCCACATCCTTTTCCACTTAGCAATCGCTTAGGGGCCTTAGCTGGTGATCTGGGCTGTTTCCCTCTCGACTACGGAGCTTATCCCCCGCAGTCTCACTGCCGCGCTCTCACTTACCGGCATTCGGAGTTTGGCTGATTTCGGTAAGCCGGTAAGCCCCCTAGACCATCCAGTGCTCTACCTCCGGTAAGAAACACACGACGCTGCACCTATATGCATTTCGGGGAGAACCAGCTATCACGGAGTTTGATTGGCCTTTCACCCCTATCCACAGGTCATCCCCCAGGTTTTCAACCCTGGTGGGTTCGGTCCTCCACGCGGTCTTACCCACGCTTCAACCTGCCCATGGATAGATCACTCCGCTTCGGGTCTAGAGCATGCGACTCAAACGCCCTATTCAGACTCGCTTTCGCTACGGCTACCCCACACGGGTTAACCTCGCCACACACCACTAACTCGCAGGCTCATTCTTCAAAAGGCACGCCGTCACACCCCACAAGGGAATGCTCCGACGGATTGTAGGCAATCGGTTTCAGGTACTATTTCACTCCCCTCCCGGGGTACTTTTCATCTTTCCCTCACGGTACTAGTCCGCTATCGGTCACCAAGAAGTATTTAGGCTTAGCGGGTGGTCCCGCCAGATTCACACGAGATTTCAAGAGTCCCGTGCTACTTGGGAAAACACTCGGAAGTCACTGTCTTACGCCTACGGGGCCATAACCCACTACGGCTCAACATTCCAGAAGATTCGACTTCAACAGTGATTTATAACTCCCTGACCTCACGGCATTAAGGCCTGAATGCTCCCACAACCCCATGTACGCAACGCACGCCGGCTATCACACGCACATGGTTTAGCCTCATCCGCTTTCGCTCGCCACTACTCACGGAATCACAATTGTTTTCTCTTCCTGCGGGTACTGAGATGTTTCACTTCCCCGCGTTCCCTCCAGAACCCTATGTGTTCAGGCACTGGTAACTGGCTTTAGAATGCCAGCTGGGTTTCCCCATTCGGACACCCCCGGATCACAGCTTGGTTGCCAACTCCCCGGGGCTTATCGCAGGCTCCAACGTCCTTCATCGGCTCTTGGTGCCAAGACATCCACCGATTGCCCTTAGTAGCTTGTCACAACAACAAAACAAACAAAATCGCTACAAAGAGATGCTCGCGTCCACTATACAGTTCTCAAAATACGGGCAGAAAACCAACCCAGAACCACCACCTATCAGCCACGAGCACCCATCCCAGGGAAACAACACACCCAGAACAAACACCCACACCCAACGGTTTGGTGAGAGCCGGCCCCAGCCACCAGCCCAACCAACCAACATCGGTTGAACCATGACCCTTGAAAAACCAGTCCATCCCTCACAGGACAGCCCGATCCCTCAGGACCCAACAGCGCGCCTCGGCCCATCACCCACTCTCACTCACGTTCCACACCCACAAAGGGGCAGTACTAGCTCGATCGATCAGGATCCAGGCCTAATGGTCAATGTTCCACAGTCCGAAGCACCATCACCCCGAGACGAACGCTCGGGCAGTGATGAATGGACAACCACTCAACGCGGCTGCCGTGTGCTCCTTAGAAAGGAGGTGATCCAGCCGCACCTTCCGGTACGGCTACCTTGTTACGACTTCGTCCTAATCGCCAGCCCCACCTTCGACGGCTCCCTCCCACAAGGGGTTAGGCCACCGGCTTCGGGTGTTGCCGACTTTCATGACGTGACGGGCGGTGTGTACAAGGCCCGGGAACGTATTCACCGCAGCGTTGCTGATCTGCGATTACTAGCGACTCCGACTTCATGGGGTCGAGTTGCAGACCCCAATCCGAACTGAGACCGGCTTTTTGGGATTCGCTCCACTTTACAGTTTCGCAGCCCTTTGTACCGGCCATTGTAGCATGCGTGAAGCCCTGGACATAAGGGGCATGATGACTTGACGTCATCCCCACCTTCCTCCGAGTTGACCCCGGCAGTCTCCTATGAGTCCCCACCATAACGTGCTGGCAACATAGGACGAGGGTTGCGCTCGTTGCGGGACTTAACCCAACATCTCACGACACGAGCTGACGACAGCCATGCACCACCTGTATAGGACCCTTACGGACCCCCCATCTCTGGAGGATTTCCCTATATGTCAAACCCAGGTAAGGTTCTTCGCGTTGCATCGAATTAATCCGCATGCTCCGCCGCTTGTGCGGGCCCCCGTCAATTCCTTTGAGTTTTAGCCTTGCGGCCGTACTCCCCAGGCGGGGCGCTTAATGCGTTAGCTGCGGCACGGAGGACGTGGAATGTCCCCCACACCTAGCGCCCAACGTTTACGGCGTGGACTACCAGGGTATCTAATCCTGTTCGCTACCCACGCTTTCGCTCCTCAGCGTCAGGTAAGGCCCAGAGAGCCGCCTTCGCCACCGGTGTTCTTCCTGATATCTGCGCATTCCACCGCTACACCAGGAGTTCCGCTCTCCCCTGCCTACCTCTAGTCTGCCCGTATCGGAAGCAGGCTCGGAGTTGAGCTCCGAGTTTTCACTCCCGACGTGACGAACCGCCTACGAGCCCTTTACGCCCAATAATTCCGGACAACGCTCGGACCCTACGTATTACCGCGGCTGCTGGCACGTAGTTGGCCGGTCCTTCTTCTGCAGGTACCGTCACTCTCGCTTCGTCCCTGCTGAAAGAGGTTTACAACCCGAAGGCCGTCATCCCTCACGCGGCGTTGCTGCGTCAGACTTTCGTCCATTGCGCAATATTCCCCACTGCTGCCTCCCGTAGGAGTCTGGGCCGTGTCTCAGTCCCAGTGTGGCCGGTCGCCCTCTCAGGCCGGCTACCCGTCGACGCCTTGGTAGGCCATTACCCCACCAACAAGCTGATAGGCCGCGAGCCCATCCCCAACCGCCAGAACTTTCAACCACCAACCATGAAGAAAGTGGTCATATCCGGTATTAGACCCCGTTTCCGAGGCTTATCCCGAAGTTGAGGGTAGGTTGCTCACGTGTTACTCACCCGTTCGCCGCTCGTGTACCCCCGAAGGGGCCTTACCGCTCGACTTGCATGTGTTAAGCACGCCGCCAGCGTTCGTCCTGAGCCAGGATCAAACTCTCCGTTGAAAATATTAGACAACCAACCCCGAAAGGGCTGGGATGCCAACAACTTGAGCGATCCTTTGAATCAGAAACAATCAAACTGACTTGAATCAAAAAATACTTCAAAGGAATCCGCCACAGACAACAAACAACCACCACACCCAAACCATCAAGCAAGGATGCGACAAATCATTCA
>NZ_JBEZZH010000025.1:0-7191 GCF_040639075.1 Kribbella sp. NPDC023972 | reverse complement strand
GACCGGTTCCTGTTTCCCCCGGCGCGAGAAGAACATTAGCCCATCTCCGCCGGAGTTCAAAAACGGGGGTCCCCCGGTACGTCGACGTACGGTCATCAGCCGGTCACCTACCGACGGCTCGATCGGCCCGGATCGCCTTAGCACTAAGGTGTTCCGCGGAAGGAGCATCGATGCGTATCTGGCTGAACGGCACCCTGCAGGACGACCAGGCGGTCGTCTCGCCGCTGGATCACGGGCTGACCACCGGTGACGGGGTGTTCGAGACGATCAAGATCGTCGACGGGCGACCGTTCGCGGTCACCCGGCATCTGCAGCGACTTGTCCGGTCCGCGGTCGGTCTCGGGCTGCCGGAGCCCGATGTCGCGCAGATCGAGGACGGGATCGCGGCGGTCGTGAAGGCCGACCCGGACATCCCGTTCGGCCGGCTGCGAATCACGTACACCGGCGGTGTCTCACCGCTGTCATCCGATCGCGGCACGTCGGGCCCCACGATCGTTGTCGCGTCGCAAGCGATCCAGCGTCCCGGACCGACTTCGGCGATCGTGACGGTCCCGTGGGTCCGCAACGAACGCAGCGCGGTCGCCGGCCTCAAGACCACGTCGTACGCCGAGAACGTCCGCGCCCTCGCGTACGCCAAGGAGCGCGGCGCCAGCGAGGCGATCTTCGCCAATACCCTCGGGAACCTCTGTGAAGGCACGGGTTCGAACATCTTCTGCGTGTACGACGGTGAGCTCGTCACCCCGACCCTCGAGTCAGGCGCCCTGGCCGGTGTCACCCGCGCCCTGGTCCTTGACTGGTACGGCGCTGTCGAGCGCGACGTACCCCTCGCTCAGCTCCACGAGGCCGAGGAGATCTTCCTCACATCCACCACCCGCGACATCCAAGCCATCCACCGCGCAGACACCCGCGACCTCCCCGCCCCTGGCCCCATCACCACCGAAGTGGCCCGCACGTTCACTACCCGCTCAACCGAAGACCTCGACCCCTCACCGCGGGCCCATGACCACTGAAACGCTCGCTCGGCCAGGCGATCGGCTCGCGCTGTACTCGTGAGAGCAGGCCAATGCCTGCGCCAGTCCTCACCGGACCATCCCACCGGCCGCTCGGGCGGAGGACCGCTCCCGCCACAGCCGCCGACAGCACGTCAGCGGTCGGCACCGCCCGCGAATACACCTGAGCGCTCAGCGTTCGTACCCGCAACGCCCCACCGAGGTTTTGGGCAAGAGACCGGGTGACGCCGGGCCTGCGAGAGCGGACCAGCGTTCGGGCCGTGAGGCGACGGTCCGCCCCTGCAGTTGCTCGGTGGGATGGCACGTGGCGTCCTACTCGCGTGACTGCAGAGGAGCCTTGCACAGAGGACGTACGACCGGACGGCGTGGAGCAGGCGTCTGGTGTGCTGCGAGTGCTGGTGGTGAGGGCAGTACTGAAACAGCTCTCCGCTGGGGGGTGCGGAGAGCTGCGGGGACGATTATTCGCCGGAGGCTTTGCGGCGTTCGCGGTAGGCGGCGACGTGGAGGCGGTTGCCGCAGGTGCGGGCGTCGCAGTACCGCTTGGAGCGGTTGCGGGACAGATCGATCAGGGCGTCGTCACAGTCGGGGGCTTCGCAGCGACGGAGACGTTCGCGTTCGCCGGCCGAGATCACCTGGGCAAGCGCGATCCCGCACTCGACCGTGATCCGGCAGGCCAGCGACGCACCGTCACGCGAATAGTGGATGTGCCACGGGTGCCCGTCGTGATTCGTCAGCCGGGGCGTCGTCGTACCGCGGGCGACGATCGCGTTGATCATCGCCGCCGCCGTGGCGTCGGAATCCGTGGTGAAGACCGGCGAGAACAACGGCCGCAGATCACGGACCTCGGCCAGGTCCTTCTCCGTCAGCGTGCCGACCGCACTGAACTCGCGCTCATGGACGAACTTCTCCAGGTCCTCGAGCGATTCCATCGTGTCGACCTGGCTGTTCGGCCCGGGCAGCGTATTGACCAGCCGGACCAGCGTGCCGAGCGCCTGCTCGGTGTCGTGCGAGAAAGTCACAATCACGTCTCCAACGCGACGGGGTCTCCGTCTTGCAGCAAGAGTAGCCCGGCCCGATTAGATCGTCGCTGAATGATGCGCTATGGTTTCACCCGCAAGGCACCAAAACGCAACACCAGCACCACCAGAGCGGGCGATTGGCGCAGTGGTAGCGCGCTTCGTTCACACCGAAGAGGTCACTGGTTCGAACCCAGTATCGCCCACCCGAAGAACACGCAGGTCAGAGCGGGAACCCAGCAGCAGCCGGGTCCCCGCTCTCGTCGTTTCAGCCCTCGCAAGGCAGCGAAAAGGCAGCAAGAGCCCCTAGGACCCGCTCTTGGCAGCCTCCCCTGGACGTAGGTGTAGATCGCCACGCCGACCGCTCGTGCCCCATCACCCGCTGTACGTCGGGAACCGGCACACCCGAGGTGATCAGCCACGACGCGTACGAGTGCCGCAGGTCGTGGAACCGCAGTCCACCTTCGGCGTGGCGCGATACCGCCTTCACGGCCTGAGCCTTCGTCTTGAACAGCTCGGTCTCGTCCCCGGCCGGGGTCGGCCAAGTGCCCCGGAACTTGTCGTCCTCCGCCGCGACCCAGCCCAGCAGCCCGGCCCGCACCGGATCCTGCCGGCTCCTTCCTGGCCATCCAGCGGCTGGGCTGGTCATCCCGGCAGGAGAACCGTCTGCGTGCAACCGCGTGGGGGTTCCTACGCGTCCGCCGTCCGCCGGGTGTCGTCCGCCGTGCGCCTACCGCTGCCGGACGGCGTAGGTCAGGTGCGTCACCCTCGGGGAGGGCTCCGCGCGGACCGGCTCCAGGGCCACGCGGCCCGCGTCAACGCCCTCGAACAGGCGGATTCCGGAGCCGAACAGCACGGGTGAGAGCGCGATCGAGAACTCGTCGATCAGGCCGGCGTTCACGTACTCCAGGATCGTTGCGCCGCCGCCCGCGATGCGGACGTCCCGGTCGCCGGCGGCCTCGCGGGCCTGGTCGAGCGCGGGCTCGATGCCGTCGTTGACGAAGTGGAAGGTGGTCCCGCCCGGCCGCTCCCAGGGGTCACGCTTCTCGTGGGTCACGACGAAGACCGGCGTGTGGAACGGCGCCTCCTCCGGCCACGCCTGCTCGCCGGCGTCGAACATGCGCTTGCCCATCACGCTCGCGCCGGTGCGCTCGAACGTCTCCCGCACGATGTCGTTGTCGCGCCCTTCCTCGCCGCCCTCGCCGAGCTTCAGGTTCTCCCGGAGGAACCGCTGCGGGAAGATCCACTGCTGCAGCTCCATCCACTGCTGCCCCATCAAGTCCTCGAGCGACTCGGGCGCGATGAAACCGTCCAGCGACATCGACACGCTGAAGAACACCTTCCCGGCCATCAGCCCTCACCTCCCGGCCGAACGATCTCGGTGACGTAGGCAGCCAGGTTGCTCAGGGTCTGCTGGCCGCCCTCGATCGCGTGGTACTTCTCGACCGCCTCGTCGCGCAGTTCCTTGGTGGGGAACACCGTGCGCATCTCGATCCGGGTCGCCGCACCGTCGGGCTCGAACGTCAGGACCGACTCGAAGGCGTTCGGGTCGCTGCGGGACTCACCGTGGAGCAGCGCGATCCGCTCCGGCGGGGCGATCTCGGTCCAGGAGATCCACTCCTGGTAGTCCGTCCCGTCCGGTCCGTGCATCACGAACTCCCACTCCCCGCCGACGCGGAACTCGAAGAACCGCGTGGTGGTGGTGAACCCCTCCGGTCCCCACCACCGCGAAAGGTGCCGGACGTCGGTAAACGCCTCGAACACCAGCTCCCGTGGGGCGTCGATGACCCGGGAGATGACGATCTCGCGGTCGGCCGTCGCGGACGGCGCCGGCGCTCCTCGTCCCGTCGCGCTCATCAGCTACTCCTCCTGCCTTGCCTGCTTGAGGTCCTGCACGTATGCGTCCAGCCGGTCGAAGCTCTCGTTCCAGAACCGCTCGAACCCGCCGGTCCACTCGTGGACCGGTCGCAGCCCGCGGGCGTCAAGGCCGTACAGGCGCTGCTTGCCTGCCTTGCGGTCCCGCACCAGCCCGACCTCCCGGAGCACCCGCAGGTGTTTGGACGCGCGCGGCTGGGTCATCCCCAGCTCATGGGCCAACTCGGTCACCGGCCGCTCACCCGCCCGCAGCAGCACCAGGATCTCTCGGCGTCGCGGCTCGGCGATCGCGTTGAAGACGTCCGACGTCGTCGCTGCTCGTGCCATGCCGCCATCGTATGCCCATATCGGCATGCGTCAAGTCGAGAGGAATCAGGCAGACGTCGCCGAAGCAGCGGAAAGAAGTCGAGAGGCGACTCGTGTCTGCGGAAAGCGCAGACCGGGTCGCCTTCGTCGTGTTGTGCGGCGGCGCTTCGCTGGGCGGCTACGGTTCCCGCCGCGGTCGGCTTTCCGGCTGTGGTTGCCCGCCCCGGCCGCCTTCCTCACAGCGCGGGACCGCCTTGCTGGCCAGAGCGGAGGGACGGATCCTGTACGCCGCGCTGCGGTCGCTGCCCGTACCGGACGAGCCGGTCGCCCGCCTTTGGCACGCAGCGACGCTGCTGCGCGAGCACCGCGGCGACGGTCACCTCACCGCTCTGGTCTACGCCGGCATCGGCGGGGGCCCACGTGCTCCAGGCGCTCCACCTAGGCATGACGCCGGCGGAGTACGGGAGACTGAACCCCCTCACGCCGGCCCAACTGGCCGCCGTCGTGGACGGTCTGCGCGCCCGTGGCCTCGTCGACGCCGACGCTGCGTTCACCGCCGCCAGACGCGAGACCAAGGACCGCATCGAGTCGGTCACCGACGCCCTCGCCGCCCCGGCGTACGACGCCCTGGAGCCGAGAGAGGTCGACCAGCTCATCGCCGACCTCGAGCCGCTCGCGGCAGCGATCGACTCTGTCGGCTACTAGCTACTTGGGGTCAGGAGGGTGTGGTGTCTCGCGATTGTGAGGACGTGGCTCGACCGGTACGTCGCTGACCCGGCCCGCGACGTACGTGCCTCCCGAGCCGGGAGCGCGCGCTGTGCCTAGGCGAGCCAGGTGGTGTTGTCCATGAGGGTGCGGGTTGAGAGTTCGTTGACTTCGCGCCAGGCCTGGATCTTGATGGGAGTCAGACGGAAGTAGAGGTACGGCGACTTGAGGGCTCGGGGGTCGAAACCGGTCTTGCTGGCGAAGGCATCACCCTCGGACTGGGTGAGGGCCTCGGGGAGCAGAACTTCTGTGGTGGCGGTGATGTGTACGACGTCGCGGGTGTGGCCGAGGGTCACCTGGGTCGTGGCGTTCGTCTGGAGGTTCTTGGCGGTCGGGTTGCCGGCGGCCGTGGACAGCAGGAGTGTCGAGCCGTCCCAGAGGAAGGACAGCGGCATCAGGTACGGCGTGCCGTCAAGGGAGGCGGTCGCGACCCACAGGTCGACGTCCTCCTCGAGGCGGCGAAGCGTGTCCTGCTTGCGTACGGACAGGGGGCGAGCCGGCTCTGCCATGGTGAACTCCTCTGGGTGTGGGGCTGCAGTGTCACATGTACGGCGGATTCTTCGTCACACGGTTGACGGCGCCGGGCCGGAGAACGTGACAGGCGGAGAGAGGCATGTGGTGGAGATGAGTGAGCACGACTGGCTGGCGGCCAGGTTCGAGGAGAACCGGGACCACCTCCGCGCCGTGGCGTACCGGATCCTAGGCTCCGCGCCCGAGGCCGAGGACGCCGTACAGGAAGCGTGGATCCGGCTCAGCCGCTCCGACGCCGACTCGATCGACAATCTCGGCGGCTGGCTGACGACCGTTGTCGGGCGGATCTGCCTGGACATGCTGCGATGGCGGCGCGGGCGACCCGAGCAGCCGGTCGGCGACCACTCCCCCGTGCTGGCCGATACCGACGTACCCGATCCGGAGCTCGAGGCGGTGCAGGCGGACTCGGTCGGTCTCGCGCTGCTCGTCGTACTCGAGACGCTGACGCCGGCCGAGCGGTTGGCGTTCGTGCTGCACGACCTTTTCGCCGTGCCGTTCGAGGACATCGCGCCGATCATCGGCAAGTCACCGGCGTCCGCGCGTCAGCTGGCGAGCCGGGCCCGGCGACGGGTGCAAGGTACGCCGGAACCACTCGACGCGGACGCGCTCCGGCAGAAGGAGATCGTGACCGCGTTCCTGGCCGCGTCGCGCGGTGGGGACTTCGAGGCGCTGCTGGAGATCCTCGACCCCGACGTCGTTTTCCGTACCGACGAGGCGGTCAGGGAGCGGGGCGCGCTCGCGATGGTGCGCGGCGCGACCGCCGTCGCCGAGACGTTCTCCGGCCGGGCGCAGGCGGCCCGGCTCACCCTGATCGACGGCCTGCCCGGCGCAGTCTGGTCCCACCGAGGCGAACCGCAAGTCGTCTTCAACTTCACCATCACCAACAATCGCATCACCTCCATCACCCTCCTCGGCAACCCCGACTACCTCCAAACCGTCGACCTCGTCCCACTGGAAACCTGACCGCCGGTACGCCGTACCCACTCACACCAGCAGCCCGTACGCCGCACCAAACACCACCAACCCGTACGCCGCACGACACACTCCAGCCGCCCGTACGCCGCACCACCGACACACCAGCCACCGGTGCGGCGTACTGCGGTAGCGGTAGCCGCTCGCCGCACCAACACACCAGCCGCGGTACGCCGTAGCCGCTTCAAGCCGCAGCCGCTCGAACCCGGCCGATCCAGCAGGAGCTCCAAGCCGGACCGAAGCGGGTGGTTGTGAGAGCTGGGCGGGGTGGGCACGCACCGGTGGTTCTGCCGGCTGGCGTGGCTGCGCGCTCGGATGGCTGGGCAGCTTCCAGGCCGTGCAGGCCCGGCGGACGCTGCTCCACCAGTTGCTGGCGGTGGTGTCGGGCGGTTGCGGGTGACGGGCTCGGGTGGTCGGGCAGCTGGCGGTCGTATCGGGTCCCTGGGCGGGTGACGGGCTCGGGTGGTCGGGCAGCTGGCGGTCGTATCGGGTCCCTGGGCGGGTGACGGGCTCGGGTGGTCGGGCGGGTGGCGGATGGGGTGATTGGGCGGCTTTCGATGGGGGTCGCGAGGGGATGGGCGGTGGGGCTGGTGGGGCGGGTGTGACTTAATCCACGCTGGGTGGGTTCGGAGTGCGACACCCTGGAATCTCGTTTTTGCGGACGGGAAAAGTGCGCTACTGTTCTGCTCTCGCACCGAGCGGAAACAGTCGCCGGA
>NZ_JBEZZH010000024.1:0-8734 GCF_040639075.1 Kribbella sp. NPDC023972 | reverse complement strand
AGTACAGTTGATCGCGGCAATGAACCCCAGCCCGACAGGGCATTATCAGGGGTTGCACAACCGCGCCTCGCCGCAGCAGGTGTTGCGCTATCTGGCCCGGCTGTCAGGGCCTTTTCTCGACCGTTTCGATCTGTCTATCGAAGTGCCGCTGTTACCGCCGGGTACGCTCAGCCAGCGGAAAACGCATGGGGAAAGCAGTGAGCAGGTGCGGAAACGGGTGCAGCAGGCACGCGCCCGCCAGCTCGAACGCGCCGGTAAAGTCAATGCGCTGTTGAGCAACCGCGAAGTAGAACGGGATTGCGTGTTGCAGCCGGCAGACGCCGAGTTTCTGGAAGCGACATTAAACGCGTTAGGGCTATCGGTACGCGCCTGGCAGCGCATCCTGAAAGTGGCTCGCACGCTGGCGGATTTGGCGGGAGATACTGAACTCGACAGGCGCCACCTCAGCGAAGCGCTGGGCTATCGCAGTATGGACCGTCTGTTGTTACAGCTGCATCGTAGTCTGGAATGAAAATGGGGCCCGCAGGCCCCATCGTCTTTAGTCTTCGCTGTCGCTGTAATCTTCCACTGCGTCAGCCTGCGGTTTACCGCCGGACAGAGTATGGAATTTCTTCGGGCGACGTGTGCGCGCCAGATATTTAGCCCATACTTTTTCCTGCTCGGTAGCCGCTTCGCGCTCACCTCGGCACACTGCGACGAACAGCTGTTCTTCTTCAGTCGCTGGCTGGCGTTTACCCGAGTCCAGCTCGTTAAACGCGTAGCCGAAACGCTCTAGCAATTGCGCCTCTTTAATGGTGAAATCGCCGTGACGGGAGAACCCGCGAGGGTAATGTTTATTATCAAAAAAACGATTGGTCGTGGTGAAGCTATCCGCCATCTGACACGCTCCTAATTCTCTTATGGCCGTGCTGTTTATGGCGCGGAGTATTAGATAGGCTTGACAGCGTGTAAAACAAAACATTTAAATCTTAACGACAAATTTTTTTGGAGATAGGTGTGGATACCGAATTACTGAAAACCTTTTTGGAGGTCAGTAGAACGCGTCACTTTGGCAGAGCCGCAGAATCTTTGTACTTAACGCAGTCCGCGGTCAGTTTCCGCATCCGTCAGTTAGAAAACCAGCTGGGCGCAAATTTATTTACCCGTCATCGCAATAATATCCGCCTGACGCCTGCCGGTGAGCGGCTTCTGCCCTATGCCGAAAGCCTGATGAACACCTGGCAGTTGGCGAAGAAGGAGGTCGTGCGTTCGCTGCAACACACCGAGTTGTCGATCGGCGCTACCGCTTCGCTGTGGGAGGCCTATCTGACCCCTTGGTTGCAGGCGCTCTATCAACAACGCGAGGCGCTGCAGCTCGAAGCCAGGGTGGCATTAAGGCACTCTTTGGTAAAACAACTGCATGAAAGGCAGCTCGATTTACTGATCACCACCGAACCGCCGAAGATGGACGAATTGGCCAGCCAACAGCTGAGCAATTTCTCATTACGCCTGTTCTCATCCGCGTATCGTGACAAACAGGCCCCAATGCCCTACATCAAGCTGGAATGGGGAGCCGACTTCCACCAACAGGAAAGCCGCATGTTGGAAGGTGATAACGTGCCGGTCCTCACGACTACCTCCGCTCATCTGACGCGTCAGTTGCTGGAAACCACGGGCGGATGCGCTTTCCTGCCCAGCCAGTGGGAAAAGGAGTATCCGCAGCTGGTGGCCACTACTGAGATCCCGCCGATTATCCGCCCACTGTATGCCGTCTGGTTGCAAAACAGCGATCAACAGCCTTTGATTCGGCAATTACTTAAAATACCTTTAAATACCGCAGCCTAAAGCATTATGGCGGCCTTAAATGCCGTCATCGTGGTAATGACTGTCTATCATGCCAAAAGCCGCCCATCGCCTTCTGAGAGAAGATAATGCAAAACGATAAGAGAATCCGGAGGCGTGCAGGGTAAAGCTCGGAAGAACATGAAGCAGCCAGGATCGGGCAAACCTCGGCATATAGCGTCAAAAGCGCTCTTTTCCAAAGCGGGAATGCACTAAGGGAAGGGATAATAGGTAAAA
This sequence comes from Kribbella sp. NPDC023972, assembly GCF_040639075.1. NCBI lineage: Bacteria > Bacillati > Actinomycetota > Actinomycetes > Propionibacteriales > Kribbellaceae > Kribbella > Kribbella sp. NPDC023972. The sequence goes on along the minus strand of NZ_JBEZZH010000024.1, from coordinate 6,676 downwards.
AAAAAACCCTTTGCTTTCGCAAAGGGTTCTTAATATGGCAGGGGCGGAGAGACTCGAACTCGCGACACCCGGTTTTGGAGACCGGTGCTCTACCAACTGAGCTACGCCCCTAAATCTCGCTTAACATTATGCCTGCTAATAAAGCAGGCATAATTAAATAAGTGGCGGAACGGACGGGGCTCGAACCCGCGACCCCCTGCGTGACAGGCAGGTATTCTAACCAACTGAACTACCGCTCCACCGATTCTTTTACGTTGCATCTCTCGATGCCGGCAAATTCGCGCTTTGCGATTTGCGCATTACCAGTCGTCACACTGATAACGTTTATTTGATGCCTGGCAGTGTCCTACTCTCGCATGGGGAGACCCCACACTACCATCGGCGCTACGGCGTTTCACTTCTGAGTTCGGCATGGGGTCAGGTGGGACCACCGCGCTATTGCCGCCAGGCAAATTCTGTTTCATTCCAACCGCCTCACTTCCATGAAGCCATCAGAACCAATCTCGGAACTTCGCTGAAAATCTCTCTAAAAACACCTTCGGTGTTGTAAGGTTAAGCCTCACGGATCATTAGTACTGGTTAGCTCAATGCATCGCTGCACTTACACACCCAGCCTATCAACGTCTTAGTCTTAAACGTTCCTTCAGGGACCTTAAAGGCCCAGGGAAGACTCATCTTGAGGCAAGTTTCGCGCTTAGATGCTTTCAGCGCTTATCTTTTCCGCACTTAGCTACCGGGCAATGCCATTGGCATGACAACCCGAACACCAGTGGTGCGTTCACTCCGGTCCTCTCGTACTAGGAGCAACCCCTCTCAATCTTCCAACGCCCACGGCAGATAGGGACCGAACTGTCTCACGACGTTCTAAACCCAGCTCGCGTACCACTTTAAATGGCGAACAGCCATACCCTTGGGACCTACTTCAGCCCCAGGATGTGATGAGCCGACATCGAGGTGCCAAACACCGCCGTCGATATGAACTCTTGGGCGGTATCAGCCTGTTATCCCCGGAGTACCTTTTATCCGTTGAGCGATGGCCCTTCCATTCAGAACCACCGGATCACTAAGACCTACTTTCGTACCTGCTCGAGCCGTCACTCTCGCAGTCAAGCTAGCTTATGCCTTTGCACTAACCTCACGATGTCCGACCGTGATTAGCTAACCTTCGTGCTCCTCCGTTACTCTTTGGGAGGAGACCGCCCCAGTCAAACTACCCACCAGACACTGTCCTCACCCCAGATTATGGGGCCGAGTTAGAACATCAAACATTAAAGGGTGGTATTTCAAGGATGGCTCCACGCAGACTGGCGTCCACGCTTCAAAGCCTCCCACCTATCCTACACATCAAGGCTCAATGTTCAGTGTCAAGCTATAGTAAAGGTTCACGGGGTCTTTCCGTCTTGCCGCGGGTACACTGCATCTTCACAGCGAGTTCAATTTCACTGAGTCTCGGGTGGAGACAGCCTGGCCATCATTACGCCATTCGTGCAGGTCGGAACTTACCCGACAAGGAATTTCGCTACCTTAGGACCGTTATAGTTACGGCCGCCGTTTACTGGGGCTTCGATCAAGAGCTTCGCCTTGCGGCTGACCCCATCAATTAACCTTCCAGCACCGGGCAGGCGTCACACCGTATACGTCCACTTTCGTGTTTGCACAGTGCTGTGTTTTTATTAAACAGTTGCAGCCAGCTGGTATCTTCGACTGGCTTCAGCTCCATCCGCAAGGGACTTCACCTACATGCCAGCGTGCCTTCTCCCGAAGTTACGGCACCATTTTGCCTAGTTCCTTCACCCGAGTTCTCTCAAGCGCCTTGGTATTCTCTACCTGACCACCTGTGTCGGTTTGGGGTACGATTTAATGTTACCTGATGCTTAGAGGATTTTCCTGGAAGCAGGGCATCAACTACTTCTGCACCGTAGTGCATCGTCATCACGCCTCAGGGTTAGTATGCAACCGGATTTACCAGGTCACACCCCCTACACGCTTAAACCGGGACAACCGTCGCCCGGCTAGCCTAGCCTTCTCCGTCCCCCCTTCGCAGTAACACCAAGTACAGGAATATTAACCTGTTTCCCATCGACTACGCTTTTCAGCCTCGCCTTAGGGGTCGACTCACCCTGCCCCGATTAACGTTGGACAGGAACCCTTGGTCTTCCGGCGAGCGGGCTTTTCACCCGCTTTATCGTTACTTATGTCAGCATTCGCACTTCTGATACCTCCAGCAACCCTCACAGGCCACCTTCAACGGCTTACAGAACGCTCCCCTACCCAACAACGCCTAAGCGTCGCTGCCGCAGCTTCGGTGCATGGTTTAGCCCCGTTACATCTTCCGCGCAGGCCGACTCGACCAGTGAGCTATTACGCTTTCTTTAAATGATGGCTGCTTCTAAGCCAACATCCTGGCTGTCTATGCCTTCCCACATCGTTTCCCACTTAACCATGACTTTGGGACCTTAGCTGGCGGTCTGGGTTGTTTCCCTCTTCACGACGGACGTTAGCACCCGCCGTGTGTCTCCCGTGATAACATTCTTCGGTATTCGGAGTTTGCATCGGTTTGGTAAGCCGGGATGGCCCCCTAGCCGAAACAGTGCTCTACCCCCGAAGATGAGTTCACGAGGCGCTACCTAAATAGCTTTCGGGGAGAACCAGCTATCTCCCGGTTTGATTGGCCTTTCACCCCCAGCCACAAGTCATCCGCTAATTTTTCAACATTAGTCGGTTCGGTCCTCCAGTTAGTGTTACCCAACCTTCAACCTGCCCATGGCTAGATCACCGGGTTTCGGGTCTATACCTTGCAACTAATCGCCCAGTTAAGACTCGGTTTCCCTACGGCTCCCCTATACGGTTAACCTTGCTACAAAATATAAGTCGCTGACCCATTATACAAAAGGTACGCAGTCACACCACGAAGGTGCTCCCACTGCTTGTACGTACACGGTTTCAGGTTCTATTTCACTCCCCTCGCCGGGGTTCTTTTCGCCTTTCCCTCACGGTACTGGTTCACTATCGGTCAGTCAGGAGTATTTAGCCTTGGAGGATGGTCCCCCCATATTCAGACAGGATGTCACGTGTCCCGCCCTACTCATCGAACTCACGACCTGTGCATTTTAGTGTACGGGGCTATCACCCTTTGCTGCGCGACTTTCCAGACGCTTCCACTAACACACAAGCCGATTCAGGTTCTGGGCTCCTCCCCGTTCGCTCGCCGCTACTGGGGGAATCTCGGTTGATTTCTTTTCCTCGGGGTACTTAGATGTTTCAGTTCCCCCGGTTCGCCTCATGCCACTATGTATTCATGACATGATAGTGTGTCGAAACACACTGGGTTTCCCCATTCGGGTATCGCCGGTTATAACGGTTCATATCACCTTACCGACGCTTTTCGCAGATTAGCACGCCCTTCATCGCCTCTGACTGCCTAGGCATCCACCGTGTACGCTTAGTCACTTAACCTCACAACCCGAAGATGTTTCCATCGTTCGTGCTGCAAACATTTGAGAGACTCTATGACAGGTTACTCTTCATCCCAGTACATCTACGGAGGGATAAATTTCAGCCGTCATGTTTCAATTTTCAGCTTGTTCCAGATTGTTAAAGAGCAATATCTTAAACATGACTCGCAAGTCATCTTTAAGATTTTTTCGGTTATCGCTAACCGGTGATAATGTCTTTCACTCATTATCGGAATGGCGTCCCCAAGGGGATTCGAACCCCTGTTACAGCCGTGAAAGGGCAGTGTCCTAGGCCTCTAGACGATGGGGACACGAAAATCCGATTAAACTGAATAACTTAATCGGTTCGTATCAGCATGAATGACTCATGGCATCAACAGGTAGCGCTTTGCTCGTTACTTTCTATCAGACAATCTGTGTGAGCACGCCACTCGAATCAATATCTTTAGGTAAGGAGGTGATCCAACCGCAGGTTCCCCTACGGTTACCTTGTTACGACTTCACCCCAGTCATGAATCACAAAGTGGTAAGCGCCCTCCCGAAGGTTAAGCTACCTACTTCTTTTGCAACCCACTCCCATGGTGTGACGGGCGGTGTGTACAAGGCCCGGGAACGTATTCACCGTAGCATTCTGATCTACGATTACTAGCGATTCCGACTTCATGGAGTCGAGTTGCAGACTCCAATCCGGACTACGACATACTTTATGAGGTCCGCTTGCTCTCGCGAGGTCGCTTCTCTTTGTATATGCCATTGTAGCACGTGTGTAGCCCTACTCGTAAGGGCCATGATGACTTGACGTCATCCCCACCTTCCTCCAGTTTATCACTGGCAGTCTCCTTTGAGTTCCCGGCCGAACCGCTGGCAACAAAGGATAAGGGTTGCGCTCGTTGCGGGACTTAACCCAACATTTCACAACACGAGCTGACGACAGCCATGCAGCACCTGTCTCAGAGTTCCCGAAGGCACCAAAGCATCTCTGCTAAGTTCTCTGGATGTCAAGAGTAGGTAAGGTTCTTCGCGTTGCATCGAATTAAACCACATGCTCCACCGCTTGTGCGGGCCCCCGTCAATTCATTTGAGTTTTAACCTTGCGGCCGTACTCCCCAGGCGGTCGATTTAACGCGTTAGCTCCGGAAGCCACGCCTCAAGGGCACAACCTCCAAATCGACATCGTTTACAGCGTGGACTACCAGGGTATCTAATCCTGTTTGCTCCCCACGCTTTCGCACCTGAGCGTCAGTCTTCGTCCAGGGGGCCGCCTTCGCCACCGGTATTCCTCCAGATCTCTACGCATTTCACCGCTACACCTGGAATTCTACCCCCCTCTACGAGACTCTAGCTTGCCAGTTTCAAATGCAGTTCCCAGGTTGAGCCCGGGGATTTCACATCTGACTTAACAAACCGCCTGCGTGCGCTTTACGCCCAGTAATTCCGATTAACGCTTGCACCCTCCGTATTACCGCGGCTGCTGGCACGGAGTTAGCCGGTGCTTCTTCTGCGAGTAACGTCAATTGATGAACGTATTAAGTTCACCACCTTCCTCCTCGCTGAAAGTGCTTTACAACCCGAAGGCCTTCTTCACACACGCGGCATGGCTGCATCAGGCTTGCGCCCATTGTGCAATATTCCCCACTGCTGCCTCCCGTAGGAGTCTGGACCGTGTCTCAGTTCCAGTGTGGCTGGTCATCCTCTCAGACCAGCTAGGGATCGTCGCCTAGGTGAGCCATTACCCCACCTACTAGCTAATCCCATCTGGGCACATCTGATGGCAAGAGGCCCGAAGGTCCCCCTCTTTGGTCTTGCGACGTTATGCGGTATTAGCTACCGTTTCCAGTAGTTATCCCCCTCCATCAGGCAGTTTCCCAGACATTACTCACCCGTCCGCCGCTCGTCACCCAGGGAGCAAGCTCCCCTGTGCTACCGCTCGACTTGCATGTGTTAAGCCTGCCGCCAGCGTTCAATCTGAGCCATGATCAAACTCTTCAATTAAAAGCTTGATTTGCTTCCACTCGAGAAGCGATGCTCAAAGATTTACTGCATGAATTTTACTTCAGTTAGTCACTCTTCAAGACTTGATATTTTTTTGCATCCGAAGATGCTGGATATCGTCTTGTGGAGTGCCCACACAGATTGTCTGATAAATTGTTAAAGAGCAGTGAGTTAGGCGCTTTCGCTTGCTAACTCGAGGTGGCGTATATTACGCTTTTCGCCCTGAGAGTCAAGCGTTTATTTCGCTTTCTTCTCGCTGACCCGGCGGCTTGTCAGTCGTTGTTCCCGGTCAGTGGAGGCGCATTATAGGGAGTTCTCGGCAGGCCGCAACCCCTAAATGCAAAAAACTTTTCAAGCGCGGTTTTTTTCGGCAAAAGGGCGAAAAAGCGACGAATTTATGTCACTTTTTAAGGCAAACAGCCATAAAAGCTGGCGATCGCTGGAGTAAAATAGAAATAACGATGTCAGTAAGGACCCGCAGCCATGCCGTTAAATGCACAACAACAGGCCGCCCAACGCAATCTTTCTTATCTGCTTGCAGAGAAACTCGGCCAACAAATTCTGGCGGGCGATTATCAGGCCGGCAGCATCCTGCCCGGTGAAATGGAACTGGGCGAGCAATTCGGCGTCAGCCGCACCGCAGTACGCGAAGCGGTAAAGATGTTAGCCGCCAAAGGCATGTTGCTACCGCGCCCGCGCATCGGCACCCGCGTGATGCCGCAGAGCCAATGGAATTTCCTCGATCAGGATTTACTGACCTGGTGGATGACGCGGGAAAACTTCGATCAGGTGATGCAACACTTCCTTATCTTGCGCACCTCGCTGGAGCCACAGGCCTGCGCGTTGGCGGCAAACCACGCCAGCCCGCAGCAAACCAAGCTGCTGGCGGAACTGATGGCGGAAATGCGCGCGCTGCATACCCAGTTTGATCGCGAGCGTTGGATCCAGGTCGATACCCAATTCCACCAGCTTATCTATGAGGCCAGCGGCAACCCGTTCCTGACCTCGTTCGCCAACCTGTTCAGCTCGGTGTACCAAAGCTACTTCCGTGCCATCACCGGCAATGAAGTCATTAAGCTGCGCCATCATCAGGCTATCGTCGATGCGATACTCGCCGGAGACAGCGCCGGTGCCCTCGTCGCCTGCCAGGTGCTGTTGAAAGAGAAAGACTAGACACGCTCCCCGCTTATATATAGAAGAAAGAGACGAGGGACAGACGACCATTTAAC
>NZ_JBEZZH010000023.1:0-11426 GCF_040639075.1 Kribbella sp. NPDC023972 | reverse complement strand
TCTCGATGTGGTTCCATCGTGACCTTTGCTCCAGTGCGGCGAGATGCCGTGCCGAGTGCCGCGCAGTAGGCGGGGAACCGTCAGACACCGCCTAGCGCGTGCGGGCGGCGTGGGCGCGGACCTTGGCGCGGTTGCCGCAGGTCGCCATCGAGCACCAGCGCCGGCGCCCGCGCGGATCGAGGAAGAGCCAGCCGCACGACTCCCCCGGGCATCTGCGGACATGCGCCTGTGCAGGCCCGGTCAGCAGCTCGCCCGCGAGCAGCGCCAGCTGGTCGAGCGGCTGAGCCAGGTCCTCCGGCAGCTCCCACGACGCACCTTCGTCGGTGCGCACGAGCTGCCGCCGCCCGGATGCCTTCTCGATCACCCGGGCCGCGGCCTCGAAGGACCCACCAGTCGCCTGGCCGGTCAGGACGTCGTACAGGTCGGCTCTGAACTCCAGCGCCGTGTGCATCCTGCGGGCCGCCTCGGTCGGCTTGCCGCTGGCCTGCTCGATCAGACGGAACACAGTCGCCGGCGGCAACAGGCCGACGTACGAGTTCCAGATCAGGAAGGCCTCGTACGACGTCAGCCACTCGGTCCGGGCCGGGCCGCGGGTGGTCCAGTCGGACCGGGTGTTGACGAAGTCGAGCACCGGCTCCCCGCCGACCGGCTTGGGCAGCACGACACCCTGCACCAACTCGAGGTGGGACGGGAGGCCGGTCATGGGGCCTCCCGGCCTGGACTGAGGAGTGGAGGGAGCGAAGCGACTGGAGCGACGAGGGAAGGGCGGGAGTCAAAGCCCCATGACCCGCAGCGCGGTAGCGCGGCATTCAACACGGTCATGGGTCTCTTGGGTTCAGCGGTTCGGCTGGCCGGACTGGTTCGGCTGGCTCGACTGGCCGGACTGGTTCGGCTGGGTGGTCTGGGCGGTGGTCGGGACCGGGATGCTGACGTTGCCGTTCTGCGGGAGGACCATGAACTGGATTTTGCCCGACTCGATCGCCGTCTTCAGCAGGTAGCCCTGCGCCCCGAGCATCGCCACCTGCTGCTTGACCGACTGCAGCTCGACGTTGACCTGCTGGTTCTTCTGCTCCTGCGTCGCCTTGGCCAACTCGGCCCGCTGCTTGGCCTCCAGGCCGTCGATGATGCCCTTGTCCAGCGGCGTCGGCTTCTGGATGGTGAAGGACAGCTCGCCGCACGCGTTGTTCCCGGTGTACGACGGACCGCAGAAGTAGTCGCCGCCGACGGCAGCCGGCAGCAGCCGGGTGAATTCCCGGGCCGCGGTGGTCTGGAACTCGGACTTCTTCTTCTCGTTGTTGTAGAGCTCAGCCCAGCTGTAGTTGGTCGCGACGGCGGCCAGCGCCCGGTCGATCTGCGGCCGGAAATAGGACCGCAGCATCTCGTTCCAGCCACGCTCCTCGTAGGCGTCGGTCTTCAGGCCGATCCGCTCGTGGAAGGACTTCAACGTCTCCTCGGTGCGGTTCAGGGTGAAGTAGACCTGCACGCGGACACCGAGCCGGACGTTGTCCCTGCTGACCACGGTGACCTCGTCGCCGCCGTCGGTGTCCGCCCCGGAGCCCCCGATGATGTACGAGCGCTGGTCGGTCGGGTAGGCGTAGACCGTGTCCCCCGGGCCGATCAGCTTGTTCGTGGAGCCGGGCGGGATGATCGACTTGAACTTCTTGTCCTCGACCACGCCGCCGCCGTAGTGCAGGCCGATCTTGTTCGCGTCGGTGTCGGCGAAGTTGAAGATGTTGAACAGCACGACGAGCACGATCACGGCCAGAACCACGCCGCCGATCACCTTCGCCTTGACGCTGCCCCCGTTGGCCTTCACCGCCGTGGCGGCGTTCCCCAGCTTTGCCATCAGTCGTCGAGCTCCTTGCGTTCTACCAGTCGCCGTACGTCGGCGAGGGTCAGGTCGGCGGTCACCGCGACGTCCCGCGGCACCGACGGATGCGAGCTGAGCGTACGCAAGCCCTGCTCGGCAGCCGCGACCGCCCGTTCCAGCGCCCTGGCCTCGTGCAGCAACGCCCGGTTCTCGGCGTGCAACTCGGCCAGCGCCCGCTCTGCCTGGGCGGCCCGGCGGTACGACGCCCACGCGAACCAGGCGGTTCCGATCAGCAGGATGAGCATCACCGGCAGTCCGACTCTGAACATGTTCCTTATGGGATCACGTCGACGGGCTAAAACCGGTTGAACGGCGGACCTTCGGCCAGTAGGTTCGCAGTACACGCGAAGGGAGGTGGTCCAACGCATGAATTGCTATCGGACTCGTGAGGTGGCGGCGGGTTGACCGCCAACCACTAGTAAGTGGGACAGCGCTTTTGTGCTGAACCGGGGTCGGCCAATCCAACGCCAGCCACCGGGCCCGCGGGCAGTCAGGTCAGTCCGCCTGACCCAGAGTTCGGCCACCCGGTCGTGTCTCTGGAAGCGCCCGCGGGCTTTCTTGTTCCCGGCTCATTCCGGCTGTGGACAATCCAGTCCCAGTGCCTCGCCGATCTCGAAGAGCTGTGCCTCGAAGTACGCGCCGGCGTCCTCCAGCGCCCAGTGCAGCTGACCGAACACCTCCATGCAGATCAGGCCGTACAGCCTGGTCCAGTAATTCAGCGCCAGGTAGATCGCGCCGGGGGGCATCCCGTCGAAGTACTCCGACTTCCGGGTCAGCTGCGCCACCAGCACCGGGCCGAGGTCCTGCTCGGACGGATGCGGGAACGGCTTCTGGTGCCAGACCTGGGCGACCAGGGCCTTGAACACGGCCGCGAACCGCATCGCCGCCTGATGACCCGGGGTGTCCTCGTGTCCCTCGGCGTCCGGATCCGGGATCGCGGTGCCGAACAGCAACCCGAACTCGGCCGGATGGGCCAGCGCCCAGTCGCGCAGGCCGTTCGCGAGGAGGTAGAGCCGGGCACCCAGGTCCGGGTCGGCATCGTTGTCCTGCAACGCCATCAGCGCCGCGGTCAACTCGTCGTACAGATCGGCGATCAGGGCCTGCAGTAGCGCCTCGTGGCTGGGGAAGTACCGGTAGAGCGCGGGCGGAGTGAGGCCGAGCTCGCGGGCGACGGCGCGCAGGCCGACCGCGGCCACGCCGCCACTGACCAGCAGCCGCCGCGCGGTCGCCTTGATCTCGGCCAGCGTCGCGGCCCGGCGATCGCGCCGATTCGGTTCCACAGTCCTCCCTTGACAGATCCAGGCACCGGATGTCTAGAGTTAACACCGTTAACAGTTAACGCTGTTCACTGAAGCATCCGCTGCTCAAATCTACGCCTTGGGGAGAGTTTCGTGTTCGAGACGCTCGGCCGGTTCACCTATCGGCGCCGCCGCCTGGTGCTCGCCCTGACCGGAGTTTTCGTCGCCATCGGCCTCGCGTGGGGCACCGGGGTGTTCGGCTCGCTGGCCAACGGCGGCTTCGACGCACCGGACACCGAGGCGGCCAACGCGGTCGCGACGATCGAGAAGGCCGTCGGCCCGACCGGCACCGATGTCATCGTGCTGTACGACGGTGGGTCGAAGACCGTGGCCGACCCCGCCTTCCGCCAGTCCGTGGAGAGCCACCTGTCCGGCCTGCCGTCCACGGACGTGACCGGCACCCAGACGTACTGGAGCACGCGCTCGCCTGTGTTCGTCTCCAAGGACCAGCACAGCACGTACGCCGTCCTGACGCTGGCCGGCGCTGACGAGGAAGCGCGGCTCGCGAACTTCCACCGGATCGCCGATCAGCTGCGGGCCTCGCCGCCCGGGATGGACGTGAAGGTCGGTGGTGAGGTCGCGGTCTTCGACGAGGTGAACACGCAGACCGAGCACGACATCGTGCGGGCGGAGACCATCTCGACCCCGATCGTGCTGGTCCTGCTGGTGGTCGTCTTCGGCGGCCTGGTCGCGGCGAGCCTGCCGTTGTTCGTCGGCGCGCTGGCGATCCTGGGCGCGTTCGTCCTGCTCAGAGGCCTGTCCGCGGTGACGGACGTGTCGATCTTCTCGATCAACATCGTCACCATGATCGGGCTCGGGCTGGCGATCGACTACGCGCTGTTCATCGTCACCCGGTTCCGCGAGGAGCTTGCCAAGGGCAACGACGTGGAGACCGCGCTGGCGGTGACGATGTCGACGGCCGGCCGGACGGTCGCGTTCTCCGGGATCACCGTCGGGGTCGCGATCAGCAGCCTGGCGCTGTTCCCGGTGATGTTCCTGCGCTCCATGGCGTACGGCGGTGTGGCCGCGGTCGCCGTCGCGATGGTGGCGGCGTTGACCGCGCTGCCCGCGTTGCTCGCCGTACTGGGGCATCGGGTGAACAACCTGCCGATCTTCAGACGGCGCAAGTCCACCGCCACCTCCTCCGCCTCCGCCTCCGCCTCCGCCTCCGCCGAGAGTGGTGCCTGGTATCGGCTGGCGCACAGTGTGATGAAGCGGCCGGTGCGGTATGTGGTGGTGCTGATTCCGGTGCTTCTGATCCTCGGGATTCCGTTCCTGCAGGCGCAGTTGGGCGGCGTGGACCATCGCGCGCTGCCCGAGGGGGCGACTTCCCGGACGGTGACGGAGACGTTGCAGCGGGACTTCGCGGGCGCCGGTGGGTCGGACATCTTCGTGGCGGTGCGGTTCTCCTCGCCGCCGGCCGATCCGGCTGCGGCACTGGCTGGGTATGTGGACGTCTTGAGGCAGATTCCGGACGTCGACAACGTTCGGCTCGGTGGCTACTCGGACGGTGTCGCTTCGGTGGTCGCGCACACGCACTTCACCGGGCAGGAGTTGCCCGCCCGTGAGGTGGTGCACGACGTACGCGCGGTCGCGCCGCCGGCCGGGACGTCGGTCGAGGTCGGTGGTGAGACGGCCGCCGTGATCGACCTGCTCGACGTACTGGCCGAGCGGGCGCCATGGATGGCCGGGTTCATCATGCTGGTGACGTTCGTCCTGCTGTTCGTTGCCTTCGGCTCGTTCGTGCTGCCGGCCAAGGCACTGGTGATGAACGTGCTGTCGCTGTCGGCCGCGTTCGGCGCGATGGTGTGGATCTTCCAGGACGGCAACCTGTCCGGGCTGCTCGACTTCACCCCGGCCGGGTTCCTCGACGCCACCAATCCGGTGCTGCTGTTCGCCGTACTGTTCGGGTTGTCGATGGACTACGAGGTGTTCCTGCTCAGCCGGATCCGGGAGGAGTACGACCGGACCGGCGACAACACACAGGCTGTCGCGCTCGGGCTGCAGCGCACCGGCGGGATCATCACCAGCGCGGCGTTGCTGCTGATCATCGTGGTGGCCGCGTTCTCCACCTCGGGCATCGTGTTCGTGAAGATGATCGGGGTCGGCCTGGTGATCGCGATCGCGCTGGACGCGACGATCGTCCGCGCGCTGCTGGTGCCGGCCACGATGCGACTGCTCGGCCGGGTGAACTGGTGGGCGCCGGGGCCGCTGGTGCGGTGGTGGGAGCGCTTCGGCTTCCGGGAGACCTCGTCCGATCAGGGCTGGAGCCGGGAGAGCTCCCAGCCGCCTTCGGAACTGGTACGCCGATAGGCGAGGCGGTCGTGGAGCCGGCCGATCCGGCCCTGCCAGAACTCGAACGCGTGCGGGGAGACGAGGTAGCCGCCCCAGAAGTACGGCGTGGAGATCGCGGTGCCTTCCGGCCACTGGCGCTCGTACGAGGCGTACTGGAGGTCGAGTTCCTCCCGCGACTCGACCGGCTGGCTCTGTTGCGAGGCCCAGGCGCCGAGCTGTGACTCGCGCGGGCGGCTGGCGAAGTACGCGTCGACCTCCTCGGTGGGGAGCTTGCTCACGGTGCCTTCGACCCGGACCTGGCGCTCCATCGCGTGCCAGGGGAAGACGAGCGCGCAGTGCGGGTTCGCCGCGAGGTCCTGGGCTTTGCGGGACTGCTGGTTGGTGTAGAACACGAAGCCGCGGGTGTCGAGGCCTTTGAGGAGGACGGTCCGTGCGGACGGGCGGCCGTCGCCGTCGGCCGTCGCCAGCACCATCGCGTTGGGCTCGGGCAGCCCGGCTTCGGTCGCCTGTCGCAGCCAGGTGCTGAACTGGACGATCGGGTCCGGGTCCACCTGGCTCTCGAGCAGTTCGCCTAGGCCGTACACACGCCGCATCTCCGCAAGGTCCACGGTCCGAGCCTACTTAGTCAGGCTGCGCCACGATTGGCCGAGGCTGGTTCGGCGGAACGCCTTCCAGAACCGGTGGCGTGCCAGGCGCCGTACGGCGGGGTGACGGGCCATGCGCCGTACGGCCGACTGGCGGGCGGAGGGCCGTACTCCGGCTGGCTTGGGTGCTGAGGGGGCGGGCAGTGGTTTGCTCACCTTGACCTGGGTGCTTCGCGGTAGGTGGCTGTTGACCTCGTCCAGGTGCTGGTTGAAGGTCGCGCGCCAGAGCGCCTGGTTGAGAGTGGCCTCCGCGGCCGCCGAGCTGGCCCCCGCCGCGGACGCCGCCCACAACGTAGTGATTGCCTCGCGGTCGAAGCCGTCGACGTCGTCGAGGAGCCCCTGGATGAGGTCCCGGTCGGGAGCGTCGGCAAGGCAACGGATCCTCACCGGCGCTCGGCGTGGAGCCGGCCGGCTCGGCTTGAAGAATGGAACGTCACCCCACTCCGGGATCAGCCGCCGGACAAGCTCCCGGTGCAGCGCGTTGTCGACCCGCTGCGCCGGTGTGAGCGCGAACGCGGCCCGCACGAACGCCGGGATCAGCAGTGGCGACACGACCCCACTGCGCTCTCCCGTCGTACCCCAGCGACGGAGGCGTTCGACCACGTAGAAGTAGTCGAGCATGGTCGCGTTCGCGATCCCACCGTGCACGGCGTCGCGCAGGACACGCGCGATCTGGTCCGCGACGGCGGCCCGGGCGAGCGGGTTTGGACCGGCGGTGGGTGTCAACCGGGCTTGCAGACGGTTGCCGAAGGCGTGCACCTTGTCATTCAGGGGCAGCGCGTCGAGCTGGAGTACGTCGGCCGGATAGAAGTGGCCGTGGGCAACCTCCCCGCCGGCGCCACCGATCGCCAGGTGGGCGACGTTCGCGAGGGTGGCCGGTGGCGTGTGGAAGAGGTAGCTGGCCGGGCGAAGTCCTTCCGCATACCTGTGCCAGCGGAGCGCACGGTCTACCAGCGGCGGAGGCTTGACCGGCTGTGGATTCGGTTTGATCGGTTGCGGGCTGGTTGGCTTGCGGCCGGTGGTCGTGTGTTCGACCTGGAAGGGCAGCGCCTGGACGAGCGACTCGGCTACGTCCAGTTCGCCAGGCACCGCGTCGTAGCTGTTGAGCTTCAGGTCCACACCGGCCCTGAGGAACGCGGCAGCGACCACTCTGGAGTCACGGCCACCGCTGAGGTCGACCGTAGGCCTGCCGGGCCACAGGCGGGCCACTGACCTCGCGACGTCCTGCAGTGCTTCGGCGGTCTCCTCTACCGTGTCCGGACTGTCTGTCGACCAGACACTGGTGGTGTCTATACGTGTCACGGTCTGTCGGCGACGTATGCCGTCGGCAACGATGTGTGTCGCCCCCGGTACGGCGAGCACCCCGTCGTACGGCGTGCTGTCGTCCATGAACCAACCGCACGCCGCGGCAAAGCTCCAACCCCGTGGAGCGGCTGCGGCGGCCACTCCACCAAACAGCAGCGCCGCGACCGGGCGGTTGCTCCACACCCAGCCATCGGTCAGTCTCAACTGAAAGAGCCTGCCGACCCCGATGGAGTCGGTAAAGAGCTCCAGCCGTTCACTCTCGGGCTCTAGGACTGCCATCGTGAACGGTGGCGCCAATTCGAGGAAGCTGGCCGGGGTACGTCGTACTGCATGTGCCAGCCGGGCCGGAGCGTCGTACGGCGGTACGTCGCCGATGACACGCTGGTAGCCGAGTGGAGCGTGCAGACTGGCCACCCGCAGCTCGCCGGCGTCATGCCACGACGGCCAGAAGCAACTCGACTCGCCTCTGTCCCAGACATGCAGTCCGACTGCGCTGCCGTCGTACCCCTTGTGCTTGGCCTTCTGGTCCCACAGGCGCTCGTAGTACGCCTCTACGCGTGCAGTGCCCGCCGCTGCTCTCGCCGGACTGTCACTATGGAAGGTATAGGCGACCAATGTTTCCATGCAGAGCCAGATGCAGGCCCTGCGGGGAAAGTTATCGTGGCGGCTGCTGACCCGGGTGTCCGCCGGGTTGTTGGCCGTGGTCCTGTGGTTGCTGCTGGCCCGGATAACCACCTTGCTGACCCGAATGCTGCTGCTGCCCCGGGTAGCCGCCGTACTGCGATCGCTGGCCGGGGTCCGACTGCTGGCCCGGCTGCTGTTGACCCGGGTACCCACCCCACTGCTGCGGCTGCTGGCCCGCCTGTGCCGGGAAGGTCGGACGATACGCCCGGTCCTGCGCCTGCCCTTGGGCCGTCAGCAACTGATACACCTTGGCATCCGACACCCAGCGCCGTACGCCGACAATGAGCAGGATCAGCCCCAGCAGCACGAACGACCCGTCGAGCAGGGAGTACGAGAACGGCTGCCGGGTCCCGGGCACCCGGAACAGCTTGACCAGGTCAAACGACTGCCGCAGAGGCAGGAGCACAAACGCCAGACCGACCAGCGTCATGAACGCCCCGGCCCCTGTCATGACACCCGCACCGATCGCAGGCACCGCCATCAGCAGCCCCAGCACCAGAGCGATCCCCAACAACAACGCAAACCAGGGCGCACTCCGCCCAAAGTCGGGGGTCATGAACTGGGCACGCACCGTAGCGAGCCGCGTCATCGCGAGAGACGCCCCGACCATCGCGACGTACCCAAGTACGACCCCAACAACGAGTCCGAGTCCAGGAACAGGCTTAACGGGCATACCGCCGACCCTAGCCCCCCACCCGGTCAGCCACCTCCAACAACTCCCCCACCTCGCCCCAACCTCGCCCCAACCGACCTCCCCCACCGCCCGTGCCGTCACCCACCCGCACCGCAAGACCTCGCACGGCACACAGCACGCGCCCGCCGAACCACACTCCGCCGCACCGCATCAACCACACCGCAACCCGACCGCCCTGCCCTGGCAGGCCGAACCCCCTCACCCATGCAGCCCACCCGCCGTCCCCCCGGGATGACGACGTGCCGAGCTCGTCACAGATCTGTCCGGGGATCACCGGACAGAACTATGCTGCCTGGGCGCCTACCGGCGCGCCGGCCACTGGTGGGCACGTGTGGGCACGGGTGCGCTGACGACGAGGACGAGGGAGTCGCATGTCAGATCCGAGGACCGAGGTGCAGCACGGCCTGGAGGGCGTGGTCGCGTTCGACACGCAGATCGCCGAGCCGGACAAGGAAGGTTCGGCGCTGCGGTACCGCGGCGTGGACATCGAGGACCTGGTCGGCCGGGTGCCGTTCGAGAACGTCTGGGGCCTCCTGGTCGACGGCGCCTTCACCCCCGGCCTGCCGCCGGCCGAGCCGTTCCCGCTGCCGGTCCACACCGGCGACGTGCGGGTCGACGTACAGTCCGCGCTGGCGATGCTCGCACCCGCCTGGGGTCTGCGACCGCTCTACGACATCGACGACGTGCAGGCCCGTGAGGACCTCTCCCGCGCCGCGGTGATGGCACTGTCGTACGTCGCCCAGGCCGCTCGCGGCATAGGGCAACCGATGGTGCCGCAACGCGAGGTGGACAAGGCGAAGACGATCACCGAGCGGTTCATGATCCGCTGGCGCGGCGAACCCGACCCGAAGCACGTGAAGGCCGTCGACGCGTACTGGACCTCCGCAGCCGAGCACGGCATGAACGCCTCCACCTTCACCGCCCGTGTGATCGCCTCCACCGGCGCCGACGTCGCAGCAGCGCTGTCCGGTGCGGTCGGAGCGATGTCAGGCCCGCTGCACGGCGGCGCGCCCGCACGCGTCCTGACGATGATCGAAGGCGTGGAACGCAGCGGCGACGCCCGCGCGTACGTCAAGGGCCTACTCGACGCGGGCGAACGCCTGATGGGCTTCGGCCACCGCGTGTACCGAGCCGAAGACCCTCGTGCCCGCGTCCTCCGCCGTACGGCGCAAGAGCTGGCCGCACCGCGCTACGAGGTAGCCGAAGCGCTGGAGAAGGCCGCTCTCACCGAGCTCCGCGAACGCCGCCCGGACCGCGTGCTGGAGACGAACGTCGAGTTCTGGGCAGCCGTCGTGCTGGACTTCGCCGAAGTGCCCCCGCCCATGTTCACCTCCATGTTCACCTGCGCCCGCACAGCAGGCTGGAGCGCCCACGTCCTCGAACAAAAACGCACCGGCCGCCTGATCCGCCCCTCCGCCATCTACTCAGGCCCCACCGCCCGCCCCGCCACCTCCATAGAAGGCTGGAACCCCAACTGGGCCTAACCCCCACCACCCAGTTCACCCAGCCGCCCGGCCACCTGAGCGTGGGGCCAGCGACAGGTGAGGACTAGTGCGTGAGCACCGGGGTCGGATTGAGCCTGGTCCTGCTACAGCAACACGTGGGGCGTGGGCCTGGGCGTAGCAGCCTGCGGGCTAGGGGCGGGCGGTGCTGGGGGGCTTGCCGGTGCGTTGCTTGTACTGGCGGCTGAAGTACGGCACATCGGTGTAGCCGAGGGCGGACGCGACCTGGGTGACAGTCATGCCGTTCTCGGTGAGCAACTGGTGCGCGCGGTCGATCCTGGCCTGAATCAGGTACTGCGCCGGCGACATCCCCAACTGCGCGACAAAACGCCGAGTGAACTGGGCCCTGGACAATGCAGCCCGCCCAGCCATCTCCGCCACAGTCCAGTCCCGCCCAGGATCCTGCCGAATCTGCCGAGCCACCTCGTCAACAGCAGTATCAGTCGCACCGCGCCCCGGATTGTGCACAGCGTCCCAGATCAACCCAAGCAACTGCTCCAAACACAGCTCAGCCTGCCGCCTCCCCAACAGATCCCCCCGCCGATACCCGGCATCACTAGCCCGCGCCAGCACCCCCAACAACTCCCGATCCCCAACCTCCCCCCACCGCGGCTCCGACACGACCCCACCCCCACCAACCCCGCCCACCTCAACCCCGCCCACCTCAACGCTGTGCCGCCCATCTCCGCCCGACTCAACCCCGCCCACCTCAACCCCGCGACGACCACCCCCGCCCACCTCAACCCCGCTCCGACCAGGTCCGACCGACTCAACCCCAGCACCGCCAACCCCGCGCCGACCACCCCCGCCGCTGCGCCGATCACCGTCGTCCACCTCGCCGCTGCGCCGATCACCGTCGTCCACCTCGCCGCTGCGGCGACCATCTCCGCCCGACTCGACCCCCCGCCCACCAACCGCGCCCGGCTCGAGACCTCGATCCGGGCGGCGCCGAAGAACGCCACCGGCAGACTCTCCACCGGCCATCTGAACCCCGGCGCTAACACCTCCTCCCGCCTCAGCCCTGACGCGCCCGACGCCGCCCACCTCAGCCCTGCCCCGCTCCACCCCACCCACCTCAGCCCTGCCCCGCTCCACCCCACCCACCTCAGCCCTGCCCCGCTCCACCCCACCCAC
>NZ_JBEZZH010000022.1:0-18149 GCF_040639075.1 Kribbella sp. NPDC023972 | reverse complement strand
AAGTTGACCGGTCGGGGTGTTCCGGGGTGGACGTCGACGGTGTTGGCGGTGAGTGTGATCGGGGCGATCCAGTTGTTGTGTCTGGGCCTGCTCGGGGAGTACGTCGCCCGGTTGTTCCAGTCGAGTCAGCGCCGGCCACAGTTCCTCGTCGGGTACGACAGCCTCGAAGACCAAGGGCATCAGGAACCGGCACACCGCAGATGAAGCGGTCACTCCCGTGGCTGCTGCCGTTCGCGGCTGCGGTCCTCGGGCTGACCGCGATCGACGTACCGCCCGGGCCCATCGTCAAGTACGCCGTCTACTTCGCGCTCGCGATCGCTCTCCCCGGCACGCTCCTCATCCGCGCGGCCTGGCGGAGTACGGGCAACTGGGCCGAGGACCTCGGTCTCGGCGCGGTCGTCGGCGCGACCTGGCAGCTGATCGGCTGGGCCGTGTTCACAGCGCTCGGCTGGCAGCGGTGGCTGGTCGTCTGGCCCGCGCTGGTGCTCGTCGCGTTCGCCTCAGTACCACGCCTGCGCAAGCACTGGCGGATCACGCCGCCGGCGCCACTGCCGATGCTGTGGACGTGGGGACTCGCGGTCGCGTCGGCGGTTGCGCTCGGCGCGACGACGCTGGGTGTGATGGCCTTCCACGAGATGCCGCCACAGGGTTCGGCGTACTACCAGGACTTGCTCTACCACCTGTCGATGGTGAACGAGCTGATGCGGGCGGTGCCGCCGGAACTGCCGCAGGTGGCGGGGGAGCGGCTGGAGTATCACTGGTTCGCCAACGCGGATATGGCCGCGGCGGCGGACATCACTCGGCTGACACCGGTCATGGTGCTGTTCCGGCTGTGGCTGCTGCCGTGGCTCGTGGTCGCGCTGCTGGTCTGTGCGACGCTGGCGCGGACGGTCAGCCGTACGTGGTGGACCGGCGTACTCGCGGCTGTCGCACTGGCTGCGCCGCAGCTGTACCTGTTCTTCGACACGAGTGCGAACCTGTCGGCCCCGCTGAGCTTCCTCAGTCCGTCGCAGACGTTCGGCATGGTCGCGTGCGTCGCGGCGGCGGTGCTGCTCATCGACCTGCTGTTCCCCCGTACCGTCCGAACAACTGGAGAGACGTCTCGCCACTTCCTCGGACGTAACGGGGTGGCGGGGTGGGTGGTTGCGGTCGGGGTGGCGGTGCTGGGTGGAGGGTCGAAGCCGACCGTGTTGCCGATTCTGGTCGGGGCAGTGGGGTTGACCGCTCTGGTGCTGCTGGTGCAGACGCGCCGGGTGCCGGTGCGGGCGGTCGTGGCCGGGGTGCTGCTGGTGGCGGCTGGGGTCGGGACGATGCTGACGGTAGCCGGGAGCACGAGCGGCTCGGGGCTGCAGTTCCTCGCCGTACTCAAGTCGAGTGGCGACTACACGGCCGCGACTGGTGACCGGACGCCCGCCGGTGAGGGTGGATTGCTGGTCCCGGCGTTGACCCATGGCGCTGCGGTCGGTGTGCTCGTACTGCTCCTGTTGCTGCTGATCAATCAGGCAACCGCGGTGGTGGGGTTCGGGGTGCTCGGCAAGCTTCGGCACGAGCCGGTCGCGTGGTTCCTGGTTGGTGGGTTGGTCGCGGGCTGGGCGGGTTATCTGCTGATCGACCATCCTTCGGTGAGCGAGTCCTACTTCATCCAGACCGCCATCCCGTTCAGCCTCGCCGCGACCGGCTGGCTGGTCGTGGTGCTCGCTCGTTCCTTCCCGGCGCGGGCCCGGCGGCGCGCGCTGCCCGGCGCGGCAGCCGCTGCGCTTGTGCTCGGTACGAGCTGCGCTGGGGTCCTAATGGTGGCCGATGCGAAACCAGTTGGCTCCCAAGGACATCAGTTACTCCTGGTCGCGCGACCGTTGCTCGCGCTGCTCGGTCTGGCGATCGTGGTGGGCGGGGTCTGGTGGCTGTTACGTCGACCGGCAGGCGCTGGGCTCGTCGTCGTACTGGCTTTGCTGGCTGTGGTGCCGATCAAGTCGTTCGCGCAGAGTGCCGTCCATGGTGACAGTGAGCGGGCGCAGACGTTCACGGCGTCTCGGTGGTGGGTGTATCCGGACGAGGAGTCGGCGGCCTTGTGGCTGCGGAAGCACTCGGCGCCGACCGATGTCGTCGCGGCGAACACCTGGTGCCGGCCGGCCGGCAAACAGACGCCGGGCTGTGATGCGCGCGGCTACATCGTGAGCGGGATCGCGGGGCGCCGTACGTTGATCGAGGGGTGGGCGTACACGAACCAGGCGATGGCCGAGCAAGGGGTCGGCGGGCGGCGGTACACCGAGCAGCCGTCGCCGTGGCCGGAGCGGGTCGCGCTGACGAACCAGGCCCTCGCCGCGCCGACGCCGGACCTGCTCCGGCGACTGCGGGAGGAGTACCACGTGCGCTGGTTGTACGCCGACGCACGCGACGGCACCGTGTCGCCCGCGCTGGACCGGCTGGCGATGTTGCGACACAGCGTCGGTAAGGTCAGGATCTACTACCTCGGAGGGTGATTGGCCCGTAATAGCGAGTCGGCTTAGACCCTTACCTCTACGCTGGCG
Source organism: Kribbella sp. NPDC023972 (assembly GCF_040639075.1). Classification (NCBI taxonomy): domain Bacteria; kingdom Bacillati; phylum Actinomycetota; class Actinomycetes; order Propionibacteriales; family Kribbellaceae; genus Kribbella; species Kribbella sp. NPDC023972. The sequence goes on along the minus strand of NZ_JBEZZH010000022.1, from coordinate 15,621 downwards.
GCGCTCGCGATGATCTCGCGCCGGTCCCGTTAGAGGTCCTGCACCAGCATGACTTCGTCGCGGTAGTCGTCCGCCGCGACCCGCACCGCGCGGGGATGGCGGCCGACGACCCGATAGCCGAGCGGTTCGTAGAATTTCTCCAGGCCGAGACCGTCGCGGATCGTGAGCTGCAACTGCTCCAGGCCGAGGCCGACGGCCGAATCGCGCAGTCCCTCCATCAACATCCGGCCGGCGCCGTTGCCCTGGTACTGCGGGTGCACCATCACCCGCAGCACAGTGCGCCAATGTGACAGCAGCGGCCTGCCGCGATTCACGAGCAGGCCCATGCCGACGTACCGCTCACCGTTGTGCAGCACCCCGAGCAGATCCAGCCCGGCCGAGACCCGTCCCAGCGCCTCGTCGAGCGTCTCCGCGACCAGCGCCACCGGAGCCGGCGCCGTGAACCCGACCGCGCCACCCGCGTCGGTCGCCGCGATCCACGTGTCCAGCAGATCAGCCCGCAACCCCGCCTCGAGGACCTCGTCCGGCTCCACCACCAGGTACTTCACAACACCTCCACCTGCGACTGAGTTGCAGATAGTCTACGACTGTCGCCGGTGGGTACTGCGTGCTGCATGGCACCCGTCACGCACAAGACAGTCACCGTGGGCGGCGTAGAGATCTTCTACCGCGAAGCCGGCCCGCCCGACGCTCCCGTCGTCCTGCTGCCGCACGGCTATCCGTCGTCGTCGTTCCAGTACCGCGCGCTCATGCCCGCGCTCGCCGACGAGTGGCGCCTGCTGGCGCCGGACTTCCCGGGCTTCGGTTACAGCGAAGCACCGGCCGACTTCGACTACAGCTTCCCCGGGTACGCCGACCTGCTCGACCAGTTCCTCAAGGCGCTCGACGTCGACCGGTTCGCCCTCTACCTGTTCGACTACGGCTCGCAGGTCGGCTTCCAGCTCGCGCTGAAGGACCCGTCGCGCGTCGTCGCGCTGCTCATCCAGAACGGCGACGCCTACGAGGAGACACTCGGGCCGAAGTACGAAGCGCTGAAGGCGTACTGGGCCGACCCGTCGGACGAGCGCCGCGAGGAACTCGCCCGGGCCGTCAGCTTCGAGGGTCTCCGCGAGGAGATCCTGGGTGAGGTCGAGGTCGCCGACCGGATCAGTCCGGACCTCTGGCACCTGGCCTGGCCGCTGATGCGGGAGCATCGCGACATCATGATCGGCTTCTTCGCCGAGATCGCGGACAGCGTCCGGCGCTTCCCGCAGTACCAGGCGTATCTGCGCGAGCACCGGCCGCCGACGCTGATCGTCTGGGGACCGCAGGACGGGTACATGCCGGCAGAGTCCGCCCGCGCGTACCTGGCCGACGTACCGGATGCCGAACTGCACCTGTTCGACGACGGTGGTCACTGGTTGCTCGAGACGCACCTCGACCAGGTGGTGGCCCGGATCCGGCCGTTCCTCAGCCGAGTTCGTGCCGGGACGGGACCGTGGTGAGCTTGTCCGGGTTGCGGATCAGGTAGAGGCCGCTGATCCGGCCCTCGGTGCTCTCCAGGAACGTGACCGTGTCCGGCTCCTCGTCGTAGTACGCGATGAACGCGGTCTCGCCGTTCAGCGTGGCGACCCGCATCTCGAAGTCCGGGTTCTCCGCGATCACGGCGAACAGCCAGCGCGCGATCTTGTCGGCGCCGTGGATCGGCCGGAGCGCGGCCTTCTTCTTGCCGCCGCCGTCGCTGATCAGCACCGCGTCTGGTGCGAGCAGCGAGACCACCTGGTCGAAGTCGCCGGAGCCGGCCGCCGCCATGAACCGCATCGTCAGCTCGTTGTGCCGCTCCTTGTCCACGTGGTGCCGGGGCTGCCGCGCGTGCACGTGCTCGCGGGCCCGGTGCGCCAGCTGCCGTACGGCGGACTCCGACCGGCCGAGCGTGGCCGCGATCTCGTCGTACGGGAGATCGAACACCTCGCGCAGCACGAAGGTGGCGCGCTCGAGGGGTGACAGCGTCTCGAGTACGACGAGCATCGCCATGCTCACCGAGTCCGCCAGCTCGACCGCGGCGGCGGGGTCGTCGTCGGAGGTGATCGGTTCAGGCAGCCAGGGACCGACGTACTCCTCCCGGCGTGATTTCTGCTGGCGCAGCTTGTTGAGCGCGAGCCGGGTGGTGATCCGGATCAGGTACGCGCGCGGGTCGCGAACCTCCTCGTGGTCGACCGCGGCCCAGCGCAACCAGGCTTCCTGGACCACGTCCTCGGCATCCGTGACACTGCCGACCACCCGGTACGCCGCGCCGACCAGTACCGCGCGGTGCTGGTCGAACTCACGCCCCAGCTGCTCATCCGCCTCGTCGGTCACGCCGGCCTCAGCTCGCACGTTTCCTTGAAGCCCTGGCTGGTGAGGCCCAGCGCGGCGTAGGTGCGGGAGCGGTAGTTCTCCAGCGCGACCCAGGCGGTGAGCTCGACCAGTTGCTCGTCGGTCAGGTCCTGACGCAGCCGCTCGACCTGCTCGTCGGTGACCGTCGGCGGGGTGGCCGTCATCGCCTCGGTGTACTCCATCACCGCGCGCTCCAGATCCGTGTAGGTGTCACTGTCCCGCCACCCTGGCACATCGCGCAGCTTCTTCGGATCGACACCCTGGTGGTGGAACTCCCAGTAGCCGAAATCAATACACCAGCTGCACCCGATCTGCGCCGACGACACCATCACCGCGAGCGCCTTGAGCGTCGGGTCGAGCTTGTTCCACCGGGCCGCCGACCCCTCCAGCAGCATCATCGACACCAGCACCCGCCGGTTGTGCAGCGCCGCCTGCCCCGGGTCCAGCACCTTCCCGAACTTCCGCCGGCTGCCCCACTCCGCCAGCCGGACGAACCAAGTCCGTTTGTGCACCAATGCGATCCGAGCCATCACAACCTCCAGTAGTCCGTCGTCCCCCTCTCGGACACGCCCCGCGACGCCTGCTGTGACATGACGTGGCTCACACCCGGGTGGTCGGCCATCAGGACGCGGGAGCCTCAGTGGTTCTGCCCGGTCAGAGTGGGTAGTTGACCTGCGGCGGACCAGTGGATCTTGGATATTTTTCCAAGGCATGGCATACTCATTCATATGAGTGTGAAGGTGGCCGTGGCCGGAGCCAGCGGATATGCGGGGGGTGAGCTGCTTCGGCTGCTGAGTGCGCATCCCGAGGTCGAGGTCGGCGCGCTCACCGCCGGAGGGAATGCCGGCACGCCGCTCGGGCAGCACCATCCACATCTCGTGCCACTGGCCGGGCGCACCCTGGTCGAGACCACGGCGGAGAATCTCGCCGGTCACGACGTGGTGTTCCTGGCCCTTCCGCACGGGCAGTCCGCCGGAATCGCCGAGCAACTCGGCGAGGACGTCACCGTGATCGACTGCGGCGCGGACTTCCGGCTGACCGAGGCCGAGGTGTGGACCGAGTTCTACGGTGGCGAGCACGCCGGCTCCTGGCCGTACGGTCTGCCCGAGCTCCCCGGCCAGCGGGAGAAGCTGCGCGGTACTAATCGGGTCGCCGTACCAGGCTGTTACCCCACAGTCTCCACCCTCGCCCTGCTGCCCGCCGTACAGGACGGTCTGGTCGATCCGAGCCAGCTGGTGGTCGTCGCGGTGAGTGGTACGTCGGGCGCCGGCAAGGCGCCCAAGCCGCACCTGCTCGGCGCCGAGGTGATGGGCTCGGCCTCCGCGTACGGCGTCGGCGGCGTCCACCGCCACACCCCGGAGATCGAGCAGAACCTCGCGCCGTACGCCGACCAGCCGGTGAGCGTCTCGTTCACCCCGGTGCTCGTGCCGATGTCGCGTGGCATTCTCGCCACCTGCAGCGCGCCGATTGCCGAAAGCACCGACCTCGCGGCACTGCGGAAGGCCTACGAGGACGCCTACCGCAACGAGCCGTTCGTGCACGTGCTGCCCGAGGGGCAGTGGCCGCAGACACAGGCCACCCTCGGCGCGAACACCGTGCAGCTTCAGCTCGCCCTCGACCAGCGCACCGGCCGCGCCGTCATCGTGGCCGCGATGGACAACCTCACCAAGGGCACCGCCGGCGCAGCCGTGCAGTGCATGAACCTGGCCACCGGGCTCGACGAGACCCTGGCCCTGCCCCTCGTAGGAGTCGCACCGTGACCATCGCTGTCACCCCCAGCACCCAAGTCGATCGGAGCGCCGGGGTCACCGCGCCGGCCGGCTTCCGTGCGGCCGGGGTGATCGCGGGGATCAAACCGGCCGGCACACCGGACCTCACCGTCGTCGTCAACGACGGCCCGCAGGACGTCGCCGCCGGCGTCTTCACCACCAACAAGGTGAAGGCCGCCCCGGTCCTGTGGTCCCAGCAGGTTCTTACCGCCGGTAAGTTGAAGGCCGTCGTGCTCAACTCCGGCGGAGCGAACGCCTGCACCGGGCCGGAAGGCTTCCAGGACACGCACAAGACCGCCGAGAAGCTGGCCGAGGTGCTCGGCGTCGGCGCGGCCGAGATCGGGGTCTGCTCGACCGGCCTGATCGGCGAGCGGCTGCCGATGGACAAGCTGATCCCCGGTATCGACACGGCGGTGGATGCTCTGGGCGACGGGCCCGAGCACGGCTTGGCCGCGGCCACGGCGGTGATGACCACCGACAACGTGCCGAAGCAGGCTGTGCTCACCCACCCGGACGGCTGGAGCATCGGCGGGTTCGCCAAAGGCGCCGGTATGTGCGCGCCGAACATGGCGACGATGCTCAGCGTCATCACGACGGACGCCGTACTGGATCAGCCGCACCTCGACCACGCGCTGCGCAACGCGGTCGGCAAGACCTTCAACCGCCTCGATGTCGACGGCGGTACGTCGACCAACGACACCGTGCTCCTGCTCAGCTCGGGCGCATCCGGCGTGGCTGTCGGAGCCGACGAGTTCGAGGCCGCACTGACCACGCTGGCTGCTGACCTGGTGAAGCAGCTGCAGGCCGACGCCGAGGGCGTCACCAAGCATGTCAGCATCACGGTCAACGGCGCGGCCACCGAGGCGGAAGCGGTCGCGGCCGCCAAGATCGTTGCCGAGGACAATCTCTGCAAGACGGCCTTCTTCGCCTCCGACCCGAACTGGGGCCGGATCGCGATGGCGGTCGGCAACGCGCCCACCGCGTTCGACCCGTCGCTGCTCGACATCACGTTGAACGGGGCACCGATCTGCGTGGCCGGAGGCAAGGGCGTCGACCGCTCCGAGGCCGACCTGAGTGGTCCGGAGATCGACGTGGTGATCGACCTGCACGCGGGCCCGGCGTCCGCGACAGTCCTCACGACCGACCTGTCGCACGCGTACGTCGAAGAGAACTCGGCGTACTCGTCATGAGTCTTACTGCGAGTCACGCACAGGCGGTCGAGAAGGCTGCGGTACTGACCGAAGCGCTGCCCTGGCTGAAGCAGTTCCATGGCAAGACCGTCGTGGTGAAGTACGGCGGCAACGCCATGGTGGACGAGGAGCTCAAGCGCGCGTTCGCCGAGGACATCGTCTTTCTCCGGTACGCCGGAGTCCGGGTCGTCGTCGTGCACGGCGGCGGGCCGCAGATCAGCGACATGCTCGGCCGGCTCGGTATCGACAGCGAGTTCCGCGGCGGCCTGCGGGTCACCACGCCCGAGGCGATGGACGTCGTCGGGATGGTCCTGGTCGGAAAGGTCGGCCGCGAGCTGGTCGGCCTGCTGAACGCGCACGGCCCGTTCGCGGTCGGCATGTCCGGTGAGGACGCCGGCCTGTTCACCGCTGAGCGCCGTACGGCGATGGTGGACGGCGAGTCGGTCGACATCGGGCTGGTCGGCGACGTGGTCGACGTGCGGCCGGAGGCGGTCATCGACCTGATCGACGCGGGCAGGATCCCGGTGGTGTCGACGATCGCGCCGGACGAGGACGGCCAGGCGCACAACGTCAACGCGGACACCGCGGCGGCCGCGCTGGCGGTCGCGCTCGGTGCCGAGAAACTCGTGGTGCTGACCGACGTGGCCGGGTTGTACCGGAACTGGCCGGACAGCGACGAGATCATCACCCAGATCGACGCCGCCGAACTGGCCGAGCTGCTGCCGTCGCTCGCGTCCGGGATGGTGCCGAAGATGGAGGCCTGCCTGCGGGCGGTCGAGTCGGGCGTGTCCCGGGCGACCGTGATCGACGGGCGAGTACCGCACTCGCTGCTGCTGGAAATCTTCACCGACGCCGGAAGCGGAACCCAGGTGATCCCATGTTGAATTGCCGCGCCTCCGGCACGGCGGGGTCATGGGGCTTTGACTCCCGCCCTTCCCTCGTCACTCCAGTCGCTTCGCTCCCTACGCTCCTCAGTCCAGGCCGGGAGGCCCCATGACCGAACTGGTAACGGTTGACGGCACGCAGTCCGCGTTGACCGAGCGGTACTCGTCGGCGTTGATGAACACCTTCGGCGCACCGAAGCGGGTGCTGGTGCGCGGCGAGGGTGCGTACCTGTGGGATGCGGACGGCAACAAGTACCTGGACCTGCTCGGCGGGCTCGCGGTCAACTGCCTCGGCCACGCGCACCCGTTCGTGGTGTCCGCGGTGACCAGCCAGCTGGCCACTCTCGGGCACGTCTCGAACTTCTTCGCCTCCGCACCGCAGATCGCGCTGGCCGAGAAGCTGCTCGGCCTCTTCGAGGTCCCGGGCAAGGTGTTCTTCACCAACTCCGGCACCGAGGCGAACGAGGCCGCGTTCAAGATCACCCGGCGGACCGGCCGGACCAAGATCGTCTCCACCGTCGGCGCCTTCCACGGCCGCTCGATGGGCGCGCTCGCGGTGACGTGGAAACCGGCGTACCGGGAGCTGTTCGCCCCGCTCCCCGGCGACGTCACCTTCGTCCCGTACGGCGATGCCGACGCGCTGGCCGCGGCGGTCGACGACGAGACGGCGGCCGTCGTACTGGAGCCGATCCAGGGGGAGAACGGCGTCGTCGTACCGCCGGCCGGGTATCTCCAGGCGGCCCGGCGGATCACCTCCGAGCACGGTGCGCTGCTGTGGATCGACGAGATCCAGACCGGGATCGGCCGGACCGGGACGTGGTTCGCCTTCGAGACCGAAGGGATCACGCCGGATCTGGTGACCGTTGCCAAGGGCCTGGGCGCGGGAATCCCGATCGGCGCCTGTATCGGGCTGGGCGCGGCCGCGGACCTGTTGCAGTTGGGCAACCACGGCACGACGTTCGGCGGCAACCCGGTCGCCGCGATCGCCGGCCTCGCCGTCCTGACGGTGATCGAGCGGGACGGGCTGCTGGCCCAGGTGAATGCTGTCGGCAACCACCTCGCCTCGTCGATCATCGCCCTCGACCATCCGTTGATCACCGGGGTGCGCGGCCGCGGCCTGCTGCTGGCGATCGAGCTGGCCAAGCCGGTGTCCGACCAGGTGGCCGCGCTCGCGCTGGAGGCCGGGTTCGTGGTGAACAACCCGATTCCGAACGCGTTGCGGCTGGCGCCGCCGTACATCCTGAGCAAGGCTGATGCCGACCGTTTCGTCGCGGCCCTCCCGGGCCTACTCGACCAGGTGGAGGCCCCATGACGGTGCTTTTGGCCGGGCCTTCGGCGCCGGCGGGGTCATGGGGCTTTGACTCCCGCCCTTCCCTCGCCACTCCAGTCGCTTCGCTCCCTACGCTCCTCAGTCCAGGCCGGGAGGCCCCATGACGGTGCTTTTGGCCGGGCCTTCGGCGCCGGCGGGGTCATGGGGCTTTGACTCCCGCCCTTCCCTCGTCACTCCAGTCGCTTCGCTCCCTACGCTCCTCAGTCCAGGCCGGGAGGCCCCATGACGCCACGACACTTCTTGCGGGATGACGACCTCAGCCCGGTCGAGCAGGACGAGGTCCTGACGCTGGCGCAGCAGCTGGCCGGGGACCGGTTCGGGCATCAGCCGCTGGCCGGGCCGAAGACGGTCGCGGTGATCTTCGACAAGACGTCGACCCGGACCCGGATCTCGTTCGCGGTCGGGATCGCCGAGCTGGGCGGCGTACCGCTGATCATCGACGCGCAGACGTCGCAGATGGGCCGCGGCGAGCCGATCGCGGACACCGCGCGGGTGCTCGACCGGCAGGTCGCGGCGATCGTGTGGCGGACGTCCGCGCAGACCCGGATCGACGAGATGGCCGCGGCCTCCCGGGTGCCGGTGGTGAACGCGCTGACCGACGAGTTCCACCCGTGCCAGATCCTCGCCGACCTGTTGACCGTCCGGCAGCACAAGGGTTCGACCGCCGGACTGAAGCTGGTGTACCTCGGCGACGGTGCGAACAACATGGCCCACTCGTACCTGCTCGGTGGTGTGACCGCCGGGATGCATGTGGTGGTGGCGTCGCCGTCCGAGTATCAGCCGGATCCCGCCGTCCTGGAGAGGGCCGCGGCGATCGCGACCGAGACAGGTGGCTCGGCCGCGTGGACCGCGGATGCTCTGGAAGCCGTCGACGGTGCCGATGTCGTTGCCACCGACACCTGGGTGTCGATGGGGCAGGAGGCCGAGGCATCGTTGCGGGAGGCACCGTTCGTCCCGTATGCGGTGACCGAGCAACTGATGTCCAAGGCAAGCGCCGACGCGATCGTGCTGCACTGCCTGCCGGCGTACCGGGGCAAGGAGATCGAGGCGGCCGTGATCGACGGTCCGCAGTCGGTCGTCTGGGACGAAGCGGAGAACCGGCTCCACGCGCAGAAGGCCCTACTGTCGTGGCTGCTGGCAAGGAACTTCAGCTCATGAACGAGCGGAGCGAGTTCATCATCAAGCACAGCGTATTTTGTGCCTCATCCGCGCCCGGAGTGAAGCGAGGACGTGGATGAGCATCGCGGTTCCTACCACGAAGACCGCGCGTCAGCAGCGCATCGTCGACCTGCTCGGGCGGCAGCCGGTGCGGTCGCAGACCGAGCTCGCCGACCTGCTCGCGGCCTCCGGGCTCGTCGTCGGGCAGGCGACGCTGTCGCGCGATCTGGTCGAGATCGGCGCGGTGAAGGTGCGCGACTCGTCCGGACAGCTGGTGTACGCCGTACCAGGAGAAGGCGGTGACCGTACGCCGCGAGCCGGTGAAGCCGCCGCCTTCGAGGCCCGCCTGGCCCGCGTGGCGTCCGAGCTGCTCGTGTCGGCCGAGGGGAGCGCCAACCTGGTCATCCTGCGAACCCCGCCGGGTGCGGCCCAGTACTTCGCGTCGGCGATCGACCACGTGGGACTGGACGACGTACTCGGCACTATCGCCGGCGACGACACCGTCATGGTCGTCTCCCGCAACCCGACCGGCGGCCCCGCCCTGGCCACCCGCTTCCTGTCCCTGGCCGCTCGCGAACCGAAGTAGCGAACGCTCACGCCGGGATGCGCCAAGTTCGGCGCTCGCCGAACTGCCGGCCGTCGAACGCGAACGAATGGTTCCGTCCCGCCGGGACAGCGAGGTCAAGGTGCGGATGTCGCTCAGCCGCACGTACGACCCAAAGACGGCCGCGACCTGGCGGAAGGCCTTCCCGAAGTGATTGAGAGGATGTTGGCGTGAGTTCTGGTGAGAGTGCGACCCTGTGGGGTAGCCGCTTCGCGGATGGACCGGCGGATGCCCTGGCGGCGCTGAGCAAGTCGACACAGTTCGACTGGCGGCTGGCGCCGTACGACATCGCCGGCTCGAAGGCGCACGCGAAGGTGCTGCACCGAGCGGGGCTACTGACCGACGACGACCTCGCCGCGATGCTGACCGGGCTGGACGGGCTGCTGGACGACGTACTGGCCGGGAGGTTCCTGCCCGCCGAGGGTGACGAGGACGTGCACACGGCGCTGGAGCGCGGTCTGCTCGACCGGCTCGGTGCCGAGCTCGGCGGACGGCTGCGGGCCGGCCGGTCCCGCAACGACCAGGTCGCCACACTGTTCAAGGGCTACCTGCGCGCGCACGGCCGGATCATCAGCCGGCTCGTGCTGGACCAGGTCAACATCCTGGCCGAGCAGGCGGAGAAGCACCTCGGTGTCGCGATGCCGGGCCGGACCCACCTGCAGCACGCGCAGCCGGTCCTGCTGTCACACCACCTGCTCGCTCACGCCTGGCCGCTGATCCGCGACCTCGACCGGCTCGCCGACTGGGACGCCCGCGTCGCCGCGGACTCGCCGTACGGATCGGGAGCCCTGGCCGGCAGCTCGCTCGGCCTGGACCCGCAGTACGTCGCGGTCGAGCTCGGCTTCACCGACTCCTCGGCGAACTCGATCGACGGGACGTCGGCACGCGACTTCGTCGCGGAGTTCGCGTTCGTCACCGCGCAGATCGGCGTCGACCTGTCCCGGCAGGCCGAGGAGGTGATCATCTGGGCGACGAAGGAGTTCGGGTTCGTCGAGTTGGACGACGCGTTCTCGACCGGGTCGAGCATCATGCCGCAGAAGAAGAACCCGGACATCGCCGAGCTGGCTCGCGGCAAGGCCGGCCGGCTGATCGGCAACCTGAGCGGCCTGCTGGCGACGCTGAAGGCGCAGCCGCTGGCGTACAACCGAGACCTGCAGGAGGACAAGGAACCGGTTTTCGACTCCATCGACACCCTCGAGGTGCTGCTGCCGGCGTTCACCGGAATGATCCGGACGCTGCGCTTCAACACGGCGCGGCTGGCGGAGCTGGCGCCGCAGGGGTTCTCGCTCGCCACCGACATCGCGGAGTGGCTGGTCCGGCAGAAGGTGCCGTTCCGGGTCGCCCACGAGCTCGCCGGTGCGTGCGTCCAGGAGTGCGAGAAGCGCGGTATCGAGCTGTGGGATCTCATGGACGAGGAGCTGGCCGCGATCTCGCCGTCGCTGACGCCGGACGTCCGCTCGGTGCTGACGGTCGAGGGGTCGCTGGCGTCCCGCAACACCCGCGGCGGTACGGCGGGGGAGCGGGTGGCCGAGCAGCTGAGTGAGCTCCGGGCGCGCGCCGCCGCCCACGCGGACCGCCTGGGCTGATCGCTCGGATTGCTCGCCTGGGCTGGGGCTCGCTCGGGTGCGGGCGGGGTTCGCTTAGGGTGCTGCGCATGCCTGTACGCCGCCCGCTGCTCGCGGGTCCCGTCCTCGACGTGGCTCCGAAGCTCCTCGGCATGGTCCTGCGCAGCACCACCGACGAGGGCACAGTCGCCGTACGCCTGACCGAGGTCGAGGCGTACGACGGCCCGAACGACCCCGGCTCGCATGCGTACCGCGGCCAGACGGCCCGCAACGCGGTGATGTTCGGCCCACCTGGCTTCTTGTACGTGTACTTCACCTACGGCATGCACTTCTGCATGAACATCAGCGCCGGCCCGGACGGACAGCCCTCGGCCATCCTCCTCCGGGCCGGCGAGATCGTCGAAGGCCTCGACCTCGCCCGTGCCCGCCGCCTTCCCCCCACCGCCTCCGGCACGTTCAACCAGTCCGCGAGCACGACGAACGGCGCCGCGGCGGCCGGGGTTCGATCGGGTGGCGTGCTGCCGGGGCCGGTTGCCAGGCGGGCGAACGGGAACGCGGACCGCGACCTCGCCCGCGGTCCGGCCCGGATGTGCGTTGCTCTCGGCATCGGCCGGGACGACAACGGCGCCGACCTGCTCTCCAAGTCCTCCCACGTCCAGCTGCTCCCCGGGCCAGGCTTCGACGGCGAACCGGCCACCGGGCCACGCGTCGGCCTGCGCGAAGCCGCCGACCGCCCGTGGCGCTTCTGGATCCCGGGCGACCCGACGGTTTCGCCGTACCGCCCACACGTCCCCAAACGCCGCGCCTAGCGGTTGGCCAGCTCCAGCACGTGGTCCAGCTGCGGCAGCCCGTGCTCCACCTCGGGATCCGGGAACAGCCCGATGTGGTGCACCCCGGCTGCCTCGAGCGCCTCGATGTGCGCCGCCGCGTCGTCGAGCGTGCCGACCGCACCGATCTCCGTCCACCAATCGACCGGCATCCCGACGAGTCCCTCCACGCCCGAGTCGCCGTACACCTTCTTCATGTCGTCGAAGAACGGCAGCGCCGTCAGCCCTGGGTGGTTGTCGTCGATCCGCGCGGCGAGCCACGGCGCGGTCCACTCGTACGCCGCCTTGCGGTCCTCGCGCACGCAGAACGCACTGAACACCGCGACCACGAAGCCTTCGGGTGATCCGGCGTACTCGATCGACTGCCGCACGTACGACGGAGTGGCCGGCTCGGAGAGCACGAGCCCGCCACCGACGCGCCCGGCCAGCGCCATCGACTTCGGACCCATCACCCCGAGCAGAATCGGCGGCGCCTCCGCCGGCGGCGCGTCGAGCTTCACGTCCTGCAAGTAGACGGTCTTGCCCTCGACACTCACGTTCTCGCCGGCGAGCAGCCGGGTGACCGCGGTGGTGACCTCCTCCAGCGCGGTCAGCGGTGACTTCGGCCGGACACCCATCTGGCCCATCCACTCCTGCACGCCGTGACCGATACCGGGCAGGAACCGGCCGGGCGCGAGCGCGTCCAGAGTGGCGAACTCCATCGCGGTGACGGCGGCGGTCCGGGCGACCGCGGGCACGATGCCGAGACCGACCGTGAGGCGCTCGGTCGAGGTGAGGGCGGCGGACACCAGTGACGGTCCGGCCGTGTAGAAGCAGTCCTCGATGATCCACAACTCGTCCGCACCGCCTTGGTCCAGGCGGCGGGCAACGTCGGTCACCAGGGCGGCGGGGTAGGTGCGCGGGAAGCACATCCCGAGAGCGGCAGAGGTCTGTGTCATGCGTAGACCGTAGAGGCCGCCGCCGACAGTTCTCAAAGGAGTTCCGGCAGTTCGGTAAAGGTCTTCCCAGGGTGTGGGTCAGCAGGCGTAGCGGCCCCTGCGCCGGGTAGGTTTCGGACTATGGCCCGTCCGCACTACGCGTCCCGTCTCGAGGACTGGTTCAACATCGGAGTGCAGGCGATCCTGCGGCGTCGCGGGTGGCGGGAGCGGATCATCCCGCACGTCGGCTACGGCACCACCCAGTTCGTCCGGGTGATGGCCCGCGTCGTACTGAGCCGGGACCCGCGCAGCCAACCGCGGTACGACGAGGATCAGGTGGTGCGCGGCTGGCGGGTCTTCGTCACGGCACCGGCGACCAAGGTGAAGGTGACGGTCACCATCAGCGGGCAGACGTTCGAGGCCCTGACCGACCGCGGCGGCTTCGTCGACCTCACTGCACCGGTCGTGCTGCCACCGGGCTGGCACGAGATCAACCTTGGTGTGCACGGCGAGCGAGAGGCCCGTGCTCGCGTGTACGTCCCCGACCCGGACGCGACTCTCGGTCTGGTCAGCGACATCGACGACACGGTGATGCTGACGATGCTGCCGCGTCCACTGATCGCGGCCTGGAACACCTTCGTCCGGGACGAGCAGGCGCGTCGCGTCGTACCAGGCATGGCAGAGCTGTATGCCGAGCTCCTGGCAGACCACCCGGGTGCGCCGATCTTCTACCTGTCCACAGGGGCCTGGAACACGGCACCCACGCTGACCCGCTTCCTGGCGCGGCACGGGTACCCGGCCGGCCCGCTGCTGCTCACGGACTGGGGGCCGACGAACACCGGGTGGTTCCGCAGCGGGCAGGAGCACAAGCGCACGGTGCTACGCCGGCTTGCGGCGGAGTTCCCGAACGTCCGGTGGGTGCTGATCGGTGACGACGGCCAGCACGATCCCCAGCTGTACGGCGACTTCGCACAGACGCACCCGGATCACGTTCGGGCCATCGGCATCCGCCAGCTGACGCCGGCCGAGCAGGTCCTGTCGCACGGTCTCCCGGTGCCGAACCCGGACCCAGGTGCCCACGACCCGCACCGGCCGACCGCTGCCACAGTCCACGCACCTGACGGTCACGCACTGCGGCCGCAACTCAAGGCCGTCCTGACCCGCCCGGACCCCACATAGTCCCCATACAGGACACTTGGAGCTGACCGACGTACTCGAGGAGAGACAAGTGACCGACAGCGGGACCGAAAGCCGCACCCAGGTGCTCGACGACCTGGAGAACCGCGGCCTGATCGCGCACTCCACCGATCCCGACGCCCTGCGGGCCGCGATGGCGGCCGGACCGATCACCTCCTATGTCGGCTTCGACCCGACCGCGCCGAGCCTGCACATGGGCAACCTGCTGCAACTGCTGACGCTGCGCCGCCTCCAGTTGGCCGGCCACAACCCGATCGGACTGGTCGGTGGTGCCACCGGTCTGATCGGCGACCCCAAGGAGAGCTCCGAGCGGGTACTGAACCCGAAGGATGTAGTCCAGCAATGGGTCGAGAAGGTGCGCGGCCAGGTGGAGAAGTTCATCGACTTCGACCCGGCCCTGCCGAACCCTGGTCGCATCGTCAACAACTACGACTGGACCAAGGACCTCAACACTCTCGACTTCCTCCGGGACATCGGCAAGCACTTCCCGGTGAACCGGATGCTCGGCCGTGAGGTCGTCAAAGCCCGGCTGGAGCAGGGGATCAGCTACACGGAGTTCAGCTACGTGCTGCTGCAGTCACTGGACTACCTGGAGCTGTACCGCCGCTACAACTGCACGCTGCAGACAGGTGGCAGCGACCAGTGGGGCAACCTCACCGCCGGCGCGGAGCTCATCCGCCGTACCGAAGGCGGCAAAGCACATGCCCTGGCTACGCCACTGGTGACCAAGGCCGACGGCACGAAGTTCGGTAAGACCGAGTCCGGCACTGTGTGGCTGGACCGTGAGCTGACATCGCCGTACGCCTTCTACCAGTTCTGGTTCAACACCGACGACCGCGACGTGATGCAGTTGGTGCGGTTCTACACGTTCCGGACACCGGAGGAGATCGCCGCACTCGAGCAGGCGACCGCGGAACGCCCCCACGCACGTGAGGCCCAGCGACTGCTCGCCGAGGACATCACCACGTTGGTCCATGGCGAAGAGGAGACCAGGAGAGTACAGGAGGCGTCCAAGGCGCTCTTCGGCCAGGGGGAGCTGGCCTCCCTCGACGGCTTCACACTGGTCGCCGCACTCCGCGAAGCACCCCATGTCGAACTCGGCGCCGGCGAACCGATGCCGACGTACGGCGACCTGCTGGTGAAGTCCGGTCTGGTCGCCAGCAAGTCGGCGGCGCGCAGGACGGTGGCCGAAGGCGGTGGCTACCTGAACAACGAGAAGGTCAAGGACGCCGAGTACGTGCCGGGGGCCGACGATCTGCTGCCGGGTGGAGTGCTGGTGCTGCGGCGCGGAAAGCGTTCGTTCGCAGGGGTCCTGGCCTCCCAGACACAGGGCTGACGGCCTGGGCTCCACTCCCACACAGTGGCTGCCGGGAGCAAATTACAGCCGTGTGATCCAGCCCACCGGGAGCCGATTTGACCGTCCACCCGGAAGCCACGTAATGTTCTTCTTGTTGGAGCGAGGCGCGGGACGCGAAAGCGGCCGGTCGCTCCGAACCCCCCAAGGCTAGCTGAGCCGAACCGCGTCGTCTGACTCGGGGCGGTAGCTGAAGCGCGGGGCGGAGAGACAGAAAATCGGGTCTTGACTCGGTGGATCTGCTCCGGTACAGTAACGCAGGTTGCCCCGGGATCTTGGCCGAAAGGTCTGGATCCGGTGTGCGTCCGATTCTTGAGAACTCAACAGCGTGCCGAAAGTCAATGCCGAAAGATGCATTAACCCCGTCCGCGGGCATTGAATGATTTGTCGCATCCTTGCTTGATGGTTTGGGTGTGGTGGTTGTTTGTTGTCTGTGGCGGATTCCTTTGAAGTATTTTTTGATTCAAGTCA
>NZ_JBEZZH010000021.1:0-19164 GCF_040639075.1 Kribbella sp. NPDC023972 | reverse complement strand
ATGGGGCCCTCGGCTCCCGCCCTTCCCTCGTCACTCCGGTCGCTGCGCTCCCTCCGCTCCTCAGTCCAGGGCGGGAGGGCCCCACGACCGTCGCTGCGCTCCCTCCGCTCCTCAGTCCAGGCCGGGAGGCCCCATGACCCACGATCACTGGACCGAGGTCAAGGTCGCCCGCGAGGCCACGCTCGCCCCGCCGGAGAAGGCGGCGGCAAAGCTGGCCGCGCAGAACAAGCTCTACGTGCGGGACCGGATCGCGCTGCTGGTCGACGAGGGCAGCTTCGTCGAGGACGCCCAGCTGGCGAACGCGCTGAACGCCGGCCTGCCCGCCGACGGCGTGGTCACCGGTCGCGCGCTGGTCGACGGACGGCCGGCGCTGATCGTCGCCAACGACCCGACCGTGAAGGCCGGGTCGTGGGGTGCCCGGACGGTGGAGAAGATCGTCCGGATCACCGAGGTGGCGATCCGGGACGAGCTGCCGGTGTTCTGGCTGATCGACTCCGCCGGCGCCCGGATCACCGACCAGGTGGACCTGTTCCCCGGCCGTCGCGGTGCCGGGCGGATCTTCCACAACCAGGTCGCACTGTCCGGCAAGGTGCCGCAGATCTGTTGCCTGTTCGGACCGTCCGCCGCCGGTGGTGCGTACATCCCGGCGTTCTGCGATCTGGTGATCATGGTCGACGGCAACGCCTCGATGTACCTGGGCTCGCCGCGGATGGCCGAGATGGTGGTCGGCGAGAAGGTGACGCTGGAGGAGATGGGCGGCGCCCGGATGCACACCAGTGTGTCGGGCTGCGGTGACCTGCTCGCGGGCGACGACGCCGAGGCGATCGAGCTGGCCAAGCAGTACTTCTCCTACCTGCCCGGTTCGTGGCAGTCGAGGCCGCCGTCGTACGACGCCTCGCCGCCGGCCCGTGACTTCACCCGGGACCTGGTGCCGGCCGAGGAGAGTGTCGGGTTCGACATCCACGACGTGATCGACGCGGTCGTCGACACGGACACGTTCTTCGAGCTCAAGCCGTCGTACGCACCGGAGCTCGTCACCGGGTTCGGGCTGCTGGCCGGGCAGGTGGTCGGGATCGTGGCGAACCAGCCGGCCGTCAAGGGTGGCGTGCTGTTCGTCGACTCGGCGGACAAGGCGGCACGGTTCATCTGGTTGTGCGACGCGTTCAACGTGCCGTTGGTGTACCTGTGCGACGTACCGGGGTTCATGATCGGCAGCGAGGTCGAGCGGGCCGGGATCATCCGGCACGGCGCGAAGATGATCACCGCGGTGTCGGAGGCCACCGTTCCGACGGTGTCGGTGATCGTGCGCAAGGCGTACGGCGCGGGGCTCTACGCGATGTGTGGACCCGGTTTCTCACCGGACGCGTGTATCGCGCTGCCGACCGCGAAGATCGCGGTGATGGGTCCGGAGGCGGCGATCAACGCCGTGTACTACAACAAGATCCAGGAGATCGCCGACGAGACCGAGCGGGTCGAGTACATCTCCCGCCTGCGTGAGGAGTACGAGACGGACATCGACATCCTCCGGCTGGCCGCCGACCTGGTCATCGACGCCATCGTCGAACCGGAAGACCTCCGCAGCGAGCTCATCGCCCGGCTGGCCGCCGCGCAGTCCAAGGACCGCCACTTCAGCACCAAACGCCACGGCGTCCCGCCGGTCTAGAGCCGGTCTCCCTCGCAGGACGTCCGCCGACTCGTCGACCCGCGGCCTCCGGCATGAGACGGATGTTTCGTGCCGTCATCGGCCGGGGCGAGCGGTTTAAAGTTGACGCAACCGTCGGAGGAGAACACGTGAGTTCGAAGGACTTCGCTGAGCGTCTTCGGGATCGGCAGAAGCTGGTCGGGTACTGGGTGGTGCTGGATGCTCCCGTCGCGACCGAGCGGATCGCACGCGTCGGGTACGACTACGTCGTACTGGACGGCCAGCACGGGCTGATCGGGTATCAGGGCTTGTTGACCGGGTTGCTGGCAGTGGACGCGGGTGCATCGCTGGGGACCGGGTCGGTCGGCCTGGTCCGCGTCGAGGCGAACCACCCGACGCCGATCGGTCGGGCGCTGGACGCCGGAGCGGCCGGGGTGATCGTGCCGTTGGTGGACAGCTCCGAGGATGTCACCCGGGCGGTGCAGGCGGCGAAGTACCCGCCGGCCGGCGTACGGTCCTACGGCCCGATGCGGTCGGCGCTGCGGGTCGGTCCGGTCCCCGCCGACGCTGACGCGGCGACCGTCGTACTGGCGATGATCGAGACGCCGCTCGGGCTGAAGAACGTGGCGGAGATCTGCGCGACCCCCGGTCTGGACGGGGTGTACGTCGGTCCGTCCGATCTCGGACTGTCCGTCGGGGCGCGATTCCCGGGTGATCCGGAGGTCGCCGGGCCGTTCGAGGAGGCGGTCGAGTTGATCGCGCGTACGGCGGAGGCGACCGGCATCGCAGCCGGGATCCACACGCCGGACGGGCAGGCGGCGCAGCGGCGGCTGAGCCAGGGCTATACGTTCGCGACGGTCGCGTCCGACCTCACCCACCTGGAGGCTGTCGCCGCCGCGCACCTCGACACCGCCCGCTCGTAGGAACACAGCGGAGCCTTCTCGGGTTACGTTCGGACAGGACCGCACACCGAGGAGGGCCTGCCATGAGGGCGCCTGAGCGAGGAGCACTGCCACTGCGGCTGGCCGCGACGCTGGGCCGGACGTACGGACGGGTGACCGAGGTCGTGCAGGGCCTGAGCGATGCCGACTTCGCCCGCCCGACCCGCTGCGAGGGGCTGTCCGTCGGCCCCCTGCTGGTTCATCTGCTGTACGACGCCCAGCGCGCGCTGGTGGGGTTTGCCAGCCCGGCCAGTGCCGTACCGGACCGGGACTTCGTCACCTACTGGCAAGACTTCCCACCGGGGTCGGGAGGCGACGACCAGTTCTACCGCGCCGTCGCGGCGGCGTACCGGAGACCGGCCGTCCTGGTGCAGCACTGGCGTGAGCTGTCCGAGGCCGCCGTCCGCGCGGCCACAGCCGGGCTGGCGGACAAGGACCGACGGGTCGAGACGCAGGGACATGTGCTGCGAGTGACCGACTTCGTCACGACGTTGGTGCTGGAGGCAACGGTCCACCACCTCGACCTGATCGTCGACCTGCCGGACGCGCCGGAGCCTGATGCCGAGGGGCTACAGGTCGCGGCGCGGACGCTGGACGGCCTGTTCGGGCCGGAGGCGTGGGACGTGATCGGCTGGGACACCACCACGTACGTGCTGAAGGCGACCGGGCGGGTTCCGCTCGACGAGGACGACCTGGACATGCTCGGCCCGTACGCGGACCGACTTCCTCTCCTCGGTTAGAGCACCCCGGCGAAGGGATCGTCGAGCTCCTGCCAGTTGAGGCTGGCGAGCTCGGACTCGGTCAGCAGACAGGCGTCCAGGATCGCCTGCAGCCGCGCCGGGTCGAGGCCCATGCCGGTGGCGACCACCGTGCACTCGGCGAGGTGCTCGGTGTCGGCCCACTCGCCGAGGGTCCCGAGCGAGGCGCTGTAGCCGGCGGACTCCCACCGCACCCGCTGCGTCGGCCGGTTGGCCAGCCAGACCACTCCACGACTCCGTACGACGCCGTCGACGATGTCCTCGAGGGCGTCGTTCAGCCGGGCCGGGTGCAGCGGCCGGGTCGACCGCCACAGCACCGTCGTGACGCCGTCCCCGCTCGGCTGCAACCGGTCCGACGCGGCGAGCTCACCGGCCCACGCCTCGGCCGCCTCGAAGTCGAAGAGCCCGGTCCGCGCGACCGGACCGGTCGGTACACCAGCCGGATCGGCCGCGACGACCGTCGTACGCGGGTTCAGATGCACCAGCAGGTTGTGCAGCCGCTCGGGCGCGGTACTGCGATGTGCGTTGGCCAGCACGCACACGTCGGCGTACTCGATCTGCCGGGCGGTCAGCTCGGCGACGTTGCGCCGGTCGGGCGGCCCGAGAGCCAGTCCACGCTCGTCCAGGAGCTCGTCACCGGAGAGTTGCTGGACCAGCAGTACGGCATCGACCACGCAGGTGACCGTGTCGACGGCGATCTCGGGCATCGTCGTCACCAACGCGCCCGCCAGCGGACGCGCCTCCATCGCCGGGGGAGCGGCCAGTACGACGTGATCCCAGTGCCGGCGCGCGACCAGGGTCTCGAGCAGCGGCAGCAGCGACTCGATCAGCTGGCAGGCGCCGCAGTCGTCGCCCACGGTGAACTCACCGGAGTCGATCGGGCCGGACGCGTCGAACACCCGCCAGGACAGCACGCCCCGCCCGGGCAGCTCGTCCTGGTCCACCACGACGGCCACGGTGGTGGGGTCCACCATCGCGTCCAGCACGGGTTCGCGGAGGGTTGCCGACAGGCCGACCAGCAGGGACAACGAGGTTTTCGGTTGGGCGGTCATGGGGCCTCCCGGCCTGGACTGAGGAGCGGAGGGAGCGAAGCGACTGCAGCGACGAGGGAAGGACGGGAGTTACAGCCCCATGACCCGCCGCGCCGGAGGCGTGGCATGAGCACGGTCATGGGGCTGAGTATATGAAAACGGTTTTCATCAGTCCAGAGCCGGGGGCTGGTGACTTTCCCGTCAGACCGGGAAATTTCCCGCCCTCCCGCGGATTCGCGCCGGCGGCTGTCGTGAGACGGCAGGCTCGTAGTTGCTGGGGTCAACTGGGCGATCATGCTCTGGACCGGAACCCGCGGCGAACCAAGCGCGCACTTGCCGTGCATTCTTCAGGCACTTCGGTGAAAACCCTGCGGGGTTTGTCTCGATCGTCTGGTAGGCAAGGGGTATGGCGATCAAGATCGGGCGGTTCAAAGGCGATTGGGACGAGCTGGTGGAGCTCGTCGACCTGGCGTTCGCCGCGCCGTGGAACGAGGCTCAGCTGGAGTCCGAGCGGCGGGTGTGGGAGCCGGAGCGGAGCATTGCCGCGACCGACGAGCAACAGCTGGTCGGGCATACCGGCGCGTTCTCACTGCGGATGACGGTGCCCGGCGCGCAGATACCGGTGGCCGGCGTGACACTGGTCGCGGTCCGGCCGACGCATCGGCGCCGCGGCATCCTCCGCGACCTGATGCGCGCCCAGCTGACGGAGATCCACGAGGGTGGCACCGAGCCGATCGCCGCGCTGACCGCGAGTGAGCCGGTCATCTACGGCCGGTTCGGGTACGGCTTGGCCTCGGACCACCAGGAGATCGTGATCCCGAAGGCCTCCCGCGAGCTGCGGCCGGTGGCCGGCGTGGACGACGTACGGATCAGGTACGTCGACGTGCGCGAGTCGCTGGCCGCGTGCGCGGCGCTGCGGAACAGGCTGGCCGCGGACCGGCCCGGGATGTTCCACCACGACGAGCGCTGGCAGGGCTACGTGAGTGCGGACAACGTGACGACGAGTCCGAGCAGTGCTTCCGCGCTGCGGTGTGTGCTCGCCGAGCGCGATGGTGAGGTGACCGGGTTCGCGCACTACCGGACCAAACGGGCGGACAAGGGGTTCGTCCAGGTCTACCGGGTCCACGCTGCGGACCTCGCGTCACATGCCGCGCTCTGGCGGTACCTGCTGGAGCCGGACCTGTTGAGCGAGACGCGGTGCGGGCAGCTCCCGTCGGACGATCCGCTGCTGGAGCTGCTGCTCGATCCCCGGGCGCCGGCGCCGATCACCCGGGACGGGCTGTGGGTCCGGCCGGTCGACGTCGGCCGGGCGCTCGCCGCCCGGACGTACGCGCGGGACATCGACGTCGTGCTGGCGGTGACAGACGACTTCCTGCCCTGGAACGCTGGTCGATGGCAGCTGGCCGGCGGACCGGACGGCGCGACGTGCGAGCCGACGTCACGGTCGGCCGACCTGACCATCGACGCACGGGAGCTGGGGGCGGTGTATCTGGGCAGGCCGTCACTGGCCCGGCTCGGCGCCGCGGGTCTGGTGGAGGAGCACACGTCCGGCGCGCTCGCGGCCGCCTCGGAAGCGTTTTCCGCGCGTCAGCTTCCGTGGCTCGACACGGGCTTCTGATCGGTTAGCCTTCCGTGATGCAGCCGAGGCGGCGGGGAGCGCTGATGCTGGCTGTCGTGCTGATGCTCGGCGTCGCGGCGGCCGGGTTCGTGGTGCTCGCGTCGGCCGGCGGCCCGGTCCGGCCGGTCAGTGAGAGCACGCTGCGCTCGACACCGCGGCCGTTGCCTACGGACACAGGCAACGAGACCGTGCAGGTGCCTACGCCGCCGCCTCCGGCGCCGCTGCGGGACGCGAAGCGAGAGCCGCTGCCGGCCTGGGTGCAAGCGCTCTGGCAGGCGGTGGTCTGGCTGGCGATCGCGGCCGTCGCGGCCCTGCTCGGGTGGTTGGTCTATCGGATCGCTCGCCAGGTCCAGGTGCCTCAGGTCGAGACCGAGGACACCGACTGGGAGCGGATGAAGGCCGACCGGCTCTCCGAGGCGATCGACATCGGGCTGGCCGGGCTCGACACCGGTACGGCCACCGACGCGGTGATCGCCTGCTGGGTCGCGCTGGAGGAGGCGGCCGCCTCGGCAGGTGTGGCTCGCGAGCCGTCGGAGACCCCGGCCGAGTTCACTGTCCGCGTCCTCGGCATCGGCGGTATCTCCGAGCCCCGGCTCATCCGCCTCGGCGAGCTCTACCGCGAGGCCCGCTACTCCACGCATGGCTCGACCGAGCAGGCTCGCGCCGAGGCCAGAGCCGCGTTGCTTCGACTGCGCGAGGAGCTGTCCGCGACTCACGCCGACAGCGGGGTGGTCGGATGACGTCGTACCAGTGGACGCCGTTGGAGGAATCGGACCGGCGCGGACCGGTGCAGCAGCCGCCGGTTCGCTCGAGGCGGCTTGACAAGGTGCTCGTGCGGCATGTCGGGGTTGCCGTGCTGGTGAGCCTGCTGCTGGTGGGAGCGTTCGGGGCGGCCGGGATGTCGCCGCGGCCGTTGTGGTTCGTCGCGACGGCGCTCGCGGTCGGGTTCGGGTCGCTGGCGATCCGGCTGATCCTGCCGCAGGTGCTGGAGACCAACTGGCCGGCCCGGCAGGACGAGAAGCTCGCCGCGCTGCGGAGCCGCAACAACGACAACCGGACCCAGTTCATCGCCACCTGGTTGCAGGAGGCCAGCCGGGAGCGCCGCGCGGGTGACGGGTCGCAGACGTTCGCGCGCCGGATCCAGCCACTGCTGCTGGAGCTGACCACCGACCGGCTGGTGCACCGGCACGGCGTCGACCCACAGCGCGAGCCGGACCGGGCCCGCGAGATCACCGGCGAACCGCTGTGGAGCCTGATCACCGGCGACGACAAGCGCACCGCGTCCTTCGACGAGCTCGAGTACGCCGTCCAGACCATCGAGAAGCTGTGAGGAACCGTGACAGACCCAGACCTGCGCCCTGGCGGACCACTCGGCCCCGGCGAAACCCCACTGGCCGGCCGGGAGGCTGGAGCCGGTGCGGCGGCCGGGCGCGAGGTTGACGCGGGCGCGGGGGCCACGGCGGGTGCGGCGGCCGGTGCCCCGGCCGGGCGCGAGGTTGACCCGGGCGCGGGGGCCACGGCAGGTGTGGCGGCTGGGCGGGCGTTGCAGGTCGGGGAGGTTTCTGCGCTCAGCCGGGAGGTGTTGGATCGGGTGAGTGAGGCGGTGGTGGGGAAGACCGGAGCGCTGGAGTTGGTGCTGGCCGGGATCCTCGCCGGCGGGCACGTGCTGCTGGAGGACTATCCAGGGCTGGCCAAAACGCTGGCCGCGCGGTCGTTCGCGCAGGCGTTGGGGCTGGAGTTCCGGCGGGTGCAGTTCACGCCGGACCTGCTGCCCTCTGATGTGACCGGCGCCTTTGTGTACGACCAGAAGGAGTCCGAGTTCGCCTTCCGGCCCGGCCCGATCTTCACCGGTCTGCTGCTCGCCGACGAGATCAACCGGACCCCGCCGAAGACGCAGGCCGCGCTGCTGGAGTCGATGCAGGAACACCAGGTCACCGTCGAGGGCCAGACCTTCCCGCTGCCCAGCCCCTTCCACGTCCTCGCGACCGCGAACCCGGTCGAGTACGAAGGCACCTACCCGCTCCCCGAAGCTCAGCTCGACCGCTTCATGCTGCGGATCGGGTTCGGCTACCCGAGCGCCGAGGAGGAGTGGGAGGTCCTGCGCCGCCGGATGAGCCGTCGCCAGGAGGACCAGACCGTCGAAGCCGTCACCGACGCGGCCGGACTGCTCGCCGCCCAGCGCGCGATCGAAACCGTCACCGTCGACGACACCGTCGGCCAGTACTGCGTCGACCTGGCCGCCGCCACCCGTCGCGACTCGCAGGTCCTCGTCGGTGCGTCGCCACGTGGGTCGCTGGCGCTGGTGCTGACGGCACGGTCGTACGCCGTCATCCAGGGCCGGGACTACGTCGTACCAGAGGATGTGAAGGCGGTCGCCGTTCCGGCGCTGGCGCATCGGATCACGGTTCGCCCCGAGCTCTGGCTGCACGAGGTGACCGGCGCGACCGTCGTACGCACAGTCCTCGGCTCGGTGCCGACTCCACCCACTGTTGTCGGCGCATCGAGATGACTCCGGAGGGAGGCTGGCAGCCGACGCACGCACAGATCCGGGCGATCTGCGCGGCGGGGTTGCTGGTGCTCGTGGCGGTGCTGGCCCGGCGGCCGGATGCCGCCGTACTCGGGCTGCCGCTGGCGTTCCTCGCGGTGTGGGGCCGGTACTTCAGGCCGCGCGAACAGCCCGAGGTGCACACCGAGCTGGACTCGGATGTGCTGTTCGAGGGACAGGCGACGACCTACCGGCTGCGGGTGGCTGGGACGCTCGATCCCGATATCGATCTGATCGTTGCGGCGTTGCCGCGGACCCAGTGGTTCCAGTACGACCCGCCGCAGGCCGCCATCGCGGAGCCGGTGAGCGATGGCGGGGTGACGCTCGAGGTCGGAGTGCGGTCGAAGCGGTGGGGCTTGCGTGGCCTGGACCGGCCGACCGTCGTCGCGACCTCGGTACTCGGTGCGTATCGCATCCCGGTGACGTCGGCCGAGGCGCTCGCCGTGACCACGCTGCCGCTGCGCGAGGGTTTCGAAGCGGTCGACGCCGTACCTCGGCCGGCCGGTCTGGTCGGGTTGCACCGGTCCCGCCGTCCTGGCGAGGGGACGGAGTTGTCCGGCGTACGGCCGTTCCGGACCGGCGACCGGCTGCGGCGGATCAACTGGGCCGTGTCCGCGCGCACCCGCGAGTTGCACGTCACCTCGACCTGGTCGGACCGCGACACCGAGGTGGTGATCCTGCTCGACACCGGCGGCGAGATCGGGGTGAGCGAAGGGATCGACGGACGGTCGAGCAGTCTGGACACCGGCGTACGGGCGGCCGCGTCGATCGCCGAGCACTACCTGCGCCACGGCGACCGGGTCCGCCTGATCGACACCGGGAACCTGGTGCGCGGCGTACGTTCCGGCAGCGGTCGCGGGCACCTGCGCCGAATCCTCGACGCCTTGGTCCACGCGGACCGCCGCGGCCGGCAGCAGGACGAGCAGCAGTTGATCCGGCGGAACCGGATCAAGTCCGACAGCCTCGTCGTGGTGCTCAGCCCGCTGCTGCGGCAGGTGATCCTCGGGTACGTCGTGACGCTCGTGCACTCGGGGTGCACGGTCATCGCCGTGGACACGCTGCCCCCGGACGTCGCCTCGGTGATCGACCTCGAGGAACACGACGTCCGCGCCTGGCCACTGGCCTGGCGCCTGCGCATGCTCGAGCGCCGCCGCGAACTCGACCGCCTCAGCGACCTGGGCGTCCCCACCGTCACGTGGCGCGGAGCCGGCACCCTCGACGAGGTCCTACGCAACGCCTCGAGACTGTCCGCAGCACCCAGGATGCGCTCATGATGCGGGCAAGGAGGACGCGCTGATGGCGCCGGTGGAGAGGGAAGCGCTCGTGACGTCCGCGGGGAGGATGCGCTCATGAACGAGCGGAGCGAGTTCATCATCAAGCACAGTCGCCCTCGTGTCTCATCGGCGCCCGGAGCGAAGCGAGGACGTCGATGAGCTTGGCGGAAAAGATCAGCCTGTGGCTCGCGCAGTTGCGGGCTTCTGGGCGGGCTGTGGTGATCGCGCGGCTGACCGTCGCCGCGGCCGGTGGGTTGGCGTTGCTGGTGTCCGCGGTGCAGCCGTGGGAACAGCTGGACCTGATCCCGCTGGTAGCGATTCCGATGCTCTTGGCAACGGTTGTGCTGCCGGATTCGCCGGCCGGGCTGCTCTTCATCGTCGCGGTCGCCGGCGGGTGGTTGATGCGGGCGCCGGGTGAGGTGAGCTGGAGCCTGGCGCTGGTCGCGATCTCCTTGCTGGTGGTGCATCTGGCGACCGCGTTCGCCGCGCAGGTCCCGTCGTACGCGCTGGTCCACCGGCAGGCGCTCCGGCGGTGGTTGTTGCCGGGGGCAATCGCTCTGCTGATCATCCCCGTTGTCGCGGTAGCCGCCGCGTTGATCCAGGGCGCCGACGTCGCGGGCTCGCTGCTCGTGACGGTCGCTGCGCTCGTGCTCGCCACCGCGACGATCTGGTTCGCGGCTGGCCAACGGCTCGTTCGAGACTAGGGTGTGTCTCCCTTTCCCTGCGTGCCTGCGTGCTGAAGCGTTGGTGGTCGGGCCACGGTGGCGTAGGTGGCGGGTGAGGAGGATCCTCACATCATGGAGATCCAGTTGCTGGACTACCGGATCCGGCACGGACAGATGGACGCATGGATCGCGGGATGGAAGTCCGGCGTCGTACCGCTGCGCGAGGAGGCGGGCTTCCAGGTGATCGGCGCGTGGGTAGATCGGGAGCACGATCGGTTCGTCTGGCTGCTTGGCTACTCCGGCGATGACGGTTTCGAGGCGGCCAACGACCGGTACTACGCCTCGCCGAAGCGAATCGACCTTTCGCCGGAACCCTCCGAACTCATCGAGGAGGCCAAGAAGGTCATGGTCGACACGGTGCTGTGATCGACCTGGAGTGGAAGAAGTCGCCGGCAACACTGACGCTGACGGCGTCTTCCGCGGCATCGGCTAGTCAACCGGGGGATGCAGGGTTGCGTTGAGCTCGTCGGCCCACGGGAGGCTGATCGCGTCCGGGCCGAGGACCTGCATGGCGGACATGACGGTGAGCAGCATGCCGGTGCTGAGGAACTCGCGGGTCTCGGCGGGGGACGCGCCGGTGACATCGCGGACCAGGCGGTAGATGCCGCCGAAGCGTTCGCGGACCACGTCGCCGATGGCGGGTTCGCCGCTGGCTGAGAAACCGTGCAGCAGGACGAGCAGCAGTTCGCGCTCGGCCATCAGTTCGTTGTAGCCGTGGCCGAGGCTGGCGAGGGTCGGCTCGCGCTCCGCGGCGTCGCGAAAGGTCTGCTCGATGGTGTCGCAGACGGTCTGCACGGCGGCCAGGAAGAGTTGCTGCTTGGTGCCGAACAGGCGGATCACGTACGGCTGCGACACCCCGGCCAGCCGGGCGATCTCGTCCGTCTTCGTGCCCGCGTACCCGGATGCACCGAATGCTTGCACTGCCGCCCGCAGGACCTCCTCGCCCCGCTCCGCCGCGGTCAGCCGAACCCTGGCTCCCATGTCTCTCCCTTCGTTCGCTTGACATGTTATCAGTCGATGCATACTTTGGTCATGAAGCTTGTTATCAGTCAATTACAACTAGGAGCTCACCATGTCGTCGCCCGCTCTCGATGAGAGGCTCGAACCCACCGCGCCACCGGCTCGCCGAGCCGGGCTGGGCGCCGTACTGACCGCGGTGGGGATCCCCACCTTCATGGTCACGCTGGACAACCTGGTCGTGACGAACGCGCTGCCGGTGATCAAGGCCGAGCTCGGCGCGTCGCTGTCCGACCTGCAGTGGTTCGTGAACGCGTACACGCTGGCCTTCGCGGCCCTCCTGCTGACCGCCGCCGCGATCGGTGACCGACTGGGCCGCCGCCGGATCTTCATTGCCGGGATCGCGCTGTTCACGCTGGCCTCGGCCGCCTGTGCGCTGGCGACCGAGCCGTGGATGCTGATCGGCGCGCGGGCGATTCAGGGCGTCGGTGCGGCGGCCGTCATGCCGTTGTCGCTGACTCTGCTGGCCGGCGCCGTGCCCGAGCGGCACCGCAGCGCCGCGATCGGCGCCTGGGGTGGCATCTCCGGTCTGGGCGTGGCGGTCGGTCCGGTCGTCGGCGGAGCAGTCGTCGACGGGCTCAACTGGCAGTGGATCTTCTGGCTGAACGTGCCGATCGGCGTCGTCGCGGTCCTGCTGGCCGCCCGGGTGCTGACCGAGTCCCGGGGTACGGCGAAGCGGCTGGACCTGGCCGGGCTCGTGCTCGCCACAGCCGGCGTACTGTCGATCGTCTGGGGTGTCGTGCACGGCGCCGACGACGGGTGGACATCGGGCGGCGTGCTCGGATCGCTGATCGCCGGTGCGGCGCTGCTGGTCGCCTTCATCGGGTGGGAGCGGCGGACCGCGGCGCCGATGCTGCCGCTGCGGTTGTTCTCGGAGCGGGCGTTCAGCGCCGTGAACGTCGTCTCGTTCACGTTCTCCGTCGGAGTGTTCGGGGCGGTGTTCCTGCTGGCGCAGTTCTTCCAGGTCGTGCAGGGGTACAGCCCGCTCGAGTCCGGCGTCCGGACGATGCCGTGGACGATGGCGCCGATGGTGGTCGCGCCGATCGCGGGGATGATCGTCGACCGGGTCGGCGCGCGCGTGCTGGTCGCGACCGGGCAGGCGTTCCTCGCGGTGGCGCTCGGCTGGATCGCCCTGATCACCACAGCCTCGACGCAGTACGGCGAACTGGTGCTGCCGTTCGTCCTTGCCGGCGTCGGGATGGGGCTGACTTTCGCCCCATCCGCGAGTGTCGTGATGGCGAGCGCGTCCGACGCCGACCGCGGTGTCGCGTCCGGCACCAACAACACCATCCGCGAGGTCGGTGTGGCGATGGGCGTCGCCGTCCTGGCCTCGGTCTTCGCCTCAGCCGGCTCGTACGAGTCCCCGGCCAGCTACGCCGACGGCCTCGTCCCCGCAGTCTGGACCGGCGCCGCCATCGTCGCCGCCGGCGCAGTCATCGCCCTCCTCCTCCCGGGCCGCCGCCGCTGAGGCTCAGGTACGACGGAAGCGGACCAACGGGTAGAGCGGGGAGCGGTAGTTGGTGCGGGGTGGGCCGGGGAAGGTGGTCGCGCCGTCCAGGGTGAGGCCGTAGCGGGCGGCTGTGGCCACCAGGTGAGAGAGGGCGTCCTGGGAGCGGGACTCGCTGGGGCCGCGGTCGTCGGCGTACCGGCTGGCGTCGGACTTCTCGGTCGTGGTGATGAAGACGCCGTCCGGGCGGAGGATCCGGGCGGCTTCGGCGATGACCGGTTCGCTGTCGTCCAGCAGGTGCAGCAGCCAGACCGCGACGACGGCGTCACAGCGGCGGTCGGCGACGGGCAGGTTGCCCGCGTCGGCCGCCGCTACATGCCCAGGCAGGCGGATCCGCGCACGCCGCAGCATCGCCGTCGACAGGTCCACCCCGTGTACGAGGTGGCCGTGGGCAACGAGTTCGGCGGCGACGATGCCGGTGCCGACGGCCAGCTCGAGCACCCGGCCACCCTTCGGCAGCAGGGAGTCGACCGCCTCGGCCGCGGCCGCCGCGCGTTCGGTTCCGCCGCGGGTGTCGTCGTACCGCGCGGCCTCGGCCTCGTCGTACTCAATCCGAGGGGAGGAGTTCCAGAGCGCCGGCCAGCTGATGCCCACCTCAGCCAGCATCCGGCGCAGCAACGGCAGAGAGACCCCGACCACGTTGTGGTAGTCGCCTTCGATCGCGGTGACGAACGGGCCGCCGAGGCCGTCGACGGTGAACGAGCCGGCCACCACCAGCGGTTCGCCGGTGGCGACGTACGCCTCGATCTCCTCGTCGGTGAGGTCGGCGAAGTACACCTTCGTCGACTCGAGCTCGCGAAGCTCCTGCTTCGAGGTGGTGTCGATCAGGCAGTGCCCGGTGTGCAGTACGCCGGTCCGCCCGCGCATCGACCGGAGTCGTTCGCGCGCGATCTCCGGCGAACCCGGCTTGCCGTAAGGCTCGCCGTCCAGCTCGAGCACCGAGTCGCAGCCGAGGACAGTCGCGTGCTCGGTCAGGCCGGCCACCACCGACCGGGCCTTCAGGGTCGCCAGCACCCGGGCGAGCTCACCCGGGCTCTCCGCGGTGACGTTGTCCTCGTCGACTCCGGAGACGATCACCTCCGGCTCGACGCCGGCGCCCCGCAACGTCTTCAGCCGCGCCGGCGACGCCGACGCGAGCACGAACCGGACGCTCACAGCTTCGCGAGGGCGCGCCGCAGCGGGTCGAGCCCGATCGAGCCGAGGTCCAGCGCGCCGGAGTGGAAGGCGCGCAGGTCGAACGCGGAGCCCTTCCGTTGTCGTGCCTCGTCCCGCGCCTGGAGCCAGATCCGTTCGCCCACCTTGTACGACGGCGCCTGCCCGGGCCAGCCGAGATAGCGGTTCAGCTCGGCGCGGAGGAACTCGGTCTCCATCCGGCAGTGCGCCCGGAGGAACTCGAAGCCGAGGTCGGCGTTCCAGCGCTCACCCGGGCGCCAGCCGAACGGGTTGTCCGGCGGGATCTCCAGCTCAAGGTGCATGCCGATGTCGACGATCACCCGGGCCGCCCGGAAGCCCTGCGCGTCCAGCATCCCGAACCGCGCTCCAGGGTCCTCGAGGTAACCCAGCTCCTCCATCAGACGTTCGGCGTACAAGGCCCAGCCCTCGCCGTGGCCGGAGACCCAGCAGGCGATCCGCTGCCATCGGTTCAGCAGGTCGGTGCGCAGCATGGTCTGCGCGCACTGGAGGTGGTGGCCGGGCACACCCTCGTGGTAGACCGTGGTGACCTCACGCCAGGTGGCGAACTCCTCGACGCCGTTCGGCACCGCCCACCACATCCGGCCCGGCCGGCTGGTCAAGTCCTCACTCGGCGGCGTGTAGTAGATCGAGCCGTCCGACGTCGGCGCGATCATGCACTGGATGGCGCGGATCTCGTCCGGGATGTCGAAGTGGGTTCCACCCAGCTCGGTCACGGCGGAGTCGGCCAGCTGCTGCATCCAGTCCCGGAACGCCTCCTTGCCGTGGATCTTGCGGGCCGGGTCGGCGTCCAGGACCGCGGCGGCCGCCTCGATACGGCGGTCACCGCCGTTCAGCTCGGCCGCGATCGCCTGCATGTCCGCCTCGATCCGGGCCAGCTCCGCCCAGCCCCAGGCGTACGTCTCCTCCAGGTCGATGGTGGCGCCGAGAAAGTTGCGGGAGGCAAGCTCATACACCTCGCGACCGCAGGCGTCCTTGTCCGGCGCCCGCGGCGCCAGCTCCGCGGTCAGCCAGCCACCGAACTGCTCGTACGCCTTCCGCGCCGACGCGGCCGCTGCCTCCACCGTCGCCTTCACCGCGCTGTCCGGGGCCTGCGCCGCGAGTCCGGCGAAGAAGTCGTCGCCGTCGGCGCCGGTCCAGCTGGCGATCCGGCCGGCCAGGTCGTTCACCTGACGCAGCGCCGACACCCGCCCCTTGGCTGCTTGCTCGAGCAGCGTCTCGCGGTAGCCGTCCAGCGTCGTACCGACCTGGTTGAGCCGGATCGCGATGGTCTCCCAGTCCTGCTCGGTCGCGGTCGGCATCAGGTCGAACACCTGCCGGATCTCCGTCGGGACGGAGGCGATCGCGTTCAGCTGGTGCTGCGGAACGCCGGCCTCGTACGACTCCAGCTCCAGCCCGAGCCGCTCCAGGAACGCGTCCTTGGCGACCTCCTCGCGCGGGCTGCCCGCCGGAGTCGCATGTGCCTCGGCGACCGAACGCCGGGTCAGCTCGATCAGCGCCTCGAAGCCGGACGGGGTGTAGTCCGGCAATTCGTGGTCGTGACCCACGATCCCCATGAACGTCGCCGCCGTCGGCGACAGAGCGACGTACTCCTCGAGGTATCGCTCGGAGAGCTGATCGATCGGGCTGTTCGGAGTGGTGGCATCGGTCACCTGGCCGACCCTACCCCGCAGGCCCCCCACTCGGCTGACCTGTTTCTGCCGATACTGTGGCCGTCGCTGTCCAACGCAGTGCTCTATTTGACGGAAGGGAACGGGGTTGAGCCAGCCACCGTTCGGCGGTCCATCGGGCCAGAATCCGCCGTATCCGCCGTATCCGCCGTACCAGCAGCCTGGGCCGCCGCAGGGTCCGCCGCCGCAGACTCCTTACGGTCCGCCACCCGGCCAGTACGGCGGGCAGCCGCAGTACACACCGGTCTCGGTCGCGCCGCAGCAGGGACAGGGGTTCGGCTGGGGGCCCAGCTTCGGGCCGCCCGGTCCCGGCGGGCCGGGTTACCAGCCCGGCTGGCAGCCGCAGCCGCCGAAGAAGAAGTCCAAGGCGCCGGCCGTCCTGGTGCTCGGTGTCCTGGCGGTGGCGATCGCCGGTGTATTCGTTCGGAGCGAGCTCGGCAAGAACGCCGACGACTACACCCCACCGGTCAGCTCGGGCCGCTACACGCCGTCCCCGACCACGACATCGGAGCCGACGCAGGAGCCCACCGACGGTCCGACCAGTACGAGCACGACAGCGCCGGAGCCGAAGGCCATCGACGTCGTCGCCAAGAACGGGCTCTACAAAGCCGGCCAGATGGCGACGACGAACTGCCGTGAGCCGCGGGTCCGCCCGACCGACACCAAGAACGCCGCCACCTACTGGGCGGCGGTCAAACCGTGCCTGGATCGGGGCTGGGCGCCGCTGGTGGCGAAGGCCGGTTACAAGTTCCGGCCGCCGCGGATGATCTACTGGTCCGGGACCAAGTACAGCTCGCCGTGTGGGGACGGCGCGGTCTCGGTGCCGTTCTACTGCCCGTCGAACCAGACGATGTACATGAAGGTCGACGTGTTCGTGAAGACCTACCTGGAGTACCCGGACGCGGAGTCGAAGGCGTACTCGCGGATGTGGTACACCCGCTCGATCGCGCACGAGTACGGTCACCACGTCCAGGAGCTCACCGGCATCCTCGAGGCCGCGCACGACCTGGAGTACGACGCCGCGTCGTACGACGACCGGTTGCGGATGAACCGGCGTACCGAGTTGCAGGCGAACTGCTTCGCCGGAGTCTTTTTGGCCGTGAACAAGCGCAGCTACCCGATCAACGGACTGATGCTGCAGGTGTGGAACAAGTGGGTCGTCACCGCCGGCGACAAGCCGAACGAGGGCACCCACGGCAGCCCGGCCAGTCAGGCCCGGTTCATGGGCCAGTCGTTCCGGACCGGCAACCCGGCCACCTGCAACACATTCAGCGCGTCGCCGAACAACGTCAGCTGATGCCGGGCGGCGCCACCTGCCGCCAGGAGTCGATCAGGATGTCGTGCAACTCGTCGGCGTCCTCGAGAGCGGCGAGGCGGGCCCGGACCCAGTTCGAGCCGGCCTCGTGCGGCGGGACCCAGAACTTCTCGGGTTCCGCCGCGATCAGCTCCGCCCGCTCCAGCCGGGGACACCGCACCGCGAACGACGTCTGGTCGTCAGGAATGGTGACGAACATCCGCCCGGCCACGTCGAAGGTCGGGTGACCCCAGCGCTCCTTCTCCACCGTTTCCGGGAAGGACAGCGCGATCCGTCGTACGTCATCGGCATCCAGCACGCTGCACACCCTAAGGTCCCCACAACCCACCGGATAACGTTCGGCTGGTGAGTGAGTACATCGACGGCGTCCGGGTGTTGCGGCACAGCGGCACGCAGAGCCACACCGACATCACTTTGACCTTCGCTGTCGGCTCTCGAGACGAGACGCTGCGCACCGTCGGAGTCGCGCACGCGCTCGAGCACCTGGTGATGCACAGCGTGCGCGGGCTGCCGATCGAGATGAATGCCGAGGTCGACCTGATGACGACGACGTTCGTCGCCTCCGGGTCGTCGGCGCGGGTCGGCGAGTTCCTGGACCGGTTGTGCCGCGCCCTCGCCGAGCCGCCGGTCGAGCGGCTGGCGTTGGAAGCGGGTGTGCTCGCGGCTGAGGACGGCCGGGTCGCGCATCCGGTCGTCGCGCAACTGCTCAACGTCCGGTACGGCGCCAAGGGTCCCGGACTGGCCTGGCTGGAGGGACCCGGGTACGACGGGCTGAAGCCGGAGCATGTCACCGCGTTCGCCCAGGCCTGGTTCGTCCCCTCGAACGCGGTGCTGCAGGTGACCGGTCCCTTGCCGGATGACTTGCAGCTCAAGCTGCCCAGCGGTTCCGCGCCGACCCGGATTCATCCCGCCGGCCGGTCGTTCGACGGCCCGACCGTGGTCGGGGAGGGCATCCCGGCCGCCGGTGTCCTGCTCACATTGCCGCCGGACAACGCCGTACGGCAGTCCACCCTGACGATCGACGTACTCCGGCACCGGGTGGAGGAGGAGTGCCGGCACGTCCGCGGGCACAGCTACGACGTCGGCGCCGATCTCGTCGCCGGCCCGGGCGGGACCAGCGACTGGGTGGTGTACGCCGAGGCGCGGGACGGCAGCGAGGCGGAGGTGTCCCGCGCCTTCGTCGAGGCGCTGACCGACCTCACCGAAAACGGTCCGACCGAGGCGGAGCTCGCCTACCAGATCGCTCGCTGGCAGGAACGGCTCGACGCCGACGAGCCCGAGCTGCGCCGTACCTTCGGCAACACGATGGGCCGCATGTTCGGCGAACCCGAGTTGGAGCCGGTGGACCGGGAGCGATTGGCCGGACTGCGGCCGTCCGAGGTTGCCGCCGTACTGAAGGCAGCGCTGCCGACGGCGATCGGCTACGCCTACGAGGACGCCGGGGAGGTGTGGGAGCAGGCAGGATTCCGTCGCGGATCGATCTGCCCGGTGACCCCGGATGTGCCGGCCGGTAAGACCTTCAAGCCGCCCTTCGCGGCCCGGGCGTTCGTCAAGGAAGCCCGCTCCATGCTCTGGGTGCGAACAGATACCGCGCTGGTACTGCGCGACGACGACGGGGTGCACGAGATCCGCTGGGACGAGATCGCCGGTGTGATGCGAACCCATGACGGCACGACCATCGTCCTGGGCCTGAACGGCTGTGCCATCCCGGTCGACCCGGACATGTTCCGCGGCGCCGCGACCCTGCTCACCGAGCTCTCCGAGCGAGTACCGCAGGACCTCTGGTTCGACGAGACGAAACTCGGCCCAGCAGACGACTAGGCCGTGTCTGACGGTCCCTCGCCTACTGCGCGGTTCCCACCTACGGCGGGCCCCACAGCTTCCGGCAGTTGCGCCTGTCCGACGTGGAACATCACCGCGATCGCGCCGA
>NZ_JBEZZH010000020.1:0-23593 GCF_040639075.1 Kribbella sp. NPDC023972 | reverse complement strand
GCGGGAGGCCCCATGACCGGACCCGCTGTCCCGCAACGGCTGACCGCGCCTGAACCTGGATGGATCGACACCGTCGACGTGGTGGTGATCGGATCCGGTATCGCCGGGCTGACCGCCGCGCTCAAGGCTCGTGAGCTCGGCTCCGTGCTGGTGGTGACCAAGGATGTCGTCGCCTCCGGCTCGACCCAGTGGGCCCAGGGCGGAATCGCCGCCGCGCTCAGCCCGGAGGACTCGCCCGAGGATCACTTGCACGACACTCTGGTCGCGGGCGCCGGCCTCTGTGATCCGGACGCCGTACGGGCGCTGGTGACTGAAGGGCCCGAAGCTGTCCGGGATCTGATCGACCTGGGTGCGCGCTTCGACACCGTCGACGGAGATCTGTCGCTGACGCGGGAAGGCGGGCATCTCCGCAACCGCATCGCGCACGCGGGCGGCGATGCGACCGGTGCCGAGATCGAGCGCGCACTGGTCGCCGCGGTGAAGCGGGCCGACGACATCCGGCTGATCGAGCACGCCCTCGTCATCGACCTGCTGACCGCTGAGGACGGTGCTGTCGCCGGCGTCACCCTGCACGTGATGGGTGAGGGCCAGCTGGACGGCGTCGGCGCGATCCGCAGCCGTGCGGTGATCCTGGCCTCCGGCGGAATCGGCCAGTTGTACGCCGCGACCACCAACCCCAGCGTGTCGACGGGTGACGGGATGGCGCTGGCGCTGCGTGCCGGTGCCAAGGTGCGCGACCTGGAGTTCGTGCAGTTCCACCCGACCGTCCTGTGGCTGGGAAAGAGCGCGAAAGGCCAGCAACCGTTGGTGTCCGAGGCCGTCCGCGGTGAGGGCGCCTTCCTGGTCGACCACGAGGGCAACCGGTTCATGCAAGGCCAGCACGAGCTGGCCGACCTGGCGCCGCGGGACATCGTCGCGAAGGCGATCATGGGGCAGATGCTTGCCACTGGCAAGGATCATGTCTACCTCGATGCCCGCCACTTCGGGGACGAGAAGTGGCGGGTGCGGTTCCCGACCATCCTGGCGTCCTGCCGTTCACACGGTATCGATCCGGTCCGCGAGCTGATCCCGGTCGCGCCCGCCTGTCACTACTCCTCCGGCGGCGTGTGGACCGATCTGCACGGTCAGACGTCGGTTCCCGGCCTCTTCGCCTGCGGTGAGGTCGCGTGCACCGGTGTGCACGGCGCCAACCGCCTCGCCTCGAACTCCTTGCTCGAAGGGCTCGTGTTCGCCCGGCGTATCGCCGCCCACCTGGCCAACGGCCTGCCCGCATTGCGTGAGCCGGTCGCGGACACCCGCGTCCCCGGGCTGGTCGACGCGGACGTCGTACCCGAGCTGCAGCGGGTGATGACGGTCGGGGCCGGGGTGATCCGCAGCGCGACCGGGCTCTCGGAGGCGGGGGCCACACTCGGCAAGCTGATCGAGCAGCCGGCCGGTGAGCCGGGTACGCCGGGCTGGGAGGCGACGAACCTGGTCACCGTGGCGTCCGCGCTGATCGCCGCCGCCACCGCACGCGAGGAGAGCCGCGGCTCGCACTGGCGCGAGGACCACCCGGATCGGGACGACCGGAGCTGGTCAGGCAATCTGGACCTCACTCTGCCCGCCGAGGGCGACCAAGCAGTTCCCCGTACGACGTTTGCGCCGCACGAAACCGAGGAGAATGCCCAGCATGGATGAGACTGTCGACCGGCAATGGGTCGGTGACCTCGTGCGGGCCACGATCGAGGAAGACCTGGCCGGCGGGGTGGATGTCACGACCACGGCCACCGTCGACCCGGAGCAGATCTCGGTTGCCGAGCTGGTCGCCCGGGGCGACGGTGTGGTCGCGGGCCTGGAGATCGCCGAGCTGGTGATCCGGCAGGTCGCCACGCCGGACGAGGTCGAGCTCGAGTACTCCGTCGCCGACGGTGCGAGGGTGGCCAAGGGCGACGTACTGATGACGATCCGTGGCAGGACGCGGCAACTGCTCACGGCCGAGCGCACCACGCTGAACCTGCTGTGCCACCTCTCCGGCGTGGCCACGCTGACCCGTCGCTGGGTGGACGCGGTCGAGGGCACCGGCGCGGTCATCCGCGACACCCGGAAGACCATGCCGCTGCTGCGGTCGCTGGAGAAGTACGCCGTCCGCTGCGGCGGCGGCAAGAACCACCGGATGGGCCTGTCCGACGCGGCGTTGATCAAGGACAACCACGTGATCGCGGCCGGCGGTGTGGCCGAGGCGTTTCGCCTGGTCCGCAAGGCGTACCCGGATCTCGCGGTCGAGGTCGAGGTGGACTCGGTCGAGGACGCGCTGATCGCGGTGGAGTCCGGCGCGGAGCTGATCCTGCTGGACAACATGGAGGTGCCTCTGCTGCGCGAGGCCGTGGAGAAGGTGGCCGGCCGGTCGAAGCTCGAAGCCTCCGGCGGTCTCACCCTGGATCGGGCCCGGGCCGTGGCCGAGACCGGTGTGGACTACCTCGCGGTCGGCGCGCTGACGCACTCGGCGCCGGTGCTCGACATCGCGCTGGATCTGCGGACTGAGTTGAATCCCCAGGACGTCTGATGCTCCTCGCCGTCGCCGTCGAGAACACCCGGACCCTGGTCGGTCTGGTGTTCGAGGGCACGGTCAAGCGCCACTGGTGGGTCGGCACGGATCCCCGTCGTACGGCGGACGAGTGGGCCGTGCTGCTCCAGGGCTTGCGGGCCGGGGAGGCCCCGGTGTCCGGGATCGCGGTGTGCTCCGCCGTACCGCATGTGCTGCACGAGCTCCGCGATGTGGTCGCGCGGTACTACCACGACGTACCGAGTGTCGTGGTCGAGCCGGGGGTGAAGACCGGCCTGCCGGTGCTGGTGGACAACCCGCGCGAGGTCGGCACCGACCGGATCGCCAACGCACTCGCGGCAGTGCAGCTGTACGGCGCTCCGTGCCTCGTCGTCGACGTGGGTACGGCGATCTCGATCGACGTGGTGAACGCGTCCGGCGCCTTCATCGGCGGAGTGATTGCCCCGGGCATCGAAACTGCGACCGATGCGCTCGGCAACGCGGCGGCCCAGTTGCGCCGGGTCGAGCTGGTCCGGCCTCGTTCGGTGGTGGCGAAGAACACCGTGGAAGCCCTGCAGTCCGGAGCGATCCACGGCTTCGCTGCGCTGGTCGACGGCCTCGTCAGCCGGATCCGGGCCGAGCAGTCCCTCGAGCCGGACACACCGGTGGTGCTGACCGGGGCGCTGGCCGGGCTGTTTTCCGGCCAACTCGCCACACCGGTCCGCGACGAGCCGTTACTGCCCTTGCACGGTCTGTATCAGGCCTTCGCCCGTAACAACCAGTGATGCCCGATTGGGCAGAACGGACTTGTGCACTGAGGTGACCTGCATCACCATGGGGTGAGCGACTCTCGGGCTGGGGAGGTCCGGGGTCACGGCTGGGGGACATGGCCGCCGCACGCGGGTCGCCTGGGGTCCGGGGGAGGATCATGAAGTCTGTTTATCGGGTACTCGCGGGTCTGGTCGCGGTCGGCGTCGTGCTTCAGGCGATGTTCATCGCGCTCGGCTGGTTCACGGCGATCAAGGACGTGGACGGCGGCCTGGTGATCGACAAGAACTACGAGGGCAACACCGGCCACATGCTGCATGGCCAGTTCGGGATGATGATCATCCCGATCGTCGCGCTGCTGCTGCTCATCGTGTCGTTCTTCGCGAAGGTCCAGGGTGGGATCAAGTGGGCCCTGTACGTGGTCGGCCTGGTCGCGCTGCAGATCGCGCTGGCGTTCGTCTCGTTCGGTGCGCCGGTGGTCGGCCTGCTGCACGGTCTGAACGCCTTCGCACTGGCCGCCGTCGCGAGCATGGCGTCCCGGCGGGCATCCGGCCCGCCGGCACCAGCCACGGCGGAGACGGCCGAGCCCACCGAGGCGACCAGATAGATGCCTTTGGCAACTGAAGGGCAGCGGCCGGCTGCGGTCGCTGCCCGTCCCCAGCGCTTACGACGCCCGCGGCGCCGTACCGTGATCGCGCTGGTGGCGACGCTCGTCGTCCTTGCGCCGATCGCCTGGTTCTGGCAGCGGAGTCTCGTACCCGGAGACCTGTCGCCGATGCAGATGGGGTACGCCGACTACGGTGGCGGCCCGGCCACGCACGCCCATCACGGGCAGGACCTGAGCACCCTGAAGGGGCCGTCCGGCAGGACACCCGCTGTGACGGTGGATCTCGTCGCCCGCAAGGAGCGGTTCGACATTCCCGGCCGCGGCGCGATGGACGGCTACACCCTGAACCACACGTCGCCCGGACCTCAGATCGTCGCGAAACAAGGCGATCTGGTCCAGGTGACGTTGCACAACGAGTCCGTGCCGGACGGGATCACGCTGCACTGGCACGGCGTCGACGTACCGAACGCCGAGGACGGCGTCGCCGGAGTCACGCAGGACGCGGTCGAACCCGGGCAGACCTTCGTCTACCGCTTCATCGCCGAGGACGTCGGCACGTACTGGTACCACTCACACCAGCAGTCCCACGAACAGGTGAAGAAAGGTCTGTGGGGTGTACTCGTCATCGCGCCGACGTCGAGCGACGTGGTGGCCGCCGTACACACGTATGACAAGGTCCGGACCGTCAACGGCGGGTACGGCGAACGCCGGGTGGCCGCACCTGGACCGACCGTCCGGGTCCGGCTGATCAACACCGACAACGGCCCGATGGCCGCCTGGGTCGACGGAGCCCCGTACCGGGTGGTGGCGGTCGACGGGACGGACGTCAACGCTCCCACCGAGGTGAGCAACAAGGCGGTGCTCGTCACGGCCGGCGGGCGAATCGACCTGCAGGTGACGATGCCGCAAGGATCAGCGATCAGGATCGGCCTCGGCGGTGGGCCGACGACGCTGGTGATCGGCGATGGCGACGCGCCGGCCGGCGCTGAGCCGCGCGACCGGGTCGACCTGTTGTCCTACGGTGCACCCGAAGAGCTGGGGTTCGACCCGGCGAAGGCGAATCGGGACTTCCGGTACGACATCGGCCGTCGCCCCGGGTTCTTCGACGGCAAGCCCGGGCTGTGGTGGACGATCAACGGTCGTCAGTTCCCGGACGTGCCGATGTTCATGGTGACCGAGGGTGACGTCGTACGGATGACGATCAGGAACACCTCCGGCCAGGTCCATCCGATGCACCTGCATGGTCACCACGTCGTCGTCCTGAGCCGCAACGGTGTGGCGGCCACGGGGAGCCCGTGGTGGACCGATTCACTCAACGTCGAGGACGACGAGACCTATGAGGTCGCGTTCGTCGCCGACAACCCCGGGATCTGGATGGATCACTGCCACAACCTCCCGCACGCCGCCCAGGGCCTGATCACCCACCTGATGTACACCGGCGTGACGACCCCCTTCCGGTTGGGCGGTACGGCCGGCAATCAGCCCGAGTGAGGCTGGTCGATCGGGCGACCGACGGTGAGGGCCTTACGCAGGGTTTCCGGGAGAGTGTTGTAGGCGGCGTCCGGCGGGGTGCCGGTGGCATCCAGGGTCTTGGAGAAGAAGCAGCGGGCGGCCGCGGCGAGGGTGACGTCGAGGACGTCGTCGTCGCTCAGGCCGACCGCCTTCAGTTCGTCCACGTCCGCCTGGGTGACGCTGTCGGCGGCCAGGGCGACCTTGCGGGCGAAGGTCATGATCGCGCGGTCGACCGGATCCAGGGCCGGACCCTCGACCAGAGCGGCGACCTCCTCGGAGGTGTAGAACTTGTCGGCCAGGATCTGGCCGTGCGCGAGGCTGCAGTAACTCGACTTCAGCGCGGTCGCCGCGGCCAGTGTGACCAGCTCGTAGCGGCGCTGGTCCATCGCGGCCCGGATCGCGCCGTTGAGCTGCTTCCAGGCGTCGTACACCTCGGGCCGCGCGGCGAAGGTCTTGACGTAGTTGGGCACGTGTCCCGCCGGAGCCCGGTTCCGGTCGAAGAAGCCCTGGTCGGACGGTGAGTCGATGAATGCCATGCCGGTTCCCCCCTCGTGGCCCTCTCACGGTAGAGGTGGCATACCGATCCGGCAACGGCCGTGCCGAATGGGTACCTGTACATGGGTATGGTTCACCCGGTCGGTTGTGGGGCAGCTGAGACGAGGTGGTGGGAGTGCGGCGGATGTTCGCCGTCGGGCTGACCGTGCTGTTCGGCACGACTGCACTGACCGCCTGCCAGTCGGATCCGATGCCGACCGACGTGGCGGTCGCCTGGGCCGGTGCCGGGAAGTCCGCGGTGCGGGTGAGCTGGAACGACACCAACGCTCCCAACCGGATCACCATCGAGGGTGTGCTCAGCAGCAGTCCGTCGTACGTGAAGTACATCGCGGCCAGTGAGCCGAACACATGGGAGATCCCGACCTCGGCCTTCCCACCGGACGGCAACTACCGGGTGGCGGTGGCCACCGGTACGTCGCAGGGCGGGGTGACCAGCAAGCTCGCGCGCTCGCCGGTGTTCGACACCGATGGCCCGGTCCGCCCGGGGGCGGCCAGCGCGACCCCGATGGGCCGGGGAGTGCTGATGAAGTGGACGGTCCCGGTCGCACCGCAGGACTTCACCCCGAACGATCCGCTGGACGTGAAGGGCCCGAAGACCCAGCGCTACGTGCCGATGATCGGGCGTCCCGGCGGCATGATGAAGGCGATC
Source organism: Kribbella sp. NPDC023972 (assembly GCF_040639075.1). Taxonomy (NCBI): domain Bacteria; kingdom Bacillati; phylum Actinomycetota; class Actinomycetes; order Propionibacteriales; family Kribbellaceae; genus Kribbella; species Kribbella sp. NPDC023972. The sequence continues at coordinate 16,981 of NZ_JBEZZH010000020.1, read as the reverse complement.
GGCCCGGGGACGACGTCGACGCGCCAGGTGATCAAGAGCATCAAGCCGCCGTACCTGTTCCAGCTCCGGGCGCAGAACGAGTGGAGCACCCGGCTCGGCGGCGAGGTGGTCGGCCTGACCAGCTCGGTCAACGGCGTGGTGCCCGCGCTGGCGCAGTTCAGCGTGCAGGTCCACGTCCGCGGCCGCGTCGTCCTGCAGGAGACCGTCTGCCCGGCGGAGACCCCCTGCGTCCAGCGGCGCGCCACGCCGGCCGGTGTACCGGTGGTGGTGCTGACCCAGGTCACCCCGGGAGCTCGCTGGACCCCGGCGGCCGGTGGTTCGACGACCGCCGGTGGGCACTTCGACATCCCGATGGTCAACGGCCCGAGCCGGCCGTACAAGATCACCGTGCCCGGCTACACCCGGCTCGGCGTCCTCACCGGTCCGTCGACCGACCGGCCGGCGTACACCAAGAGCGTGGTCCGGGTCGCGACGGCCGGGTTCGTCGGTGGGCCGGCGAAGCTGCGCGGCGACAACGTGCTGGTCTACACGACGGTCAAGCCGGCGATGAACACGACCGTCATCCTGCAGTCGTGGAACCGGCAGACCCGCAGGTGGGTGAACCTGAAGGCGGTGGCGATGCGCAACGGGCAGGCCTCGCTGCTGTTCAAGGCGTCCCAGGCGGGTGCCTTCGCGTACCGGTTCGTCATCCCGGGGGCGATGATGTTCGGCCGTCCGATGGACGGGACGACCACCCCGCAGCTACCCCTGAACGTCCGCTGACTCCGGCTGCGGCTCGGGCTGCTTCCGGCGGACCTTGTAGTAGGTGTACGCCGCGATACCCGCCAGCACCAGGACGACCAGGGCCCAGATGGACAGCTGGCCGAAGATCTTGTCCGCGTTGTCGCCGATGTTGTACGCGACGATGCCGATCGTGGCCGCCCAGGCGACCCCGCCGCCGGCGTTCGCGGCCAGGAACTGGGGATAGGGCATCCGCAGCGTGCCGGCCATCGGACCGGCGAAGATCCGCAGCAGCGCCACGAACCGGCCGAAGAAGACGGTCCAGATGCCGTACCGCTGGAAGTACTTCTCGGCCCGCAGGATCCGGTCCGGCGAGAAGTGGTGGAACCGCCGGCCGAGCCGCTCGAACAGGCCCCGGCCGGCCTTGCGGCCGATGTAGTAGCCGATCGAGTCGCCGATGATCGCCCCGGCCGCCGCCGCGCCGATCACGAACTCCAGCCGCAGATGGCCCTGTGACGCGAGCAGCGCCGCCGCGATCAGCGTCGTCTCACCGGGTAGCGGCACCCCCATGCTCTCGACCCCGATGACCAGCCCGACGACCAGATAGGCCGCGATCGCCATCCCCGCCGGAATCACGATCGCGAGCGCCAGTTCCCCCATGCCTCAATGGTGGCATCCGGACACAACCGGTTTAGTGGCTCGGGGCACGAGGTCGTGCCTGGTGATCCCACGCCTACTGCGCGGCACTCGGCGCGGCATCTCGCCGCACTGGAGCAAAGGCCACGATGGAACCACATCGAGGCCTTTACTCCAGCACGCCGAGCTACCGCGCCGAGCACCTGCTCGCTACGGCGTGGGATCACCAGGTACGACCTAGTCGGGGGTGATTTCAGGGTTCTTGCCGTTCGGGACCTCGGTGGTGGTCGTGCCGTTGAACGCCTTGGTCACGTTCTGCAGTGCGGAGGTGACCTCGGACGGGATCACCCAGAACGTGTTGCCGGGTCCCTTGGCCAGCTCGGGCAGCATCTGCAGGTACTGGTACGCCAGCAGCTTCGGGTCCGGGTCGTTGCGGTGGATCGCCTCGAACACCGTGTCGATCGCCTTCGCCTGGCCCTCGGCCCGCAGGATCGCGGCCTGCCGGTCGCCTTCCGCGGTCAGGATCCGGGACTGCCGTACGCCCTCGGCGTTGAGAATCGCGGCCCGCTTCTCCCGCTCGGCCCGCATCTGCTTCTCCATCGACTCCTTGATCGACGGCGGCGGCTCGATCGCCTTGAGCTCGACGCGGTTCACCCGGATGCCCCACTTGCCGGAGGCCTCGTCGAGGACGCCGCGCAGGATCGAGTTGATGTGCTCGCGCGAGGTCAGCGTCTTCTCCAGATCCAGCGCGCCGATGACGTTCCGCAGGGTCGTGACGGTCAGCTGCTCGATCGCCTGGATGTAGTTGGCGATCTCGTACGCCGCCGCGCGCGGATCGGTGACCTGGAAGTACAGCACCGTGTCGATGTGGACGACCAGGTTGTCCTCGGTGATCACCGAGTTCGGCTCGAACGAGACCACCTGCTCGCGGAGGTCGATCAGCTGGCGTGGCCGGTCGATGAACGGGACGACGATGTTCAGGCCGGGCTCGAGGGTGCGCAGGTAGCGACCGAGGCGCTCCACGTTGCTGGCCCGCGCCTGCGGCACGATCCGGACGGTCCGGAGCACGAGGACGGCGGCCAGGACCGCGACGATCAGCCCGACTATCAGTTCGGCCATGGATCCTCCCGGGGATGGACGAGGGCGGTGGCGCCCTCGATGGCGAAGACGTCGACGGTGGTGCCCGCGGGGATGACGAGGTCGGGGTCGTAGGACCGCGCGCTCCACTCCTCCCCGTTCAGGCGGACCCGGCCCGGCTCGCGGCCGACCGGGCTGAGCACCACGGCCTCACGCCCGATCAGCGCGGCGACTCCGGTCCGTAGCTGTTCGTGCGACGTCAGGTGGCGGCGTGCCACCGGCCGGACCAGCGTGATCATCGCGGCAGCGGTGACGGCGAAAGCGAGCAGTTGGAGGCCGATGCCCAACCCCAGGCCGGCGACCCCGGCCGCGGCCAGGGCGGCGATGGCGAGCAGGAGCAGGTCGAGCGTTGCCGTCATCAACTCGGCGGTGCCGAGGAGGCCGGCGATGATCAACCACAGAAGCCAAGACTGCATGACAACCACCCGGCGGCGGGGAAAGTGCCTCTCTTTCGAAGGTACCTCGCTCGGATGGATATGTAGCTAACGGTTCAGCTTTCTTCCGGTGGCGGGCGCCGTACCGGTGCTGTTGTCAAGAGCCTGTGGACAAACGATTCGGCTCAGAAGGTGCTCAGTCACTAGCCTTGAGCCATGACTGACGCACACGTGAACCCGGCGACCCCCGACAGCGGGCAGGACGACCTGCCCGAGCAGATGCGGGTCCGCCGGGAGAAGCGTGACCGCCTGCTGGCGGAGGGAGTGCCGCCGTACCCGATCTCGGTGCCCCGGACGCACCTGCTGAAGGACCTGCGGGCCAAGTACGACGGTCAGGAGCTGGAGCCCGACACCCGGACCGGTGAGCAGGTGTCGGTGGCCGGCCGGGTGATCTTCCTGCGCAACACCGGCAAGCTCTGCTTCGTCCGGCTGCGGGAGGGCGACGGGACCGAGCTGCAGGTGATGCTCTCGCTGGCGGACCTCGGCGAGGAGGAGCTGGCCCGGTTCAAGGCGCTGGTGGACATCGGCGACCTGCTGGCCGTCCAGGGCGAGGTGGTGACGAGCCGCCGCGGCGAGTTGTCCGTGCAGGCGACCGGCTGGCGGATGGCCGCCAAGACGCTGCGCCCGCTCCCGAACGAGCACAAGCCGCTCAGCGAGGAGGCCCGGGTCCGGCTTCGGTACGTCGACCTGATCGTCCGCGCCGAGGCGCGCGAAATGGTCCGGACGAAGGCCGCCGTACTGAAGTCACTGCGTGCGACGTACGACTCACACGGTTTCATCGAGGTCGAGACGCCGGTCCTGCAGCTGACCAACGGCGGCGCCGCGGCCCGGCCGTTCACGACCCACCTGAACGCGTTCGACCAGGAGATGAAGCTGCGGATCGCGCTGGAGCTCGATCTGAAGCGGGCCATGATCGGCGGTGTCGACAAGGTCTTCGAGATCGGCCGCACCTTCCGCAACGAGGGACTTGACTCCACCCACGCCGCGGAATTCTCGATGATCGAGGCCTATCAGGCGTACGGCGATTACGACACGATGGCCGAACTGATCGCGGAGCTGATCCGGAACGCGGCCCGGGCGGTGGGTCGCACCGTGGTGACCGCGCGCGACGGTTCGACCATCGACCTGGACCAGCCGTTCCGGCACGCGACGCTTTTCGAACTCGTCTCCGAAGCGGTCGGCCAGACCGTCGATGTGGACACCGACGCGGCCGCGTTGATCAAGCTGGCCGAGCAGCACGACGTCGAGCTCCAGCCCGGCTGGAATGCCGGCGAGATCGCCGTGGAGTTGTTCGAGAAGCTGGTCGAGCACACGCTGATCCAGCCCACCTTTGTGCGGGACTATCCGGAGTCGGCGCGGCCGCTGGCGAAGCCGCACCGGGAAAATCCGGGCCTGGTCGAGGCGTGGGACCTGATCATCAACGGGGTCGAGCTGGGGGTCGCCTACTCCGAGCTGAACGACCCGGTGATCCAGCGGGAACGCCTGGTGGCACAGTCGTTGCAGGCCGCCGCCGGTGACCCGGAGGCGATGGAGCTGGACGAGGACTTCCTCCGCGCGATGGAGTTCGGGATGCCCCCGTCCGGTGGTATGGGGATGGGCCTTGACCGGCTGGTGATGTTGTTCACCGGGGCCGGTATCCGGGAGACGATTCTGTTCCCGTTGCTCCGGCCGGAGTGATTCCGCGAATCGGTCGCAGGATCGTTGCATAGCACAACGGACCGTCACTGCAAATTCCGGGGTCATTCATTCTGGTCCAGCCGGTTTCGGAGCGGGTGAATACTCAAGGTCACCACCGATGCACAGTGTCGATCGGCGCCTCGTGATCCGGAGGGTTTAGTCACATCTTTCCCGCTCATTGTGGGAGGTGAATGACACGCACCCGGTTTGTGCGGTACAAATCAGGTGCAAACAAAACGGCAGGGGGATTGCGGCCCGGTGACGGGCGCGGAAAGGACTGTCATCGATGGCGCAAAGGGTGCAGGTAGTTCTCGAGGACGATCTCGACGGTGGTAAGGCCGACGAGACCGTGACCTTTGGCCTGGACGGGACGACGTACGAGATCGACCTGTCGAAGAAGAACGCCGCCAAACTGCGCGACGCCCTGGCCGGCTATGTCGGCGCCGGGCGCCGGGTGTCCGGCCGCCGCGGCGGTGCGGGCCGGGCGCGGGGCCGGGGCCGGTCGGCGTCGGACTCCGCCGACATCCGGGCCTGGGCCAAGGAGAACGGCTACGACGTCAGCGAGCGGGGCCGGATCTCCGCCGAGGTGCGCGCGGCGTACAACGAAGCCAAGTAGTTTTCGTCAGGACCGCCGGTCCCGGTGCCCGCGAGGGTATCCGGGACCGTCCGCATTCCGGTTGTTTCACAGTGTGGACAGTTCGCTGGCCGCGGTCCGGCCGTGGGTGACTGACTCGGCAGGCAGCTCGATGAATTCGCTGGTGGCGAACATGCTCGCTGATCGGCGCCAGGCGGGAACACCCTGGAGATCCGCGGGGTTGTTCCCTTGTGATGCCACCCCGGCGGCCGGCTGAACGGCGAGCATTTGTTCGCCGAGAGCGAGCCTGTCGGCACCGGGGACTAGCATGCATGTACGGGGGTCGGCCTACACGGCACGTCCGACTCCTCTGAGGCAAGGAGCGCTTTGGCGATGTTTGAACGATTTACGGACCGCGCCCGTCGGGTAGTCGTCCTGGCTCAGGAAGAGGCCAGGATGCTCAGCCACAACTACATCGGGACCGAGCACATCCTGCTCGGCCTGATCCACGAGGGTGAGGGTGTCGCCGCCAAGGCTCTCGAGAGCCTGGGTATCTCGCTCGAGGCCGTCCGCTCCCAGGTCGAGGAGATCATCGGCCAGGGGCAGCAGGCACCGAGCGGGCACATCCCGTTCACCCCACGCGCCAAGAAGGTGCTGGAGCTCTCCCTGCGCGAGGCCCTGCAACTGGGCCACAACTACATCGGCACCGAGCACATCCTGCTCGGCCTCATCCGCGAGGGTGAGGGTGTCGCCGCGCAGGTCCTGGTCAAGCTCGGCGCGGACCTGAACAAGGTCCGCCAGCAGGTCATCCAGCTGCTGAGCGGGTACCAGGGCAAGGAGACGGCGTCAGCCGGCGCGCCCGCCGAGGGTGCGCCCAGCAGCTCCCTGGTGCTCGACCAGTTCGGCCGGAACTACACCCAGTCCGCCCGCGAATCGAAGCTCGACCCGGTGATCGGGCGCGAGACCGAGATCGAGCGGGTCATGCAGGTGCTGTCCCGGCGGACCAAGAACAACCCTGTCCTGATCGGTGAGCCGGGTGTCGGCAAGACCGCGATCGTGGAGGGTCTGGCCCAGCAGATCGTCCGCGGTGACGTCCCGGAGACGCTGAAGGACAAGCAGATCTACTCCCTCGACCTGGGCGCCCTGGTGGCCGGTTCGCGCTACCGCGGTGACTTCGAGGAACGCCTGAAAAAGGTGCTCAAGGAGATCCGCACCCGCGGTGACATCGTGCTGTTCATCGACGAGATCCACACCCTCGTCGGGGCCGGCGCGGCCGAGGGCGCGATCGACGCCGCGAGCATCCTGAAGCCGATGCTGGCCCGTGGTGAGCTGCAGACCATCGGCGCGACCACCCTCGACGAGTACCGCAAGTATGTCGAGAAGGACGCCGCGCTGGAGCGCCGGTTCCAGCCGATCCAGGTGGCCGAGCCCTCGATCGCGCACACGATCGAGATCCTCAAGGGCCTGCGGGACCGGTACGAAGCCCACCACCGGGTGACGATCACCGACCCGGCGCTGGTGCAGGCCGCGCAGCTGGCCGACCGCTACATCTCCGACCGGTTCCTGCCGGACAAGGCGATCGACCTGATCGACGAGGCCGGTGCCCGGTTGCGGATCCGCCGGATGACGGCTCCGCCGGACCTGCGCGAGTTCGACGAGAAGATCGCGAACGTGCGCCGGGAGAAGGAGTCGGCGATCGACGCGCAGGACTTCGAGCGCGCCGCCAGCCTGCGCGACGACGAGAAGAAGCTGATCAACGCGAAGGCCGAGCGGGAGAAGCAGTGGAAGGCCGGCGACATGGACGTCGTCGCCGAGGTGGACGAGGAGCTGATCGCCGAGGTGCTGAGCACCGCGACCGGTATCCCCGTCTTCAAGCTGACCGAGGAGGAGTCGTCCCGGCTGCTCGACATGGAGAAGGAGCTGGCCAAGCGGTACATCGGCCAGGAGGACGCGGTCAAGGCGCTGTCCCGCTCGATCCGGCGTACCCGCGCCGGCCTGAAGGACCCGCGCCGCCCGAGCGGCTCGTTCATCTTCGCCGGTCCGTCCGGTGTCGGTAAGACCGAGCTGTCGAAGGCGCTGACCGAGTTCCTGTTCGGCGACGAGAGCGCGCTGATCAGCCTCGACATGTCGGAGTACTCCGAGAAGCACACCGCCTCCCGGCTGTTCGGTTCACCGCCCGGGTACGTCGGCTACGAAGAGGGTGGCCAGCTGACCGAGAAGGTCCGCCGCAAGCCGTTCTCCGTGGTGCTGTTCGACGAGGTGGAGAAGGCCCACGCGGACATCTTCAACTCGCTGCTGCAGATCCTGGACGAGGGTCGTCTGACCGACGCCCAGGGCCGCGTGGTCGACTTCAAGAACACCGTCATCATCATGACCACGAACCTGGGCACGCGGGACATCTCGAAGTCCGTCAGCACCGGGTTCCAGCGGGCGAACGACGCCCCCGGTACGTACGACAAGATGAAGGCCAAGGTGACGGAGGAGCTCAAGCAGCACTTCCGTCCGGAGTTCCTGAACCGCGTCGACGAGATCGTGGTGTTCCACCAGCACGGCAAGGAAGAGATCGTCAAGATCGTCGACCTGATGCTCGCGCAGGTGGAGGGCCGGCTGAAGGACAAGGACATGGGCATCGAGCTCACGCCGGCGGCGAAGGCACTGGTCGCCGACCGTGGCTTCGACCCGGTCCTGGGTGCCCGCCCGCTGCGCCGCGCGATCCAGCGCGACGTGGAGGACGCGCTGGCCGAGAAGATCCTGTTCGGGGAACTGCGCCCCGGCCAGATCGTCCTGGTCGACGTGGCGCCCGAGGGCACGGTGGGCGAGGACGGCCTGCCGGAGTACTTCACCTTCACCGGCACCCCGAAGTCCACCTCGCCTGAGCTGGAGCTGTCCGACCTCACCACCGGCGGCACCACAGGCCTGCAGGACACGTAACCCGCACCAACCCCAGAGGGCCCCGCGCACCAAGCGCGGGGCCCTCTTGCATGTCCACATTTCGCTGGCTGACCCACCATCTGCGGGGTTTGCCACCCGTATGCAGGGTGGCAAACCCCCAAACTGATGGGTCAGCCAGCGAAATGCTGGTCAGCCAGACTGGTGGCAGGTGGTGCAGGTGGTGCGGCGGCGGTAGTAGTACGCCGCGGTGGCCAGGGCTACCGAGGCGCCCCAGAGGGGGAACGGGAAGATGAGCAGGTAGACGATGTTCCTGGTGAGCGAGGCCTCGGCGGACCAGAGCAGGCCGGTGAGGGAGGCGCTGCTGACCAGGAGGAGCGTGGCGGCCACCGCGCCCGGGATGACGGCCGTCTTGATCGGCACCGGCCGCCCGGCGACGAACGGCACCCACCGGGGCCACACCTCGCCCCAAGGCCGGATCAGCCCGAGCGTGACGATGCCGGACGCCAGCGCGATCAGCCCGAGGCCCAGGCCCAACAGTTTGATCCCCGGCTCGGCGTTCAGCTGGTCGGCGTCGAAACCGATCGGGTTCGGCAGCAGCCACGTCATCCGCAGCAGCGCGTACGGCATCGGGCAGAGCACCGCCACGATCGTCGCCCAGAACCCCCAGCGCCGTGCCGACTCCGGCCGCGTCCAGCGCGCGCCCGGCCGTCCACACCGCTGACACCGCCCTCGCGCGCTCCGCAGCCCACGGATGCCGAGCAGCGCCCACCCACAGCCGAGCAGCAACGCTCCGGACACGAACAGCGGCGTGGTCCCGACCTTCGCCGGTAGGTCGCCGAGCCCCGCAGCCACGTCCCGGAACGCGGCCCAGTCGAACAACCCGGTGGTCAGTTCCACGACGACCACGACACCCGCCACGCCGAGCAGCAGCACCCGCGTCGCCGGCTGCTTCCACGCGCCGACGATCAACCACACGATCCCAGTCGGCAGACCGAGCAGAACGAGCAGATACCCGGTCAGCATCGCCACCGTGACACTCGGCGCCAGCAGCCCGAACACCACCACTTGCAACGCCGTGAACGCCAGCAACGGCCGGTACGCCGACGCACTCCACTCGGTCCGCGCATGCCCGATCGCCGCCGGCACCCCCAGCACCCCCAGTACGGCGATCAGCCCCGCGCCAACCTGGTCCGGAAGTCGAGCCAGCAACGACAACCGCTCCCCATCCGGCGGCACCGGCCCGAACGCATATCCGTCGGCCCCCAACAACCAGGCCACCCCCGCGACCGCATAGACCAGTGACAGTCCCGCCACCAGAAATGGCAGCACCGTCCTGGTGCGCTCTCCAGCCTGTAGAACACTCATCGCTTCCTCCAGCCGTCAGTCCCCTCACTGTCCAGCCGGACCCCACCCATGCACCTCAGCCGCGAGAGTGTTCCCTCTCCCTCCCGCGAGTGAAATCAACGGGTACGACGAAGGTGGGCGATCGCCTGGGAGATCTCTGCCGGGTCCGGCGCCGGCGACTTGTTGTACTGGGCAACTAGTTGGCTGGTGGCAGCGAGAAGCCAGAGCAGCGAGCTGGCAAGGGCAAAGGCTGGGCCCGGTCCAGGCCAGGTGTCGGTCAGAGTCTCGAGGGACGTGGCTTGCCAGGCGGTGGCGACGCAGACGATCGCGATGACGGCAGTGACACCGGTGACTGCGCTGGCGCGGAGGCCCGGCTCGAGGATGACGGCGACGGTCGAAGTGATGAGGCCGGCCAGGAAGATGAAGGCGAGGGCTGGCTGGGTTTCGATGCCCAGTTGCCAGATCGAGAGGCCGTAGCGCCTGCTGTAGGTCCAGGGCAGCAGGAGAGTCACTCCGGTGGCCAGCGCGATGAGCAGGGTCGCCCGAGCGAACCAGCGGTGCTCGGACCGGGCCAGCTCGGCTTCGGCGGCGTCCAGGCGGCGCGGCAGTTCCTCGTCCGGGAAGGCGGTCATTCGGCCGGCGTCCAGGCGGCGCGGCAGTTCTTCATCGGGGAAGTCGGTCATCCGGCCGCCCCCAGACGGATCAGGTCGTTGTTCAGCTGGAAGTACAGCGCCGACCCGATCACCGTGACTTGGTCCGCGGCCTGCGGCACACCTTGCTGAGGTCCTGCGATCACCGTGACTCGTCCGGGTGCGTCCACTCGCACCAGGTGGCTTCCGTCGTACCCCCAGAGCTTGCCGTCGGGGCCGGTGAACCAGGTGCCGTCAGCGGTCAGCTGGGACCCCGGTACGCCGGTAGCCGAGACGGGCCAGCCTGATGCCGATCCACCCAGCATGACCGTCGTCCGGCCGTCACCAGTCACCCGAACGAGCTGCTCGCCCAGGACCATCGCCACCTCGCCGGACGCGAGCTGCACCAAGGCCCGCAGCTCACCCTTCACCTGCACTCGACGCACCGCCCTGCCAGGTCCGTACAAGTTGTAGAAACCTCCACCGACCGCAGAGACGAACCGATCCCCGGAGGCCGCCGCGAACTCACCCTTCTGGTCAGCCGGCACCGGCTGTGGGTCCCGCACCACCTGCGAGCGACCCCGCACCAGGTGTACGGCGCTTTCTGTCGAACGACGACCCGCCACCGTCCACCACACCCCACCCTGCCCGTCTGGAGCAAAGGCACGAGCCCCCAGCGGCATTCGCACTCGCACCAGCCGTCCAGCAGCGTCCAGCGCCAGCTGAGTACTCACCCCGGCCGCCCCCAGCCGTGGATCCACCACAGGCACTGCCGACACAGCAGTGGCCCGGAACGTCGTCGTACCCCCGACCGGCTTCCGACGATCGCACCGCGGTTCTGGCGCGGGTGCCGCCGGGTACGACGCCGCTGCACTGGCCGCATCAGGTATCTGCAGAACTTGATCCCCACCACCCGGTGAAGTCCCCAGCAGCACCGACCCATCCGGTCGCGCCTCGATGCTGTCGACCCCCTCGGCACCACCGGGCAGTTTCCGCAGTACGCCGTCCGGCGTGATGACCGACGTCGGAGCACCACCGCCGAGCCATAGGTTGCCTCGCACGTCCACAGCGAAGGCATCGACGGTCATGGACGAGCTGGCCGCATCACTGCTCAGCACACAACCAGCCGGCGCCACTCCGGTCAGTTGCTGTGGCACACCGCCCGGCCGGACCATCGCCAACCCCGTGTCGCTCGTCCGCCAGGCCGTCGTACCGTCCGGTCCCCTGGAGACGGCGTTGCCCGGTGCCCCCGGTCCGGGGTCGACCACGAAGTCGCTGAGGCGCATCCCCTTCCGCAGGTGGTTCGCCGGGATCTGCCAGGTGGTCGCGGCTCCCCAGACCACGATCGAACGGTCGGCGTTGCGGTGGCTGAGCGCCGGGCCAACTCCGGTGGCAAGGAGGTCCACGCCGGGCGTGACGTAGTAGGTGCCGTCCTGGTTCTTGTGGCTCAGGCTGATGTCGGCAGTCACCAAATCAAGTGGCACCGAGAGGATTGCCCAAGGCTGCCCGGGTGCACCGCCTGCGAGCAGGATCATGCGTTGGCCGCTGGCACCCCACAGCGCGGGCGGTGTGGCCCCGTGGTTCAGCGTGACCTGCGGCAGCGCGACATCGTCGTCGTACGCGAAGACCGTCGAGCTCTCCGAGCCTGTCCGGCCCAGCAGCCACTGGCCTGGTGATCCGTCGAGTGTCCCGGCCAGTGAGTCCAGCGGGTCCGACGTACCGATGGAGACGCGCATGCCGAGCCGATCGACCAGTTGACCGCCCTGCAGATCCAGCAATCGGTGCGGCACCCCTGCAACCACTGACGGCTGGTACGGCGCTCCGGCGGCGGACGGAACCAGGACGCCGGTCAGCACGCCCACCGCGGCAGCACCTGCGATTACCGCCAGGCGACGCGCACCCAGCAGACCTGCCACGCAGAGACACAGTCCCAGACCAAGTGCAGTCCAGGCACCTATGGCCGCGCGGTAGCCCACGCCTGTCGGCAACGATGGCGGCAGCCACAGGAGCTCAGACACCAGGCCGGCGACCACTACCGACCCGGTGGCGACCGCTGCTGCTCGTCGTACCAGACCGGAAGAGACAAGAGTCGCTACCGCCAACCCGGTGAGGACGAACGCCCAGGACCGGGCAGACGGGATCTCCCAGAGCTGGGAGCGGGCCAGCCCGGCTTCGGACGAGGTCGGCCCGAGCGCAACCGGGTCGACCAGCTCGCGCCACGGCAGGACGGTCGAGGCCAGGAGCAGTACGGCGAGGGTGCCCGACGTGAACGGGAACAGTCGGAAGCGAAGAGGCGTCCAGGTAGCAACCTGATCGCCGAGCCGGACGAAGACTGCCCGCAATTCGGACTGGTTGAGCGGCTCAGCGGACGCGTCCCCGGACTCGTCCTCGGGCACTGTCCACGCGGCCGTCGAACGGGTCGCCCAGTGCGCGGCGACGGCGGTCGCGACGGTGCCGCACACTATCGTCCCGATCACAGCGGGTGAAGTCGCGCAGTTGGGTCGACCCTGGGCGGCGAATCCGGTCCAGGCTGTCACGGTGACCAGTCCGATCGCCGCCGTACCGGTGGAGCGAAGCTGGCGGCGGAGCCGGGATCGGTCGGCAGACAAGCGATCCACGAGTACCAGCAGCACGATCATCACCGGGAGTGCGAGGGCTGCGCCACGGCCGCTGACCGGCTGGGTGGCCGCTCGCCAGAGGTAACAGCCTGTGCCTGCCGGACCCGGGACGAGCACCGAGATCGCCGTACCGACAGCGAGACACGCGAGCACGACACCATGCGGCCCGGAACGTCGTATCGTCCTGCGATGGGTGATGAGTTCGGTACGCAGCAGAGCCGCCGCGGCCTGCGCCTCGGTGGGAAGATCGCGCAGCGGCATGAAAAAGAAGTTACCTGCCACCCAGGTACCGCGTTGTAACGCTGTGACCACGCTGATGGGACCCGGACTGTCGGAAAGGGGGCCGGGGATGGAATCATCTCGTCGCATGGACGCACCGCGTCTGCCACTGACCCAGGAACCGGTCGCCGACACCGGTTCCTTTGGCGTGCGGCAAGCGAGTGGTGTCCTCGAGCGGGCCCAGCGGATCGCCGACACGCTGCGGGAACAGGCGGAGTACGAGAACGATCTGGCCCGTGAGGAGGCGGACCGGGTCCGGGCCGAGGCCGAGCGGCTGAAGGCGGAGGCCGAAGCGGCCGCGCGGACACTGCGGGACGACGCGACGTCGGCCGCGCAACGGCTGCTCGACGACGCCGAGCGCGCCGCCGAACAACTCCGGACCGAGTCCGGGAACGAAGCCGAGCGGGTTCGCGTCGAGGCCGAGACGGCGGCCGAGCGGCTGAAGGCCGAGTCGACCGCCGAGGCGGACCGGGTACGCCGCGAGGCGGCAGCCGCGGCGGAGAAGCTGCAGCAGGAGTCGACCGCGGAGGCGGAGCGGGTCCGGGCCGAGGCGACCGCGATCGCCGAGCGGCTGAAGGCCGACTCGGAGTCGGAGGCCGAGCAGCTCCGGGCCGCCGCCGCCGAGGAGGTGGCCAAGCGCCGCGCCGATTCCGAGGCCGCGGCACAGAAGCTGCGGGACGAGAGCCAGGCGGCTGCCGACCGGTTGCGGGCCGAGTCGCAGGCCGCGGCCGATCGGCGGATCGCGGCGGCCGAGGCCGAGGTGGCCCGGCTGAAGGAAGAGGCCGACGAGTTGCTCGAGGAAGCCCGGATGGCCCGGGAGTCCGCGCAGGCGACGGTCGAGCGAGCCAGCCGCGAGGCCCAGCAGCTGGTCCGGGACGCCGGCGAGCAGGCCGCGCTGGTGTCGCAGGCCGCGGCCCGCAACGAGGCTGAGCTGATCGCCCGGGCCCAGACCGAGGCCGGTGAGCTGCGGGCCGCGGTGGAGCGCGAGGTCGAGGCGGCCCGGGAGAAGTCCCGGGTCGAGATCGCCGAGGCCCATGCCGAGATCGAGCGGCTGCGCGGTGAGAACCGGGCCGAGCTGGAGCGCCGGACCGCCGAGCTGGAGGAGACCGAGCGGGCCAAGCTGGCCGCGATCTCGCTCGAGATCGACAAGCTGCGGGCCGAGGCGGTCGCCGAGATCGCCGAGCGCAAGGCCGAGGCCGAAGCCGGCAACGAGCGGCTGATGGCCGACGCCCGGGCGCAGGCCAAGCTGGTCGTCGACAGTATCGAGGCCGACCGCCGGACCGCGACCGCCGAGGCGCAGCGCATCGTCGAAGAGGCGAACAAGGCGGCCGAGGCGGCGCTCGCGGAGGCCGAGAAGCAGACCATCTGGAGCAAGAAGACGGTCGACGACCTGATCGGCGCGGCCGAGTCCGAGGCGCAGTCGATCCGGGAGCGGGCGGCGGCCGACGCGGCCCAGCTGATGCGGCAGAAGCGAGCGCACCTGCGCCGCGTGGTCGGCCGCACGACCAGCCGGCTCAAGCAGACCAGAGATGCGATCGCCCGGGAGAACGCCGAGCTGACCACCCTGGCCGAGACCACCCTGGCGTCGGCCAACCAGCAGGCCGAGGCGACCCTGGCCGCCGCCAAGCAGGAGGCCGAGAAGGTCACCGCCCAGGCACAGTCGCGGGCCGACCGGCTGAAAGGCTCGGCCCAGACCGAGGCCCGGGAGATCATCGAGCGGGCGAACCGCCGCGAGGCCGAGGCCGAGGCCAGCACCCAGGTGCTCCGCGAGCGCGCCGCCAACGATCTGGCCGACGCCCAGCGGCAGTCGCACGAGCTGATCCGCAAGTCCCGCGCCGAGGCCCAGCAGATCGAGGCGCAGGCCCGGGAGCACGCCGACGAGGTGCGTGCCCAGGCCCGAAAACTTCTCGCCGACGCCGAGGCGAGGGTCGCGGCACTGAACCAGCGCCGTGATGAGATCACCAAGGAGCTCACCCAGCTTTCGGGTGTGATCGAGGCACTCGCTGTACCTGGCTTCCGCCCAGGTGGTGGAATGTCCTCCAGCGAGGGTTCCACGGGGGAATCAGGATGAGGCGTGACAGTCAGATCCTTGTCAGTGACAATGTGTGATCCACCCACCCACCGAAGTGAGCATCAGAAAACATGAGCAGTGAAAGCCCAACCCCGTTCCGCACCGTTCTGCGTGGCTACGAGCCTGCCCAGGTGGACCAGCACATCCGTGAGCTGACCACCTCGCTGACCGCGCTGCAGCAGCAGTCCGAGCAGCTGCAACGGCACGTGCAGGAGTTGCAGGCCCGTACGGACGCGGCGGAATCGGCCGTGATCTCCGCCCAGGAGGACAACAAGGACCGCACCCCCACCTTCACCGAGTTCGGTGAGCGGGTCGCCAAGATCCTGTCGCTGGCCGACGACGAGGCCCGCGACCTGGTGACCCGTGCCCGCACCGACGCCGAGGCGATCGTCGCCGACGCCGAGGCGCACGCGAAGAAGGTCCGCAAGGAGGCCGAGCAGTACTCCCTGGACTGGAAGAGTGAGGTCGACGCCGAGGCCGCCCGCATCCTGGAGGAGGCGCGCACCCAGGCCGACGACATGCGGGACGAGGCTGAGCGCGACGCCACCGCGCGGCGCAGCGAGGCGCAGGCGCTGTACGAGCAGGAGCGGGCCAAGTCCGCCCAGGCCGCGGCCGCGTTCGAGACCACCCTGGCCGAGCGCCGGGGCAAGGTCGAGCAGGAGTTCGCCGCCCGGACCGCGCTGGCCGAGCAGCAGCTGGCCGCCGTCACCGACCGCGCCGCCCAGGTGCAGCGCGAGGCCGACCGCGCCCGCTCCGAGGCGGAGCGGCTCGCCCAGCAGCAGCTGGCCGACGCGAACCGCCAGGCTCAGGAGATCGTCGCCGCCGCGAAGGACAAGGCGGAGCGGATCCGGGCCGAGTCCGAGCGCGAACTCGCCGCCGCGACGCAGCGCCGGGACAGCATCAACGCGCAGCTGACCAACGTCCGCCAGATGCTGGCGACGCTGTCCGGCAGCCCGGCGATGCCGCTCGACCTGCTGGCCGACGACGACGAACAAGCCACCAGCGGCAGCAAGAAGAACTGAACGACCTGAGGCCGGCTCGGACTCCACGAGCCGGCCTCGTCAGTTGGTGCACAGTCAGCTTGGTAGGCGGTAGCGGTCGCGCGGGAGTGGTTCGACCAGGCCGTCGGCGACCAGGCCGTCCAGGGCGCGTTCGCGTTGCGCCTTGTCGTGCCAGCAGGCGTCCAGGGTCTGCTTGGGTACGGCGCCGGTCGTCGCGCGGAGCACGGCCAGCAGACGGCCGCGGACCTGGCGGTCGGTGCCTTCGTACGTCTGCCCCCGGCGCGGCGGTCCGTCGTACGGCGGGCTGCCGGCGAGCACCCAGGCACACCGACCCCGGATCGGGCAGTCGCCGCACCTCGGCGTACGCGCGGTGCACACCAGTGCCCCGAGTTCCATCGACGCCACCGCCCAGCGGGCCGCTGTGGGCTCGTCAGCGGGCAGTGCGGTCACCGCAAGCCGGTGGTCGGCCGCAGTGGGGGAGTTGCTCGGCTGTGCGACCCCGGTGAGAGCTCTCGCGAGCACTCGGCGCACGTTGGTGTCCACGACCGCATGCCGCTGGCCGAACGCGAAAGACGCGATCGCTGCCGCCGTGTACGTCCCCACACCGGGCAGAGCGAGCAGAGCGGCGTGGTCGGCCGGCACCTCACCGCCATGGCGCTCCACGATCGCCTGAGCCGCCGCGTGCAGGCGCAGAGCACGTCTGGGGTACCCGAGCCGGTCCCAGGCCCGCACAGCCTCTCCTGGCGGCTCCACAGCCAGGTCGCCCGGCTTCGGCCACCGCTTCAGCCAGGCCTGGTACGCCGGCAGCACCCGGTTGACCGGTGTCTGCTGCAGCATGAACTCACTCACCATCACTGCCCACGCGCCGGCACCTGGCTCGCGCCAGGGCAGTACCCGGGCGTTGGCGTCGTACCACCGGAGCACGGGCTCGTGCAGCGCGGCAGCGGGTCCGGTCATGGGGCCTCCCGG
>NZ_JBEZZH010000019.1:0-26415 GCF_040639075.1 Kribbella sp. NPDC023972 | reverse complement strand
CGCACTGGAGCAAAGGCCACGATGGAACCACATCGAGACCTTCGCTCCAGCACGCCGAGCTACCGCACCGAGCACCTGCTCGCTACGGCGCTGAATTGCCAGACACGACCTAGTGGAAGAAGTGGCGGGTGCCGGTGAAGTACATCGTGATGCCGGCCTTGGTGGCGGCTTCGATGGCGGCTTCGTCGCGGATGGAGCCGCCGGGCTGGACGACTGCCTTGACGCCGCCTTCGATCAGGACCTCGAGGCCGTCGGGGAAGGGGAAGAAGGCGTCGGAGGCGGCGACCGAGCCGGCGGCGCGTTCGCCGGCGCGGGAGACGGCGAGGCGGCAGGAGTCGACCCGGTTGACCTGGCCCATGCCGACGCCGACCGAGGCGCCGCCGGAGGCGAGCAGGATCGCGTTCGACTTGACCGCCCGGCACGCCTTCCAGGCGAAGGCGAGATCGGCGAGCACCTCAGGTGAGGCGGGCTCGCCGGCGGCGAGCTGCCAGGCCGACGGGTCGTCGCCGGGCGCCTGGAACCGGTCAGTGTGCTGCAGCAGCAGGCCGCCGCTGACCGCCCGCAGCTCGACCTTCTCGGCAGCCGACACCGGCGGCGCGACCAGCAGGCGGATGTTCTTCTTGCCCTGCAGGATCTCGACCGCGCCGTCCTCGTACGCCGGGGCGACGAGCACCTCGGTGAAGATCTCCGCGACCTGCTTGGCCATGTCCACCGAGACCGGTGCGTTCGTCGCGATCACACCGCCGTACGCCGACACCGGGTCGCACTCGTGGGCGCGGCGATGCGCCTCGGCGATGTCCTTGCCGATCGCGATGCCACACGGGTTCGCGTGCTTGATGATGGCGACCGCCGGTTCGGTGAAGTCGTACGCCGTACGCCGGGCAGCGTCGGCGTCGACGTAGTTGTTGTACGACATCTCCTTGCCGTGCAGCTGCTCCGCGGCCGCCAGACCACCCCGGCCGTTCACGTACAACGCGGCCGGCTGGTGCGGGTTCTCGCCGTACCGCAGCACGGCGGACTTGTCCCAGGTCGCCCCGACCCACGCCGGGAAGCCCGAGCCCTCGCTGGTGTCGCTCAGCACGCTGCCCATCCAGGACGCGACGGCCACGTCGTACGACGCCGTGTGCGCGAACGCGTCGACGGCCAGCCGCTGCCGCTGCTCGACCGTGAAACCACCCTCACCAAGGGCGGCGACGATCTCCGGGTAGCGCGACGGCGACACCACGACCGCGACATTGGCGTGGTTCTTCGCGGCGCCGCGGACCATCGACGGCCCGCCGATGTCGATCTGCTCGATGCACTCGTCCACCGACGCGCCGGAGGCGACGGTCTCGCTGAACGGGTAGAGGTTGCTCACCAGCAGGTCGAACGGCTCCACCCGCATCTCGGCCAGCTGCTCGACGTGCTCGGTCTTGCGGACGTCGGCCAGCAGCCCGGCGTGCACCATCGGGTGCAGCGTCTTGACCCGGCCGTCCAGGCACTCGGGGAACCCGGTCAGCTCCTCGACCTTGGTCACCGGTACTCCGGCCGCCGCGATCCGGGCCGCGGTGGAGCCGGTCGACACCAGCTGGACGCCGGCCTCGGAGAGTGCCTTCGCGAGCTCCTCCAGACCGGTCTTGTCGTAGACGCTGATCAGCGCCCGGCGGATCGGCCTGCGGTCGGTGCTCACTTCAGTCGAACCTTTCGTCCGGTGATGGTCCAGCCGCCCCGGACCAGCCGGCCGACCCACTCCACCAGCTGGCGGCGTTCGACCTCCTTGATCCGTTCGGTCAGGGTTTCTTCGGTGTCGTCGTCTAGCACGGGTACGGCGACCTGCGCGATGATCGGCCCGGTGTCGACCCCGCCGTCGACGAAGAACAGGGTCGCGCCGGCCACCTTGACGCCGTACTCGAGCGCGTCCCGCGGACCGTGGATCCCCGGGAACGCGGGCAGCAGCGCGTTGTGCGTGTTGATGTACCGGTCGCCGAACGCGGCCAGGAACTCCTCGCCGACCAGCTTGAGGAACCCGGCCGAGACGACCAGGTCGGGCTTGTACTCGGACACGGACGCGGTCAGCGCGCGATCCCACTCGGTCCGCTCGGAGTAGTCCTTCACCTTGTGCACGAAGGTCGGCACCCCGGCCGTGGCGGCCCGGTCCAGCCCGGCGATCCCGTCCCGGTCGGCACCGACGGCGACGACCTGAGCGCCGTACGCCGGATCGGCGCAGGCGTCCAGCAGGGCCTGCAGGTTCGATCCCGATCCCGAAATGAGCACGACGATGCGTGCAGGTTCGGGGGTGGGCGCAACCGGGTCTGTCACGCGCCGAAGCTTATCGCCCGGCGTCCGCCTCGCCGTCAGCCGGTCGGCGGGAGGCGATGACCGCGGCCGTGATCGAAGCCCCGATGGCCATCCCGGCTGCCAGTACGCCGGCTGCCGGTAGTGCGGCCGGGATTCCGACGACGGACATCCGCCCAGGCCCGGCGGAACCACCTGACAACGCCATGAGCACGAAGAGGATCACTCCGGCGAGCAGAGCCGCCATACCGCCTCGCAGTGCGAACGCATCCCAGCCCAGCGCGTCAGAGTCCTCGTCTGCCAGGCCACGCCGGACGACCACGAGCCCAGCGACCACACCGGCCGCCAGCGGGACCAGGGCGGTGAGCGCGAGCAGGTAGGTCGGTGTGGCCCCGTCCGCGGGTACGGCGGCCAGCAGTGGAAGCGCAGGCAGATTCCCCACGTCCACACCGGTCGGCGCGATCGTCGTACCCGCCCCCAGCTGGAATCCGGGCCCGGCCAGGAACGAGACGACGTACAGGATCATGTTCGGGACCAGCATCAGGCAGATCGCGAACAGCACCACCGACCCGACCACACCGGCGTCCAGCAGCTCCAGCATCCCGGTGATGCGGGAGAAGTGGATCGCCAGGAGTACGCCGTACAGCAGCGAGGCGATCGCGATCACGGTCAGTACGGCGGCCGCCGCGGCCGGCACGGAGTCACGCAGCCCGTGCGGAGTGGCGTCGACGATGTCCTCCGCCGCGCCGGACTCGACCAGCACGCCGATGGTGCCCGCGACCAGCGCAAGGGACGCGGCGCCCAGGAACGCCGACAGAGGGGACACCTTCAGCGAGCCGTCAGCCGTGAGCAACGCGATGACCAGCGCGCCCAGGCCGTAGACGAGGGCGAAGGTGCCGGTCAGCACGAGAAGGTCTTTGGTCCGGTCCGCGGCGCTGCTGCGGGCGGCGGACTTGCCACCGCGGTACAGGCACCAGCCGAGGAACAAGGTCAGCCCGAGAGGCGCGATCGTGATCGAACCGCTGCCCAGAGTCACACCGGCCTTGTGGGCGACCAGCCACGCCGAAGCACCCGCCTGGAGGGCTCCGGACGCACCGCCGAAGGTCGCGGCCAGCCAGCCGATCACGGCCACCACCGCACACGGCAGCAGTCCGGTGAGCAGGCAGGCGCCGGCGGAGATCACGGCCGACAGGACCACCGGCTTGGTCGGAGTGGCGTCGGACGGGGCGGGTCCGGGCGCCTGGTGTGGTCCGCCATCACGGGCGCCCGGACGGCTCAGCATGTCGGTCACACCTTCACCTCGCTTCGCTCGGTTCCGGCGCGACCGAGAACGGTGCTCTGCCCATTTGTTCGCTCGCTGCGCTCGCTCATCCGACTCTCATGGTCCCCCGCGACCGGGGACCACTCGTTCTGACACGCCGGATATGGAAGACTTCGGCCCGCTTGTTCACGCTCAGTCGGCGGACCCGTACAGCCCTGTTGTCCGGGATTCGGCTGAGTGGGGACGACCAGGGACCACCGGGTACTGTCGGGTGGAATCAGTCAGGAGGTCGAGCTTTGGCCGGTTCCCACCGCGCACCTCGCGGCGGCGGTCGCGCCGCTGCCCGGGAGGCGCGCCGGCAGAAGGCGCGCAAGCGGAACCAGACGATCGCCGCCGGTATCGCGGTCGTCGTACTGGTCGGCGGCGGCGGGGTCGCCGCGCTGAACGCGTTCGGCGGCGACGACGCGGCCGACCCGAAATCCGGCGCCTCCGACGACAAGTCGGCCACCACGACCGTGCTCGCCGAGGACAAGGCCCTGCTCGACGGCGCCACCGCCAAACCGCTCGGCGCGACCGGCGCCTGGACGATCACCAAGACCGCCGACGGCAGCAGCGCCCCGGAGCGCTCGTTCGTCTGCCAGTCCCAGCGGTTCGCCGACCCGGCCGGCCTGCGGACCTGGGTCCGCACCTTCCAGAACTCGGCCACCAAGGACACCGCGGTCCAGTACGTCGAGGTCTCCAACGACAAGGCCGCCGCCGGTAAGGCGTACAACACGATCCTCGGCTGGCTGAGCGCCTGCGCCACCCCGCAGGTCCGGCTCGCCTCCAGTTACGTCACCACCGGCGTCGGCGAGCGCGGCGTGATCGCGGTCTTCGGCCAGCCGTCCGCCGGCAAGACGAAGTACAAGACCATCTCCGTCACGGTCGCCGGTCAGGCCACGATGGTGCTCGAGCACGACTCCAGCGCCGGGACGCCGCCCAAGCCCGGGCCGGTGCTGGCCGCGGCGACGGCCGGTCTGAAGCGGATCTGCGCTCAGAGCGGCGGCTGCGGGACCGGTGCGCCGGTGGCCAAGCCGGCACTGCTGCCGACCACCGAGGCGCCCGGGTTCATGGCGCCGGTCGACCTGCCGGTGCTGAGCCAGATCGACAAGCCGTGGGTGAGCAGCGAGGGCACCAAGACGGGCAGTGGCACCGGCTGCGAGAAGATCGACCTGAAGAAGGCCAAGGCGACGAAGTCCGCCACGCTCACCTACGTGACGCCGGAGGCCAAGGTGCCGACCGAGTTCGGCCTGGACGACACGGTCGCGAAGTTCGCCACCGCCGCCGCCGCGAAGAGCTTCGTCGAGCAGATCCGCAAGAACGTCGACGGCTGCGAGAAGAACGTCTCGAACGCGGAGGTGAAGTCGACCGGAACGGTCTCGACCAGCCTGATCAAGGGTGAGAGCTGGCGGGCGTCGTACGACACCGGCGGCGGGAAGACGTTTACCTACCGGATTGGCATCGCCTCGTCCGGGACCCAGGCGGTGTACGTGCTGTTCCCGGTGCTGAAGGGCCTGGACATCTCCGACACCGCGTTCAACGAGACCCTGACCCGGGCCGCCGAACGCTCCGCCACCTACAAATAGCAGAACGGGACCCGCACCTCGCGGATCCCGTTCTCGCCATCCCACCCCGCCCTGAGCGGACCGAGTTCCTGCCCGTTATCCCACCCCGCCCCCGAGCGAAGCGAGGGGGCGGGGCTTTTCCTGCTTTTACTTCGTCAGTCCCTGCATGATCTCGCGCATCAGGTTGGCGGTCTCGGTGGGCGTCTTGCCCACCTTCACGCCGACGGCCTCGAGGGCCTGCTGCTTCGCGGCCGCCGTACCGGACGAGCCGGACACGATCGCGCCCGCGTGGCCCATCGTCTTGCCCTCCGGCGCGGTGAACCCGGCCACGTAGCCGACCACCGGCTTGGTGACGTTGTCCTTGATGAACGCGGCCGCCCGCTCCTCGGCGTCGCCGCCGATCTCGCCGATCATCACGATCGCGTCGGTGTCCGGGTCGTCCTGGAACGCCTGCAGCGCGTCGATGTGCGTCGTACCGATGATCGGGTCACCGCCGATCCCGATCGCGGTGGAGAAGCCGAAGTCACGCAGTTCGTACATCATCTGGTAGGTCAGCGTGCCCGACTTCGACACCAGCCCGATCCGGCCCTGGCCGGCGATGTCGGCCGGGATGATGCCCGCGTTCGACTCACCCGGGGTGATGATGCCCGGGCAGTTCGGCCCGATGATCCGGGTGGTCCCGGACGCCTGCGCAGCGGCGAAGAACGCGGCCGTGTCGTGGACCGGCACACCCTCGGTGATCACCACCACCAGCGGCACCGCGGCGTCGATCGCCTCCAGTACGGCGTCCTTGGTGAACTTCGGCGGAACGAAGATGACCGACACGTTCGCGCCGGTCTCCTTGACGGCGTCCGCGACCGTCCCGAAGACCGGGACCGACTTGCCGTCGAAGTCCTGGCTCTGGCCCGCCTTGCGGGGGTTCACGCCGCCGACGATATTGGTGCCGGAGGCAAGCATCCGGGTGGTGTGCTTGGTGCCCTCGGAGCCGGTCATGCCCTGGACGATGACCTTGCTGTCCTTGGTCAGGAAGATAGACATTTCAGCTTTTCCCTTACTTCGCAGCCAGCTCGGCGGCCCGCCGGGCAGCGCCGTCCATCGTGTCGACCCGCTCGAGCCCGGGCAGGTTCGCCTCGTCGAGGATCCGGCGACCCTCCTCGGCGTTGTTCCCGTCCAGCCGCACCACCAGTGGCTTGTCGACGTGCTCGTTCCGGCTTGCCAGCAGCTCGAACGCCTGCACGATGCCGTTCGCGACCGCGTCACAGGCGGTGATACCGCCGAAGACGTTGACGAAAACGCTCTCCACCTGGGCGTCGGAGATGATGATCTCCAGGCCGTTGGCCATCACCTCGGCGGACGCGCCGCCGCCGATGTCGAGGAAGTTGGCCGGCTTCACGCCGCCGAACTCCTCACCGGCGTACGCGACCACGTCGAGGGTGGACATGACCAGGCCGGCGCCGTTGCCGATGATGCCGACGGTCCCGTCCAGCTTCACGTAGTTCAGGCCCTTGGCCTTGGCCGCCGCCTCCAGCGGGTCGTCCGCGGACGCGTCGGCGAACTCGGCGTGCTCCGGGTGCCGGAAGTCCGCGTTCTCGTCCAGCGTGACCTTGCCGTCCAGCGCCTCGACGTTGCCGTCCTCGAGCTTGACCAGCGGGTTCACCTCGACCAGCGACGCGTCCTCGCCGATGAAAACGTCGTACAGCTTCACGATCTCCGGCGCGACCGTGTCCAGGATGTCCTCGGGGTACTTCGCCGCCCGCGCGATCTCCCGGGCCTTGGCCTCGTCCACCCCGGCGGCCGGGTCGATCGAGATCTTCGCCACCGCCTCGGGGTTGGTGTGCGCGACCTCCTCGATCTCCACGCCGCCGGCCGCGGAGGCGATGCACAGGTAGTTCCGGTTCGCCCGGTCGATCAGGAAGGAGAAGTAGTACTCCTCCGCGATCGCGGCGGCCGGCACGATGTTCAGCGTCTTGACGATGTGGCCCTTGATGTCGAGACCGAGGATCTCGCGGGCCTTCTCCTCCGCCTCGTCCGGCGAGGAGGCCAGCTTGACGCCGCCGGCCTTACCCCGGCCGCCCGTCTTCACCTGGGCCTTCACCACCACCCGGCCGCCGATCTTCTCGGCCGCCGCGCGCGCTTGCTCCGCAGTGGTGACGACCTCACCCACGGTCGTCCGCACTCCATGCTTGGCGAAAACCGTCTTCGCCTGGTATTCCATCAAGTCCACGACTGTGGTCCCTCTCTCGCACCTGTTCGAGTAGGCCGCGCGGCAGGCGGGCTGTTCCCGGTGGAGGGCACGGTCGCCGGCGCGTTCCGTCGGCCCGAGACTAGCCACCCCGGCGTGCTCCGCAACAGCCGGGGTACACGCTGAGACGACCGTCACAGCTCCTTGGCCGATCGTGAAAGGCTGGGGCGTATGACCGATGCAGTGTTCGATTCAGGGACCAGACCAGCTGACGACTGGTGGCGTAGCGCCGTCGTCTACCAGGTGTATCCCCGCTCGTTCGCGGACGCGGACGGTGACGGCACCGGCGACATCAACGGCATCCGCGCGCGGCTGCCGTACCTTGCCGATCTCGGCATCGACGCCATCTGGATCAGCCCGTGGTACCCGTCACCACTGCTCGACGGTGGATACGACGTGTCCGACTATCGCGACATCAACCCCGAGTTCGGCACCCTGGCGGACGCCGACGCGTTGATCGCCGAGGCGCACCAGCTCGGCATCCGGATCCTGATCGACCTGGTCCCGAACCACTGCTCCTGGGAGCACCCCTGGTTCAAGGCCGCGCTGGCAGCGGGCAAGGGCTCGCCGGAGCGAGAGCTGTTCTGGTTCCGCGACGGCAAGGGTCCGGACGGTGCGGAGCCGCCGACGAACTGGCCGGCCGCCTTCGGCGGACAGGCCTGGACCCGGATCGACGACGGGCAGTGGTACCTGCACCTGTTCGATGTCAGCCAGCCGGACTGGAACTGGGACCACCCGAAGGTGGTCGAGGAATTCGACTCGATCCTGCGCTTCTGGTTCGACCGCGGCGTCGACGGGTTCCGCATCGACGTGGCCGACTCGATGGCGAAGGACGCGTCACTGCCCGACGTGATCCCAGCGCCGAACGGCGAGATCACCCGGGACAAGTACGAAGGCCATCCGACGTACGACCAGCCGGGGGTGCACGACATCCACCAGCGCTGGCGCCGGATCGCCGACGAGTACGCCGACACCCCGCTGGGCCCACGGGTCTTCGTTGCCGAGGCTTGGCTGTCTCCCGCCGACCGGCTCGCACAGTACGTCCGGCCGCACGAACTGCACTCGGCCTTCAACTTCGACGCTCTGCAGTGCCCGTGGGCCGCGGCGGAGCTCCGCGAGGTCATCGACCACACCACCGAGCACTTCTGGGCGGTCGGTGCACCGGCGACCTGGGTGCTGAGCAACCACGACACGATCCGGCACCGCACCCGCTACGGTCGTGACCAGAAGGTCGCGTCGATGCCGGCCGGCACCGTGCCGACCGATCTGGAGCTGGGACGACGCCGGGCCCGGGCGGCAGTGCTGCTCGAGCTCGCCCTGCCGGGTGGCGCGTACATCTACCAGGGTGACGAGCTGGGCCTGCCCGAGGTCGAGGATCTTCCGGAGGACGTGCTGGACGATCCCACCTGGCTCAGGTCAGGCCATACCGTGCGTGGCCGCGACGGCTGCCGCGTGCCGATCCCGTGGTCCGGCACCGAGCCGCCCTTCGGCTTCGGCAGCGGCGCCGGCCAGCCGTGGCTCCCTCAGCCCGCCGACTGGGCCGCCCTCACCGCCGAGGCCCAGTCCGCCGACCCCGACAGCCACCTCAACCTCTACAAGGCCGCCCTCCGCATCCGCCACGAGCAGGAGGCTCTCGGCGAGGGCCGGATGAGCTGGGACGACGACACCCCCGCCGGAGTGCTGTCGTTCACCCGCGATCCGGGCTTCCGGTGCGTGGTGAACCTGAGCGAGGAAGTGATCGACCTGCCGCCCGCGTCCGCCGTACTCCTGTCCAGCGCGCCGCTCACGGACGGCAAGCTCCCGTGCGACGCCGCCGTCTGGCTCACCACCTGAGACGTACGGCGGGCATTCCGCCCAGCGACGGCCGGGATCCCTTGCGGTAAAGGGATTCCGGCCGCTCGCGGTCCCCCTGTCCTGCCAGCTCCGCCGCTTCGCGCACACAGTATGACTCTTCGTGACCGTCGATCATGACTCACCAGATCGACATCTTTCCGGTAGTGCCGTAACGAAAAGCCGGTGTTATCGTCGAAATGATCTGGCACACATCGCTACGCGGTGTGATCGCACTGCGCACTGCGACCGTGTACCGGCGTCGACGAGACGGATGTCCGACGAGCATCGCCGCCCAGCCGCCTCGCCGAGGCAGATCCTTGGCTCGACGGATTGGGGCTGGTGATGGCCGGGCGCAGGTTCCTTCAGGTTGGATTGATGACAGTGGCCGCCGCGTTGACGGCCTCATGTCTGGCCGAGGACGGCGGTGACGGCGGCGGCACGCAGGCGAGCGGAGACAAGAACGTCGAGGTCGTGTTCGGCTTCGGTGGCGCGCAGTCCGCGGGCTTCCAGCAGGCACTGAAGCAGTTCGAGCAGTCGTCTGGCATCAAGATCAAGTTCACCGAGGCGTCCCAGTCGTTCGACACGCTGATCCGTACCCGGGTCCGCGCGAACAACCTGCCCGACATCGCGCTGTTCCCGCAGCCCGGAATCCTGAAGGACTTCGTCGCCCAGAACAAGATGACCGATCTGTCGACGCAGCTGGATGTGGGCAAGCTGCAGGAGGAGCTGGTGCCCGGTGTCCTCGACGCCGGCAAGGTCGGCGACAAGTTCTACGGCGTGCCGGTCTCGATGAACGTCAAGAGCCTCGTCTTCTACCCGAAGAAGGCGTTCGAGGCCAAAGGCTACGAGGTGCCGAAGACACAGGACGAACTGACCGCGCTGACCGAGCGGATCAAGGCCGACGGCACCCCACCGTGGTGCTTCGGCATCGAGTCCAGCGCGGCGACCGGATGGCCGGCCACGGACTGGCTGGAGGAGTATGTCCTGCGCATCGGTGGCCCGGAGAAGTACGACCAGTGGGTGCGGCACGAGATCCCCTTCAACGACCCGGTGGTGAAGCAGGCCGCCGAGGCGATGGAGAAGCTGGTGCTTGCCGAGGGCAACGTGCTCGGCGGTCGCAAGGGCGTCGCGAGCACCGCGTTCGCCACGGCGGCGAACCCGATGTTCGGCAACCCGCCGAAGTGTTTCCTGCACCGGCAGGGAAACTTCATCACCCAGAGCGGTTTCTTCCCGGCCAAGATCGTGCAGAACCTCGACGCTGAGGTGGGAGTGTTCTACTTCCCGGGCCAGTCGGGGGACGATCAGCCCGTGCTGGGCGGCGGTGACCTGGCCGCGGTGTTCAGCGGCAAGGACGACGACACCAAGCAGCTCATGGAGTTCATGACCGGCGCCGACTTCCCCGGCTGGAGCGAGCAGGGCGGCTTCCTGTCCCCACGCAAGGACTACGACCTGAAGAAGTACCAGTCCGAGGTGACGCGCGAGATCGCGGAGATCGGCGGCAAGGCGACAGTCTTCAAGTTCGACGGCTCCGACCAGATGCCCGGCGCGGTCGGGTCGGGCACCTTCTGGAAGGGCATGGTCGCGTGGATCAGCGGCCAGAAGAGCCTCGACGGCTCACTGAACGACATCGAGCAGAGCTGGCCCGACTGACGCCACCGGCGTGACGAGGGGAAGGAGCGCGTCGTGATCAGGGTCATCAACGCTCTACTGGCGATCGTCGCCGGTGTCGGCGGCGCCTTGGTGCTGTTCTGGCTGCTGAATCAGCTCGCCGAGCGCCTGCCGAGCAAGTGGGAGGAGCGGCTGAAGCCGTACCTCTACCTGCTGCCCGCGCTCGCGGCGATCACGTTGTTCCTGCTGTATCCGGCGATCCAGACGATCATCTACAGCTTCGCGAATGAGACCAGCACGCAATGGGTCGGCTTCGAGAACTACACGAGTCTGCTGAGTCAGAACGAGTTCGTCCGGGTCACGCTGCTCAACACGCTGCTGTGGATCGCGATCGTCCCGGCGGTCGTCGTCGCCCTGGGTTTGATGGTTGCGGTCCTGGCGGACCGGCTCGGCCCTGGGGGCGAAAAGGTATCGAAGACGATCATCTTCCTGCCGATGGCGATCAGCGGTGTGGCGTCCGCGGCCATCTGGCGGTTCGTCTACGAGGTGCGGCCGGCCGGTGAGCCCCAGATCGGCTTGCAGAACTCGGTCTGGACCACGCTCGGCTTCGAGCCCGTGGCCTGGCTGCAGCAGGACACCGCGAAGCTCAACACCGTCATGCTGATGATCATCCTCATCTGGGCGCAGGCGGGATTCGCCATGGTCCTGCTGTCCGCGGCCATCAAGGGGGTTCCGGACGAGACGCTCGAGGCCGCGATGGTCGACGGTGCGAACCAACGGCAGATCTTCTTCCGGGTCGTCGTCCCGCAGATCAGGGGCACGGTAGTCACGGTGTTCATCACTGTTCTCATCGTCGTGATGAAGATCTTCGACGTCGTCTACGTGATGACCGGTGGCAACTTCAACACCGACGTGATCGCCGTCCGCTTCATCACCGAGCTGATCACCAGCGGCGACGCCGGCCGGGCGGCGGCGATCGTGGTCATGCTGATGATCGCGATCATCCCGATCATGGTCTTCCAGGTGCGCCACTACCGAGCCGAGGAGGTAGCGCGATGACCGGCACCGGTGTTGTCCAGCCGGGCGGAGCCGCGGCGACCGAGCAGCCGCGGGTTCGACGGGCTCCGCGCCGACGTGAGGAAACCCGGCTGCTCCAGGGGCGGGCCGGCTGGTTCGTCCGCGGTGCACTGGTGGTGATCTGCTTCCTCTGGCTGATGCCGTCCATCGGCCTGCTCGTGACCTCCTTCCGAACCCCGGAAGCCGCGCTCAGCTCAGGCTGGTGGACCGTGGTCACGAAACCGTTCACCGACTGGACGGGAGACAACTACGCCCAAGTGCTGCGGGAGGGCGGGTGGAACGCATCCCTGAACAGCCTTGTGGTCAGCCTGCCGGCCACCATCATCCCGCTCATGATCGCCGCCTTCGCGGCGTACGCGTTCACCTTCATGGAGTTCCCGGGCCGTGACTGGCTCTTCATCCTGATCGTGGGACTGCTGGTCGTACCGCTGCAGGTGGCCATCGTTCCGCTGTTCAAGATCTTCGGCGATCTCGGCCTGACCGGCACGTTCGCCTCGGTCTGGCTGGCGCACGCCGGCTTCGGCATGCCGCTGGCCATCTTCATCCTGCGCGGCTACATGGCGACACTGCCGCGCACCATCATCGAGTCGGCCAAAATCGACGGTGCGACGCACTTCCAGACGTTCTGGCGCCTCATCGTGCCGATGTCCGTTCCGGCGCTGGCGTCCTTCGCCATCTTCCAGTTCCTCTGGACCTGGAACGACTTGCTGGTCGCCCTGATCTTCCTCGGGCCGGGTGAGAGGGAGGTTCTCACCGTCCAGGTCGCAGGGCTGATCGGCGCCCAGCAGCAAGGCTGGCAACTGTTGACGGCCGGTGCCTTCGTCAGCATGACCATCCCACTGCTCGTCTTCCTCTCACTCCAGCGTTACTTCGTCCGCGGCCTGACCGCGGGGTCGGTGAAGGGCTGAGCACAAACCAAAGAAGAGGCCGGAGCCACCTGAGCGGCTCCGGCCTGTTCTCGACTGCTAGCGGAGGCGGGCGCGGTCCTCGCGGTCGCGGCGGTCGCGTTCCTCCCGTTCCCATCGGGCCCGGTCCTCGCGGTCGCGCCGGTCGCGTTCTTCACGCTCCCGGCGGTCCCGGTCCTCCCGTTCCCGCCGCTCCCGGTCTTCGCGATCCCGCCGCGCCCGGTCGTCCCGGTCGCGGCGGTCACGGTCCGCGCGGTTGCGGAACCAGCTCACTTCACGCCACCTGCCGTGAGGCCGGCGACGATGCGACGCTGGAACAGCAGGACGGCGATCACCAAGGGGATGGTGACGACCACGCCGGCGGCCATCTGGCTGCCGAACGGCTGGTCACGTCCGGACGTACCGGTGAACTGCGAGATGACCACGTTCGCGGTCTGGATATCTTTCTGGTTCACCATGCTCAGCGCGATCAGGAACTCGTTCCAGGCCGCGATGAAGGTGATGATCGCGGTGGTGAACACACCCGGCGCCGCGAGCGGGATGATCACCTTCCGGAACGCCTGGGCCGGTGTGCAGCCGTCCACCATCGCGGCCTGCTCGAGCTCTCGCGGCATCTGCCGGAAGAACGCGGTCAGGTTCCACACCGCCAGCGGCAGCGCGAACGACAGGCTGGGCACGATCATCGCCTGGTAGGTGTTGATCCACTCGATGTCGCTGAACAGCTTCTTCAGCGGGATCACCAGCGAGATGCCGGGGAACATCGAGGTGGTGATGATGACGGCCAGCACGAAGTTCTTGCCGCGGAAGTCCAGCCGGGCCAGCGTGTAGGCCGCGACCATCCCGATGATCAGCGTCAGGATCGTCACCGTGCCGGCCACGATCAGGCTGTTCAGCAGAGCACGCCCGAATCCGGTGCCGGGTTTGAACACGTCGGTGAAGTTCGTGATCGACCAGTTCCGCGGAATGATCGTGTTGTCGAACTGGTCACTCGGCCGGCGCAGCGCCGACACGATCATCCAGTAGAACGGCACCAGGCAGTAGAGCACGATCGCAGCGACACCGATCAGCGGCAGCCACCGCCGCCACCAGGGGGCCTCGGCCGCCTTGATGTCGATCTTCGCGGGAGCCTTCTCAGCCACAGCCATCACGCACCTCCTCCGCCGCCGCCGGCGTTCGCACCCATCAACGCGGCACCCGGCGCCTCCTGCTTGCGCCGGCCGTTCTTGCCGCCGTTCTTGCCGTTCTTCTTCGGCTTGCGCTGCACGGCGTCACCGAACACGTCGGCCCCCAGCAGCTTCACGAACACGTACGCGACCACCGCGACATAGATGAACAGCAAGGTCGCGTACGCCGCCGCCGGTCCGTAGCGGGTCTGGTTGGCTTCCAGGAACGCCAGGATCGACAGCGTCTCGACCGACTCCTTGTTCGGTCCGACCAGCACGAACGGCAGGTCGAAGATCCGCAGCGTGTCGAGGATGCGGAACAGCACTGCCACCAGCAGTGCCGGCTTCACCAACGGCATGGTGATCCGGACGAACGTCTGCCACGGGTTGGCGCCGTCGACCTTCGCCGCCTCGTAGACCTCGTCCGGAATGGTCTGCAGACCAGCCAGCACCAGCAGGCCGATGAACGGCGCGGTCTTCCAGGTGTCGGCGATGATGACCGACAGCACCGACTGCCAGCCCTCGGTGGACCACAGGATCTGGGTGCCGAGAATGTCGTTCGCGATGCCGTCGGCCTGGAAGATCCACTTCCACAGCAGCGCCGAGACCACGGTCGGGATGGCCCAGGGGACCAGGATGCTGGCCCGGACGATGCCGCGGCCCTTGAACGCCTTGTGCATCACGAGGGCCATCAGGACACCCAGGACGGTCTCCAGGACCACACAGGTGACGGTGAAGAACGTCGTGTTGTAGAAAGCGTTCCAGAATCGCTCGCCGGTCTCACCTGAGAAGATCGCCGAGTAGTTGTCCAGGCCCACGAACTCCGAGCCCTGGACGACGAAGCCGGCCTCATCGATCCGCTGGCCGCTCTGGTAGAGCGACTCGCGCAACGCCGACAAGATCGGGTACACGACGACGAGGACCAGCACGACCAGAGTCGGCGACAGCAGCGCCGCGGCCAGCCGGCCGGTGCCCTCGTTGAACGAGCTCCGCCTGGGCTTCTTGGTGGTTTCCGGCGTCGGCCGCTGGGCGACCGGGGCGGATGTACTCACCTCTGTCTCCTTCTTTCCGCCCGCTTCTCGCGGGCAGCGACAGGCCGGGGCCGGCGCGCAACGGTGAAGCTGCGCGCCGGCCCCGCCGCTTCGGTCATTGCGTGATGAGCGAGCTCAACTTGGTCTGCAGCTGGGTGAGCGCTTCCTTCGGTGGTGTCGTCCCCGTCAGCGCGCCGTACGCAGCTTCCTGAATCGCCGTCGTCACGTCGCCGTACTTGACCACCTTCGGCCGCGACTTCGCGGACTCGATCGAGGCCTTCAGCGGAGCCAGGTACGGGAACTGCTTGTTCAGCGCGGGGTCGTCATACAGCGAGGCCCAGGTCGGCGCCTGCGAGGTCTTCTCGACGTTCGCCTTCTGCCGCTCCTCGCTGGACATGAACTTGATGAAGTCCGCCGCGGTCGCCTTGTTCTTGGCGAACTCGGAGATCGCGTAGTTGTGACCACCCAGGGTGGACACGCCCGCGCCCTTCAGGCCCGGCAGCGGCGCGACCGCGAACTTGCCGGCGATCTTCGACGAGCCGTCGGTCTTGTTCGCCAGCGCGTACACGTACGGCCAGTTGCGGTGGAAGAGCAGGTTGCCCTCCTGGAATGCCCGGCGGCCTTCCTCTTCCTTGTAGGTGATGGCGGCCTTCGGGATGAAGCCCGACTTGAAGCCCTCGGTCAGCGCGGTCAGACCCTCGAGCGCCTCTGGGGTGTCCACGTTCGGCTTGCCGTCGTCACCGACAACGACACCACCGGCACCGTTGATGGCCTCGGAGAAGTTCACCGTCAGGCCTTCGTACTTCTCGAACTGGCCCGAGTAGCAGCTGATGGTCTTGGCTTCCGGCAGTGCCTTCACCTTGGCACAGGCGGCGACCATCTCCTCCCACGTCTTCGGCGGCTGCACGCCTGCCTTGTCCAGCAGGTCCTTGCGGTAGTACAGCAGACCACCGTCGGACGTGACCGGTACGGCGTACAGCTTGTCGCGGTACTTCGCCGTGTCGAGCGTCGACGGCAGCAGCTTGTTCAGGTCGGGGAACTGGTCCTGCGGCAGTTCCGTCACCCACCGGTTCGCGGCGAACTCGGCGGTCCAGACCACATCCAGGTTCAGCACGCTGAACGCGTCGGACTTGATCTGCGCGTTGGAGATCATCTGGGCGCGCTGCTGATCCGCGGACTCCGGCAGTTCGGTGACCGTGACCTTCTCGTCCGGGTGCTGCGAGTTCCACGCCGCGACCTGGTTCGTCAGGTTCCCGGAGGTGTCCTTCCCGGTGGCGAAGTTGATCGGGCCGCGCCCCTCCAGCGCTCCCCCGGTCGACCCGGTGCCGCCGCCACCGCTCCCGTCATCACCACCGCACGCGGACGCGAGCAGCACCAGGCTGCTCGCGACGGCCAGTGCGACCGCCTTGCGCGTGTGTGATCGTTCAAACCTCATCGTTTACCTGCCCTCTCCCGATTGGGACGTCGCTTGGTCCTGCGTCAGCGGGTCACAGTCCCCCACCACGCTGCGATCCCGCCTGTCCGGACAGTAACCGACGGCAGGGGTGACGTGTCCTGAACCACACACCTTGCCGCTCGAGAGTCTCTGCAACGGACAGACGCATGGCTGTATGCGACCGCGATTCGACAGCCCGCACAACCGGGTCTTTCTTAACGATTCGGTATTACCCGACAGTAACGTGACTGAACGGACTATCCCCCGTTCAGAACAAATCCGCGCAGCCGCCATCACGCTTCGGAGCGGAAAGCGCTTCCGGGGTGCGGCGGGCGCTCAGGCCGTGGAGGCGGAGGCATCGCCGACGTGGGTGCGGACCCACTCGACGATCTCGGTGGTGGTGGCACCGGGAGTGAAGATCTTGTGTACGCCGAGATCGGCCAGCGGCTGCAGATCGGCATCCGGGATGATGCCGCCGCCGAACACCACGATGTCGTCGGCATCGCGCTCGGTGAGCAGCTCGCGGACCCGCTTGAACAGGGTCATGTGCGCGCCGGACAGCACCGACAGCCCGATCGCGTCGGCGTCCTCGGCGATCGCGGTCTCGACGATCTGCTCCGGGGTCTGGTGCAGGCCGGTGTAGATGACCTCCATACCGGCGTCCCGCAGCGCCCGGGCGACGACCTTCGCGCCGCGATCGTGGCCGTCCAGGCCCGGCTTGGCGACGACGACTCGCAGAGGGCTCGTAGGCATGTCCGCAGGCTAGCCGCTCGATTCATCCCGGATAAGACACGGAGGTGTGTGTTCCCCGCCACGCGAAGTGGGAACCGGTTACCGTGGAAGAGATCGGACCATTTGGGGGGTCTGGTTGCGTGAGGAGTCGCCCATGAGCACCTGGCAGCACGACGTACGGGGCGCGCTGGATGGACTCAGGTACGGCGCACGCTCCGCCCTGTCACCTCGCGTGCTGCAGGGAGCGGCGGTTGAGATCGGATGGCTGACCACCCATCTCGCGATGTATCCGCTCGGCCTGGTCGGCGGCTCCGGCTCGGCGACCCAGCGGCTCAACCTGGCCGGTCTCACCCCGGCCCAGCGCAGCCTGCTGGTCAGCAACGTCCGGGCCGCCGGTACGCCGATCCTGCTGGCGCACGGGATCATCGACAACCACACCGTGTTCGCGTTGATGCGCCGGCAACTGCTGCGCCGCGGCTTCAGCAGCATCCACACCTTCTCGTACTCACCGCTGACGCTGGACGTACGCCGTACCGCGCAACGCATGGGCGACGAGATCGAGCGGATCTGTGAGGAGTCCGGGTCCGAGCAGATCCACGTGGTCGGGCACAGCCTGGGCGGGCTGATCGCGCGGTACTACATCCAGCGGCTCGGCGGTCACGAGCGGGTGCACACGTGCGTCACCCTCGGCACCCCGCACCAGGGCACCCTCGCCGCGCGGCTGCTGCCGTGGCCGCTGGTCAAGCAGGTGCGGCCCGACAGCGACCTGATGACCGAGCTGGCCGAGCCCGCGCCCGGCTGCCGGACCAGGTTCGTCGCGTTCTACAGCGACGTCGACCAGCTGATCGTGCCGCAGCGGCGGGCCCGGATTGGGCACCCCGATCTGGTCGCGAGTAACGTTCGGGTCCGCGGCGTGGGCCACCTGTCCCTGCCGTTCCACGGTGACGTCGTCCACCAGATCACTGGTGTGCTGGCTCACCTCGACGAGCAGGACGATGACGAGAACACCGTTGCCTGATCGCCGTACCCCCCGGAGATTTGCCTGATAAGGCAGCTTTCTGGGCGCTCGGAGCGGATGCACGTGCAGCCGCTCATGCAAAGGTTTCGTGAAGGAGACGGAGAAAAGTGGGTGACAGGGTTTGTCGCCTCGTGACTGATCCGTTATCGTGCGTGGAGCCCGCCGGGGAATAAACCCTCGGAGGGCGGGATCGGCTCAAGCCCCTCGCGGGCTCGGCCACTCCCCAAGCCCCTCCCCTGTGACCGAAAGGCCACGTTGTGTCCCAGCACCGTGCCGCGGGCAACCGCGTCACGCCAGGCAACGCTGCGCGCAAGCCCGGCGCAGGACGACACAGTGCCAAGCATCGTGTTGCCAGGCGTAATACCCCAGGTAGTACCCAGATCGTCGGTTTGACCGCAGCGCTCGCTGCGGCGGCGGGAGCTGTCGGGTTCAGCCACAGCTCGCTCGCCTCGCCGACCCAGGCGAACTCCGCGGTGAACCTCGCCGCTCTCAGCCTGGACAACGGGCAACTGTCCGGCATCACCACCGCACGCATCCAGGCCCGCCAGCTCGCCACCCGTGACTCCTCCCGGGTCCAGCTCGCCGCCACCGACACGAACAAGAAACAGGCCGCGGCCGCCCAGCTGGCCAAGGCCCGGGCCGCGAAGCTCACCGCCACCCAGGCCCTCACCGCCAAGCGCGCCTCCGCCCTCGCCAAGGCCAAGGCCGCGACCGACGCGGCGGAGAAGAAGCTCCGCGAGTCCGCCACCCGCTGCGAGATGATGCTCTCCGGCTACCACATCACCGCGACCTTCGGGCAGGGCGGCAGCCGCTGGGCCAGCAACCACACCGGCACCGACTTCGCCGCCCCGGTCGGCACCCCGGTCCGGACCGTGATGAAGGGTGTGGTGATCTTCGCCAACTGGGCCGGCCCGTACGGCCGCCAGGTCCAGGTCCGGCACGAGGACGGCACCACCACCTGGTACAACCACATGTCGAAGTTCAGCGTGTCGGTCGGCGAGACCGTGTACGCCGGTGACCAGGTCGGCGCGGTCGGGATGACCGGCAACACCACCGGCCCGCACCTGCACTTCGAGGTCCACCCGGACGGCGGCGACGCGGTCGACCCGATGCCCTGGCTGCGCGACCACTGCGGTCTCAACCCCTGATCCAAAAGCAGCTGAAGAAACAGTCCGGCAGGACTAGGATCCCGGCATGCGTCCAGCAGCCGGGGAGGTTCTGCACTTCTCCGAAGATCCGGCCCTCGAGGTCTTCCGGCCGCACGTCGCCAAGACGGCGCAGCAGGCCACTCCGTACGTCTGGGCCGTCGGCCACGACCGAGCCCCTGACTACTGGTTTCCGAGGCAGTGCCCCCGCGCGATGGCGTGGGTGGGCCCCTCGACCACTCCTGACGATCGCGACCGCATCATCGGCGCCGGCTGCGGCACCCGGGTGCACGCCGTCGAGTACGGCTGGCTGGACGCGATGCGCTCGGTCGAGCTCTACGCCTACCGGCTGCCCGCCGACGCCTTCACCGAGTACGACGCCGCCGTTGTCGCGACCTCGGAGGTCCGCCCGCTCGGACCGCCCGAACGGGTCGGCGACCTCTTCGACCTGCACGCCGAGGCCGGTATCCAGCTGCGCGTGCTCCCCAGGCTGCGCGACTTCTGGGCCGAGGTCATCACCAGCACCCTCGAGTTCAGCGGCATCCGGCTGAGGAACGCGCGGCCGTGACCATGCCCGTGACCAGGACAACCACTCAGTACGGCGAACTCGGCGAAGCCGCCTGGAGCTGGGTCCTCCAACAGGTGCGGTGGGATGACGCCGGTCCGTGGATCCCCGAGTCCGCGGGCGGTGACAAGCCGGAGGAGTACCGCGACGGCATGCACAGCGGTATCGGCGGACTCGCGCACGCACTGTCAGAGATCAAGCTCGCCCGCCCCTGGACCGCCGAGGAGGCGGAGCTGGCCGGCGCGATCGCCGATCGGATCCGCACCGCGGTCCCGGCCGAGGTGTCGATCACCTTCTTCGACGGTCTGGTCAGCTCGATCGGCGTCCTCACCGCTCTCCGCGTGCCTGGCACCGGACAAGCCCTGGACCGGATCACCGAGCTCAGCATGGACAACGGCTGGCACGAGACCTTCCTCGACCCGCCGACGTACCTCCCCGGCGCCGTCGCGACCGACGCCACACTCGGCACCGGCGCCGTGCTGTTGGGCGCGCTCTGGGCCGGTCGCCAGGGTGCTGACGCCCGCGCTCTGGCCGAACGCGCGGCCGACCTGCTGATGGGCGAGAAGGAGGAGCCGACGAACTGGCAGTTCGTCCCGCGCCGGTTCTGGACCGAGCCGAAGGGCGAGATGCCGAACTTCTCGCACGGTCTCGCCGGGATCGCGACCACGCTCGCGGTCGCGGGTGCCGAGCTCGAGCGACCGGACCTGATCGACGCGGCCAGGGGCGGCGCCGAGCATCTGGTCACGCTCGGGATCAACGACGACAAGGGTTTCCGGGTGCCCCGCGTCATTCCTTGGGAAGAGCGGCACGGCGACGAGTACACGTACAACTGGTGCCACGGCGGCGCCGGTACGTCGCTGCTCTTCCGCGCCCTCGAGTACGCCGGGGTGGACAAGGTGTCCGGTGAGAGGACGGCCGTCTGGCATCGACGGTGTCTTGACAGCGTGCGGTACTCCGGCGTACCCGAGCGGCTGTACCCAGGCTTCTGGGACAACGACGGCCGCTGCTGCGGTACGGCGGGAGCCGGTGACGCGTTCCTGGACTCGTGGCACCGCGACGGTGACGAGCAGGATCTGGACTTCGCCGTACGGCTCGCGGACGCCCTGGTGGAGCGGGCCTTCCACGAAGACGGCCTGGCGTACTGGCGCTTCCTCGAACACCGCAACGAGGAGCCGCTGCTGCCACCGGGCGTGGGCTGGATGCAGGGGGCGGCAGGGATCGCGGCGTACCTGATCCGGCTGGAGCGCGTGCTCGCCGGAGGTCAGCAGGCGGTCGCCCGGATGGACAACTGGTGGGCCCTTACCGCCGCCAGACCTCGGCAGTCGTAAGGAACGCCGACGAGCCCGGCTTCTCGGGTGAGCCGTCGACCTGGACGAAGCCGGGGACCGAGGCGCCGCCGATCGAGACGGTCGCGGACCGGACCGGGGCGATCACCAGGCTGAGGCTGTGGTTCCCCTCGGCGAGCTGGAAGTTGTCGGTGGCGAACAGGCGGCGGTCGAGCACACCACCCATCTCGATCTGGATGTCGGCAGCCTTCGCGCTGAGCCCGTCGGCCAGGTTCATCGACACCTGGACCAGGTCGCGCTCGACCGCGGGCTCGTGCCAGGGCAGGCCCTGCACCTCGAGGAACGACCGGACGAAGTAGCGCTCCAGCCAGGCGGCCAGGTCGACGTCCTCGGACACCACCCGGACGATCCCGTCGAACCAGAGGACGACCGCCGTACCGGCGCCGCGGATCGACCAGTCGACCATCCAGATCGACGCGTACGCCGTCACCTTGCCGGACTCGTCGAACAGCCGCAGGCCAGGGTTGGCTCCCGCCAGGATGATCCGGCGGTTGCCACCTGCTATCGACTTGGACATGGCGCGAACACTTCCGGAGTGGGCCGAAGATCCTTGATTGTCTCAAGGTCCGGCCCAGATGCAACGAATTCGTCCCAGAATTTGACGCCGAAGTTGACTTAGATCTTCTCCACCGGCGCGTAACGGAGCAGCAGCCGTTTGACACCTTCGGATCCGAAATCGATGTCGGCCTGGGCCTGCTGACCCTCGCCGCGGACGACCACCACGGTGCCCATCCCGAAGCTGTCGTGGACGACCCGGTCGCCCGGGTTCAGGCTGATCACCGGCTTGTCGGAGGCGGTCCGGCGGGGTGGCTCGTAGCGACTGGGGATGCCGCTGCCGGTCGACGTACCGGTGCCCGACCAGCGGGTGATCGCGGACTCGTCCCGCCGCCAGTCGAGCAGCTCGGCCGGGATCTCCTCCAGGAAGCGGGACGGCGGGTTGTGCTGCGGAGCGCCGTACGCCGACCGGACCGCGGCCCGGGAGATCGCCAGGCGCTGCCGGGCCCGGGTGATCCCGACGTACGCAAGCCGCCGCTCCTCCTCCAGCTCCTTCAGGTCGGTGAGCGACCGCGAGTGCGGGAAGACGCCGTCCTCCATCCCGGTCAGGAACACGACCGGGAACTCCAGGCCCTTCGCCGTGTGCAGCGTCATCAGCGTGACCACACCGCCGTCGTCGGCCGCGTCCGGGATCTGGTCCGCGTCCGCGACCAGCGCGACCCGCTCCAGGAACGCCTGCAGATCGGCCGGTTCGCCGGCCGCCGTGCGCTCCTCGACGAACTCGCGGGCGACCGAGATGAACTCGTCCAGGTTCTCCAGCCGGGTCTCGTCCTGCGGATCCGGTGACTTCTGCAGGGTCTCGTAGTACCCGGACCGGTGCAGGGCGACGTCCAGGATGTCGTCCGGCGGTGCACCCGAGTCGACCATCGCGGTGAGCTCGTCGAGGATGTCGACGAAGGCCTGGACGGCGTTCACCGAGCGACTCGCCATCGCCGGCGCGTCCTGGGCCCGGCGGAGCGCCTGGGCGAACGAGATCCGGTCCCGGGCCGCCAGCGCCTCGATCGCGGCCTCGGCCCGGTCGCCGATCCCGCGCTTCGGCTCGTTCAGGATCCGGCGCAGCGACACGGTGTCCTCGGGATTCACCAGCACGCGCAGGTACGCGAGCGCGTCGCGGACCTCCTTGCGCTCGTAGAACCGGACCCCGCCGACCACCTTGTACGGGTGGCCGGTCCGGATGAAGACCTCTTCGAAGACTCGCGACTGCGCGTTGGTGCGGTAGAACACGGCCACGTCGGACGGCTTCACCCCGTCCGCGTCGGTCAGCCGGTCGATCTCGTCGGCGACGAACTGCGCTTCGTCGTGCTCGTTGTCGGCGACGTACACCGCGATCTGCTCGCCCTGGCCCTGGTCGGACCAGAGGTTCTTCGCCTTGCGGCCCTCGTTCCGGCTGATCACCGCGTTGGCCGCGGTCAGGATCGTCTGGGTGGAGCGGTAGTTCTGCTCCAGCAGGATCGTCTCGGCGCCGGTGAAGTCCTCCTCGAAGGCGAGGATGTTGCGGATCGTCGCCCCGCGGAACGCGTAGATCGACTGGTCGGAGTCACCGACCACCATCAGCTCGGCCGGTGGCGCGGTCGGGCCGTTGCCATTCGGATCGTTGCTGGCCGGGTCGTCCTCGCCGCAGAGCTCGCGGATCAGCGTGTACTGCGCGTGGTTGGTGTCCTGGTACTCGTCGACCAGGACGTGGCGGAACCGGCGCCGGTAGTACTCCCGGACCTCGGGGAACGCCTGCAGCAGGTTGACGGTCGTCATCAGCAGGTCGTCGAAGTCCAGCGCGTTCGCCTGCGCCAGCCGCTCCTGGTAGATCCGGTAGCACTCGGCGTACGTCTCCTCCAGGTGGTTCGACGTCTTCGCCGCGGCGGTCTCGTGATCGATCAGCTCGTTCTTCTGGGTGCTGATCCAGTTCAGGATGGCGCGGGGGTTGTACCGCTTCACGTCCAGGTCGAGCTCGCGGCAGACCAGCGTCATCAGCCGGCGCGAGTCGGTGTCGTCGTAGATCGAGAACGTCGAGCTGATCCCGAACCGCTTGATGTCGCGGCGCAGGATCCGGACACAGGACGAGTGGAACGTGGAGACCCACATCAGCTTCGCCCGCGGGCCGACCAGGTCCACCACCCGCTCGCGCATCTCCGCGGCGGCCTTGTTGGTGAACGTGATCGCCAGGATCGACCCGGGGTGCGCGTCGCGGGCCGCCAGCAGGTAGGCGATCCGGCGGGTCAGCACCCGGGTCTTGCCCGAGCCCGCACCGGCCACCACCAGCAGCGGTTTGCCCGCGTGCACGACGGCGGCCCGCTGTTGCGGGTTCAGCCCTTCGAGCAGCGAGTCCGGATCGGTCCGATGCTTCTTGGGCTCCTCCAGCGGCACCGGGAGCTCATCAGGCGAGAACAGCGTAGTCATCACACTCACCTTAGGCGTTCCCCCGGACAGTTCCCGAAACCCGCACGTAAGGTCGTCTCCATGGGTGAGTCACATCCGGTGTTCGCGCGGCTGTACGCGCGGGTGCGGCCGGCCCTGGACGAGCAGGGAGCGCAGGAGCACCGGCGCCGGCTGCTGGACGGGCTGGCCGGCCAGGTGGTCGAGGTCGGCGCGGGCGACGGCGGGAACTTCGCGCACTACCCGGAGGCGGTCAGCAGCCTGGTGGCGGTCGAGCCAGAGCCCTACCTGCGCACCAAGGCGGACTCCGAAGCCTTCGCGGCGCCCATCCCGGTCGAAGTGGTGAGCGGTACGGCGGACCGCCTGCCACTGGCTGACGGGTCGGTCGATGCTGTGGTCACGTCATTGGTGTTGTGCTCGGTGCCGGACCAGGCGGTCGCGCTGGGAGAGGTTTTCCGGGTACTACGACCAGGCGGCGAGCTCAGGTTCTACGAACACGTCGCAGCCGAGCCGGGCACCCGGCTGGACCGCCTGCAACGAATCGCCGACGCCACCATCTGGTCCTGGTTCAGCGGCGGCTGCCATGTCCATCGCGACACCGCCACGGCCATCACCACCGCGGGCTTCACCATCACGGACCTGGACCGCTTCTCCTTCGGCCCCAACCCCGCCTCGCCGCACATCCTCGGCCGCGCGGTCCGCCCGGGCTAGGCGGTGTCTGACGGTTCAGCGCCGTAGCGAGCAGGTGCTCGGTGCGGTAGCTCGGCGTGCTGGAGCGAAGGCCTCGATGTGGTTCCATCGTGGCCTTTGCTCCAGTGCGGCGAGATGCCGTGCCGAGTGCCGCGCAGTAGGCGGGGAACCGTCAGACACCGCCTAGACCTTGTCCGCTGTCGGCAGAGTCGCCGACAGCAGAAAAGCTGGGGTACGCCGTGGTCCGCCCGTCAGGGTTGAGGACATGGCTGATGACAACAAACCACCGCTGTTCAACGAGTCGGCCCGGCAGCGGCTGCTTGGGCAGCGCATCGTCGTACTGGACGGGCAGCTCGATGACGACAACGGGACCTTGCTGGCGACGCAGATCCTCACGCTCGCGGCCGAGGACCCGGATCGCGACATCGCGTTGTGGATCCACTCGCTCGGCGGATCGGTGCCGTCGATGCTGGCGATCAGGGACGTGATGCGGCTGGTGCCGTGTGACGTGTCGACGCTGGCGATCGGGCTGGCCTGCAGTGCCGGGCAGTTCCTGCTCTCCGCCGGTACGCCGGGCAAGCGGTACGCACTGCGGCACGCCCGGGTCCTGATGCATCAGGGATCGGCCGGGATCGGCGGGTCCGCGGTGGAGATCGAGATCCAGGCCAACGACCTGCGGCACATCCGCGACACCGTGCTGGCCCTGATCGCCGAGGACACCGGGCAACCGTTCGACACCGTGCACGAGGACTCGCTGCACGACCGCTGGTACACCGCCGAACAGGCCCGCCAGTACGGCTTCATCGACCACATCGTCGAGTCCTTCGACCAGGTCATGCCCCAGCGAAAGGCAGCAGCGTGAGTACTTACACGATTCCCAATGTGATCGCCCAGCACCCGCGGGGCGAACGGATCATGGACGTCTACTCGCACCTGCTCAGCGAGCGCATCATCTACCTCGGTACGGCGATCGACGCCGGCGTCGCGAACGCACTGATCGCCCAGCTCCTGCACCTCGAGGTGGACAGTCCTGAGCAGGAGATCAATCTCTACATCAACTGCGAGGGCGGCGACATGACCGCGATGCTCGCGATCTACGACACCATGCAGTACATCCAGTCGCCGGTCGCGACGTTCTGCGTCGGTCAGGCGATCGCGGCCGGAGCGGTGCTGCTCGCCGCCGGTGCGCCCGAGCGTCGCGCCGTACTGCCGCACGCGCGGGTCGTCCTGCATCAGCCGGCCGCGCGCGGTCAGGGCACCATCCCGGACCTGATCCTGCAGGCCGACGAGGTGGTCCGGGTCCGCGGTCAGGTCGAGTCGATCCTCGCCAAGCACACCGGCCAAACGATCGAGCGGCTGCGGCACGACACCGATCGCGACCACGTCCTGACCGCCGAGGGCGCCCGCGACTACGGCCTCGTCGACCACGTCATCCAGCACCGCCTCGCCGTGCCGGTGCTGAGCTAGGTGTACTGACCTGAGAGGTTGGGGACGCGGGTGGCTGGTGGTTGGCCGCCGAGTGCGGTGTGGCCGCGGTGGTGATTGTAGGTGTGGAGCCAGG
>NZ_JBEZZH010000018.1:0-49890 GCF_040639075.1 Kribbella sp. NPDC023972 | reverse complement strand
AGAACCTCCTGGGGAAGTGCGCGTCCCCTTCG
This sequence comes from Kribbella sp. NPDC023972, assembly GCF_040639075.1. NCBI lineage: Bacteria > Bacillati > Actinomycetota > Actinomycetes > Propionibacteriales > Kribbellaceae > Kribbella > Kribbella sp. NPDC023972. The sequence goes on along the minus strand of NZ_JBEZZH010000018.1, from coordinate 49,858 downwards.
AAAGGCTGCTGGTGCCCGAGCGTCCTGACTCACGAGCAGAGCTCGCTCACAGTGGCGCCGCCGATGACTTTGTCCAGGCGGGCCGCGACCCTGCCTGCGTCGAAGCCGTCGCCCTCGACCGTCACCTGCAAGGTGCAGTCGTCGAGGGACAGCGAGAGTTCGCGGACGTCGTACGGGTTGAGGAGGACGGCGATGCGGGCCAGCAGGCCGTCGGTCTCCACCACGCGTGCGGTGAGGACGGTGACGGTCCGTTCGACCGCGACGACACTCATCGCGCGACCTCCTTGTGGCGGAGGAGGCCGTAAGTGACCCCGTCGACGAGGGCCTCCCAGGACGCCTCGACGATGTTGTGGCCGACGCCGACCGTCACCCAGGAGCCTTCACCGTCGGCGGTCTCGATCAGGACTCTGATGACGGCGTCCGTCCCGTGACCCTGGTCGAGGATGCGGACCTTGTAGTCGACCAGCTCGAACTTGTTCACCACCGGGTACGCGCGTTCGATCGCGGTGCGAAGGGCGTGGTCAAGGGCGTTCACCGGGCCGTTGCCCTCGCCGGTGACGATCTCCCGCTCGCCACCGGCGACCAGCTTCACCGTCGACTCCGACACTGCCTCGCCATCGGCGCGCGACTCGGTGATCACCCGCCAGGACTCGACGTCGAAGAAGCTGGCCCGCTGACCCGTGACCTCCTCGGTGAGCAGCAGCTCGAACGACGCGTCCGCGGCCTCGAACGTGTAGCCGCGGGCCTCCATCTCCTTGACCCGGTCGGTGACCCGGCTGACCAGTTCGCGGTCGTTGCCGAGGTCGAAGCCGAGCTCACGGCCCTTGAGCTCGATGCTGGCCCGGCCGGCCATCTCGGAGACGAGCATCCGCATGTCGTTGCCGACCAGGGCGGGGTCCGTGTGCTGGTAGAGGTCAGGATCCACCTTGATGGCGCTGGCGTGCAGCCCCGCCTTGTGGGCGAAGGCGGACACACCGACGTACGGCTGCCGGGTCGACGGCGGCACGTTCGTCACTTCGGCGATCGCGTGAGCGATCCGGAACGACTCGGCGAGCTTGCCGGCCGGGAGGAGTTTCAGCTCCCGCTTCAGCTCGAGGTTGGCGACGATCGCGAGCAGGTCGGCGTTGCCGGTGCGTTCGCCGTACCCGTTGATGGTGCCCTGAACGTGCGTGACGCCGGCCTCGACGGCGGCGATCGTGTTCGCCACCGCGCAGCCGGCGTCGTTGTGACAGTGGATGCCGAGTCGCGCGCCGGTGGATTCGAGGACGTCACGGACGATGTCCTGCAACTCCCGCGGCAGCGTCCCGCCGTTGGTGTCGCACAGTGCGACCACGTCGGCGCCGGACTCGGCGGCTACCCGTACCACCTCGAGCGCGTAGGCACGGTTGGCGCGGTACCCGTCGAAGAAGTGTTCGGTGTCGAGGAAGACCCGCTGGCCGTTCTCACGCAGGTGGCGGACCGTGTCGGCGACCATCCGGAGGTTCTCCTCGAGAGTCGTCCGCAGGGCACGTTCGACGTGCGCATCGTGGCTCTTGGCAACGAGTGTGACGACGGACGCACCGGAGTCGCGCAGCGCGGCGACCTGCGGGTCGTCGGCCGCGGCGGCCTCGGGCTTGCGGGTCGCACCGAAGGCGGCGAACGTGGCGTTGCGCAGGTGCAGCTCGGTCCGCGCCCGCTCGAAGAACTCGGTGTCCTTCGGCACCGCTCCCGGCCAGCCGCCCTCGATGAAGCCGACGCCCAGGTCGTCCAGATGCTGCGCGATGGCGATCTTGTCGGCCACGGACAGCGCCAAACCCTCCTGCTGCGCGCCGTCGCGCAGAGTCGTGTCATAGACGTGGAACTCGTCCGAGATGCTCATGATCGGCCTTCCGGAAGGGACTGGTCGGGACATACAAAAAACCTCCCGCAAGGTGCGAGAGGTCTGCGCGCTCAGGTACTGCTTGCTGAGCGCGCCTACGGAATAATGACCCGGTAGTTCTTCATGACATTTGGCAGTCTGCCACAAGAGGTCCGACTGATGACGAAACCGTCTCGCATCACGAACATCCAGTACGCAAACCAGTACTCCAGGGCCTGACAGAGTCCATCAGTTCGTAGAATCAGGCGGTGAGGGACCAGCCTGGGTCGTCCCAGGCGGTGTAGAAGTCGTCGCGGGTGAGCGGGCGCAGCCCCCACTCCTCGCGGTCGAGGGCCTGGTCGGTGAGCATGCCCTCGTCGTCCTCGAGACGCTGCCACCAGTAGCGGGTGAGCGTGCCGTCCTCGGCCGCGCCGAGCTGGCGGACCACGACCCACTCGCGCTCGTGCCAGACGGCCTCGTACAGCCAGTCGGTGCCGTCGTCGGCGGCGAGGGCGCCGTACGTGCGTGGGGCGGTGCCGCGGTCGAGATCCCGGATCAGCTGCACGGTCGCCCGCATCGCGGCCACGGTCTCGGGCGACCAGCCGCGCCGCTCGGCGAGCTCCGCGTAATAGGCCTCGACGTCGTCCGGGAAGGTGCTCATGGGCCCCGACCCTATCGAAACCGAACGGTGAACAGCGACCGTCCGTCCACATCCCCGACCTGAAAAGATGCTGTGAAAGGCGCCCCGGGGAGGACCGATGCGTGCCTTTGGCACGGTTCCGTTCTGGGGTACCCACACTGCCGCAGGCGCTTGTTCCTCGTGTACCTGCTGCCGGCGCTGGGAGACGCCGTACGCGGTGGCGGCGCCGGATGTTGCCCTTGGCATCTGTTGCGGGCGATCGTGCGGGCCGGTGCCGTACGTGCGACGACCCGCTCCTGAGTCAGGAGCGGGTCGTCAATCACGTGTGATCAGCAGACGCGGGTCATCCAGCCGTGGGGGTCGGCGGCGCGGCCGTACTGGACGTCGAGCAGGGCGCTGCGTACGGCGGCGGTCACCGGGCCACCGTTGCCGTCGGCCACCTGGACCTCGCCGTCCTCCCACTTCAGCGACGCCACCGGCGTGATCACCGCGGCGGTGCCGCAGGCGAACACCTCGCGGATCTTGCCCGAGGCGGCGCCGTCACGCCACTCGTCGATCGAGATCTTCCGCTCGGTGACGTGGTAGCCGAGGTCGGTGACGAGCTTCAGGATCGAGTCCCGGGTGACGCCCTCGAGGATGGTGCCGGACAGCTCCGGCGTGACGACCGAGTTGTCGTCGTGGACGAAGTACAGGTTCATCCCGCCGAGCTCCTCGACCCACTTCTTCTCCACCGCGTCGAGGAAGGCGACCTGGTCGCAGCCCTGCTCGATGGCCTCGGCCTGGGCGAGCAGTGACGAAGCGTAGTTGCCGCCCGTCTTGGCCGCGCCGGTGCCACCGGGAGCGGCCCGGGTGTACTCCTCGCTCAGCCAGATCCGGACCGGCTTGACGCCGTTGGCGAAGTAGGAGCCGGCCGGTGAGGCGATCACGCAGTACGTGACCTGGGCCGACGGGCGGACGCCGAGGAACGGGTCCGAGCCGAACATGAACGGCCGTAGGTAGAGCGACGTCTCGCCGCCGCCGGGCACCCAGGCACGGTCGATCTCGACCAGTTTCCGCAGTGAGTCGAGGAAGGCCGCCTCGGGCAGCTCCGGCAGCGCGAGCCGGTGCGCGGACCTCGCGAACCGGGCCGCGTTGGCCTCGGGGCGGAACAGGTGGATCGAGTCGTCGGGATGCCGGTACGCCTTCATCCCCTCGAAGATGGTCTGGGCGTAGTGGAACACCGCGGTGGCCGGAGACAGCTCCAGCGGTCCGAAGGCGGTGATCCTCGCGTCGTGCCAGCCGTTCTCCTTGTCCCAGGTGGCGATCGCCATGTGGTCGGAGAAGTTCTGCCCGAATCCCGGGTTCGCCAGGATCGCGGCGCGCTGGTCGTCGCTGGCCGGTTGGGTGGTTGGCTCAACGGTGAACTGCAGATCGGCGCTCATGCCGGCACCTCGCTGGCGCTCGGTTCCGGCATGAGCGCGATGGCGGCAGTGTTTCTTGTTCGCTCGCTACGCTCGCTCATAGCCGCACCGTACCTCTAGCCCGAGTGGTCATGCGAGCCTCAGCCGACTGCCCGCTTGGCGATCGCGTCCCCGATCTCGGCGGTGGATCGCGACGTTCCGGTGCGCTCCTCGATGTCGGCCGTGACGGCCGCCTCGATCGCGGCGGAGGCCTCGGTCAGGCCGAGGTGCTCGCACAGCAAAGCGGCGGACAGGATCGCGGCGGTCGGGTCCGCCTTCTGCTGGCCGGCGATGTCCGGGGCGGAGCCGTGCACCGGCTCGAACATGCTCGGCGCGGTCCGGTCCGGGTTGATGTTGGCGCTCGCGGCCAGGCCGATCCCACCGCTGATCGCGGCGGCCAGGTCGGTGATGATGTCGCCGAACAGGTTGTCGGTGACGATCACGTCGAACCGGGCCGGGTCGGTGACCAGGAAGATGGTCGCCGCGTCCACGTGCAGGTAGTCCACCGTGATCTCGGGGAACTCCTCGGCCACCGCGTCGACAATCCGCTTCCACAGGTGGCCGGCGTGCACGAGCACGTTGGTCTTGTGCACCAAGGTGAGCTTCTTGCGCGGCCGCGCCTGGGCCCGGGCGAACGCGTCCCGGACCACCCGCTCCACGCCGTACGCCGTGTTGACCGACACCTCGGTGGCGATCTCGGCCGGCGTACCGACGCGCAGGGCGCCACCGTTGCCGGTGTACGGGCCCTCGGTGCCCTCGCGGACGACGACGAAGTCGACCTCGCCCGGGTTCGCCAGCGGGGAGCCGACCGACGGGTAGATCTTCGAGGGCCGCAGGTTGACGTAGTGGTCCAGGGTGAACCGCAGCTTCAGCAGCAGGTTCCGCTCCAGTACGCCGGACGGCACCGTCGGGTCGCCGATCGCGCCGAGCAGGATCGCGTCGTGGCCGCGGATGCTCTCCAGTTCGGCGTCCGGCAGTGTCTCGCCGGTGGCGTGCCAGCGCTTCGCGCCGAGGTCGTACTCGGTCCGCTCGAACGTCACGCCGTACTGCCCGGCGACGATGTCGAGCACCTTCAGCGCCTCGGCGGTCACCTCGGGTCCGATTCCGTCACCCGGGACGACGGCCAGCTTGAAGGTCTTCTGGGTGCTCACTTCTTGGGTTCTCCCCCGTTGTAGAGGCGGTTGATGGCTTCTTGGGCAGCCCTGGCCTCGGGGGCGGTGTCCGCGGTACGGCGGGCCGGGCGGCGGCGCCGGGCGGCCTTCCGTTCCCGGGCGTCGATCGCGGGCCAGTTGGCTGGATACATGTCATACATGCTGCACTCCGAGGGTGTTCGCCGGCTGTAGGACGCTGACAGCTGCGGGCGGCATGATGAGCCCGAATTTACTCTGACGTCCGACTATTTCACCACTATGCGGGCAGGTTGTCCCGGGATGTGAGATCTCGGTGCGATGCCTGGACCGATGCTGTGCGACTCTCACCCGGTGAGTGCTCCTCCAGAACTGCCGCCGCTGGTGTCGGCGGCCCTCAGCCTGTCCGGCCGGCGCGGATTCGTCAGCTCGACCCGGAACGAGACCGGCCGGTTGCTCGCCACGCTGGCGGCGTCGAAGACCGGCATCGTCGGCGAGCTCGGCACCGGCTGTGGCGTCGGCTCGGCCTGGTTGCGCAGCGGCGCGACCGAGCAGACGAAGATCGTCACCGCGGAGAGCGATCCGCAGCTGGCGCAGGCGGTGGCGGAGCTGTTCGCCCAGGACGAGCGGATCGAGGTCGTCTCGGCCGACTGGACCGCGCTGATCGAGCGAGGCCCGTTCGCTTTGCTGTTCGTTGACGCGCGGGAGGCGAAGATCTCGGCCCGCGACATCATCGCCGACGTGGTCGAGCCCGGCGGCTTCGTCGTACTGGACGACTTCACCCCGTCCGCCGTGTGGCCGCCGATGTACGAGGGGCGGGTCGACACGCTGCGCCAGGAGTGGCTGATGGACAAGCGCTTCACCACCGTCGAGGTGATGGTCGCCGCCGACGCCGCCGTACTGCTGGCCACCCGGCGCTAGGCCTGCCTGAACATGAAGGCGGGCCCGAGCCATTGGGCTCGGGCCCTCATCGGCCGCCATGCGCCTGCGGGCGGCTGACTACCTCCAGTAAAGCAGCCGGCTGATTGAATCAGGCTTCCAGGTCCACGGTCCGGGCGGTGTCGGCCTGGACCACGGTGGCGATGTCGTCCAGGACCGCCGGCGCGATCGCGGAGTCGACGGCCAGGGCGACCAGCGCCTTACCGCCCTGGCGGTCGCGGCTGACCTGCATACCGGCGATGTTCACGTCCGCCTCGCCGAGGATGCGGCCGATCTGGCCGACGATGCCCGGCCGGTCCTCGTAGGTGAGGAAGGCCAGGTGCGCCGACAGCTCGATCTCGACGTCGAACCCGTCGATCTCGACCAGCCGCTGGGACTGCCGTACGCCGACCAGCGTGCCGCTCACCGACACCTGCGCGCCGTCGGCCAGCGTGCCGCGCAGAGTGATCAGGTTGCGGTGCTCCGGGCTGTCGTGGTCGGTGACCAGGCGCACCTCGAGACCACGCTCGGCCGCCAGCAGCGGTGCGTTCACGTACGAGACGTTGTCCTCGACCACGTCGGCGAACACGCCCTTCAGCGCGGCCAGCTCGAGCACCTTCACGTCGTACTGCGTGATCTCGCCACGGACCTCGACGTCGAGCTGCTGCGCGACGCCGCCGGCCAGCGCGGTGAAGATGCGGCCGAGGTTCTCGGTCAGCGCGATACCCGGCCGGACGTCCTCGGCGATGACGCCGCCCTGGACGTTGACCGCGTCCGGAACCAGCTCACCGGACAGCGCGAGCCGGACCGACTTCGCGACCGCGATACCGGCCTTCTCCTGCGCCTCGTCGGTGGACGCGCCCAGGTGTGGGGTGGCGACGACGTTCTCGAACTCGAACAGCGGCGAGTCGGTGCACGGCTCGGTCGCGAACACGTCGAGACCGGCGCCGGCCACCCGGCCCTCCTTCAGCGCGGAGTAGAGCGCCTGCTCGTCGACGATGCCGCCGCGGGCCGCGTTCACGATGATCACCTCGGGCTTGACCTTGTGCAGTTCCTCGTCGCCGATCAGGCCGATCGTCTCCGGGGTCTTCGGCAGGTGCACCGAGATGAAGTCGCTGACGCTCAGCAGCTCGTCGAGGGTGGCGAGCCGGACACCCATCTGCGCGGCCCGGCCGGCCTGCACGTACGGGTCGTAGGCGATCACGTTCATACCGAAGGCGGCCAGCCGCTGGGCGACCAGGACGCCGATCTTGCCCAGGCCGACGATGCCGACGGTCTTCTCGAACAGCTCGACCCCGGAGTACTTGCTGCGCTTCCACTCGCCGTTCTTCAGCGACTGGTCGGCGGCCGGCACGCGGCGCGCGGCGGCGAGCAGCAGCGCGACCGCGAGCTCGGCGGCGCTGACGATGTTGGAGGTCGGCGCGTTGACCACCATCACGCCCGCCTGGGTGGCGGCCTTCACGTCCACGTTGTCCAGGCCGACACCGGCCCGGGCGACGACCTTGAGCCGCTTCGCGGCGGCCAGGGCCTCGGCGTCCACCTTGGTGGCGCTGCGGATCAGGATGGCGTCGACGTCGGCGATGGCCGGGATCAGTTCGGCGCGGTCGGCGCCGTTGGTGTGCCGGATCTCGAAATCGGGGCCGAGCGCCTCGACGGTGGCCGGGCTGAGCTCTTCGGCGATCAGGACGACGGGCCGGGTTACGTCAGTCATGGGAGAAGTCTCCTGCAGAAGCGGTAGGGGCTCGTGATTTCAGAGCACCGCGCTGTGCCCGCTGTCACCGATAGTACCCGAGGTCACGACGAACCGGTCAGTCGGTATCACAGCTCTGCGCGTCGGTGACCGAGTTGCCCTGGTCGAGGCGGAGCTGGCCGCCGTTGCGGACGAGCAGGTAGCGCACGTCCAGCCTGTTGCAGGTCTCACCCTTGGCACCGGCGGCGTTCGGCGAGAACAGCACGACGAACGTCATCCGGACGTTCGCGCCGTCGACGCCGTCCCGGGTCACCTCGGTGATCTTGGCTTCGAAGAAGTACGACGTCTGGTGCTTGTTGCGGTCCCGCTCCTCCGGATACGCCCCGATCAGCCGCTTGGAGTACACCTGCTGCCGCAACCCCGCGAAGTCGTGCCGGTTGAGCAACGTCAGGTAGTTGCCGAGCAGCTTCTGCGACTCCACCGCCAGGGGCGTCGACGCGACGAGCAGATCCGGGAGCATGCCACTCTGCGGCCCGCGCGACCGCTCACAGGTGCCGCCCGCTTCGGGCGTGATGCTCGTCGACTTCGGTACGACGTACTGCCGCAACTTCTCCAATGGCACGATCGAGCTGGTCGCGAGCGTGTCGCCGGCGACCAGGCCGACCACCTCGCCGGACTTGCCGATGATCGGGCCGCCGAGTTTGGCCGTGTTCATCACCGTGCTCAGTGCCTGCGGCTGTTCCGTCGTACCGACGGATCGGGCGGTCAGGTCGCCCGCGGCGGTGTAGCCGAGGAGCGCGAGCTCGGCCTTCGGATCGGGGTTCACGGTGGCCAGCGGCACCGGCTCGTGCTCCAGCCGCCCGATCATCCGCAGCACGGCGACGCCGTCGGCGCTGCTGCCGAGCGGGTTGGCCCGGCGGACCCGGCCGTCCTCGGTCACGATCGCGATCGACAGCGGCTGCTTGATCGCGGAGTCGGCGGTCAGGATCAGGCCGTCACCGATCAGTACACCGGTTGCCTCGCCGGTGCCCTCACACGTCGTGGCCAGCACCCGGACGACGCCGGGCTTCACCGCGTCGAGGACCTGCTCGGTCTCGATCCGCAGGCTCTGCGCGCGGACGTACCAGCCGGCGCTCGCACCGGCGGCGAGGATCAGCAGGAAGACGACGAACCCGGCCAGGAACCGGCCGAACTTCCACGGCCGGCGCGGTGGCGGCTGCGGTGCCCGCGGCGTACTGACCTGGAGCTGGGTGAGCGTCGGCGCGCTCGCGGGGACCCGCCGAGGCGGCCGCGGCAGCTGCCTGCCGTCATCCACCACCGGTCACCTCCCCCCTCCGCACCCGAGCCGTCACCGATTGTGCCAAACCCCCGGCTTAGGAGCGGGACCTGGGACACGAAACCGGGGCCTGGAACAGGAAATAACCTGTCCCAGGCCCCGGGATGGTGCTCACGGCCCCGGCTGCCGGCAGCCGGGGTGGCGGTGTCAGCGGGCGGCGGAGCCCTCGACGTAGTCCTCGTCGTGGGACTTGACCCACGCCATCAGGCCGCGCAGTTCCTTGCCCACTGCCTCGATCGGGTGCGACTCGCTCTGCTTGCGGAACTCGGCGAACTCCGGCCCGCCGGCGTCCTGGTCGGCGATGAACCGGGCGGCGAAGGTGCCGTCGGTGATGTCGGACAGCACCTCCTTCATCCGGGCCTTCACCGACGCGTCGATGATCCGCGGGCCGGACACGTAGTCGCCGTACTCGGCCGTGTCGGACACCGACCAGCGCTGCTTGGCGATACCGCCCTCGTAGATCAGGTCGACGATCAGCTTGAGCTCGTGCAGGCACTCGAAGTACGCGACCTCCGGCTGGTAGCCGGCCTCGGTCAGCGTCTCGAACCCGGCCTGGATCAGCGCCGACACGCCACCGCAGAGGACGGCCTGCTCACCGAACAGGTCGGTCTCGGTCTCCTCGGTGAAGGTGGTCTTGATCCCGCCGGCCCGCAGGCCGCCGATGCCCTTGGCGTACGAGAGCGCCAGGTCCCACGCCTCGCCGGTGGCGTCCTGCTCGACCGCGACCAGCACCGGTACGCCGCGGCCCTCGGAGTACTCGCGGCGGACCAGGTGACCCGGGCCCTTCGGGGCGACCATGAACACGTCCACCCCGGCCGGCGGCTTGATGTAGCCGAACCGGATGTTGAAGCCGTGGCCGAAGACGAGCGCGTCGCCGTCGACCAGGTTCGGCTCGATCGCCTCGGCGTACAGCTTGCGCTGGGCCGGGTCCGGCGCGAGGACGACGATCACGTCGGCCTCCTCGCAGGCCTCGGCCGGGGTGAGCACCCGCAGGCCCTGGGCCTCGGCCTTGGCCCGGCTCTTGGAGCCCTCGGGCAGGCCGACGCGGACGTCGACGCCGGAGTCGCGCAGCGACAGCGCGTGGGCGTGGCCCTGGCTGCCGTACCCGAGCACGGCCACGTGGCGGCCCTGGATCACCGACAGGTCGGCGTTGTCGTCGTAGAACATTTCAGCTGCCACTTGGAGCTCTTCTCCTCGAATTCTGTGTTGACGGGGGTACGGCGCTCAGGCCTGACGGGCCGGGGCCACGGGTCGGCCCGGCGGGGGCGTCGGGATCGGGTGGTTCGGTCGGTCGGCGGGTTGCGCCTGGACGTTCGGGGTGCCCGAAGCGACGTACGGCGGTGGCACCGGGACCGGCCGGAGGGTGCGGTCGGAGATGGAGCGACTGCCCCGGCCGATCGCCACCATGCCGGACTGCACCAGCTCGCGGACGCCGAAGGGTTCCAGCACCCGGAGCATGGCCTCGAGTTTCTCGGGATTGCCGGTCGCCTCGATCGTGATCGCGTCCGGAGCCACGTCCACCACCTTCGCACGGAACAGCTGGACGGTTTCCAGCACCTGCCCCCTGGTCAGGGTGTCCGCCTTGACCTTCACCAGCAGCAGTTCGCGCTGAACCGTCTGGCTGGGCTCGAGCTCGACGATCTTGATCACGTTCACCAGCTTGTTCAGCTGCTTGGTGATCTGCTCCAACGGCTGCTCGTCCACGCTGACCGCGATGGTCATCCGGGACACCTCGGGGTGCTCGGTCGGGCCGACCGCGAGGGAGTCGATGTTGAAGCCGCGCCGGGAGATCAGTGCCGCCACCCGGGCCAGCACACCGTGCTTGTTCTCAACCAAAATCGACAAAGTGTGCTTACTCATCACAGCTCCTCCGCTTCCCAGGTCGGCGCCATGTCGCGGGCGATCTGGATGTCGTCGTTGCTGGTGCCCGCCGCGACCATCGGCCAGACCATGGCGTCGCGGTGCACGACGAAGTCGACCACCACCGGTGCGTCGGTGACCGCCATCGCCTTCTCGATCGTCGCGTCGACCGAGTCCCGGTCGGAGCAGCGCAGCCCGACGCCGCCCATCGCCTCGGCCAGCTTGGCGAAGTCCGGGATCCGGGCCGAGTGCAGGTCGGTGTTGGAGTAGCGCTTGTCGTAGAACAGCGTCTGCCACTGCCGGACCATGCCCAGCGACTGGTTGTTGATCACGGCAACCTTGATCGGGATGCCCTCCAGCGCACAGGTGACGAGCTCCTGGTTGGTCATCTGGAAGCAGCCGTCGCCGTCGATCGCCCACACGGTCTTGTCCGGCCGGGCCACCTTGGCCCCCATCGCGGCCGGCACGGCGTACCCCATGGTGCCGAGGCCGCCGGAGTTCAGCCAGTGGCCGGGCTTCTCGAACGGCAGGTAGTGCGCGGCCCACATCTGGTGCTGGCCGACGCCCGCGGTGTAGACCGCGTCCGGGCCGGCGATCTTGCCGATCCGCTCGATCACGTACTGCGGTGACAGGGTGCCGTCCTCGGGCTCGTCGTACGCGACCGGGTACTTCGCCCGGACCGATTCAAGCTGCTTGCGCCAGGCGTCGTACGACGGCGTGTGGCCGGAGTTCGCGATCTCGGTCTTCAGCGCGGCGATCAGGTCGGTGATGACCTCCTTGCAGTCGCCCACGATCGGCACGTCCGCGGCCCGGTTCTTGCCGATCTCGGCCGGGTCGATGTCGGCGTGGATGACCTTTGCATCGGGGGCGAAGGAGTCCAGCTTGCCGGTCACCCGGTCGTCGAACCGCGCGCCCAGGCAGATGAGCAGGTCGGACCGCTGGAGGGCGCCGACCGCGGACACCGATCCGTGCATACCGGGCATGCCGAAGTGCAGCTCGTGCGTGTCCGGCAAGGCGCCCCGGGCCATCAGCGTGGTGACCACCGGGAGGCCGAGGAGCTCGGCGAGTTGCTTGAGCTCGGCGCTGGCCTGGGCGCGGATCACGCCACCGCCGACGTACAGCACCGGCTTCTCCGCGGCCGCGATCAGCCGGGCCGCCTCACGCACCTGCTTGGGGTGCGGGCGGGTCACCGGACGGTAGCCGGGCAGCGACAGCTCGGTCGGCCAGTGGAAGTCGACCTTCGCCTGCATCGCGTCCTTGGTCACGTCGACCAGGACCGGGCCGGGCCGGCCGGTGGAGGCGATGTGGAACGCCTCGGCGACCGTGCTGGCGATGTCGTTCGGGTCGTTGACCAGGAAGTTGTGCTTGGTGATCGGCATCGTGATGCCGCGGATGTCGGCCTCCTGGAACGCGTCCGTGCCGATCGAGGCGCTGGCCACCTGACCGGTGATCGCGACCAGCGGGACCGAGTCCATGTACGCGTCGGCGATCGGCGTCACCAGGTTCGTCGCGCCGGGTCCGGAGGTGGCCATGCAGACACCGACCTTCCCGGACGCCGCAGCGTACCCCTGGGCGGCGTGGCCGGCGCCCTGCTCGTGACGTACCAGGATGTGGCGGATCTGGGTCGAGTCGAGCATCGGGTCGTACGCCGGGAGGATCGCGCCACCCGGGATGCCGAAGACGGTGTCCACCCCGGCATGTTCCAGTGCGCGGATCAGAGCCTGTGCCCCGGTCAGCTGCTCACTCATGAGTGCCTTCCTTGTCCTGTCACGTTATGGCTTTTTCGCGACCGATCCATCCTCGCTCGTGGCCGTTGCCGGTGAACACCTGGGTCGCAGATAGTCGCATTGGCAACAAAAAACCCCTTCCGCCGGGTTGGCTGAAGGGGCGCGCTCGACTCTGTGGTCGCGTCAGTCGGCGCGCCGCACAAGTACGAGGAGAATCGATCGCATGTAGGCAACACTCGCCGACACAATGCGATCGGGTCAAGTTCGCTGCCCCCGTGTCCCATTCCGTGAGATGGCTGTCTTAGATGCAGACAGCGCCCTCAGAGGCTGAGCGGACCAGGCGGGTGTACTTGCCCAGGACGCCCTTGGTGATGTCCGGAGCCTTCGGCGTCCAGCCCTGGCGGCGGCTCTGGAGCTCCTCGGGGCTGACGTGGAGGTCGAGGGTGCGGTTCTTCACGTCCAGGGTGATGCGGTCGCCGTCACGGACGAACGCGATCGGCCCCCCGTCCACGGCCTCCGGGGCGACGTGGCCGACACAGAGTCCCGTCGTACCGCCGGAGAAGCGGCCGTCGGTGAGCAGCAGGACGTCCTTGCCGAGGCCGGCGCCCTTGATCGCGCCCGTCACGGCGAGCATCTCGCGCATGCCCGGACCACCCTTGGGACCTTCGTAGCGGATCACCACGACATCGCCGGGCACCAACGAGGCGACCGCGTCCATCGCGCCGCGCTCCCCGTCGAACACCCGCGCCGTCCCCTCGAACACGTCGGAGTCGAAGCCGGCGCTCTTCACCACCGCGCCCTCCGGCGCAAGCGAGCCGTGCAGGATGGTGATGCCGCCGGTGCCGTGGATCGGCTTGTCCAGTGCGCGGATGATCACGCCGTCAACGTCCGGCGGCGCAATGGCGGCCAGGTTCTCGGCCATCGTCTTGCCGGTCACGGTCAGGCAGTCGCCGTGCAGCAGGCCGGCGTCGAGCAGCGCCCGCATCACCACCGGGATGCCGCCGACGCGGTCGACGTCCGTCATCACGTAGCGGCCGAATGGCTTGAGGTCGCCGAGGTGCGGCACCCGGTCGCCGATCCGGTTGAAGTCGTCCAGGGTCAGGTCGACCTCGGCCTCCCGCGCGATCGCGAGCAGATGCAGTACGGCGTTCGTCGAGCCGCCGAGCGCCATCACGACGGCGACGGCGTTCTCGAACGCCTCCTTGGTGAGGATCTGGCGGGCCGTGATCCCCTTCTCCAGCAGGCCGACGACCGCCTCGCCGGACTTGCGGGCATAGCCGTCGCGGCGCCGGTCCACCGCGGGCGGCGCGGCCGACCCGGGCAGCGACATCCCGAGCGCCTCGGCGGAGGCGGCCATCGTGTTGGCGGTGTACATCCCGCCGCAGGCACCTTCACCGGGGCAGATCGCGCGCTCGACCGCATCGACCTCTTCCCTGGTGATCAGTCCCCGGACGCAGGCGCCGACGGCCTCGAAGGCGTCGATGATCGTGACGTCCTTGTCGCCGAGCCGGCCCGGCATGATGGAGCCGGCGTACAGGAAGACCGAGGCGAGGTCGAGCCGGGCGGCGGCCATCAGCATGCCGGGCAGCGACTTGTCACAGCCGGCCAGCAGCACCGAGCCGTCGAGTCGCTCGGCCTCCATCACGGTCTCGACCGAGTCGGCGATGATCTCGCGGCTGACGAGCGAGTAATGCATGCCGACATGGCCCATCGAGATGCCGTCGGACACGCTGATCGTGCCGAACTCCAGCGGGTACCCGCCGGCGGCGTGCACGCCTTCCTTGACCGCCTTGGCCAGCCGGTCCAGGGACAGGTTGCACGGGGTGATCTCGTTCCAGCTCGAGGCGACCCCCACCTGGGGCTTCGCCCAGTCGTCGTCTCCCATCCCGACCGCCCGGAGCATGCCGCGCGACGCGGTCGCCTCGAGTCCATCGGTCACTGTCCGGCTGCGTGGCTTCACATCGACCATGGCCTCACTCTATTCCGTCGTAAATTAACAACGTCGTCATTGCTTTGTGATGTTAGATAATTACATACTGCGATTGCGGACCGTTGGGGGATTTGTCCCATCATCAGAATGGAGCACCTCAGATGCGCCCCTCGTTGCGACTTGTACTGGCCGGTGTCGTCCTTGCCCTGCTGGGCACGGTCCCGGTCACGGCTGAAGCCGCCGGCACCCGGACGAAGATCGTCAACGCCGCCAACGGCGAGATCGGTCAGGGCGAGACCCCACCCGGCAGCAACTGCAACCCTTACGGCACCTGTAACGCGTGGTGCGCCCACTTCGCCACCTGGACCTGGCGCAAGGCCGGGATCAACATCCCGAACTACGCCTTCACCGGTGACATCTACTACTGGGGTCAGCGCAAGGGCCGCGCGCACTCCGGCAACACCGGGATGAAACCGGGCGACATCGTCCTGTACGGCACCGGGCCGCAGAACACCAGCACCAGCGTGCACACCGGCGTTGTGGTTGCCGTCGGCAACGGCAAGATCACCACCGTGGAAGGCAACTCCGGCGACAAGGTCCGCAAGCACGGGCCGTTCAACCCCAAGAAGGCCAAGGACGCCGGCCGCCCCGGCAACATCTACGGCTGGGTGTCAGCCACCTAGGCGGCCGGATCAGCTACCTGCGGGAATACGCGACCACCGCTCCGCTCTACGACTGGACGGGCACCTGGCGTTAGCCATGTGTTTCGCCACAGCGGTGGCGACCACCGCGCCTTCGTGCAATAGGCTGCCGCCGAAACCGCGACTGGCGAGGGTGGAGTACCACCGGGGAGCGGACCCATCAGACAAGGCGTCGTCCGCCTGGGCGCCTCCGAGTTTCGGAGGTGTCCGATGCAGTTGCGCTACGGCATGAATCCACACCAATCCGCGTCCGTCACGCCGCTCGGCCAATGGCCGTTCACGGTGGTCTGCGGCTCCCCGTCGTACATCAACCTTCTTGACGCGCTCACCGCGTGGCAACTGGTCCGGGAGGCGTCGAGCACCTTCGGCCTACCTGCGGCGGCGTCGTTCAAGCATGTCTCCCCCGCGGGAGCCGCTTTGGCCGACACGGTCAGCGCTGCTTATGTGCGAGCCCGAGATGCCGATCCCAAGTCCTCGTACGGCGATTTCGTCGCCGTGTCGCACCCGGTCGACGCTGAACTCGCGGACCGGCTCCGGCGCCTTGTCTGCGACGGGATCATCGCTCCCGGGTACGACGAAGGCGTCGTCGGCGTCCTGGCCGGCAAGAAGCGCGGCAACTTCCTCGTGCTCGAAGCGGATCCCACCTTCGAGCCTGCCGACGCGGAGGTCCGCGAGGTGTACGGACTGCGATTGACGCAGCACCGGGACCACCTGCCGCTGACTCGCTCGATGCTGGATCCGGACCTGCCGGAGACCGCCGCACGCGATCTCCTGCTCGGCATGATCGTCGCGCGGTACACGCAGTCCAACACCGTGGTGATGCTGAAGGACGCGATGGCGATCGGAATCGGCGCCGGCCAGCAGTCGCGGATCGACTGCACCCGCCTGGCCGGCGAGAAGGCCGACCTCTGGTGGTCCGCCCGCTCGACCGACCCGCTCACGGATGTCGCGATGGTCTCGGACGGCGCGATCCCCTTCGTCGACAACATCATCGAGGCCCACCGCCACGGCGTCCGCTACCTCGCCGAACCCGGCGGCTCACTCCGCTCCCCCGACGTGGCCGCCGCCTGCGCCTCCCTGGGCATCACCCTGTCCCACACCGGCACCCGCCTGTTCAGGCACTGATCCAGCAGGCGTCAGCCTCCTGCGACGCTCGGCAGGATCATCAGCTCGTCGCCGTCCTTCAGCGGGGTGCTGAGGCCGTCGAGGTCGCGGATGTTGTCGTTGCCGAGGTAGATGTTGACGTGGCGGCGGACGGCGCCTTGCTCGTCGGTGAGCCGCCGGCGGAGGACTGGGTCCAGGGCAGCGACGACCTCGCCGACGGTGGTGCCGTCGACCTCGACTCGCTCGGCACCACCCGCGAACGGTCTCAGCACCGTCGGCAGCTTGACCCCGACCGCCATGTCAGCCGACTACCGCGGCGCGTACGGACAACACGTCCGGAAGGTGCCGCGCGACCTCGGTCCAGGTGTCGCCCGCGTCGGCACTCGCGTAGACGCACCCGTCCCGCGTGCCGAGGTAGACACCGGCCGGGTCGGCCGCGTCGGTGCACATGGCATCCCGCAGCACCGGCGCGTACGACGGTACGTCGGGCAGCCCCTCGGTCAGCGCCTCCCAGGTGGACCCGGCGTCGCGGGACCGGAAGACCCGGCACTTCGCGTCGGTGGGGATCCGGTTCCCGTCCGCTATCAGCGGGAAGACATAGACCGTCTCCGGCTCGTTCGGATGCACCGCGATCGGGAACCCGAAGTCCGACGGCAGCCCGTCCGCGATCGACGTCCAGCTCGTGCCTGCGTCGTCCGACCGGTAGACGCCGTGGTGGTTCTGCGCGAACATCCGGTCCGGTACGGCGGGATGCGCGGCCAGCTTGTGGACACACTGGCCGAACTCCGGGTAGGGGTCGGGGAAGAAGTACGCCTTGATCCCCCGGTTCGCCGGCGACCACGACTCACCGCCGTCGGTGGTCCGGTACACGCCGCCGGTCGACATCGCGACGCTGACCCGGCCCGGATCGGTCGGATGCGGCAGCACGGTGTGGACCGCCTGACCGCCGAACCCGGCGCCCCACTCCTTGCGATGCGGGTGGTCCCACAACCCGCGGACCAACTCGAACGTCACTCCCCCGTCGGTGGATTTCCACAGCGCGGACGGCTGCGTCCCGGCGTACACGACCTCCGGCTGGCCGGGCGGTCCCGGCTGGATCTGCCAGACCCGCTCGAGCGAGGTTTCGGAGTCCTTCGGGAACCCGATCGAGCCCTCCGGTGGCTCGTCCCAGGTCTTGCCGAGGTCGTCGCTGTGGAAGACCGCCGGCCCCCAGTGCTCGCTCGTCCCACCGACGAACACGCGGGGCTGATCGCCGCGGCTGTCGATGCCGACCGCGTACACGCCCTGCATCTCGAACTGCGGCACCGGACCGTCCAGCGTCCAGTTCCGGCGCCCAGCGTCACTCCGGCCGATCCAGAGCCCCTTCTTGGTCCCGATCAGCAGTACGGCCTCGGACATCGTTGTCCTCCTTCATCGCGGTGGACCCGCCACCACGTTGATCAATGGTTTGCCCGCGGCGTACCGCTCCAGCTGCGCCCGCACCAGCCGGGCCACCCGCGGCCCGAACGCCGTCGAGGCACCCCCGCGGTGCGGGTTGATCAGCACATTCGGAGCAGACCACAGCGGATGTCCGGCGGGCAACGGCTCGGGCTCGGTCACGTCCAGCGCGGCCCGGATCCGCCCACCGGTCAGCTCGGCCAGCAACGCGTCGGTGTCCACGACGACGCCGCGCGCGACGTTCACCAGCAACGCGCCCTCTTTCAGCTGGGCCAGGAACTTGGCGTCCACCATGCCGCGTGTCTCGGCCGTCGCCGGGGTCAGCAGGACGACGACGTCGGCCAGCGGCAGCAGCTCCGGCAGCTCGCTGATCGGGTGCACGCCTTCCCGCTCCCGCCGCGCGACCCGGATGATCTCGCACTCGAACCCGGTCAGCCGCCGCTCCAGCGCCTCCCCGATCGACCCGTACCCGAGGATCAGCACGGTCCGGTCCGCGAGCGAGTCGTCCATCTCGTCGTAGGACGCGGGCCAGACGTGCCGATCCTGGTTGCGCACGGCACGCGGGAGGCGACGGTACGACGCCAGGATCAGGCCGACCGCGAGCTCGGCCGTCGACGCGTCGTGGACCCCCCGCGCGTTGCACAAGGTCACGTCATCGGCCAGATGGGGCAGCACGTTCTCGAAGCCGGCCGTCTGCAGCTGCACCACCTTGAGCGCAGGCATGTCCCGGACCACCTCGACCACCTCGGAGCCGCCCATGTACGCCGGCACGTAGAACTCCACCTGGTCGATCGAGGCCGGCCGGTCACCACCGGCGTACCACTCCACGTCGAATCCCGCGGGCACCCCGCCGAGGGTGGATTCCGCGTCCTCCCACGGCAACCATGCCTTCACGTCAGCCATGCCCCAGAACCTACTCGCCGGACCGGACACTTTTCATCCCGCCGTCCACAGGCTCATTCGTCGTACAGTGGATCGGTGCCCTCGACATCGGATCTGGCTGCGACCGTTGATCACGATCAGGCCGTGGGACGGCTTCGTTCGTCGTACCAGCGCATCCCGCCCGGGGAGCCGGTCCGGCTGGCGAAACGGAGTTCGAACCTGTTCCGGCCCCGGACCGAGATCGAGCGGCCGGGCCTGGACGTGTCGGGACTGACGGGGGTGATCAGCGTCGACGTGGAGGCGCGAACGGCAGACGTCCAGGGCATGTGCACGTACGAGGACCTGGTCGCCGCGACCCTCCCACACGGGCTGACGCCGATGGTCGTGCCGCAGCTGAAGACGATCACCCTCGGCGGCGCGGTGACCGGGCTGGGCATCGAGTCCTCGTCGTTCCGGGCCGGCCTGCCGCACGAGTCCGTCCTCGAGCTGGACATCCTCACCGGCGCCGGCGACCTCGTCACCGCCCGGCCGGACGGCGAGCACGCGGAACTGTTCCGGACCTTCCCGAACTCCTACGGCACGCTCGGCTACGCGACCCGGCTCAAGATCGAGCTCGACCGCATCTCGCCGTACGTCGCGCTCCGGCACGTCCAGCTCGGACTCGACCAGCTGGCCCCGGTGATCGAGGAGATCATTGCCTCCGGCATGTACGACGACGAGCCGGTGCACTTCGTCGACGGGGTCGCGTTCAGCCCGTCTGAGGCGTACCTGACGCTGGGCCGCAACAGCGACGCAGCGGTGCGGACGAGCGACTACACCGGTCAGCAGATCTACTACCGCTCGATCCAGCAGCGCCCGAAGGACTTCCTCACCGCGCACGACTACCTGTGGCGGTGGGACACCGACTGGTTCTGGTGCTCGGCCGCCTTCGGCGCGCAGAAGCCGCTGGTACGACGGCTGTGGCCGAAGCGCTGGCGGCGCAGCGACGTGTTCCACAAGCTCGTCGGCCTCGAGAACAGGTATCAGGTGGCCGCGCGCATCAACCGCCGCCGCGGCAAGCCGGATCGCGAACGCGTCATCCAGGACGTCGAGATCCCGGTCACCCGGCTGGCCGGGTTCCTGCGCTGGTTCGACGCCGAGGTGGGGATGCGCCCGGTGTGGCTGTGCCCGCTGCGCCTGCGCGGCTCCGCCGCTTGGCCGCTGTATCCCCTCGAGCCGGGGACGACGTACGTCAACGTCGGCTTCTGGGGCACCGTGCCGATCGCTCCCGGCGCTCGTGACGGTGATGTGAATCGCCGCATCGAGCAGGCGGTGGCCGAGTTCGACGGGCACAAGTCCCTGTACTCCGACGCTTACTACGACCGAGACACGTTCGACCGGCTGTACAACGTCCCGGCCCTGACAGAGGTCAAGAAACGCTACGACCCCGACGCCCGGCTCACCGGGCTCTACGAGAAGGCGGTGACACGCCGATGACCACCCTGGAGACCCGGGTTTCGATCGCCGAAGCGCTGACCACTGTGACACCGGACGGGCTGCCGTTCCGGTTCACGGCGTACGACGGCAGCGCCACCGGACCTGAAGACTCACCGATCCACATGCATCTCGCCTCCGAGCGTGGACTGTCCTACGTGCTGACCGCGCCCGGCGACCTCGGAATGGTCCGCGCCTACGTGATGGGCGACCTGGAGATCACCGGCGTCCATCCGGGCAATCCGTACCCGCTGATGCAGTTGATGCTCAACCAGCTGCATTTCCAGCGGCCGACGCCGGCCGAGGCACTGCGCATCGTCCGCGGTCTGGGCTGGAATCACCTCAAACCGCCGCCTCCACCGCCGCAGGAGCACCTGCCGAAGTGGCGTCGTACGTTCGAAGGGTTGCGCCACTCACGGACGCGGGACCGGTCCGCCATCCACCACCACTACGACGTGTCGAACACGTTCTACGAGTGGATCCTCGGCCCGTCGATGACGTACACGTGCGCCGTCTACCCGTCGCCGGACGCGACGCTGGAGCAGGCGCAGTTCGAGAAGTACGACCTGGTCGCGCGCAAACTCGATCTGCGCCCTGGGCAACGACTTCTCGACGTCGGCTGCGGCTGGGGCGGCATGGTCCGGCACGCGGCCCGCGAGTACGGCGTGAAGGCGCTGGGCGTGACGTTGTCGTCGGCGCAGGCGGAGTGGGCGGCCGAGGCGATCAAACGCGACGGCCTGGAGGACCTGGCCGAGGTGCGTTTCCTCGACTACCGCGACGTCGCCGAGCGCGACTTCGACGCGATCAGCTCGATCGGCCTGACCGAGCACATCGGCGTGCGCAACTACCCGTCGTACTTCGGCTTCCTGCTCGACCGGCTCAAGCCGGGCGGCCGGCTGCTGAACCACAGCATCACCCGGCCGGACAACCGGTACCGCTCGACCGGTGCGTTCATCGACCGCTACATCTTCCCCGACGGCGAGCTGATCGGCTCCGGCCGGATCATCGCCGAGGCCCAGGACGCCGGCTTCGAGGTCCGCCACGAGGAGAACCTGCGGGAGCACTACGCGCTCACCCTCGCGGCCTGGTCCGACAACCTCGTCGCCCACTGGGACGAGGCGGTCGCCGAGGTCGGCTACCCCACCGCAAAGATCTGGGGCCTCTACCTGGCCGCCTGCCGCGTCGGCTTCGAACGCAACAACACCCAACTCCACCAGGTCCTCGCCGTAAAACTCGACGACGAGGCCAACGCCCACTTCCCGTTACGCCCGACCTGGCTCAGCTGACGTCCGGGGCTGGTGTGAGCCGCTAACTTGGGGGTACGGCATCGACCCGAGGAGACGGCGTGGTCAGGACGAAGGTCAGGCAGGGGTCTCGTACCGCGGTGATGCTGACCGCGTTCGCGCTCGTGGCCGGGTGTTCCGGGGACGGCGGCGAGGCGTCCGGGTCGGGGACCTCGGCGACCAGTCCTTCGACCAGTACGACGCCTGCGCCGACGAGCCCGGGCACGACGTCGGCGCCGCCGCGGACCACCGCCACCCCGCGGGGGCCGGTGAAGCTGGCCGTGGCGTCGACGGTGGCGACCGGGATCGAGGTGCCGTGGGGGTTGGCGTTCCTGCCCGACCAGAGCGCGCTGGTGAGTGAACGCGACTCGGCCAAGATCAAGCGGATCGCGGGCGGCCGGGTGACCGAGGTCGGCGAGGTCGACGACGTGGACCCGTCGTCGGAGGGCGGCCTACTCGGGCTCGCGGTCGATCCGCAGTACCCGAGCCGCCCGTACATCTACGCGTACTACAGCGCCGGCGGTGAAAACCGGATCGCCCGGCTGACCTACCGGGACAACCGGCTGAGCGACCAGCAGGTGATCCTGGACGGGATCCCGGCGGCGTCGATCCACAACGGCGGCCGGCTGCGGTTCGGGCCGGACGGCTACCTGTACGCCGGGACCGGTGACGGAGCCGACCGGCCGAACTCACAGGACGACGCCTCGCTGGGCGGGAAGATCCTGCGGATCACCACCGACGGGAAGGCAGCACCGGGGAATCCGGGCGGCCGACTGTGGTACTCCAAGGGCCACCGGAACGTGCAGGGTCTCGCCTTCGACGGGAACCAGCTGTACGCCGCCGAGTTCGGGCAGAACACCTGGGACGAGCTCAACACGATCACCTCGGGCGCGAACTACGGCTGGCCGGCCGCGGAAGGGATCGAGGGGCTGGACGGGATGACGGACCCGATCGCGCAATGGCGGACGAGTGACGCGTCGCCGTCGGGAATCGCCTTCGCCCAGGGGCACGTGTTCATGGCCTCGCTGCGCGGTGAGCGGCTGTGGGCCATACCGGTTGCCGGAGGCAAGCGGACCGGCGAGCCGCAGGCGTTTTTCACGAACGAGTTCGGGCGGCTGCGAACGGTCGAGGCCGCACCGGACGGATCCCTGTGGCTGACCACCTCGAACACCGACGGCCGCGGTGACACCCAGAACGGCGACGACCGGATCCTGCGCATCACGATCAGCCGTTGACGGTTCTCGCCAACCGTTTGGGCTCTTCGCCCGTCTGGTACTTGTGGAAGAAGATTCCGCCACGTTCAAGGAGGAGACCGTAATGCGGCCCGACCAGGTGTCCGTCGTACCCAGCAGTGTGATCGCTTCGGTGAGCACGTTCGAGGATGCTCAGCGGACAGTGGACTACCTGCGAAGTTACGGGATGGACGCCGGGTCCCTGGACATCGTCGGGGCCGACCTCCGGCTGGCACAGAAATCGCAAGCGGCGCCGGTGGTCAAGCTGACCGCCGCGGGCGCGCAGCACGGCGCGGTGCTCGGACTGCTGGCCGGTGTGTTCGTCACGCTGGTGGCCGAGACCAGCCTGACCGGACTCGTCGTGGTCATCTGGGGCCTCGTGTACGGCGGCCTGCTCGGGACGCTGTGGGGACTGTTCCGCGCCCTGATCCGGAACCGGCCGGAGGTGGTCGCGACCGAGGTGGTGCCGACCCGCTACGAGGTCCGCTGCCCGGTCGAGGAGCTCTCGGTCGCCCGGACCCTGCTCGCCGACGCTCACGACGTGGACGACGGCCGAGTGGAGCGCCAGGTCATCGCCGATGCTCCGCACGAGACGCCGGCGCAGAAAGACGCAGCCTGAGGCTGCGCCGGGCCGGGGTCAGCCCTTCGGCTGACCCCGGGTACCGTCGATTCAGATCCCGAGCTTGGCGTTGAGCAGCTCGCGGACCTTGGCTGCGTCGGCTTGGCCGCGCATGTCCTTCATGACGGCGCCGATCAGGGCGCCGGCGGCGGCCGGCTTGCCGGAGTTGACCTTCTCCACCACGTCGGGGTTGGCGGCGATGGCCCGGTCGATGGCCTCGATCAGCGCGGAGTCGTCCGAAACCAGCGCCAGGCCGCGGGCCGAGATGATCTCGGCCGGCGTGCCCTCACCCTTGATCAGGCCGTCGAACACCTGCCGCGCCAGCTTGTCGTTCAGCGACCCGGCGTCGACGAGCTTCTGCACCTCGGCGACCTCGGCCGGACCGACGCCGAGCGCGTCGAGGTCCTGACCCGACTCGTTCGCCGCCCGGGCCAGCTCACCCAGCCACCACTTCTTCGCCGCGGCCGGCGTCACCCCGAGCTCGACCGTCGCGACGATCGGCTCCAGCGCGTTGCCGTTCACGACGTCGCGCATCTCCAGGTCGGTGAAACCCCAGTCCTGCTGCAACCGCGCCCGCCGCAACGAAGGTGCCTCCGGCAACGAAGCGCGCAGCTCCTCGACCCACTCGCGGGACGGGGCGACCGGGACCAGGTCCGGCTCCGGGAAGTAGCGGTAGTCCTCCGCGTCCGACTTCTCCCGGCCGGAGGTGGTGATCCCGGTGTCCTCGTGCCAGTGCCGGGTCTCCTGCACGACCTTGCCGCCGGACGCGAGAATCGCCGCCTGCCGGGTGATCTCGTACGTCACCGCGCGCTCGACCGAGCGGAACGAGTTCACGTTCTTGGTCTCGGTGCGGGTGCCGAACACGGTCGACCCGGACGGCTTCAGCGAGACGTTGGCGTCGCAGCGCAGCGAGCCCTGGTCCATCCGGACGTCGGAGACGCCGAGCGCGAGCAGCAGGTCCCGCAGCATGCTCACGTACGCCCGCGCCACCGCGGCGGCCTTCTCCCCCGGCACCTCGATCGTCTTGGTGACGATCTCGATCAGCGGGATCCCGGCCCGGTTGTAGTCGACCAGCGAGTGCGACGCACCGTGGATCCGGCCGGTCGCGCCACCGACGTGGGTGGACTTGCCGGTGTCCTCCTCCATGTGGGCGCGCTCGATCTCGATCCGGTACGTCTCACCGTCGACCACGACCTCGGTCCACCCGTTGTACGCGATCGGCTCGTCGTACTGGGAGGTCTGGAAGTTCTTCGGCATGTCCGGGTAGAAGTAGTTCTTCCGGGCGAACCGGCACCACTCGGCGATGTCGCAGTTCAGCGCCAGGCCGATCATGATCGCCGCGCGCACGGCGCCTTCGTTCACCACCGGCAGCGCACCCGGCAGGCCGAGGCAGACCGGGCAGGTCTGGGTGTTCGGCGGCGCGCCGAACTCGGTCGGGCAGCCGCAGAACATCTTCGACTTCGTGTTCAGCTCGACGTGGACCTCGAGGCCCATCACCGGGTCGTACTGCGCCAGTGCGTCCTTGATGTCGAGGACGTCTGCGGTCATCGGGTCACCTCCAGCTCCGGAGCCTTGGTCATCAGCACGCCACCCCACTGCTCGGCCAGCGCGGCCTCGAGCGCGGAACCGACCTGGTACAGCAGGTCGTCGCGCATCACCGGGGCCATCACGTGGAAGCCGACCGGCAGGTTGTCCTCGTCGGCCAGGCCGCACGGGAACGACGCGGCCGCGTTGCCGGCCAGGTTGACCGGAATCGTGCAGAGGTCGTTCTTGTACATCGCGATCGGGTCGTCGGCGCGGTCGCCGATCGGGAACGCGGTCGTCGGCGTGGCCGGCGACACCAGCACGTCGACCTGCTCGTAGGCCTGGGCGAAGTCACGCTGGATCAACGTCCGCACCTTCTGCGCCTGCCCGTAGTACGCGTCGTAGTACCCGCTGGACAGGGCGTGCGTGCCGAGCATGATGCGTCGCTTGACCTCGTCGCCGAAGCCGGCCTCGCGGGTCAGGCTCATCACCTTCTCCGCGCTGTTCACGCCGTCGTCGCCGACGCGCAGCCCGTACCGCATCGCGTCGAACTTGGCCAGGTTGGACGACGCCTCGCTCGGCAGGATCAGGTAGTACGCCGGCAGCGCGTACTGGAAGTGCGGGCAGGACACCTCGACCACCTCGGCGCCGAGCTTGGTGAGCAGCTCGACCGCCTCGTGGAAGCGTGCCTCGACCCCCGGCTGGTAGCCCTCACCGCCGAGCTCCTTGACCACACCGACGCGCAGCCCGTTCACATCCGCGCGCCGCGCGGCCTCGACAACGGCCGGCACCGGCTGGTTGATCGAGGTCGAGTCCATCGGGTCGTACCCGGCGATCGCCTCGTGCAGCAGCGCCGTGTCCAGGGTCGTCCGCGCACACGGGCCGGGCGTGTCCAGGCTCGAGGCCAGCGCGATCAGCCCGTACCGCGACGTGCCGCCGTACGTCGGCTTGACGCCGACCGTGCCGGTGAACGCACCCGGCTGACGGATCGAGCCACCGGTGTCGGTGCCGATCGCGAGCGGCGCCTCGTACGCCGAGATCGCGGCCGAGGACCCACCGCCGGAACCGCCCGGGATGCGGCCGAGATCCCACGGGTTGTGGGTGGTGCCGTACGCCGAGTTTTCCGTCGAGGAGCCCATCGCGAACTCGTCCATGTTGGTCTTGCCGAGGATGACGATGCCGGCCGCCTTCAACCGCTTGACCACGGTCGAGTCGTACGGCGGCTTCCAGCCCTCGAGGATCTTCGAGCCGGCCGTAGTCGGCACACCCTCCTGGGTCAGCACGTCCTTCAGCGCCAGGGGGACACCCGCCAGCGGGCCGAGCTGCTCCCCCGCGACACGCTTCTTGTCCACCTCGGCGGCCTGGGCCAGCGCGCCCTCGGTGTCGACGTGCAGGAACGCCCGCACGGAGTCGTCGACGGCGGCGATCCGGTCCAGATGCGCCTGGGTGATCTCCACCGAGCTGGCCTGGCCGGACGTCATCAGCTCCGCGAGCTCGACCGCGGTCCTGCGGATCAGGTCGGTCATCAGTCCTCCTCCAGGATCCGCGGCACCCGGAATCGCTGCTCCTCCGCGGCCGGCGCGCCGGACAGCGCCTGCTCCGGCGTGAGGCACGGCACGTTCTCGTCCTTGCGCATCACGTTGGTGATCGGCAGGGCGTGTGAGGTCGGCGGGATGTCGTCCGCGGCCACCTCGCTGACCTGCCCGACCAGCGTGATGATCTGGTCGAGCTGTGGTGCGAGGTGGTCGAGCTCGGCGTCGGTGAGCTCGATCCGCGCCAGTCGCGCCAGGTGCGCGACCTCTTCGCGGGTAATCGATGGCATGAACTGATCCAATGGTTCGCAGGAACACCGAGAGGTTCTCGGTGACACCCGAGCCATCCTAGTGGGCGGTTGTCACGCCCGTGTTGCCTCGTCCCCCAGGCTGTGGACAATGCGTACCTGCCCATCTGCCGAGAGGGCCGGGCGTGTCCCCGTGCTCCGCTCTGTAACATTGGCCGCGACATGGCGTTACGCGCAGAGTCCTCGGCTGGGAGATGATCGTTCGGTGTTCCTGCTGCGATTGATCATCCCGGACCGCCCCGGTTCGCTGGGCACGGTGGCCACCGCCCTCGGTGAGGTGAGCGCCGACATCCACGCGATCGAGATCGTCGAGCACCGACGTGAGAACGGCACCGCCGTCGACGACATCGTCGTCGACCTGCCGCCCGGCGTCCTGCCCGACCGCCTCGTCTCCGCCTGCAACGGCGTACCAGGCGTCGAAGTCATCTGGTTCTCCCGGTACGGCGCCGGCGGCGGACTGCACATGGACCTCGAGGCCGTCGAGCAGATGACGTCGGCACCCGCCGACGCGATCGACATCCTGGTCGAGCAGTCACCCGCGGTGCTGCACGCCGACTGGGCCGCGCTGCTGGACGGCACCGGCAGCGAGGTGAAGGTCGCACTGGAGACCAGTGCGACGCCGGAGTTCGGTGATGTGGCCGACACGTGGCTTCCGCTGGACAAGGCGACCACGCTGGCCGCTCCGGACCAGCACAAGGGCCTGGCCGAGTCGGTCCTGGTCGCCGCGCCGCTGGAGTCCGGCCACCGCATCCTCGTGATCGGCCGCCGCGGCGGGCCCGAGTTCCTCGGCTCCGAGGTCGCCCGTCTCAGTTATCTGGCCTCACTCGCCGTCACCATCCGCGCCACCGCCTGACCTCACCAGCCGTCTCCGAGGGCGGTCGGGCATGCGAAAGCCTCCCGCTCCAGTTGGTGGAGGGGAGGCTTTCGAGGGTCTAGCTGAAGCGGATGTAGGCGAAGATCCAGAGGCCGGCCAGGATCAGCAGGACCACGACGCCGACCAGCACGACGATCAGGATCGACTGGCTGTTGCTGCCGCTGCGGTCCGGGAGGTCGAACTGGGTCGGACCCCAGGGACCGCCGCCGTCGACGCGCTGGATCGCCTCCGGCGGCGGAGTGACCACCGTCCGCGACTCCCGCTTCTCCCTGGGGAACTTCATCCGACTCCCGTCACCCGTGCTCAGACGTAGAACGTCTCGTACCTGATCGAGATCCGCGACGACGAGTAGGAGTCCTCGTTGTTGGCGAGGATCTCGACCCGCCATCCGGCCACATAGGCAGCGTACGACTTCCCGTCGCTGTGCGCCTGGACGTACGACTTCAGCGCCGCCACATCCGCCCCACGCATCGCCGCGAACGCGTCGTTCACCGCCGCCGGGAGCGCCGCCTTGACGTCCTCCGGGTCACCCGAGGCGCTCATCTCCAGCGACCGGATGCCCTCGCCCTTGCTGCCATAGGAGTAGACCCGCTGCGAGCCGTACTTGCCGACCGGCTTGCTGCAGGAACTGGTGCAGACGTACTTCTTGGCCTTCAGCGCGGCGACCAGCTGGTCCTCCGTGGTGTCGAAGCTCTTCCGCGGCAGGTCGAACGAGTCCGACCCGGACTTGCCACCGGACAGCTGCAGCTCGTCACCGTTGTTCCGCAGCTTGAACTCGCCCCAGGTGCTGCCGACCTTCTGCGACTTCTGGCCGGTCTTGACCGCGTCCTGGACCTTCTTCACCTCGCTGCCGCCGAAGGTGTCGTTGCCGAGCGCCTGCAGCGCCGCGTCGAAGGTGACCTCGGCGTTGTTGACGTTGTCCTCGTTCTGCGACTGCAGCAGTACGCCGATGATGGTGCCGTCGGGCTGGAACTGGAAGATCACCTCGGCCTCGGTCGGGCCGTCGTACTTGAAGCAGCCGCGGTGTGCGCCCTGGCCGGTGTTGAACAGGTCGCTGCACTGGTAGCCGTCGGCCTGGAGCTTCTCGGTCGCCGTCTTGGCCTGACCGGTCGCGTTACCGAGCGAGCCACCCTTGTCGCCGCCGTTGGTCGGGCTGCCGGTCGGCTCACTCGACTGGGTGGTGGTCGGGCCCGCCTCGGGCTCGTCGTCACCGCCGAGTGCCCGGACACCGAGGAAGATGAGCAGGCCGATCAGCACGATGCCGACCACGCCACCGCCGATCACCAGCGGCATCTTGTCCTTGCCGATGCCACCCGGTCCCTTGGAGCCGCCACCCGGCTGCCACTGCGGCTGCCCGGGCTGACCCTGCTGCTGATGCCAGCCGCCCTGCTGCGAGCCCTGCTGGCTCCAAGGCTGCTGCTGGTAGGAGCCGCCGCCCTGCTGCGGGGACCGCTGCCCCCAGCCACCCTGGCCAGGCTGCTGGCCCTGGCTGGGACCTGGCTGACCGGGGCCTGGTCGTCCAGGCTGACCCTGGCTCGGCTGACCGGGCTGCTGTCCCCAACCACCGCCGCCTTGCTGCGGAGGCTGATCCTGCTTCGGGGGCTGCTGAGGGCGTTGGCCCCAACCGCCACCACCCTGGCCGGGTGGCTGCTGACCCCAACCGCCTTGGCCCCCCTGTCCCCCTTGCTGCCCGCCCGGCTGGCCCCCCGGCTGCCCAGGACCCCACGGTCCCTGTGGCGGCGTCGTCATATTTGCTCCTTCTGACCCACGTGTGGACGTGCAAAGTTAACAGTCCGACGGCTCAGCCGAGCCAACGGATCCATCGGATGACGACGTGCCCGGGGGTGACCCACGACACC
Source organism: Kribbella sp. NPDC023972 (assembly GCF_040639075.1). Taxonomy (NCBI): domain Bacteria; kingdom Bacillati; phylum Actinomycetota; class Actinomycetes; order Propionibacteriales; family Kribbellaceae; genus Kribbella; species Kribbella sp. NPDC023972. The sequence goes on along the minus strand of NZ_JBEZZH010000018.1, from coordinate 20,526 downwards.
TTGAGCGGTTGCTCCTAGGCGTTGCCCGGTTCGGGAGTGGTGGCGACCTTCGTCGCGGCATCGGCGCCCTCGTCGAGCAGCACCCGGAAACCGGCCGCGTCGAGGATGGGCACGCCCAACTGAACGGCCTTGTCGTACTTCGAGCCCGGGGAGTCCCCGACCACCACGAACGATGTCTTCTTGGAGACCGAGCTGGCCGCCTTGCCGCCGCGCGACACGATCGCCTCGGTGGCCTCGTCCCGGCTGAAACCCTCGACCGTGCCGGTCACCACGATGGACAGGCCGGTCAGCGTCTGCGGCACGCTGGGACCCGTGCGCTCCTGCCGCAGCTGGACGCCGGCCGCCTTCCACTTGTCCACGATCGCCTGGTGCCAGCCGACCTCGAACCACTCGACCATCGCGCGCGCGATGGTCGGGCCGACCCCCTCGATCTGGGACAGCTCCTCCTCGCTCGCCGCCCGGATCGCCTCGATGTCGTCGTACACCGTCGCGAGCGCCTGCGCCGCGGTCGGCCCGACGTGCCGGATCGACAGGGCGACCAGGCCGCGGGCCAGCGGCTGGGTCTTGGCGGTCTCGAGGTTCGCGAGCAGGCGCTGCGCGTTCGCCGACAGCGACCCCGCCTTGGTGGTGAAGAACGGGCTGCGGGCCAGCTCCTCCTCGGTCAGCCCGAACAGATCGCCCTCGTCGGTGATCAGCTCGTCACCGATCAGCGCGTCCGCGGCCTTGAACCCGAGCACCTCGATGTCGAACGCCGACCGCCCGGCCAGGTGGAAGATCCGCTCCCGCAGCTGCGCCGGGCAGGACTGCGAGTTCGGGCAGCGGATGTCGACGTCACCTTCCTTCATCGGGCGCAACGTCGTACCGCAGGACGGGCACTCGGTCGGCATCACGAACTCACGAGCGTCATCCGGCCGCAGCTCGACCACCGGTCCGAGGATCTCCGGGATGACGTCACCGGCCTTGCGCAGGACGACGGTGTCGCCGATCCAGACGCCCTTGCGCTTCACCTCCTGCGCGTTGTGCAGGGTGGCGAACTCGACCGTCGACCCGGCCACCCGGACCGGCTCCATCTTTCCGTACGGCGTGACGCGACCGGTGCGGCCGACGTTCACCTCGATGTCGAGGAGCTTGGTGGTGACCTCCTCCGGTGGGTACTTGTACGCGATCGCCCACCGGGGGGCACTCGAGGTGGACCCGAGCGCACGCTGCAGGTCGACCTCGTCCACCTTGACCACGACACCGTCGATCTCGTGGTCGACGGAGTGCCGGTTCTCGCCGTAGTACGCGATGAAGTCGTTCACCTGGTCGAGCGTCTCGACCTTGCGGGCGCGGTCGCTGACCGGCAGGCCCCAGGCCTTGAGCTGCTCGTACGCCTCCGACAGCCGGCCGACGTGATAACCGTCGACCCGGCCCAGACCGTGGACGACGAAGCGCAGCGGGCGGCTCGCGGACACCCGTGGGTCTTTCTGCCGCAGTGATCCGGCGGCGCTGTTGCGCGGGTTGGAGAACGGGTCCTTGCCCGCCTCGACCAGCTGCGCGTTCAGCTCCTCGAAGTCCTCGACCCGGAAGTACACCTCGCCGCGGACCTCGAGGAAGGACGGCAGGTCCTCGCCCTTCAGGTCGTTCGGGATGCTCTTGATGGTGCGGACGTTCAGCGTCACGTCCTCACCGGTGCGCCCGTCGCCGCGGGTCGCGCCGCTGACCAGGCGGCCGTTCTCGTACACGAGATCGAGCGCGAGCCCGTCCACCTTCAGCTCGCACAGGAAGCCGCTGGCGTGGATCTGCTTGACCGTGACCTCGCGCTCGAGCCGCTTGGCCCAGGCCTCCATCTGCTCGGCGGAGAACGCGTTCGCCAGGCTCTCCATCCGGGTCGGGTGCTGCACCGGGGTGAACAGGGTGGAGATCGGGGCGCCGACCTTCTGCGTCGGTGAGTCTGGGGTGCGGAGCTCGGCGTACTGCTCCTCGAGAGCCTCCAGCTCGTGCATCAGGGCGTCGAAGTCCGCGTCCGAGATGGTCGAGGTGGACAAGTAGTACCTGACCCGGTGCTCCTCGATCTCCTGGCTCAAGGCGGCGTGCCGCTCACGCACCTCTGGCGGCGCAGCAGGCTGTTCGGCAGCAGTCGTCTCCGGGATCTCCTCCGTACTCATGGGGAGAACTTACAGTGGCCCACCGACGTTTCAGGTGTTGTCGGCTGCTTCGGCGATGGCTTCCGCGGTACGGCGTAGGAGGGCCAGGCGGGAGCGTGCGTCGGCCGGGGATGGGGAGGCGGCCAGGCCGCAGGCGGGTGTGATGACGACCTGCTTCAAGAGTTGGGGATCCAGGCCGATTTCGCGCCAGCGGCGTACCAAAGGATCGGCCGCCTGCTCGGGATTGGGGATCGGGCCGGTGGTGGCGACCAGACCGGCGTAGAGCGTGGTGCCGGCTTCAGCGGCGAGGGCGATCTGCTCCCAGCCGGCCTCGGTGAGGAGTGAGACGTCAACGGCGACGCCGGTCGCGCCTGCCTTGGTGAACACCTCCACCGGCGGCCGGGCAGCGCAGCAGTGCACCACCGTCGGCGCCACCGACGTGACAAGGCTGAGCAGGTCCACAGCGCCTGGACCGTCGACAGAACGGTGCTTGCTCCAACCGCTAGCCGTGGGGACTGCTCCAGCGAGTACTGCGGGAAGCCCCGGCTCGTCCACCTGTACGACGAGCTCCGCCCCGGGCACACGGCGTCGTACCTCGGCTACATGCTCACCAAGCCCCAGCGCCAACGCCTCCGCCAAGTCCCGCCGAGCGCCGTGATCCGCCAGCGCCTTGTCGCCACGCGGCCGCTCGACCGTGGACGCCAGGGTCCACGGACCGGTCAGCTGCAGCTTCAGTGGCCCGGTGTAGCCGTCCGCTAGCTCTTCGAGCACATCCAGATCCTCAGCGAGCAACGACCGCGCCCGCCGCTGGTCCAGACTCGCCCGGGGGTCACTGCCACCCGTGAGCCGCCACCCGGCCGGCTGCAGGTCGACAGCCAGCTCAGTGAGTACGGCGACCGCCCGGCTCAGCATGTCGCCGTACGGACGCGCCGGAAGCTCAGCCAGGAACGGGATGTCCACCGCGTCGAGCAGGACCTTGGTCCACTCGCGGATGTCGTCACCAGGTAGCGAACCCAGCCCGGTTGTCGTCATGCGTGTTGTGCCGCCACCCGCGACACCGTGTCGATCGTCGCCGAGCCGATCACCCGGGTGCCGTCGTACAGGACGACCGCCTGACCGGGCGCGACGGCCGACGTCGGCTCGTTGAACGCGACCAGCACCTCGTCCCCCTCGACCCGCGCGGTGACGGCGACCTGCTCGCCATGCGCCCGCAGTTGCGCCTTCACCTGCAGCTCGGTGGTCGGCGCGGGACCACACCACCGCGGCTTGGACGCGATCAGCGAGGACACCGCGAGCTCCTCCCGCGATCCCACCGTGACGGTCCGGTCCACCGGGCTGATGTCCAGCACGAACCGCGGCTTGCCGTCGGCGGCCGGCGTACCGATCCGCAGGCCCTTGCGCTGCCCGACGGTGAAGCCGTGGGTGCCCTTGTGCTCGCCGAGCTTGTTGCCCTGCGCGTCGACGATGTCACCGGGCGCCTCGCCCAGGTGCTTGCTGAGGAAGCCGGGAGTGTTGCCGTCGGCAATGAAGCAGATGTCGTGACTGTCCGGCTTGGCCGCGACCGACAGCCCGCGTCGCTCGGCCTCCTCGCGCACCTCGGTCTTGACCGTGTCGCCGAGCGGGAAGAACGCGTGCTTCAACTGCTCCTGCGTGAGTACGCCGAGCACGTACGACTGGTCCTTCGCCGGATCCACTGCCTGGTGGAGCTCACGCCCGTGCTCGGTCTCGACGATCCGCGCGTAGTGCCCGGTCGCGACCGCGTCGAAGTCCAGCGCCAGGGCACGCTCGAGTACGGCGCTGAACTTCACCTTCTCGTTGCAGCGCAGACACGGGTTCGGCGTGCGGCCGGCGGCGTACTCGCTGACGAAGTCCTCGACCACGTCGGCGTGGAACCGCTCGGCCAGGTCCCAGACGTAGAACGGGATGCCGATCACGTCCGCGGCCCGGCGCGCGTCGCGGGAGTCCTCGATCGTGCAGCAGCCGCGGGCGCCGCTGCGGTACGACTGCGGGTTCCGGCTCAGGGCCAGGTGCACTCCGACCACGTCGTGCCCGGCCTCGGCCATCCGCGCCGCCGCGACGGCGGAGTCGACTCCGCCGGACATGGCTGCGAGTACCCGCATCAGCTGTTCCTTCCCACGTTCTGCAGACCGGCGGACTTGGCCCGCTCCACCACCGGCCCGATGTTCTCCAGTACGGCGTCGATGTCGGCGCGGGTGGTGGTGTGCCCGAGCGTGAACCGGAGCGACCCGCGCGCCCGCTGGTCGTCGTACCCCATGGCCAGCAGGACATGACTCGGCTCGGCGACCCCGGCGTTGCACGCGGACCCGGTGGAGACCTCGATACCGCGGGCGTCGAGCAGCAGCAACAGCGAGTCGCCCTCGCAGTCGCTGAAGGACAAGTGTGCGTTGTTGGGCAAGCGGTCCGTCGGGTCACCCGAGAGCTGCGCGCCCTCGACGGTGTTCACGATCCCGCTGACCAGCGCGTCCCGCAGCTCGGTGAGCCGGCGCGCCTCGTCCGCCTGGTGCTTGACCGCGTGCTCCACCGCCACCGCGAACCCTGCGGTGGCGGGCGCGTCGAGGGTGCCCGACCGTACGTCGCGCTCCTGGCCGCCGCCGTGCAGGACCGGCGTCAGCTTCGTCTCCTTGTGGACGACGAGCGCACCGATGCCGTACGGGCCGCCGAGCTTGTGCGCGGACACCGTCATCGCGTCGACTCCCAGCTCGGCGAAGTCCACCGGAAGCTGCCCGACCGCCTGCACCACGTCGGTGTGCACGGGGATGTCGTACTCACGAGCCAGCGCCGCGACCTCGCGGACCGGCTGGATCGTGCCGACCTCGTTGTTCGCCATCATCAACGTGACGAACGACACGGACTCCGGGTCCGCCTCGATCGCTCGCCGTACGTCGTCGGGCCGCACCCGGCCGAGCTCGTCGACGGGCAGCCACTCGATCTCGGCCTTCTCGTGCCGCGCCAGCCAGACGGCCGGATCCAGTACGGCGTGGTGCTCGATCCCGCTGAGCAGGATCCGGCGGCGGCGCGGGTCCTCGGCCAGGCGGGCCCACCACAGGCCCTTCAGAGCGAGGTTGTCGGCCTCCGTGCCGCCGGAGGTGAAGACCACCTCACTCGGCTGCGCACCGAGCGCGGCGGCGATCGTCTCGCGGGATTCCTCGACCGTCCGGCGGGCGGCGCGGCCGGAGCCGTGCAGGGACGACGCATTGCCGGTCCGCGCGAGGTGATGGCTCATCGCCTCGATCGCCGCCGGCAGCATCGGAGTCGTCGCCGCGTGGTCCAGGTACACCGTGCGACGGTCGGAAGAAGTCATATCGGCTTCAAGGGTATGTCCGCCGTGGTTGTTCCCGCTCCTCGGGCCTCAGCGGTGGGACACCAGCCGCTGTATAGGGGCGTGCTCGGTGGATCGGTGGTGACCACGGATGACTTTCCGTATCGTCGGCCCGCAGTCTGGTCGTCGTACCGGAAAGGAGCAGTCATGACACAGGAGATCCTCGACCAGCGGGCGGCCGCGGTCATCGAAGCGAACAAGTACATGACGCTGGCCACCGTGGACGCGGACGGCCGGCCGTGGGTCACGCCGGTGTACTTCACGCCGGACGGGCACGCCGACTTCTACTGGGTGTCCTCACCGGATGCCGAGCACTCGGTGAACGTCGCGCGGGACCCGGACGTCAGCATCGCCATCTACGACTCGAGCGTGGCCGTCGGCCAGGCATCGGCCGTCTACCTGCGCGCCCGCGCGGAACTCGTCCCCGACGACGAACTCGAGCGCGGCGCCGCGTTCTACTCGGCCCGCCTCGCCGGGCTGCGCAGCTTCACCGCCGACGAACTCCGCGCCCCTGCCGACCTCCGCCTCTACCGAGCCAGAGCCACCGACCACTGGCTCCTCATCCGCGGCCGCGACCCCGAGTACGGCACCGGGATCGACTCCCGCCGCCGCGTCTGGAGCTAGGCGCAGTGGTAACGGCCCGGCCCGGGAGGGGTGCCGGGCCGGGCCGTCGAGGGCCGGAGATCGAGGGGTGAACTCCGGCCGGGGTGGTGGCTGGGTCCCCGGGGGTAGAGACCCAGCCTGGGAGTCAGGACTTGCGCTTGGTGATTTCCTCGGTGGCGGCGGGGAGGACCTTGTGCAGGTCGCCGACGACGCCGAAGTCGACCAGCTCGAAGATCGGGGCTTCCTCGTCCTTGTTGACGGCCACGATGGTCTTCGAGGTCTGCATACCGGCCCGGTGCTGGATGGCGCCGGAGATACCGGCCGCGACGTACAGCTGCGGGGACACGGTCTTGCCGGTCTGGCCGACCTGGTAGGCGTGCGGGTACCAGCCCGAGTCGACGGCCGCGCGGGACGCGCCGACCGCGGCGCCGAGCGAGTCGGCGAACGCCTCGACCGGGCCGAAGTCACCACCGGTGCCGCGACCACCGGACACGATGATCGCCGCCTCGGTCAGCTCCGGACGGCCGGTCGCCTCCCGCGGCTTCGACTCGACGATGCGCGCGGTCTTGGCGGCGTCGGAGATGGTGACGTCGAACTCCTCCACCTCCGGCGAGGTCTCGGCCGCCTCCGGGGTGGCCGCGTTCGGCTTGACCGTGATGATCGGGGTGCCGTGGGTGACCTTGGCCTGGACCGTGTAGTTGCCGGCGAACACCGACTGGGTGGTGACCGGAGCGGAGTCGGCGGCCTGGACGTCGACGGCGTCGGTGATCAGGCCGGAGTCGAGCTTGACCGCCAGCCGGGCGGCGATCTCCTTGCCCTCGGCGTTCGACGAGATCAGGATCGCGGCCGGCTCGACCTTGGCCGCGACCTGCTGCAGCGCCTCGGCCTTCGGCGCCACCAGGAACTGGGTCAGCTCCGGGTTGGTCAGCGCGATCACCTTGGTCGCGCCGTACTGCCCGAGCGCCGGCAGCGCCTCCTGCACACCGTCGCCGACGAAGACGGCGACCGGCTCACCGAGGCGGCGGGCGATGGTGAGGAGCTCCGCGGTGGTCTTGCGGACCTTGCCGGCGGTGTGGTCAACGAGAACCAGAACGTTCGACATGAACTGATCGCCCCTCAGAGGAACTTGTTGGTGGACAGGAAGTCGACGAGCTGGGTAGCACCGCTACCGTCCTCGTCGGTGACGATCGTGCCGGCGGTGCGCGGCGGCCGGGCGGTCACCTCGACCACCTCGGTCCAGGCCGCGGAGCCACCGACCTGGTCGGCCGGGATCTCCAGGTCGGCCAGCGACCAGGTCTGCACCGGCTTCTTCTTCGCGGCCATGATGCCCTTGAACGACGGGTACCGCGGCTCGTTCGCCTGGTCGGAGACGCTCAGCACCAGCGGCAGCGTGCCCTCGACCGTGTCGCTCGCGGTGTCGCCGTCGCGGCGGATCCGCACGGTCTGGCCGTCGACGGTCACCTCCGAGCCCAGTGTCACGGCCGGCAGCCCGAGCCGCTCCGACACCATCGCCGGCACGACCCCCATCGACCCGTCGGTCGAGCCCATCCCGAACACGACCAGGTCGGCCTCGAGCTTGGCCAGCGCCTTGGCCAGGATCAGCGAGGTGGCCACCGCGTCCGAGCCGTGGATCGCGTCGTCGATCACGTGGACACCCGCGTCGGCGCCCATCTGCAGACCCTTCTTCACCGCGTCGGCGGCCTGCTCCGGGCCGACCGTGAGGATGGTCACTGTGCCATCAACAGCGTCCCCGCCAGTTTCTTTCACAGTGAGCGCGGTCTCGACGGCATATTCGTCCAGCTCGGACAGCAGCCCGTCGACACCGGCGCGGTCCACCGTGTTGTCCTCCGGACGGAAGCGGCGGTCCGCGGTGGCATCCGGCACGAACTTCGCGCAGACGACGATCTTCATAGCGTGTGGGACCCCTTCTGGTTAACGGTCTCTCCCAAGCCTGCCACGGATGTTACTCACGAGAAACATATTCCCGTGCGAGTCCCATCACAGTCCGGCCCAGCACTAGTCTGACTCGGGTGACCGAGACGTTACCGCTCACCGGCGAGAGAACAGCGCCCGGGATCTGGCACGAGAACTACTGGTTCGCGCGCCACGACGCCGCCTACCGCTGGATCACCGCCCAGCTGTCACCCACCGGTCGCGTCCTCGACGCCGGCTGCGGCGAGGGCTACGGCGCGGAGCTGCTCCGCCTGGCCGGGGCGGACTCCGTGACCGGTCTCGACTATGAAGATACGACTCTTCGGCACGTCCGCCGGGCTTATCCACAGGTCAATGTGGTGCGCGGCAACCTCGTCCAGACCGGGTTCGCCGACGCGACCTTCGACCTGATCACCTCGCTGCAGACGATCGAGCACCTGTGGGAGCAGCCGCGGTTCGTCACCGAGTGCGCGCGCATCCTCGATCCGGCCGGCACCTTGGTGCTGAGTACGCCGAACCGGCTGACGTTCCCCAGCGGCAACTGGTACCACACCCGGGAGCTGACGGCTGCAGAATTCACCGAACTGCTCGAGCCGCACTTCGAGATCACCCACGCACTCGGACTCCACCACCGCAACCGCCTGCGCACGTGGGAAGCGCAGTACGGCTCCTGCGTGGACGCCCAGCTCGCGACCGGGTACGACGCCTGGGACGACAACCTGACCGAACTGGTCCGGAGCACCACCCACGAAGACTTCGTCATCCGCCCCGGCAACCTGGACGACTCCCTCGACCTGGTCCTCGTGGCACACCCTCGGTAGCGGGTTGTTGCACCGCTGGCGGGTTGCAGCACGCCAGCGGCGAAATAATCCGCCAGCGAGCTATGGGCGGACGAAGCGTTCGAGGATCTTGCCGGCGATGAGGTAGACCAGCGCCGCGATGCCCCAGTTGACCAGCAGGGTGTTCTTGGCGGTCTCGAGGCGGAACAGGTCCTTGAACGGGCCCACCAGATCGTGCCCGCGCTCCAGCACCCAGCGCACGATCTCGTTGCTCTGGTTCGTCTGATCGAGAGCGGTGAACAGCGCACCGAGCGCCAGCACCGCGGCCGCGATCACCGCGGCGAGCCAGATCAGCGAGGCGATCAGGTTCCGCAGCCTCCGCACTCCGGAGCCCACCGAACTCAGCGCCTGCTTGCTCTTCCCCGCGGACGTGGTCTTGACCGACGTCGTTTTGTTGCCCGCGGCACCCGTCTTCGCAGTGCTGGAGGACACCCTGGCCACCGGCTTGGTCACCGCGGTCTCCCCAGGATCCTTCGAACCCGAACCCGAAGCCGAAGGCGAACCCGCAGCCGATGCCGATGAAGAGGACTCGGCCGCGGCCTTCTCCCGGGCCCGCTGCTCGGCGACGATCTCCGCCGCGGTCTTCGGCCGGGCCGACTTCGTCGCCGTCGCGGTCGCCCCACGGCCGCCCGCCTCGCCGGCGCTGTCCTTGCTGCTGTCGGCTGCTTCCTCGGGCGGTGTCACCGCCTTGTCAGCAGCCGCCTTCTCGTCGTGCGTACCCACGTCGTCCATCTCCTCAGCCGGGGTCGGTTCCTCGTCCGTCGCCGTCGTGGTCTCCTGCGCCGGCGCTCTCCTGCGCCGGCTGACCGGGACAGGGCGCGGCGACAACCTGCGCCGGGCACCCGCGAGCGGGGCCGGTGAAGCCGTCCTGCCGTCCACTGCCTGCACTTCTGGGTCCAGCCTTCGGTTCACACCGATCTCTCGAGCCGCCGGCGGTTCAGCCGGGGTGATCGAGTCGGCCGCCGCCTGGTCGAGCGGCGACCGCCCAGCCGCGTCCGTCCCGCTCTGGTCAGCCACGCTGGATCTCCTCTCCGACGGTCAGCCGGTCGGTGTGCGACCGAACGTGGGGGACATAGTGCCCGACTGGTGAGTAACTTGAGAACCCCTCGTCGTCAACTCCCTCACCCGCCGCGTCACCGCCATCACCCTCAGTTTCCCCCGGTACGCCGTCCCTACTCGGCTCAACGGGTTCACCGGCACGGAGCCGGGCCGCAATCCGGTCGTTCGCCTCGGCCAGTCCGGCCAGGTAGGCCCGGCGGGCTGCGTCGGCGGCGAACCGGGCGGTGCGGTCGGCGACGACCACGGCCGGCACCCCGGCTGCGACGGCGTACGAAGGAATGTTGCCACGGGCAACACTATTCGCGCCGATCACCACGCCGCGGCCGATGTCGGTTCCGCGGGTGACGGTGACCTTGGTGGCCAGCCAGCAGTCCGGGCCGATCCGGACCGGCGACTTGACCAGGCCCTGGTCCTTGATCGGCAGGCCGAGGTCCTCGGTCTTGTGGTCGAAGTCGCAGATGTAGGTCCAGTCCGCGATCAGCGTGGACGCGCCGATCTCGATGTCCAGGTAGCAGTTGACCGTGACGTCGCGGGCGAACACCACCTTGTCGCCGATCCGCAGCGTCCCCTCGTGCGCGCGCAGCCGGGTCTCGTCACCCAGGTGCACCCACTTGCCGAGGATGATCCGGCCGTGCCCGGGCCGCGCGACGACCTCCAGCTTCTTGCCCAGGAAGACGAATCCCTCGGTGACCACACCAGGGTGACGGAGCTTGAACCAGGCGAACCGCCAGTAGCGCTTCAGGTAGTACGGCGTCCACGCCCGATGGCGCACCACCCAGCGCAGATTCGCCGCGGTCAGCAACCGCATCAGGTCACCCTACTGCTCTGGATTCCGTCCCCGCCCCGCCGCCCCGGTCCGGGCCACACCAGTGATTGAGACGTTGTAGTACAGCTCGTCGGGTACGACGGCCGACAGCAGCTTGTCCACCTTCGACAGCTGCAGCCATGACTTGTACGCGAACATCCGCCACCCGAACCCGAGCTTCTGCTCCGGTACGGCGGCCTCGAACGTCCGGATCGGCCACCCGACCCAGGCGGCCAACAACTCCTCCGTGACCGTCCGTACGTCGACCGCCCCGGCCCGACCGGCCATCCGGGCCAGTGTGTCCGGGTCGAACGTGTGCAGGTCGACCACAGCCTCCAGAGCAGCGGCCCGTGACGACTCGTCCAGCTCCGACTGCGGACGGCGCCACTCGGTCAGCGCCGGCAGCTTGGTCAGGTTCGTCGTCGCCCACCAGGTGAAGCGCGACAACCGCCGGGCCACGAAGTCGCCGTACCGGGTGGGTTCGCCGCAGATGACGAACCGCCCGCCCGGCTTGAGCACGCGCAGCATCTCGCGGAAGGCGAGCTCGACGTCCGGGATGTGGTGGATGACCGCGTGCCCGATGACCAGGTCGAAAGTGTCGTCGTCGTACGGCAGCTTCTCGGCGTCCGCGACCCGGCCCTCGATCGCGAACCCGAGGGTCTTCGCGTTCTTCTTGGCCGCCTCGACCATGCCGGGTGAGAGGTCGGTGACGTGCGCCTCGTCCAGAACGCCGGCCAGCTTGAGGTTCAGCGTGAAGAAGCCGGTGCCGGCGCCGATCTCCAACGACTTGCCGTAGGGCCAGCCGTCCGATCCGGCGATCGCGACGAACCGGTCCCGCGCGTAGCTGACACAGCGTTCGTCGTACGAGATCGACCACTTCTCGTCGTACGTCGACGCCTCCCAGTCGTGGTACAGCACCTGGGCGAGCTTGTTGTCGTTCCAGGCCGCCTCGACCTCTTCGGCGGTGGCAGCGGGCTTCTCGGCGGAGCCATGAGAAGTTGTGGTCACGTCAGATTCCCTTGAACTCGGCCTTGCCCGGGCCGTTCTCGACGAAGGACTTCATCCCGATGCCGCGGTCCTCGGTGGCGAACAGCGCGGCGAACTGCTGCCGCTCGATCTCCAGCCCGGTCTGCAGGTCGACCCCGAGCCCGGCGTCGATCGCCTCCTTGGCGGCCCGCAGCGCCAGCGCGGCACCGCGGGAGAACTGCGACGCCCAGGCGACAGCTTCCGAATAGACCGACGCGGCGGGCACGACCTTGTCGACCAGTCCCAGCGACAGCGACTCCGCGGCGTCCACGAAGCGGCCGGTGTAGATCAGGTCCTTGGCCTTGGACGGACCGATCAGCCGGGACAGCCGCTGCGTCCCGCCGGCGCCGGGGATGATGCCGAGCAGGATCTCCGGCTGGCCGAGCTTGGCGTCCTCGGCGGCGATCCGGTAGTCCGCGCACAGGGCCAGCTCGCAGCCGCCGCCGAGTGCGTACCCGGTGATGGCCGCGACCGTCGGCTTCGGGATCGCGGCGACCGCGGACAGCGAGGACTGCAACGGCCCGGAGCGCTTGACCATGTCGGCGTACGACATGTCGGCCATCTCCTTGATGTCCGCGCCGGCCGCGAACACCTTCTCGCCGCCGTAGATCACCACCGCGCGGACCTCGTCGTTCGCCGTCGCCTCCAGCGCGGCGGTCCGGATCTCCTCCTGGACCTGGACGTTCAGCGCGTTCATCTTCGGCCGATCCAGCCGGATCGTGCCGACACCGTCGCTCACGGTGAGGTTGACGAACTCGCCCATCGCCTCGCTCCTTACAGCTCGGGGTCCTACCCGCCGGTCACATCCCCGGAACCGTACCGGACCACTCCACACACTTGTACTGCGGGGGAGGCTACAGATCGACCGGTTGACCCGAGATCGCGGACCGCCGGGCCGCGTCCACGATCCGGAGCGTCCGCAGGCCGACCGCGCCATCGGGCTGCGGTACGACGGCCGGCGTCGTGCCGGCCACCGCCGGGCCCGACTCGCGCACCGCGGTCAGGAACGTGTGCAGCATCGAGGCGTCCAGGTTGGTGCCGATCGGCAGGAACACCTCCCCCGCGGCATCCGTCCCGCCGACGTGCGGGAGGAACGGCTCGATTTCCACCGATCCGTTGGTCCCGGTCACCTGCAGGGACACGCCACCCCAGGTCGGGCCGTTGTCCGGCACGCTCCAAGAGCAGTCGATGGTTGCCAACAGCCCGTTGTCGTAGGTGATCGTGACCAGCCCACCGGTCTCTACCGCGACACTCTTGTCCTGGTGCAGAACGTGGTTCGCGGCCGCGTAGACCCGCGTGGCCGAGGCACCACCGGTCAGGCCGTCGATCAGGTCGGCGCAGTGCACGGTGTGGTCGACGAGCGCTCCCCCACCGGCCAGCTTGGCGTCGGTGAACCACTGCCGCTGGTCGTACGGGATCTTCCCGTTGTTCGTGCCCAGTACGGCGAACACGTCGCCGAGCTTCCCGGCCTCAACGGAGGCGCGCAGCCGCAGGTACGACGGCGCGAAGCGAACCGGGTAGGCAATCATCAGGATCGCGCCGGCCTCTGCGCAGGCGGCCAGCATCGCCTCGCCGTCGGCGACCTCAGTGGCCAGCGGCTTCTCGCAGAGCACGTGCGCACCGACAGCCGCGGCCCGCTCGACCAACTCGCGGTGCAACGCGTTCTCGCTCGTCACCACGACGGCGTCGGGGCGCCAGTCGAACAGTTCGTCGTACGAATCGACGTACGCCACCTGGTGTTTCGCGGCGAACTCCGCGCCGCGGGGACCCGCATCCGGTGCGGACCCGCCGTCCGGGTCGGCCGACAGTACGTCGACATCCGGCATGGCACCGAGCAGGGACGCGTAGGACGAGGCGTGGGTGTGAGCGAACGAGGCGATCGCGACCTTCATGCCACTGCTCCCGACGGGTCGAAGGTTGTCATGTCGATGGTGCGGCCGGTCTCCATGGACGACCGGGCAGCCTCGGCCAGGTAGACCGCGGTCGCGCCGTCCGAGGCAAGCACTCGGGGCTCGGGCCCGCCGCGCAGACCAAGAGCGAGCTCACGAAGCTGAGTCAGGTAAGGGCTCTCCCCCAGCGTCGACGCCGGGATCAGCAGGTCGCCGCCGATCGCACCGTCCTGCAGCTCCTCGGCGTACCCGGTGTCGGTCTCGGAGGAGTACTTCAGTACGCCGGACGCGCCGGCGACGTGGAACCCGGACTGGAACTTGGTCCCGGTCGCACCCCAGGTCGCACGGCAATGGCTGATCGCACCGGTGTCGTGGGTGAGCGTGACATGCGCCGCGACGTTGACCGGGCTGATCCCGTCCACGGTCGGCGGGTTCTGGACGGCGTACACACTGGTCACCTCGCCGCACAGCCAACGGGCCTGGTCGAGGTCGTGAACCATCAGGTCCATGATCACGCCGCCGGAGCGGGCCACGTCGCGGTACCACCCGGCACCGGCCGGGGACGACGCCTGGCGGAAGAACCGGGCCACCGCGACCTCGCCGATCCGGCCGGCCCGGACAGCGTCGTACGCCGCGCTGTAGGCCGGGAAGAACCGGACCACATGGGCCGGGTAGACCTTCACTCCGGCGGCCGCGGCGGCCGCGATCACCTCGTGCGAGTCGGCCGCGGTCAGCGTCAGCGGCTTCTCGCAGATCACGTTCCGGCTGGCCTTGATCGCGGCCAGCGCGATCTCCTTGTGCGTCGGCGACGGGGTCACGACGTCGACGAACTCGACCTGCTGCAAGACACTGTCGAGTGACGGCGCGACCTCCAGCCCGTACTGCTCGGCGAGCTCGGCCGCACCGGCCTCGGAGTGCACCAGGACGCGGGCGCCGAGTGCCTTCCAGGCCGACACGTGCACGTGCGCGATGTTGCCCGCGCCGATCAGGCCGACGGTCAGATCGGCCAACTGTTCCGACATGAGGTCCCTTACTCGAGTCCGGGAAATCCTGCTTAGCTTGGCACCAGCATGGGTAATTTAGTAACGATCCTTTCGTATCATTGCGCACAGACGTTCGCAACTACCGTCCCATGAACACAACCACCATCGTTATCGATAACTCACCCTGCGCCCGCGACGGTTTGAGAGGTCTTGTGCAGAATGTGCCGGTGACCGAAGCGACCGCCGCCCCGAGTGCTCTCGACACCGGGCTCCACCTGGGGGCTGTGGTCCAGACCGATGGCACCACGTTCACCCTGTGGGCTCCCGCCGCGGAGCGGGTCGAGCTGACGCTGATCGCCGACGACGGCAGCCAGCGGAACCTGGATCTGGCCCATACCGGTGAGTCCTGGACCGGGTTCGTCCCCGGAGTGGGCCATGGGCAACGGTATGGCTACCGGGTGCACGGCCCGTTCGATCCCTCGCACGGTCTGCGGTTCAACCCGGCCAAGCTGCTGCTCGACCCGTACGCACGAGCAGTCGACGGCACGCTGGACTACTCCAGCCCACTGATCTACGACTCCTCCGACGGCGACTCGGCCGGGCACGTCCCGGTCAGCGTGGTCGTCGCCGGGTCGGAGCCGCCGCCCCCGATCAGCCGCCCGGTGCACTGGGGCGAGACGGTCATCTACGAACTGCACACCAAGGGCTTCACCAAGCTGCATCCCGACGTACCCGAGCATCAACGCGGGACGTACGCCGGCCTGGCGCATCCGTCGGTGATCAACTATCTGACCGACCTCGGCGTCACCTCGGTCGAGTTGTTGCCGATCCATCATTTCCTCACCGAGCCGGCCATCGCGGCGCGCGGGCTGCCAAACTACTGGGGGTACAACAGCCTCGGGTACTTCGCGCCGCACGCGCCGTACTCGTCGTCGGGTTCCCGCGGTGAGCAGGTCGCCGAGTTCAAGGCCATGGTGGCCGCGTTCCATGCCGCCGGCATCGAGGTGATCCTCGACGTGGTCTACAACCACACCGCCGAGGGCGGTTTCGACGGACCGACGCTGAGTTTCCGCGGGATCGACAACCGGGCGTACTACCGGCTCGGCCACGGCGGGACGACGTACGACGTGACCGGCACCGGCAACTCGGTGGACACCTCACACCCGCAGGTGCGCCGGCTGGTGATGGACTCGCTGCGCTACTGGGTCGAGGAGATGGGCGTCGACGGTTTCCGGTTCGACCTGGCCGTGACGCTGATCCGCAACGAGCGGCACGAGGTGGACACGGTCGACCATCCCTTCCTGGCCGAGGTCGCGGCGGATCCGGTGCTCGGCCGGGTCAAGCTGATCTCCGAGCCGTGGGACATCGGCCCGTTCGGCTACCAGGTCGGCAACTTCGGCACCCCGTGGTCGGAGTGGAACGGCAAGTTCCGCGACAGCGTGCGCGACGTGTGGCGCAACACGTCCGACGGCGTGAAGGACCTCGCCTACCGGCTGTCCGGATCCAGTGACCTGTACGGCGACGACGGGCGGTACCCGTACGCGTCGATCAACTTCATCACCGCGCACGACGGGTTCACCCTGCGCGACCTGGTCAGCTACGACCACAAGCACAACGAGGCGAACCACGAGGACAACCGGGACGGCACCGACGACAACCGGTCCTGGAACTGCGGGGTCGAGGGCGAGACCGGCGACCCGGCCGTGATCGCCTTGCGCAAACGGCAGATGGCGAACCTGATGTCCACGCTGATCCTGTCCACCGGCGTACCGATGATCACCGCCGGCGACGAGTGCGGGCGGACGCAGCACGGCAACAACAACGCCTACTGCCAGGACAACGAGATCTCGTGGTTCGACTGGAGCCTGCCGGGTCTCTGGGCGGATCACCTGGAGCTGACCAAGAAGCTGATCGCGCTGCGGACGGCGCATCCTGTCCTGCGGCAGTGGCACTACTTCTCCGGGGAACCCGTCGTACCGGGTGGCCGCAAGGACCTGTCCTGGATCGCGCCGCACGGTGGCGAGATGACCGAGGCCGACTGGTACGACGGCAACCTGAGGACGATCGGGATGTTCCTGGCCGGCGACGCGCTCCGGGCGACCGATGCCGAAGGCAACGCGCTGACGGACAGTTCGTTCCTGCTGGCGCTGAACGCGACGCCCGAGACGCGGCAGGTCGTCGTACCGGATGCTTCCTGGGCTCCGGCGTACGAGGTGGTGCTCGACACCAGCAACTCGATGGTCACCGAGGTCGAGGCCGGTGCCACCGTTCCGCTCGCTCCCCGCTGCCTGGTGCTGCTGCGCGCACTCTGAGGGGCGTTAACCTTCCTGCAGTACATTCACCGGTCACCTTCTGTTCATCTCTGGGGGACCGATGTTCCTGCTGCGCCGTCGGGCCGTCCGCGAACGTACGACGCCGATCGGCGCGCTGCACCGAGCGGTGATGCACTGGGGTGACGCGGACCGCAGGCCCACCGGACCGACGCTGCGGCGATGGCTGGACGGGGTCGCGTACGTCGACGTCCAAGCCCGGACGTACGCGGATTTCTGGCTCCGGCACAACGATCAGGCTCTCGCGGCCGATGGACCGTTGTGGGTCGTGCTCGGGGACTCGACGGCGCAGGGGCTGGGCGCTTCGACACCCCTGCACGGGTACGTCGGCCAGGTGCTCAACGCCCTGCGCCGGACCGGTCGTCCGTGGCGCGTGGTCAACCTGTCCCGGTCCGGTGCGCAGACGCGGCACGTGCTCGAGGACCAGCTTCCCTTGGTCGAGGGACTGGGGGCCGACCTGGTGACGTGCGGGATCGGCAACAACGACATCCTCGCCACGCCGCCTCGCCGATTCCGGGAGCAACTGCGCTCGGTGATCGACCGGCTGCCGTCGTCGTCGGTAGTGATGGACCTGACCGTTCCGGACCGGTTCTGGCGGGTCGGCGGTGTGTGCAGCCCGTACGTCACCGGGATCAACCAGTTCATCTCCACCACCGCGACGGGCCGCGGTCTCCCGGTCGCCCGGGTCTCCCGCCACGCCCGCCCACCGTGGCGCGGCCTGCTCGCCCCCGACAGCTTCCACCCCAACAACCTCGGCTACCGCCGCCACGCCGACGCCCTGCTTGCCGCGCTGCCGACTGAAGTGACTGGCTGAATACTACGGATCCGGATAATCTGGATCCGTGGAGAATGAGTTGTTGCTGGTGGTGCTGCAGCGGGCGACCCACGCGACGCTGCAGGTGCTGGGGACGGAGCTGGCCGAGCTGGGGCTGACGGCTTCGGAGCTGAACGTGCTGGCGAATCTGGCCGACGGTCGCGGCCGGACCGTGTCGGAGCTCGGGGCAGCGGCCGGAGTCAGGCCGACCACGTTGACCGGCGTACTGGACCGGCTGGAGCAGAAGGGGCAGATCGAGCGGGCGCCGCGGCCGGGTGACCGGCGGGCGGTGGAGATCTCGCTGACCTCGGCCGGCGTGAAGAGCGCCGGCCGGGTGCAGCGGGCGTACGCGGAACTGGAAGAGCGAGCGCTGGCAGGGATCGCGCCGGGCTCGGTGAGACAGGCACGGCGAGTGCTGACGGCCTTGGGTGCGGTGTGAGTACGTTCGATGAGTTGATGGGCGAAGTGATGGCTTCCGCGGAGCGGTTCGGGCATCGGGAGCACGTGAAGCTGACGTGGCTCGCCGTACGGCGGTGTGGGACGGCCGCCGCGGTGGAGCTGATCAGTGACGGGATCCAGCGGACGGCTCGGTATGCCGGCGTACCGCAGAAGTACAACGCGACGGTCAGCCGGGCGTGGGTGGAGTTGACGGCGTACCACATGGCCGAGGCGCCGGGTGAGAGCTTCGACGAGTTGTTGCGACGTAATCCGGGACTGATGGACAAGCGGCTGCTGACGCGGTTCTACCACTCGCGCACGTTGGCTTCACCGGCCGCGCGGACAGGGTGGGTCGAGCCGGATCTGCACGCGTTCCCAGGGTGAATCTTGACCTTGCCCCTGGGGCAGGGGGTTTGGTGGTCGCGTGTTGACGATCAGCGAGTTCGGGCGGCGTACCGGGCTGTCGCACAAGGCGTTGCGCTTGTACGACGTCTCCGGGCTGCTCCCGCCTGCCCAGGTCGACCCGTCGAACGGGTACCGCCTGTACGACGAGGAGCAGCTCGAGCGGGCCCGGCGGATCAGTGTGCTGCGGCAGTTGAACATGCCGTTGACCACGATCGCCGAAGTACTGGCGGGATCGGACGAAGAGGCACTCATCCGGCTGGACCGGTGGTGGGCGGCCGAAGAGGCGACCACGGCGGCCCGGCGGGCGACGCTGGAGTACCTGCGGGACCGGCTCTCGCGGTCCGGAACGCCCGGGTTGTCACCCCGGCCGGTGCTGACCCGCGACGTACCCGAAACGAAGATCGCGGCGATCCGGAGCGACACCGATCAGCAGTCGCTGGTCGGGGTGATCGTGACCTCGACCGACGACATCCGCCGGCACCTCACCGACGCCGGCGCGACGCTGACCGGTGGGTCGTGGGTGATCTACCACGGCGCGGTCACCCCGGAGGCCGAGGCGACGGTCGAGGTGTGTGTGCCGTTCGAGGGCCTGGTGGATCCGTCCGGGCCGATCGCGATCCGGGTCGAGCCGTCCCACCGGGAGGCGTACTGCACGATCACGATGGACGAGTGCGCGTACCCGCGGATCATGCTCGCCTACGACCTCGTCGGCGACTGGGTCCGCTCGGCCGGAGTCTCCACGGCCGGCCCGCCGCGTGAGGTCTACCTGCCCGACTGTCACCTGCTCCCCCGCGACCAGCCGGCCGTCGACATCGCCCTGCCCATTTCCTCAGCTCCACGCAGTCCCGAAGGGAAACATTGATGGACTACGCCGTTCAGACCTCGTACAGCGATCCAGGTGTGTACGCGCACCTGTACGACGCGTTGCCCGACGACGTCGCCGGTATCGCGGCGGTGATTCGCAACCTGGTGATCCACTACCGCGGCGGCGGGATCCAGTTCACTGGCGACCGGCTCGCCGAGATCGACCACCGATGGGTCTCGTCGATGCTGGCGACAGATCAGAAACGCAACGGCAAGCCATTGGCCGAACCGCGCGACCCCTTCGACCGGATCGTCGGCTGCTGCCGTGACTACACGCTGCTGACCGTGTCGGCCCTTCGCCACAAGGGCATCCCGGCCCGCAGCCGGATCGGGTTCTCCGACTACTTCCGCGACGGCTACAACCACGACCACGTCGTCGTCGAGTACTGGAACGGCGACCGCTGGGTGATGATCGACGCCCAACTCGACCCGGCCTCCGGCCACCCCTTCGACGTACAGGACATGCCGCGCGGCCCCTTCCTCAAGTCACCCCGCGGCGGCCCGTTCCTCTCGGCGGCGGAGGTGTGGCTGGGAGTACGCTCCGGCGACCTCGACGAGAACCTGTTCGGCATCGACCCCGGCTCCCCCATCGGCGGCGGCTGGTTCATCCGCAACTACGTCCACTTCCAACTCGCCCACCTCCACGGCGACGAACTCCTCCTCTGGGACAACTGGGGCACCATGACCGACACCCTCGACGGCGCCGACGTCCACCTCACCGACGAAGTCGCTGAGCTCTTGGTTGCCTCCGACAACGGAGACGAAACCGCCACGAAGGAACTCGCCGACCGGTACGAGGCCAACCCGGACTTGCGGCCTACCGGGCGGTCCTACGTCACGTCGCCTACTGGGGCGCCGCATGTGTGGATTGATCTGGTTCGGCCTTGATGCTTGGGCTCGGCGGGGTTTTCGGGGTGCGGGTCGGTTCTTGGGTCACAGTGGGTGTGGTTCCGCGGGCGGTTTAGCCCGGCTGGGGTGACCCCCAACTGCGACCACTCGGGTGAGCAGCTCCGGGATAGCTGCGCCCTCCTGGTCGTGGCGGTGTGGGTCAAGGGTCGAAGATCCCGCAGGGA
>NZ_JBEZZH010000017.1:0-60362 GCF_040639075.1 Kribbella sp. NPDC023972 | reverse complement strand
CACCTGGCTCCACACCTACAATCACCACCGCGGCCACACCGCACTCGGCGGCCAACCACCAGCCACCCGCGTCCCCAACCTCTCAGGTCAGTACACCGAGGCCGTGCCCAAATGGTGGCTGTGAAACGCGCCCGCTGACGGAGAGTCCGAGCGAAGATCCGCCTGGAGACCTGTCGTCAGTTGGACCCGGTCGGGAGCCGGCGAACCCGGCGTCCTCAAGTCCGTCCCTACGACTGCCGACATATGACCTGAAAAGGACGTCGGCTCCGGCCAACAAGCAGGCCGCGCCAGCCCATCTACCTGACGAACCGGTTGGGGTGCAGCGACGGTGCGTGCTGGGGCGACAAGGCGAAGGTCGGATAGGCCTCTGGCAGCCGGGCTACATGGACCACCACGAGGCTGCAGTGCGTCGTGCGCCGCGCGCTTCGAGCGGAACCCGAACGAGTACGGCAGAAAAGGCCGCCTCCAAGATCGGCTCGAACACGATCGTGCAGGCAATCCGGTCACGAACCGCAGGAAACGACAGCGGCCGGTACCGCGCGGGCTTGGAGATGAACACCCGCCGCGTCGGGAGCGACCGCAGCCAACGAGGACAGACCAATACGGCCTTGCAATTCGAACCGGTCGTGTGAGGAGGATGAATGGGTAAGGAGCCGTCGAGCACCGCAGGCTCTCCAACGTCTCTGGCTGCGGCAGGGCCGACCGCGATCCTCGCGTTGGTGGCGTCAATGGGTCGCCGGGCCGATCGCGGTCTCGAGAAGCGCCAGCAGCAGATCGCCGAGCTGCAGAAGGAGATGAAGGACCTCCGAGCTGTTCGGGTGTTGGCCACAGATCTCGAGGAGGCGCTTGCGAAGGACACCCCGTCGTCTGCGCTGCTCGCTATCGAAAGAGGAAAGGACGCGCGAGCCTTCCTGAAAGCAACCAGCCCCGAGGACGCCGACCGCCTCGACGAGTTCAGCGCTGGGCTGGAGCCGCGCGTGGACGAGATCATGGCCGACCTCCCGAGGACATTCCCTTCTGAGCTCGATGCGCTGGACGTCGCCTTAGATCCCTCCTCCCGCCATCCGAAGTACACGGTCGAGAGGCAGTTCATCACGATCCAGGTTGACGAGAAGAAGCGCCAGGCGATCGTGCAAACCCGCGGGGCGAAGAAGGAGGGCGCGAAGAAGGAGAAAGTGGCGGTGGATCCTGCCGTCCTCGCGCAGCATGTCGCTGACGAGTGGAAGCGGTGCTTTGCCCGCGAGACCGACCTGCCGCAGTTCGCCGAGCGCCTTCGCGCGGCCGTGGCCAAGAAGGCCCGTGGCGTAGGCGCAAGGCTGCCGATCAAAGAGCTCATCGAAGAGCTCCGGGTCACCGACAAGGGGTTCGCCGTGGACGAGTTCGCCGTCGATCTGGCCCGGCTGGTCGCATCCGGCGCTGACGTTGTGGTGGAAGCGCGAGGCCTGCGCCTCGATCACACCAAGAACGATGCCGATGGCGTGCTCCTCCCGGGTCTTGAAGACCGTGGGTACTACGGGTACGTCAGCTTCGACGCCCAAGGAGTGACATGACCAAACTCGTGGATCTGGACGAGAAGGCTGCGGAGGCCATCGTCGAGCAACTCAGAGGGGGATCGCCGCCTCAGCATTCCGCAAGCGCATACTCGGCCGGCTACGAAGACTTCCTTGGAAGCGTCCGCAGGAGGCATCTTGAGTCGGACCCGGTCGCTGGCAAGATCCGCTTCATCCATGGCAGTTGGGGGTCGGGCAAGACGCACTTCTTCCGCCTCCTGACCGAGGAGGCGGTTGGTGCCGGGTGGCTCGTCTCGAGCGTCGAGCTAAGCGCTCAAGAGACCCCTTTCAACAAGTTCGAACTCGTACTCTTCTCGATCATTCGCAACATCGCTCCCCCTGAGAGCCTCGGGACAATCGGGGCGAGCGCGCCGTTCGGCAACGTGCTTCGATCGGCGCTGGACCGAGAAGCCGGTGTCTCGGGCGACCTTCCTTCGGCTGTACAGCGCTTGAGCGAGCGGCTCTTTTCCGATCCGGCAATCGACATCGACGTCAAGCGCGTGGTGCGGGCGTATTGGGAGACCTTCGCTGGGGAGAGCCAAGACGAGAGGGTGCTCGAGGAGCGGCGTGGGATGCTGTTGCAGTGGTTCGCCGGTGAATCCCACAAGACCACGATGCGCAATGAGTTCGGCATCCAGAAGGCGGTGAGCAAGGAGAACGCTCGCACGATCCTCACCTCTCTCACCGCCCTCATCCAACTCCTTGGCTTTAAGGGCTTGCTCGTGCTCTTCGACGAGTCTGAGATGACCCACTCCACCATGTCGAAGTCGAACCTCAAGCAGGCACACAACAACCTCTTGTATCTTCTCAACGAGACGGGGCAAGTGCCTGGACTCTTCCTCCTCTATGCGGCCGTGCCCGAGTTCTTCACGGACCCGAAGACGGGGGTACTGATATACGGCGCCCTCGCCGCACGCATCGGGACCCCACCCGGTCATCCGCCGAAGGCTCTCGACAAGGTCTGGAACCTGGATGCGGAAAAAACGACAGATCCAGCCTCGTACGAAGATGCTGCGCTAAAGATCCGTCGCCTCTACGAGATCGCATACCCCGGCGACCAGGGGCGGCTGCTGAGCGTCGAGGATCTGCGGCGGCGCATCGGAACCGTTGTTGAGCAGCACGGTCCGTATGAACGTACGAGCCGGTGGCGTGTCGTAATCAAGGAGACCACAAAGCTCCTCGATCTCGGGATCCACGAGGAAGAGCTGCCCGAGCCGGCGGAGTCGTATCGGGAGACGGTCAGCTTCCTCAAGAAGGTGGGCGACGACTGATGGCGGACGCGGGTGGGGTGGTGAGCAGGGCCGCAGCCGATCGAATCATCGAGTCACTGCGCACTGGTGTCCCACCGGTCGGGCATCTGCGACGTTTCACAGTCGGCAGAGGCAGCGAGATAGAGCGCCTCGAGGAGACCCTCCGGCGACCGGAGGAGCACCGTGGCGATGCGCTGCTGCTACAGGCGAACTACGGAGCTGGCAAGACCCATCTACTCCGCCTCATCAGAGAGCTTGCGCTCGATGCTGGTTTCGCGGTCGCCCTCGTTACGGTCGATTCGAAGTCGGGGGTTCGCTTCAACCGAATGGACCAAGTGACCGCCGCCGTCATGCGGTCGTTCGAGTTGGACGAGTTGAGTGGCAAGGGCGCATGGAAACTCTTCGACGCGTTTGCCGGGATCGACCCGCAGGGCCTCGAGGACGATGGGAGAAAGCAGTACGAGCGCATCACGGCGGGCGGCCGCTGGGACTTCGCAGAGGAGCTCTCTTCCCCAGCCCTGTTCGTAGCCCTTCGGGCTTGGCTCCACACTCCGTCTGACACCGTCCGAGAGCTCATCGTGGACTGGTTGTCCTATCCGTGGGAGTACAGGGCTTACCGCAAGAAGCTCTACGACCAGCTTGTCCACCGCCTATTGCCGCGCGTCCGCGATCCGCGTCCGGAGGCGACATTCTATGCCGACGACGTGTTTCTCGTTCACGTCCAGGGCCACGTGCAGGCGTGGGCCGCGCTCGGTGACCTCGACCTGCTGGTCCGGGTCTGCGGACGACGAGGTCTGGTACTCCTCTTCGACGAGTTCGAAGACGTGATCCAGAACCTCAACAACACCACTTTTGAGCAGAATGCCTTTCACAACCTGTTCCGCTTGTTCTCAGGCGAGCGATTCGCCGGCATGTCGTACTTCGCGGTCACGCCGGACTTCGCAGAGAAATGCCGGACACGGTTGTACGAACGTTTCGCCTACCACTTTCCGGTCGAGCGGTTCGACCACCTGGCCCGGTTCGAGATGGCACCCATCCGCCGCCAGGATTTCCTTAACCTGGCCAAGGAGATCCGACGCACGCATGGTCAAGCGTACGACTGGGACGCCGAGGGAGAATTCGATAATGAACAGCTGAAGAGCGAGGTCGTCCGGCTCTTCAGCCGGTCAAGCGCAGATCAGATCCGACAAGCTGTGGAGGGCTTCGTCGTAGCCCTCGATCGTCAGCTCGACTGATGGCCCAATCACTGGGAGCGAGAGTTGGTCGCGCGTTCTTCGGCAAGTTCGACCTGCGCGATTTTCAGTGTCGCGCGATCGAGACCGTTTTGGCGGGCGACGACGTGCTTATCAGGGCGGGCACCGGATCAGGCAAGACCGAAGCCGCAGCGGCTCCTCTAACCGAGCGCTACCTCGCCGAACTCGACGCCGGCCAGGGGGTCGTCGTCGTCTACATCTCGCCAACGCGCGCGCTGGCAAACGACCTGCTCCGTCGACTTGAGCCCGTCTACCAACTGCTCGGACTTGATATCGGCATCCGCCATGGTGAACGCAATGACCTCGCGAAGGTCACTTGTCCGCAGGTGCTGATTACGACCCCCGAGTCGCTCGACGTCATTGTAGGGAAGCGAGAGCCGAGGCTCCAGACTGCGCGCGCTGTGGTGTTGGACGAGATCCACCTGCTGGCAAACACGCAGCGTGGCCTCCAGCTCGGCATCGCTGTGCACCGGCTCGAGCTCATGGTCGAGCCGCGGTTGCAGGTGATCGGTCTGTCAGCCACGGTCGCCGACCCTGAGGCCGTATGGCAGTTCTTCCGGCCTGCCGGAGCTGCGCCGACCGTCGTCAACCAGGAAGCCAACGTACGCCTAATCGAGCGTCAGATCCGGATCAACGTTTCGCGGGCGGATCTCGCTGAACGGCTTGCCAAAATGTCGGCAAGCAACGCGAAGGTTCTTGTGTTCGCGAATAGCAGGCGCGAGTGCGACTCACTCGCCGACGTCCTACGAGCCGAATCCGGCTTTGCTGACTCGGTCTACGCGCATCACGCATCGCTCTCAAAGGAGCAGCGGGAGCGCGTCGAGCACGACTTCGAACGGGGCGACCGGGGCGTGTGCGTTGCAACGTCGACGCTCGAGCTCGGGATCGACATCGGGAACATCGACCTCATCGTGCTCTTCGGCATCCCGTCGAACTGGCAGTCGCTGATGCAGCGGTGCGGCCGTGGCAACCGACGCAGCCCGGTCGTCGAGGCGCTGTGCGTCGTACCGCCGCCTCGCGAGGACAAAACACTCGGTCTGCGCGACCTGCTCGGATTCCAGGCACTGTTTCGCCAGATCGACCAAGGTGTCGCGGACAATGCACTGCCATTTGCTCTTTATGGCGCCGCAGCCCAGCAGTTGGTCTCACGCGTCCATGGGGATGGCGGCGCGTTCGTTGGGATCAATGCGCTCAGCAAGATACTCGAGCCGTGGTGGCACCTTGATCACTCCGAGACAGAGGCGATCCTCGATGAGCTGGTTGCTGCCGAAGTCTTAAAGCGGCACCCCGTCTATCATCGCTATGGCGCGGACGATGGTCTGTGGGAGATGGCGAAGGACATGCGGATTTGGTCGAACATACCGCTCGGCTCCCGGGAGGTAGAGCTGCTGCATGGATCGACAACGTTGGGCCGCATACCAGCAACGAACCTCATGCGACTGCAAGAAGGTCGCACCTTTGCCTTCTCGGGCCGCCGATGGGAGGTCGAAGCGTTCTATGGCGGAGTTATTCGGGTCCGCCCAACGAGTCGGCGTCCTGACACCGAGCTGAAGTTTGGGCGCCGGGGAGCGCCGACCGACCCCGCTGTCGTCGATCAGATTCGAGAGCTGCTTGCTGGAGGCGATATGGCGACCGATGTCGTACCACTGGAGTCGGCGGCAGCGCTTCGGCAGGCGCTCGGACCCCTGCGGCCGTTCGCGGCTGCCGACGTCGTCCCCAGGTGTGCACGCGATGGCGAGCATGTGTACCTCACATTCGCGGGGTCGCTCGCTAACCAGCTCTTCGCCGCCTGGTTCGGTGGAGACCCACAAAGGTCCGACGACTTCCTTCTGCACACGCCGCAACCAGTGTCGTTCACAGGCCTGCCGGAGCCAGAGGCGATGCTGGAGCACATCGCCTGCATTGAGATGGACGAAGCAGACGCAAGTGAGTTCCAGCGGACGCTGCCCGTCATGCTCCGCCGGCTCGAGATGCAAAACGAGTGGCTAAGGCGCCCGGCCCACCGGCGCACGCTCAAGCGACTAAGAATCGGCCGCCAGATCGGGATGCCGGGCGACATCCTCGATCTCGTCCAACGCTGAGCGGTTACAGAACGGTGCCGAAACCAGTCGGAGTTCTGATCCTCGAAGCGGGCAACCTTGAATTTGAGCACCTTTGGCGTTCTCTGAGACGGTCCGTGCTTTTGGCGTCCGGGATACCCGAGCGAGAGTTCGCCCGGATGTCGACCGTGATCTCCAGTGGCACCCCGTCTACAGAGGCTAGGTGGGCGATGACCTCGTTGGCGATCTTGTTCCAGTCCCGTCCGTACATCTCGGGGTCGAGGCGCCGTACGCCATGGAAGTCGGCGTTGTGCACAACCTCGATTTCGTCATTGGTCTCTGGGTACCGGACGTCGGGCCGCGTGAGAGTCTCGCCGGGCGCTCCTGGCGTGCCAGGAGGCTGGTCAGCCTTCTCGGCATCGCGCTGCTGCAGCGCCACGTCGGGCATCACCAGCAGGGTGGAGTCCGAGATCCCGGCGAAGTCGTCCTCGTGCGGGATCGCCAGTCCCTGGTAGCGACCAGTTTGGGCGTCGTACCCGGTGGCGAGCGCGAATCCCTCCCGCTCCCAGGTGATCAGACTCAGGTCTGCGCGTACGGCGTCCTCGAGCACGCTGATATCACGCAGCCGGGGCATGTACGCGTACTCCCGGCATAGCTTCCACACCTCACCGACGCTGACGTGACCGCTCTTCCACATGGCAGGTGCCTTGGAGGTGACCGCGTGCCGGACGATGTTCGGCCCCAGCTCGACGATCAACGCGTCTTCTCGCCGCAGCGCGGTTCCCGCTCGTTCGGCGAGCCGTTCGGTGCCGACACACCGGCTGGTAACAAGCGTGGCCGGCCGGGCAGGCTCGGGCTGGTCCGGCTTGATCAGCACGTTCCAGGCGTCGGCGATCCGCGCCGCGACCGTCTGGTCGGCGGTGTCCATGCGTGCCTTGGCCTGGGCCTTCTAGGGGGCGGTAAGGTTCAGGTCGGAGTCCGCGCGCTGGTAGATGTTCTGCCAAGCGAGGTAGTCGCGGACCGCCTGCTCGACGTTGCCGAGGTCCCGCTCGGTCGGAGCGAGAAAGACGAGCATGTTGCGACCCGGTTGGCAGTGCCACGCGTCCGCACACACTCCTCGGCGAACGTCAGCGCCTTCGACGACTCCCCCTTGGCGGCATGCGGGTGCCGCGGGCCGATGATCACCAATCGCGCGTCCTCGGTGTCGCGGATGTCTGCCGACGACTCCGGCGCCGCGTGCACACCGGCGAACAGTCCGGGGGACTTGGTCTCCCTACCCCGCAACCGCCTTCGATGTCCGCCCACACGTCCTCGACCACCAGACGCTCGGCGTAGTCCCGCGCCGTCCGAGTGATGTTGGCCTGGGTGTCGTACCAGTACCGCGCCTGGTCCACGTACAGGTACGTCGATCGGTCCGCCAGCAGCTGCAACGCGGACCCGAAGTTGCCCACGGTGTCACCGGGGATGGCGGTCCCGATCCGAACCCGCTGCACCTCCACGCCCTTGTGCGCGCCGTGCAGGGTCGGGGCCGAGGCGACGAAGATTGCCCGGGCGGTCCGCCGGGCCAGGAACCGCGCCCCGAGTACCGGGCGGTCCCTGTCGATCTGGACCGGCGTGGACCCGACCCCGTCGATATCGGTGTCGATGATCGGCTTCCACGCGTCCTCCAGGTACTGGGCGAGCTCGTCCAGCACCCGCGGCCGATCCAGCGGGATCGTCCCCTGCAGGATCACCGGCGACGTGTCGCCGCCCACCCACAGCTCGTGGATGACCGCTCATCAGTCGCAGCACCCCGCGGGTGCGCTGGAACCGGTCCACCGACCAGTCCTGGTACAGCCGGTCGAACAGCTCCGGGTGGATCGGGTACGCCGCCCGCATCCGCGCCTCGTAGGCCGGCTCGATCGTCTCCGACGGGAACTCACCGCGGTGCTGGCGGTAGAAGTCGCCGTCCGTCCGTGCGACCGCGGCGATGTCGTTGCGGGCATCGGCGTCCGGCTCGTCGAACAGCCGCCGCCGGACGATCTCGAACGACTCCTCCGACGACGCCGGCCGCCACTGGTCCGCGACCCGCCGCACCACATTCTGCAGCCGGTCCAGAGCCCTCTGCCCGTGCTCGCCGCCAACCTCGAGCCCGGATCCGCCTGACTCACCGTCCTCGGGTCGGTGGCTCGCGGGTATGGAGATGACCACCATCGCGCCGGGCACCGCCTTTACGGCCTCGGTCAAGGTCTGCGCAAAGGTGAACTGGGTGTCGAACGAGCCAGCAGGCAGCGTCTCGTCGCCGTAAAGCATCCGCGCGTACGAGACCCACTCGTCGATGAGGACCAGGCACGGGCCGTACTTCTGGATCAGCGCGGTCAGGTCCGCGCCCGGGTTGGTCCTCGTCCGGTCCGCGGCGGCGACCAGGTCGAACGCCTCCCGTCCGCCCAGCTGCCAGGCCAGCTCACCCCAGATCGTGTTGACCTTCGTGCCGTCATCCTTCTCCGTCGCCGGCCAGGCGTCAGGTGGTTGCCCACCAGCACCACCCGACGGACCGGGGCTTAGGCAGCGGTGTCGCCGTGGCCTCGACAAGCTCTTGGACCTCCTGCGGGAACTCGCCCAGGCTGGTGCCGGAGAACAGGTGGTACAACGCCAGCATCGAGTGGGTCTTGCCGCCGCCGAAGTTCGTCTGCAGATTCACGATCGGCGAGGCGTTCGCGTCCCCACCGATCCGCTTCACCGCCCGCGTCATCAGGTCGCGCAGGCCCGTAGTGAGGTAGGTGCGCCGGAAGAACTCGACCGGGTCGACATATTCCTCGCTGCCCTCGCCCCTGGAGACCATGTGAAGGTCAGCGGCGAACTCCGAGGCGGAGAAGTCTCCCGAGATCACGTCCACGTGCGGCGTGATCACCTCGCGCCAAGGCTTCAGACCCTTGCCATCAAAGATCGCGGCCTCGACCATCGCGTGGGAAGTCTTGCGGGCCTGCGACTCGTACGCTGACCGCTGCATGTCAGTTCGGAGCCGGCGAACCTCGTCTGCCTCGTCCGGCGCGCCGACCGCCTGCAGCAGACGCTCCATGGTGTCCAGCGCACGGTAGGCGTCATCGGTCGACGTCGTCCGTTTCCCGTCGTGCGCCCAAGTGTTTCGGGTCTCGCGGAGCTCGGATGCAAGCCCCTGCTGCGGTCGGCTCAGCTTGCCCTCGAACGCCCGCCAGTCCTCGGTCAGCACCCGCAGGTGCACCGCCGGGTCATCGGGGTCTACCTTCTTGGCGGCACCATGCTTCACCTCATCCCGCGCTGCGAGCAATCCTGCCCAGTCACCGCCCGGAGCCTTCGGGCCCATGTGGTGATCGACGAACGGCCGCAGACCTCGCGCCCAGGATCCCCAGACCGCGTCCGACCCGCTCGTAGTTGTTGATCGCCATCACTCGCGCACACTGACCTGCACCCGAGCAGTCGTGCTGGGCGCGGCCGTGCATGAGCCAGCCAGAGTGTGGCGGGCCGCGGTGAACTCTCCCGGGCGACGCAATCGAACAAATGCCCGAATGCTAGTTGAATGGCTGGGTCAGGGGCAACAGCACTGAGGGGTTCGGTCCGAGCCGCATCGAGTGGACTACCGCCCTGAGGTTTGCCCCTGCGCCGCTGACCGGCGTCGGCTGCTCCGGAGTCAGCAGGCGGTGGGTTCGGCCCCGTGGAGCTGTGCTTTGTCGATGTGCCAGACGCCGGCCCGGAGAACCATGGCGTAGTCCAGCGGCCAGCGTGAGCAGGTCTGCCCGCCCGGCCCCTCGAACGCAGCCTGCTCCGTCTGCAGGATCGTCGAGACCTGCAGACGGGTCCTCGTCACAGTAGAGACCTCAAGGATGTCCAGCCGTCGCCAGTACGACGTCGTGAGCATGCTCGACCACTTCGCAACCCCACCCATCCGATTCTGCATCGCCGGGGTGAACAGGTCGTACGCGACGCCGTACTCGCCCAGGTTGATCGCCGTACCGTGCAGGGCGAGGCTCTGTGCCGCGATCGCCGACTGTGAGTGCACCGAGGTGATGACCACCTCCACCTGGTCCGCGAACGGGTCGGTGGCCCGCTCCCGGCTGCCGGCACAACTGACCCGGTCGATCGGACGGTGTGACTTCCAGTCGGCGACCATGGATGCGTTCTTCGCCGCAGATACGGCCCAACCGACTCCCTCGGCCGCGGTCTGGTCGTCGGCCCACGTCCGCTTGCCCGAGACGATGCCGACGACCCGGCCGTCACGGGCGATGACCGGTCCGCCGCTGTTGCCCGGGTTTATCGCAGCGTCCGTGGTGATGAGCCGGGAAACGGCGACCGTTCCGCCCTCGTCATCGGAGAAGGTTACGGTTCGCCCGAGGTCGCTGACATGACCAAACTTGGCGCTGAGCCGCGGATCTCCGAACGGGTAACCGATCAGCGCAACCTCGTCGCCGATCGACGGATCGGCGGTCGCCAGGCTGAACGCGTGACCGCTGAGTGGCCGCGCGGTCCGCACCAGCGCCAGGTCCGCGTTCCGGTTGATGCCGATGACCTCGGCCCGGCTCAACAGCCCCGTACCCTTGGCGTTGCCCTCCACCCAGACGCTGATCGAGGTTGCACCGCTGACCACGTGCGCCGCAGTCAGCACCAGGTTGCGCCCGATGAGCAGGCCGCTTCCCGACCCGCTGGACGTGCAGGTCGCGACCTGGAGGCGGGCCACCCCGGAGCGGACCGAGGCGATTTCCGCCGCCCAGTCCGTCGGCGCGGTTACGGACGTGCCCGGACCGCCGGTCGGCGACTTCGATGCCTGGGCGATGCCTGGCGGGGACGGCGTGACAGTCACCGTTGCCGGACCGGCCGGTGACCCGCCGATCGTCACGCCCCCACAGCCTGCGACTGTGCCGACGAGTATCAGCGCAGCAAGAATTCGAACCCCCATGGTCCCCCGACCCCCAGTCACGACTTGAGCACTGCCGTTGTCCGCCGCGCTCACGCCTTGTCCACTCTATCGGACCAGGCCGCACGGATGTTACAGGAAGTCACTTTCATTACGGAGAGTAAAGCCTGCGAGGCAGATCCGCTCCGTCCGGGTTGGGCTGGTGACAAGGAACCGCCGAGCCAAGCGCGATCCGAGCTCGCCAAGCGAACAAATGTTCCAGCAAGATCTCGGGCGGGAGATATGTCGGCTACGTACGTCCGGAGAAGAAAGAGGCCTGAGGCAACGAATCGGCCGCGCGGGCGCCTGGCGCAGAAGCTGGCCGAGAAGTCGGGTTCGGACAAGCCGGTACGCCGTGACCAGTGCAGGATGTCGTATCCCACCAAGGCGAGCCAGTACGGGCCGGACGGACTGTACCGCTTGCACGAAAGAGCGGTGGCACGCCGACAGGAGGCATGTGGACGACCACGGCACCGTGTGGGTCGCCGTGTCTGATGCCCTCGGGTTCTAGCGGAAGGGCTGATCGCCGCAGTCGCGTACCAAGGCCGGGCGATTCCAGATTCAGGCCGGCGGCGCGTACTGGCTCGCCACAGGGCGTAAGTCCATCGAGTTGGAGTGGGTGCACCCTGACGCGATCAACTGAGCCGACACTGCGTTCGTTGGGTCAGTTCCACTCGTCTTCGTACCTGTCATCGGGCGCCGAAGTCGATGGCAATGGCGTCACTGGCTCGCCGCACATCGGGCACTGGATTTGATCGACTGGCACGTCATCGTCGTTTCGGCCCTCGTATCCACAGGAGTCACAGACCCATCTGGTCGACATTCGCATCACCCTCGTCCACGGAACGGTGTCTTGGGAATGGCTCAGCAGGTCGGTGGAGGCCATGCATCGCCTAGCGCTGGCCACCTCGAGGAGTCGTGCACTCCCGCAGGTACTCGGCGCACTTTACAGCCTGCCCCAGCGCCTTGCGGCGGCGAAGGTAGCCGCCGTGGCCGCGCGTGTCGATCTTCCAGCCGAGTAGTCCTGCGCTGTTTGCCGAGCTCGAAAGCCCTCGCCGGGCGGGACTCAAGACCGGGCGGCGCGGTGCCGAAACCACGGGTGACCGCTCCCCGGAAGGAAATCGATGAACCGCCGTGCCCTGATCGCCGCCCCGGCGGGTCTCCTGGTACTCCTCCTTCTCGCCGGCTGTGCGGGCGAGAAGAACACCGCAGGCTCGCCGACGACGGTCGCCGGCAGCCCGCAGATCAACGCGCCCGTGGTCCCGCCCAGTCCCACTCTCACACCGACTTCCACCCACCAATCGGTCCCCACCGCGGCGGTGCCCGCGCCGCCGACTGCCTCGGTGGCGCAGCCCAGGACGGTTGGCGAGGCGGCAACCGTCACCAGCGTCGTCGACGGCGACACGATCGACGTTCGTACGACCGGCGGCGAGACGGCGCGGATCCGGGTCATCGGCATCGACACGCCCGAGCGCGGCGAGTGCAACTTCGGCCCGGCGACCTACAGCATGAAGACGCTGGCGGGCGGCCGGCCGGTCGTCCTGTCCAAAGCGGGGCCTGGCAAGGACACAACGGACAGGTACGGCCGCTGGCTCCGGTACGTCGACGTCAACGGTGTCGATGCCGGGCTCGGGCAGATCACCGCGGGACTCGCCGTCGCTCGCTACGACTCGCGAGACGGATACGGCTGGCACCCTCGCGAGGCCACTTACATCGCCGCCCAGGCGGCAGCGACGCTGCGGCAGTGCGGCCTGCCGAGCACACCTGAGCCCACGCGGACGTCGGCGCGGCCGGGCGAAAGGGGCGGTCGACTACGGCACCTGCGGAGCCGCGAAGGCCGCGGGAGCAGTTCCGTCGGGTGGCTACCGTGAAGGCCGCGACGTCGAGTACGGCTTCTATCGCGACGGCGACAACGACGGGTACGTGTGCGAGTAGGAGATGCGCCTGCCGCAAAATCCTCCGCACGATGCGCGTTGCCTGCGTTGAGCCAGGACAGGGCTCGAGTCTCCACAAGGTCCTCTTCGACACCGACCTCGTGGGGCGGGTACGCCAACCGCCGTACTCCACCTCCTTCAGATCGACCCGCTGCATGAGTTCAGCGTAGGCCGAGCGGTGCCTGGTACAGCACGTCGTACAGCAGCCACCGATTCAGTACGTCGCCCTCCGGCCGCAGCCAGTCGGTCAACTCGGCGGCGGCCGAGCGGGCCGCCAGGCACGTGACAGCCGCGCCGGAGCCGGTCGCGACGGTGATCTGCCCCTGGCCTTCCACAGCTGGATGGATGATGAGGAAACCGCGAACCGTGAAGCCCTTCAGCCTCGCCTGCCAGGCCGCGACGGCCGCGGCGAGGCCAGGATCGCCGCCGTCGAACGGCTGCCCGTCCCGCAGCACCGATCCGTAGAGGTCGAGCGTGTAGGTGCCGGACGGCCCGATCATGGAGGCGACGACCGCCACCCGATCACCCGCGATCATCAGGTGGTCGACCGTGAGACCCCCGACCCGAGCACCGTGGATCAGCTTGGCAGCCGGGAGTCGCACCACCACGTCTTCGAGCATCCGTGCGGTACGGCGATGCCGCAGTACCGCGGAACCCGGGATCGGAGCCGAGTACCCGTCGTCCACGAGCGGCTCGCCGGGGCGGCCCCACACGTTGGCGTCGTACGCCGCTCCTCTGTCGATCGCCACGTCCAACTCCCGCGCGGCCGACCACCGAGCCGTCAGAACGCGGACCACCACGATCCCGGCGACGACGATGAAGATCCAGGCCCGCAGGATGTTGGGGAGACTCGTCGACACGAACGGCAACGCCATGACGGCGAGGCCGAACGCTCCCACGATCCCGCAGCCCGTGATCCGGCGGTGGAGGGGCAGCCGCCGGCGCCAGTGCGGCGGAAGGCCGATGACGGTCAGAGCCGCCAGGAGCAGGCCGATCGGCGCGCTCCAGCCCTCCTGGAGGGACGAGTACACGTACGGCCCGGCCGCGAGCACCAGCCAGACGGCCAGAGCCACCAAAGCGAGGCGGCGCCAGCGCCCGAAACGCGGCACGACTCGAATCGACCCGCTGCGCGCGGGCTCCGCAGGTGGACCGTTCGACCCGCCGGGTGCGGCCTCCGTCGGTGGGTTGTCGGTACCGGGATCAGATCGCGGCCGGGTCTGCTCGGCGTACGAGGTGTCCGGCTCGGGCTCGGCGGTGGCGGACCCACTGAGCTTCCGATCGTAGGCGGCTCGTTTGTATGGATCGGACAGCGTCGTCCACGCCTCCTGCACCAACCGGAAGAGTGCCGCGTTGCCGCCCTGGTCCGGATGCACCTGACGTACCAGCCGGCGGTAGGCGGACTTGATCTCGTCCGTGGTCGCCGTTCGCTCGACGTTCAGCACCTCGTAATGATCGGCGCCACTCACCCCAGTACCTCCACGGACGGCCAGGCCCATCAAAGCATTCAGGGTCAGTCACCGAAGTGACTGACCCTGAATGTCGAGTCGGGCTGACAGGATTTGAACCTGCGACCTCTTCGTCCCGAACGAAGCGCGCTACCAAGCTGCGCCACAGCCCGAAGCCTCGGATAGCTTACATGCGCCTAGGGCTGGGACGAAATCGGGTTGATTCGGGGGACCAGAGTGAGGAGCGTCGCCTCCGGCCGGCAGGCGAAGCGGACCGGTGCGTACGGCGAGGTGCCGAGGCCGGCGGAGACGTGCAGAGCCGCCTGGCGGCCGTTGTGCCCCCAGGTGGACAGGCCCTTCACCCGGGACGTGTCGAGGTCGCAGTTGGTCACCAGCGCGCCGTACAACGGCACTGCCAGCTGACCGCCGTGGGTGTGGCCGGCCAGGACCAGCGGGTACCCGTCGCCGACGAACCCGTTCAGCACCCGCTGGTACGGCGCGTGCGTCACGCCGATCGAGAGGTCGGCCGCCGGGTCCACCTCGCCCGCGATCTCGTCGTACCGGTCGCGCTTGATGTGCGGGTCGTCGGTGCCGGCGAAGTCCAGCCGCAGGCCGCCCACCTTGAGCGTCGCCTTGGCGTTGTTCACGTCGGCCCAGCCGGCGTCGGTGAAGGCGCGGCGCATCTCTTCGTACGGCAGGTCCGGGCCGTGCGGTTTGTGCCGCTGCTTGTGCGCGGGCAGCAGGTACTTGCCCGGGTTCTTGAAGTGCGGCTTCCAGTAGTCGTTGGAGCCGAACACGAACACACCCGGCAGGTCGAGCAGGTCGCCGTACGCGCGAAGCAGCGGCCGGACCGACCGCTCGTGGGCGAGGTTGTCACCGGTGTTGACGATCAGGTCGGGCTCGAGCGCGGCCAGGTCGTTGACCCAGTTGATCTTGCGCTCCTGAGTCGGCATCAGGTGCAGGTCGGACAGGTGCAGCACCCTGAGCGGCGCGGAGCCCTCCGGCAGCACCGGGACGGTCACTCTGCGCAGCGTGAACCACCGCACCTCGATGCCGGCCGCGTACGCGACGCAGGCGGCGCCCACGGCACCGACGACCGCCGTGGCCTTGAGGGTGGTGCTGGCAAGCCCGCTCAAACTCATTGCACCAGCCTGCCACAATCTCAGGTATGTCCAACTCCGGTATGAAGCAGCGGCTGCACGACGACATGACCGCAGCCCTCAAGGCACGTGACGAGATCCGCAAGTCGACCCTGCGGATGGCCCTCACCGCGGTGACCAAGGCGGAGGTGGCCGGCAAGGAGGCCCGCGACCTCACCGACGCCGAGATCGTCGACGTCCTGAGCGCCGAGGCGAAGAAGCGCCGCGAGTCCGTCACCGCCTACCGCGAGGCCGGCCGCGACGAGCTCGCCGACAAGGAACAGGCCGAGGCGGACATCCTGGCCGAGTACCTCCCCGAGCAGCTCAGCCAGGAAGAGATCGTCGCCCTGGTCACCGAGACCATCGCCGCCACCGGCGCCGCCGAGCTCGGCCCTCGCGGCATCGGCAAGGTCATGGGCGCCCTCCAGCCCAAAACCAAAGGCAAAGCCGACGGCGCCATCGTCTCCGCCGAAGTAAAACGCCAACTCGGCGCCTGACCCCAGGACGCCGCTCACCCGGCTCTCACCCGGGTACGACGACGAAGGGCCTCGTCCAGTCGTGGACGAGGCCCGTTCGCTATCTGCCGCCGCAGTTGGGGTACTTCGGGTTCCAGGGTGGGCAGTTGGGGTTGATGGTGGGTGGGTTCTTGGGTGGCTTGGTGGTTGCCGGGGGCTGGCTCGTGGTCGTGGCCCGCGGGGAAGGCTGGTTCTTCTGGCTGCCGTTGGAGATGTGGATGGTGATGGTCGAGCCCTCGGGGGCGCCCTCGCGTTGACGCGGGGTGGTGTAGGCGACCGTGCCGGCGGTCTCCTCGGAGTTGACCGTGCCGGGCGCGATCGCGGCCTCGAAACCGGCCTGGCGGATCTTGTTGGCGGCGTCCTCGGGGTTCATGCCGTTGACGAACGGGATGTCCTTCACGTCACCGCGGACGGTCTTGTCGGACGGCGCGACGAACTTCGTCGTCGGGTAGTAGCGCAGCGCGCCCTGCATCGCGGTCATCCAGAGCGGACCCGCGGTGCCGGAGCCGGAGGCGTCGGACATCTTCTTGCCGTCGAGCGTCTGGCCGATCAGGTCGTGGTACGGCGGTGAAGCGTCGGCGACCACCGAAGCGGCGGCCAGTTTGCTGGAGTACCCCGCGTACCACACGGCCAGGTTGCCCGAAATGGTTCCGGTCTTGCCGGCCAGCTCGCTCTTGCCGAACTTCAGCTTCGAACCCGTACCGCCCGGCTCCATCACCTGGTGCAGCACGGCATTCACGCCGTCCGCGACCTCCGGGGCGAGCGCCTGCTTGCAGTCCGCGCCCGGGGCGTTGATCGCCTTGCCGTTCGGTCCCTTGATCGCGGTGACCAGCCACGGCTTGCAGTACATGCCCCGGGCGGCGAACGCCGCATAAGCCGCGGACATCTGCAGCGGGGTCACGTAACCGACGCCCAGCGTCATCGACGGGTACTGCTCGAGCGGCTTGTTCTGCTGGGCGTCGTACATCCCCAGCGAGGCGGCGATCCTGGCGATCGGGCAGA
Source organism: Kribbella sp. NPDC023972 (assembly GCF_040639075.1). Classification (NCBI taxonomy): domain Bacteria; kingdom Bacillati; phylum Actinomycetota; class Actinomycetes; order Propionibacteriales; family Kribbellaceae; genus Kribbella; species Kribbella sp. NPDC023972. Next base: position 43,329 of record NZ_JBEZZH010000017.1, on the reverse strand, counting down.
GGCCGGTCTGCTGGGAGAGCAACAGGAAGTAGGTGTTCGTCGACTTCTGAGCAGCCTGGACCATGGTCGGCACCGGCACGTTCTGGGTCGAGTTCTTCGGGGCGTACCCCTTCTCGGCCGTGGCGACGCCGTCGCAGGTGCTCCACTTCTTGCCGCTCAGGTCGATCCGGTCGGGTGAGTTGATCTTGTAGTTGAGCGGGAAGCCCTTCTGGATCGCGGCCGCGATGGTGAAGGCCTTCATCGTCGAGCCGTTCTGGAAGCCGCCGTACCCGCCGGGATAGGACTTCTCGACGTTGTAGTTGTACGACGTCTGGTTCCGCTTGCCGCCGTACGGCTTGCTCTGCACCATCGCCTTCACCAGGCCGGTGCCGGGCTCGACGATCGTGATGGCCGCGACCGCGGAGTCGGTCGGCTTGGAGTGATCGTTGATCGACTTCTGCGCGGCGGCCTGGATCTTCGGGTCCAGCGACGTACGGACGGTGAGACCGGCTGTCTTGAGGAACTCCGCCCGGTCGGCCTCGGTCTTGCCGAAGGCCGGGTTCTGCTTGAGCTGGGCGACGACGTACTCGCAGTAGAACGGGTACCGCGAGTTCGCGCAGCCGAGTTTGTTCGGGCTGACCTTGGCCGGGTCGATGACCGGGGTCTTCAGTGCAGAGTTGGCCTGGGCGACCGAGATCACGTTCAGCTCGAGCATCCGCTTGATGACCACGTCGCGGCGGTCCTTGGCGCGCTTCATGCTGTTGGTCGGGTCGTAGCCGGTCGGGTTCTTCACCAGCCCGGCCAGCAGAGCCGCCTGCGGCAGCGTCAGCTGGGACGCGTGCACCCGGAAGTAGTGCAGGGAGGCGGCCTCGATGCCCCAGGCGCCGTCACCGAAGTTCGCCAGGTTGAGGTACTTCTCGAGGATCTCGTTCTTCGAGTACTCCTTCTCGATGGCGATCGCGTACCGGAGCTCGGCGACCTTGCGCTGGTACGTCTCGGCCGTCGCGGCCGCGACCTCCTCGGGCGTGTTCGCCTTCTCGACCAGGCTCATCTTCACGTACTGCTGGGTGATGCTCGAACCACCCTGCTGCACGGAGCCTTCGGACTGGTTCCGCAGCAGTGCGCGCAGGGTGCCCTTCAGATCCAGGGCGCCGTGCTCGTAGAACCGGTCGTCTTCGATCGCGACGATGGCCTTCTGCATGATCGGCGCGACCTGGCTGAGCTTGACCGGCACCCGGTTCTGCTCCGCGAGGGTGGCGATCAGGCTGCCGTCCGCGGCCAGGATGGTGCTCTTCTGCTTGAGCGGCACCTCGTCGAACTGCTGCGGCAGGTCTTGCAGGGTGTCGTGGGTCTTCTCCGTGGTGAAGCCGGCCAGCCCGGCGAAGGGGATCGCGAGACCGGCGGCCAACGCCCCCGACAGCACGCTCACCCCGAGGAACAGAACCACAGACTGGACGACTCCCCGGTCACCCTTCTCCCTGACGCGCATGGTTATAGAGGGTACGGGATCGCGGTGACAGTCCGAAGTCGAGAATGTGAGCCATGTCACGCCAACCAGAGTGCCAATCTCCGCGTCAGTAGGGCTTTTCAGGAGGCCCGGCGCTGGGGCGGCGTGACGAATTTCGTCCAAAAGGAGGAGGGCCGGACCACCCCGTCCAGTGGGTGGTCCGGCCCTCGTGCAGTACGTCGGTCAGGCGGCGTACTGGTGTGCTGCGACCTGAGCCGGTTCCAGCGCCAGGTCGAGGACCTCACGGACGTCGCTGACGGGGTGGACCGTCAGCTCCGCCAGCACGGACTCCGGCACGTCCTCCAGGTCCGGCTCGTTCCGCTTCGGGATCAGGATCGTGGTGAGTCCGGCCCGGTGCGCGGCGAGCAGCTTCTGCTTGACCCCACCGATCGGCAGCACCCGTCCGGTCAGCGACACCTCACCGGTCATCGCGACCTCCGAGCGGACCGGCCGTCCGGACAGCAGCGACGCCAGCGCCGTCGTCATCGTGACACCCGCCGACGGCCCGTCCTTCGGGACCGCACCGGCCGGAACGTGGATGTGCGCGTTCCGCTCGGCCAGGTCGCCGACCGGCAGCCCCAGCTCCGCGCCGTGCGAGCGCAGGTACGACAGGGCGATCTGCGCCGACTCCTTCATCACATCACCGAGCTGTCCGGTCAGGGTGACTCCGGTCGGGCCGGTCTCCTTGTCGGCCAGCGACGCCTCGACGAAGAGCACGTCACCACCCGCACCGGTCACCGCCAACCCGGTCGCCACACCCGGTAGCGCCGTACGCTCGACTGACTCCGGAGTGAACTTCGGTGAGCCCAGGTAGCCCTTCAGGTCACCGGAACCGATGGTCAGCGACTCGACGTCCTCTCCCAGGGCCAACCGAGCTGTCACCTTCCGCAGCACCCGTGCGATGGACCGCTCCAGTTGCCGTACGCCGGCCTCACGCGTGTACTCGCCGGCCAGCACCCGCAGTGCCGAGTCGTCGACAGTCACCTCGTCCGCCGTCAGGCCCGCCCGCTCCAGCTGACGCGGGAGCAGGTGGTCACGGGCGATGATGACCTTCTCGTCCTCGGTGTACCCATCCAGCTGCACCAGCTCCATCCGGTCCAGCAGCGGCGCCGGGATGGAGTCCAGCACGTTGGCGGTGGCCAGGAAGACCACGTCGGACAGGTCCAGCTCGACCTCCAGGTAGTGGTCCCGGAAGGTGTGGTTCTGTGCCGGGTCGAGCACCTCCAGCAGGGCGGCCGTCGGGTCACCCCGGTAGTCCGCGCCCACCTTGTCGATCTCGTCCAGCAGCACCACCGGATTCATCGAGCCGGCCTCGGTGATGGCCCGGACGATCCGGCCCGGCAGCGCACCGACGTACGTACGCCGGTGACCGCGGATCTCGGCCTCGTCCCGGACACCGCCCAGTGCGACCCGAACGAACTTCCGGCCCATCGCGCGGGCCACGGACTCGCCCAGCGAGGTCTTACCGACACCAGGCGGACCGACCAGAGCCAGTACGGCGCCGCTGCGGCGTCCACCGACCACACCGAGACCACGGTCCGCGCGGCGGCGCCGTACGGCCAGGTACTCGGTGATGCGCTCCTTCACGTCGTCCAGGCCGGCGTGATCCGCGTCCAGTACGGCCCGGGCTTCCCGGATGTCGTAGCTGTCCTCGGTCCGCTCGTTCCAAGGCATCTCGAGGACGGTGTCCAGCCAGGTCCGGATCCAGCCGACCTCGGGGGACTGCTCGGCGGTCCGCTCCAGCTTGTCGACCTCGGCGAGCGCGGCCTTGCGCACGTGCTCCGGCAGATCAGCCGCCTCCACCCGGGCCCGGTAGTCCTCTTCCTCGGACTCGGCCTTGCCGTCCAGCTCGGCCAGCTCCTTGCGGATCGCGGCCATCTGCTGGCGCAGCAGGAACTCCCGCTGCTGCTTCTCCATGCCCTCCTGGACGTCCTTCTGGATCGTCTCGGACACCTCGAGCTCGGCCAGGTGGTCGCGGACCCAGCCGATCAGCTTCTCCAGCCGCTCGGACACGTTCGCGTTCTCGACCAGCCAGGACTTCTGCTCGTTGCTCAGGTACGACGCGTAGCCGGCCAGGTCGGACAGCTCCGCCGGGTCGTCGACCTGCTTCACCGAGTCGATCACCTGCCACGCACCACGGCGCTGCAGGACCGACGTCACCAGGGTCTTGTACTCCCGCGCCAGCTCGGCCGAGCGGGTGTCGGTGATCTCGTGCAGTACGGTCGCGCCGACCCAGAGTGCGGCACCAGGACCGGTGGTCCCCGCGCCGATCAGGACTCGCGCCGTACCGCGGATGACGGCCGCCTGGGCTCCGCCCGGCAACCGGCCGATCTGCTCGATCTCGCCGAGCGTCCCGGCCTTGGCGTATTTCCCGTCCAGCCGCGGCACCAGCAGCACCTGATCCTGGCCGGAGGCCTGCGCCGCGTCGATCGCCGCCCGCGCCTCGGGGTCGGCCAGCCGGACCGGCACGACCATGCCCGGCAGGACCACGACGTCGTCCAGCGGCAGAACCGGAAGATTCAACGTATCGGTCACGCTGTCACACCCTTTTCAAGATTGAGTCTGACTGGCTCAACCGAAGGCCCGACCAGCTCATTCCCGACGAGAACGAGCGTTCGCTGACAGTGAAACCGGGCTCAGGCGGTGAGCAGGTCACCGATCTGGCGTAGACCGGTCAGGTCGTGGACGTCGTCGGCCAACGCCGGCACCTCGACCGTCGGGATCGAGCGGTGCCCGCGCCGGAACCGGTCCGCCCGCTTGTGGTCGCCGACGACCTGCTGCATCTTGTCCGCGTGCAACCGCAGTACGGCGGCGGCCAGCGGCGACTTGTCCGCCTCCTCCAGTCGCTCCGCCGCGGCGAGTGACCGCTCGGCCGACAACTCCGGCGCCTGCGTCGTCGTCACCCGGTTCAGTACGACGCCCGCGAGCGGCATGCTCTCCTCACGCAACCGCTCGGCGAAGTACGACGCCTCGCGCAGCGCGTCGTTCTGCGGAGCGGCCACCACCAGGAAGGCCGTGTGCGGCTCGCGTAGCAGTGCGACCGTCTGCTCGGCCCGCTGCCGGAAGCCGCCGAACAACGTGTCGAAGGCTGCGACGAACGTCTGCACGTCGGTCAGCACCTGCGCGCCGAGGACCTTGTTCAGCACGGACATAGCCATGTTCACCCCGGCCGACATCAACCGGAACGGACCGCGAGCAGGTGCCAGCAGCAAACGCAGGAAGCGCCCCTCCAGCAGGGATGCCAGCCGCTCCGGCGCGTCCAGGAAGTCCAGCGCCGACCGCGACGGCGGGGTGTCCACGACGATCAGGTCCCAGTCGCCGGTCCGCTCGGCCTGCTTGTGCAACTGCCCGAGCTTCTCCATCGCCATGTATTCCTGCGTCCCCGCGAACGATGAGGACAGCGCCATGTAGAACGGATTCGCCAGGATCTGCTCGGCCTTCTCCGGCGTCGCGTGGGCGAGCACGACCTCGTCGAAGGTCCGCTTCATGTCCAGCATCATCGCGTCCAGCCGGCCGCCGTTCGCGGCGTTCACCTCGGCCACCGCGCGCGGAGTGTTGTCCAGCTCGGTCAGCCCGAGCGACTGCGCCAGCCGGCGGGCAGGGTCGATCGTCAGCACGACAACCTTCCGGCCACGCTCAGCGGCACGCAACCCCAGCGCCGCCGCCGTGGTCGTCTTCCCGACACCGCCCGCGCCACAGGTCACGATGATGCGAGTGCCAGGGTCGTCGATCAGAGCGTCCAGATTCAACTCGGTCATGGGCGCAACTCCTCGGCCAGATCGAACAAGGTGCCCTGGTCGATGCCCTCCGGCAGCAGCGGGAGCTGGGTCACTTGCTTGCCCAAGGCATCTATCCGGTCGCGGTTCTCGCGTTCCAGCCCGACCCGGATCGCGTGATCGCGTGCCTCCGCCGTCAGGGTCGCGACCAACTCCTTGCTGACGGCAACACCGGCGGAGCGCAGCCCTTTGCTGATTTCACCGGCGGGCAGTTTCTCCTTCACCGCAAGGGCGAGCGCGTCGTCGTCGAGCGGGCTGTTGCGAACCATGTTCACCACGATCGACCCGATCCGCAGTTCCAGAGCCTCCAGATGCTCGACCGCGTCGATCGTCTCCTGGACCGGCATCTCCTCGAGCAGCGTGACCAGGTGGATCCGGGTCACGTCGGAGCGCAGCATGCCCATGATCGCGTCCGCCTGGTTGCGGATCGGCCCGACCTTGGCGAGGTCGGCGACCTCGTGGTTCACGTTCAGGAACGGCGCGATCCGCCCGGTCGGCGGTGCGTCCAGGACGACGGCGTCGTACGCGAGCCGCCCGTGCGACTTCCGCCGGGTCGCCTCGTAGACCTTGCCGGTCAGCAGTACGTCGCGCAGGCCCGGGGCGATCGTGGTGACGAAGTCGATCGCACCCACTTTGTCCAGCGCCTTACCGGCCCGGCCGAGGTGGTAGTACATGTCGAGGTACTCCAGCAGCGCGGCCTCGGCGTCCACGGCCAGCGCGAACACCTCGCCGCCGCCCGGACCGTGCGCGATCCGGCGCTCGACGTACGGCAGCGGTGGTACGTCGAACAGCTGGGCGAGCCCTTGCCGCCCCTCGACCTCGACGAGCAGGACGCGCTTGCCCTGCTCGGCCAGGGACAGCGCCATGGCAGCCGCAACAGTCGTCTTCCCGGTGCCCCCCTTCCCGGTGACCACATGCAGCCTCGCCATGATCCCCAGCGTAGGACGTGGCCCACAGCACACTGGGAGAGGAGCCCGTTAGAGTCCCCCTCATGAAGAAGTTCGAGTACTTCACCGCGCCGCTGCTGGTCCACTCGACCAAGGAGATCCTGGACAACTTCGGCCAGGACGGCTGGGAGCTGGTCCAGGTCGTCCAGGGCCCGAACCCAGAGTCCCTCGTCGCCTACCTGAAGCGAGAGATCGAAGAGTCATGAGCCACCCCGAGGAGAAGCTCGCCGCGCTCGGCCTGAAGCTGCCCGACGTGGCCAAGCCGGTTGCCGCCTACGTACCCGCCGTACGGACCGGCAACCTCGTCTACACCTCCGGTCAGCTGCCGCTGCGCGAGGGCGCCCTGATCGCCACCGGCAAGGTCGGCGACGCCGTCAGTGCCGAGGTCGCGAGCGAGTGCGCCCAGCAGTGCGCGCTGAACGCGTTGGCCGCGATCAAGGCCGAGATCGGCGACCTGAGCACTGTGCACCGGATCGTCAAGGCGGTCGTGTTCATCGCCTCCACGCCGGACTTCACCGGTCAGCCGCAGGTCGCCAACGGCGCCTCGGAGCTGTTCGGCCAGGTGTTCGGGGAGGCCGGTCAGCATGCCCGCAGCGCGGTCGGCGTACCGGTTCTGCCGCTCGACTCCCCGGTCGAGGTCGAACTGATCGTCGAGGTCGCCTGACGGCGACGGCATGGTCCGCGACCTGAAGTCCGAGTTGCTGTCCGGCCGGATGGCGTCGGCCGCGCTGGAGTTCGTCCGTGCGGGCCGGACGCCATCCGAGCCGCGCCCGGCCTCGACGGTGATACTGCTCCGCGATACCGCCGCCGGACCGGAGGTCTACCTCCTCCGGCGGCATCGGACGATGGCGTTCGCGGCCGGTATGACGGTCTTCCCGGGCGGCCGGGTGGATGCGACCGACTCGACCGTCGCCGACTCGTGGTCCGGTCCCGCACCGGCCTGGTTCGCGGGCCGGCTCGGCTGCGACGAGCAGACGGCGTCGGCGTACGTCGCGGCTGCGGTGCGGGAGACGTTCGAGGAGTCGGGCGTGCTGCTTGCCGGCCCGTCTCCGCATTCTGTGGTCGCCGATACGAGCGGCGAGGACTGGGAGTCCGACCGGGTCGCGCTGGAGGCGCGTGAGCTCGGGTTCGCCGAGTTCCTGCACCGGCGCGGGCTGGTCCTGCGCGCCGATCTGCTGGGGCCGTGGGCGCACTGGATCACGCCGGAGTTCGAGCCGCGGCGGTACGACACCCGCTTCTTCGTCGCCGCGCTCCCGGCCGGCCAGGTCACCCGCGACGTGACCAGCGAGTCCGACCAGGTCGCCTGGATGCGACCCGCGGACGCCGTCGCCGCGGTCGAGGCGGGCGACCTGCTGATGCTTCCCCCGACGTACGTGTGCTGCCGCGATCTCACGCCGTACGACGACGTGGCCGCCATCCTCACCGCCGCCGGTGAACGCGAGATCCGCCCGGTCCTCCCAACCATCCGGCTTGCCGGCGACCAGGCCTACCTGGAGACCGGATGACTGAGTTCATGACCGATAATGCGACGTTGGTGCGCGCGGACAACCCCGGACCGATGACGCTGGACGGGACGAACACCTGGATCCTGCGGGCACCGGACGCGGACGAGTCGGTGGTCGTCGACCCGGGCCCGATGCTGGAGGACCACCTGCGGGCCGTCCTCGACCAGGCCGGCAAGGTGGCCGTCGTACTGCTGACACACAAGCACCCGGACCACTCGGAAGGCGCCGCCTGGTTCGCGAACCAGGCCGGGTGCGGGGTCCGGGCAGTCGATCCGGCGTTCCGTCTCCCCACCGACCACGCCCACGGCCTCTCCGAAGGCGACGTCATCACCGCCGGCGGCCTCCGCATCGAGGTCCTGCCGACACCGGGCCACACGATGGACTCGGTCTGCTTCTGGCTCCCGCAGGACGGCTCCCTCCTCACCGGCGACACCGTTCTGGGCCGCGGCACCTCGGTCGTAGCCCACCCCGACGGCGCCCTCGGCCCCTACCTCGACTCCCTCGACCGCCTCCTCGCCTTCGCCAACTCCGCGGCGGGCGTCGAACGCCTGCTCCCCGGCCACGGCCCGGTCATCGACGACCCCACCGACGTCCTCACCTTCTACATAACCCACCGCCACGAACGCCTGGACCAGGTCCGGGCAGCCGTCGCAGCCGGCCACAACACCCCGGACGCGGTCGTGGCACACGTCTACGCCGACATCGACCGCTCCCTATGGCCCGCCGCCGAACGCTCAGTCCGCGCCCAGCTCGACTATTTGGCTGGCTGACCCACCAACTTGTGGGTTCTCCACCCGGGTTCCGGGTAGCAAACCCCCAACTTGGTGGGTTAGCCAGCCAAATCAAGGTTTTCCACAGGTACGTCGAAGGTCGAGCGGGCGGGGCTGGTTGGGGGTGATGCTGGGTGGGTGAACCCTCAGCTCAAGGCGGTGGCTGTCCAGCAAGGCGGTGTGTTCAGCCGTCGCCAGGCGATCGGCGCCGGCTACACGCCTGAGCAGATCAAGGAACGTCTCGGCGACGGCCGGTGGGAACGAGTGCGCCATGGGCAGTACGCCGAGCGCGCTGACCTCACCCACCTGGCGCCGTGGGAGCGGGAGATCTGCCGGCACCGGCGTCTCGTGCACGCTGCTATGAACTCGATGCGCCCGGGGACGGCTGTGATCAGTCATCACTCTGCGCTGATCATGCACGGCGTACCGGTGTGGGGTGCCGATCTCGCCGAAGTGCAGTTGACCAGGTCTAGCGGTTGGCGAAGCGGGCCGTCGGCTGGGGTCAGGCACCATCGGGGTCAGCTAACCTCACCGGACCTCGATGCGGTCGACGGCCTGGTGGTGACGGCGGTTGCCCGGGCTCTGGTCGAGACCGCCGGCGAGGCGTCCTTCGAGGCGGCGGTAGTGAGCGCGGACGCCGTAGTGCGGAGTGGGCGGCTCACCGAGGACGAACTGCGCCGGGTCCTCGAGCTGACGGAGCATTGGCCGGGAGGCCCGACGATCCGCGCCGCCCTGGCCTTCGCCGATCCGCTGGCCGAGTCGGTCGGCGAGTCGCGGTTGCGCGTGCTGATGCACGACCAAGGACTGCCGACGCCCGTGCTGCAGGCGGCTTTCGACGACGCGGCGGGTTTCGTCGGCCGGGTCGACTTCGCTTTTCCCGAGCAGGACACCGTGGTCGAGTTCGAGGGGTTGATGAAGTACGCCGACGGCTCCCGCGAGGTACTGATCCACGAGAAGAACCGCGAGGATCGGCTACGAGCCCTAGGTCAGCAGGTCGTCCGAACAACCTGGACCGACCTCGCGTACCCCGCCCGGACAGCGATGACCATCCGCAGCGCCTTCGACCGATCCCGCCGTACCCGTTTCGCTGGTTGACCCACCAAGTTGGGGGTTCTCCACCCTGATTCCGGGTGCAGAACCCACCACCTCAGTGGTTAGCCAGGCAAATGGGGCGGGGGAACTCCTAGCGGGCTCGGCGTTGGAGGCGGTCTACGTCGAGGAGGACCACGGAGCGGGGTTCGAGGCGGACCCAGCCGCGGGAGGCGAAGTCGGCGAGGGCCTTGTTGACCGTTTCGCGGGAGGCGCCGACGAGTTGGGCCAGCTCCTCCTGGGTGAGGTCGTGGTGGACGTGTACGCCGTCGTCGGCGGTGCGGCCGAAGCGGCTGGCCAGGTCGAGCAGGGCCTTGGCGACGCGGCCCGGTACGTCGGAGAACACCAGGTCGGCCACCACGTCGGAGACCTTGCGCAGCCGGGAGGCCAGCTGGAGCAGCAGACCGCGGGCCACCTCGGGGCGGCCGGCCAGCCAGCGGAGCAGTTCGTCGTGGGTGAGCGACATCAGCGAGGCGTCCGTCACCGCGGTCACGGTCGCGGACCGCGGACCCGGGTCGAACAGGGACAGCTCGCCGAACATCTGGCCCGGGCCGAGGACGGCGATCAGGTTCTCCCGGCCGTCGGCGGAGGTGCGGCCCAGCTTGACCTTGCCCTCGACCACGACGAACAGCCGGTCCCCTGAGTCGCCTTCGTGGAACAGGACTTGGCCGCGGCGCAGCCGGTTCTCGGTCATCGACGCGGCCAGAGCGTCGGCTGCCTCGTCGTCGAGCTGACTGAACAGCGGTGCCTGTCGGAGCACTGCGGCATCCACTTGGGCCTCCTAGGACCTTGGACCACGACTTACGGGCGGGGTGCGGACTCGCCCGGCACCGGGCCGTTACCACCCGGTTGCCCCAAAACCGTAGCCCCTCGGGTGTCGGCCACGCCACGTAGGCTTGCATCCATGCCATCCCAGCGTGTCGCCGAGCGGGAAACAGAGCGGGAAACCCAGCCGCCTTTGAAGCTGCCCCGCAAGGCCCCGGTCTATACCGATGAGACTTCCACCCAGCTGGTCCGCCGCGCGCGGAAGATGCACAAGGTGCTCACCGAGACGTATCCGGACGCTCACTGCGAGCTGGACTTCACCAACCCGCTCGAGTTGCTGGTGGCCACCATCCTGTCGGCCCAGACCACGGACGTGATGGTGAACAAGGTGACCCCGACCCTGTTCGCCAAGTACCCGACCGCCCAGGCGTACGCCGAGGCCGACCGGGAGGAGCTGGAGGCGATCCTCAAGCCGACCGGTTTCTTCCGGGCCAAGACCAACAGCGTGATGAAGCTCGGCCAGGCCCTGGTCGACGAGTACGACGGAGTCGTCCCGGGCAAGCTGGAGGAGCTGGTGAAGCTGCCCGGCACCGGCCGCAAGACGGCGAACGTGGTGCTCGGCAACGCGTTCGGTGTGCCCGGCATCACCGTCGACACGCACTTCGGCCGCCTGGTCCGCCGGTTCGGCTGGACCACCGAGGAGGACCCGGTCAAGGTCGAGCACATCATCGGCGCCTTGTTCCCGAAGAAGGACTGGACGATGCTGTCGCACCGGCTGATCTTCCACGGCCGCCGGCGCTGCCACGCCAAGAAGCCGGCCTGTGGCGCCTGCCCGGTGGCCCAGTGGTGCCCGTCGTACGGCGCCGGCCCGACCGACCCCGAGGTCGCCGCGAAGCTGGTGAAGGTCCCCGCGTGAACTTCAAGCTCGGACTCCGTACGACGCGGTGCCTGATCGCTGGCCTGGTCGCGGTGGCCGGCCTGGCCGGGTGCGGACCCGAGCAGGCCGACGGCACCCAGCCGCAGGCCACCAGCAGCCGGAGCGCGGTCGCCGGCGCGGACAAACTGACCGCCTGTCCGTCCACACCCTCGAGGCCCCCGGTCAGCAACGGACTCCCGGACGTCAGCCTGCCGTGCCTCGGCAACGGCCCGGACATCCGGCTCGCCGACCTGCGCGGGCCCCTGCTGGTGAACGTGTGGGCGCAGTGGTGCCCGCCGTGCCGCGCCGAGGCGCCGTACTTGGCCGAGTTGCAGAAGAAGGCGGGCGGGAAGGTCCAGCTGCTCGGGATCGACTACGACGATCCGCGCGCCGAGCTGGCGGTGAAGTTCGCCATCGAGCACGAGCTCACCTACCCGCACCTGGTCGATGCGGACAAGGTGCTGCACCAGCCGTTCAAGATCGGGGGTCCGCCGGTGACCGCGTTCGTGGACCTGGACGGCGCGGTGACCTACGTTCACCACGGGCCTTTCAAGTCGCAGCAGCAGCTCGACCAGCTGGTGCAGGACAAGCTGGGAGTGACGCCGTGAGAGTGCTTTTGGCCTGGCCTTCCGCGCCGGCGGGGTCATGATGACCCTCGAAGGGGTGGAGATCCCGGACTGGCTGACGCCGCTGGCGAAGGCGTCCGAGGAAGTGGACCCGACCCAGCTGTCCCGGTTCCTGCCGCCTGATGACCCGTCGGTGCGGAAGTCCGCCGTCCTGATTTTGCTTGCTGACGGCAACGAAGGGCCGGAGGTGCTGCTCACCGAGCGGGCCTGGACGCTGCGCAGGCATGCCGGGCAGATGGCGTTCCCAGGCGGCGCTGTCGATCCGGAGGACGGCGTCGGTGACGCGGGCCTGGTGCGGACCGCGTTGCGGGAGGCCGAGGAGGAGACCGGGGTGGATCCGGCCGGGATCGTGCCGTTCGCGATCTGGCCGGCCCTGTGGGTCCCGGTGAGCAACTTCGGCGTGTCACCGGTGCTGGCCTGGTGGCGGGAGCCGTCTCCGGTCGCGGTGGTCGACCCGGCCGAGGTCGCGTCGGTGCACAACGTGTCCGTGCACGCGCTGGCCGACCCGGCGAACCGGATCAGCTGCCTGCACCCGTCCGGGTTCACCGGCCCGGCGTTCACCATCGGCAACCTCTACATCTGGGGTTTCACCGCCGGATTGCTGGACAAATTGCTGGTCCTGGGTGGCTGGTCGCGCGACTGGGACCCCTCGGTCGTCGTACCGTTGCCCGACCGGTTGGTCGAGGCGGCCTGGCGGAGTGAGGGACGGCGGCCCGAGGACGTGCGGCGGTTGACCGCCATCGAGCACGACCTCAGCCGGTCGACAGGTGACGAGCCGGAAGGTGTGGAGTGAGCAAGCTCGACTACGCGCTGCTGATCGTCACCGGGCTGGTGGCGATATCGGGATACATCGAGGGCTTCGTGCTGGGCGCGTGCGCCACCCTCGGCCTGCTCGGCGGTGCCGCGGTCGGGGTCTGGGTGGTGCCGCGGGTGCTGGACAACTTCTCGCCGAGTGTCTCGGTGTCGTTCGCGGCCCTGGTACTGGTGGTGATCCTGGCCTCGATCGGCCGCACGATAGGCGCCGTACTCGGGTCCAGACTGAGAAACAAGGTGTCCTGGCGGCCGGTGAGGTTCCTCGACGCGCTCGGCGGTGCCGCGCTGGCCGCGGTGTCGGTCCTGATCGTGTCCTGGGTGCTCGGCGTCGCGGTGAGCGGTGCGCGGATCCCGAGCGTGACGTCCGCGGTGCGCGGCTCGCAGGTGCTGGCGAAGGTGGACCAGGTCCTGCCCAGCCGGGCCGACCAGGCGCTGCAGGCGTTCAACGACGTGGTCAACACCGACCTGTTCCCGCGGTTCCTCGACCCGTTCGTGCCGGAGCGGATCCGGGAGACCCAGCCGCCGGACGGCGAGATCGCCCGGCAGCAGCCCGTCCGCGCGGCGTACAGCCGGATCGCCAAGATCACCGGGGTGGCGAACTGCTCGCGCGGTCTCGAGGGCAGTGGCTTCGTCTACGCGCCGCAGCGGGTGATGACGAACGCCCACGTGGTGGCCGGCGTCGGCTCACCGCAGGTCGAGGTCAACGGGCAGTCGTACGAGGCGACCGTGGTGGTGTTCGACCCGGAGGTCGACATCGCGGTGCTGTACGTGCCGAGGCTGAGGATCCAGCCGCTGAGCTTCGACTTCACCGGCAAGGCCGACGACCCGGCCGTCGTCCTCGGCTACCCGGAGAACGGCCCGTTCGACTCCGAGCCGGCCCGGATCCGCTCGGAGGAGCGCCTCCGCGGCCCGGACATCTACGGCGACCGGACGGTCACCCGGGAGGCGTTCTCGATCTGGGCCTCGGTCCGCCCCGGCAACTCCGGCGGCCCGTTGCTGTCCAACAAGGGCACCGTGTACGGCGTGGTGTTCGCGGCCTCGGTGGAGGACAACCGCACCGGCTACGTGCTCACCGCGGAGCAGGTCTCCGACGACGCCCGCGAAGGTGCGACGGCCACCCAGGAAGTCTCCACCAGAACCTGCACCTGACCATGCAGCAGATCCGCGCCGCCGCCGCGTTCTAGGGATATGACGGTGGCGACGGAGGGGACGTTGTCGTTCGACGAACTGGTGGTGTCGACCGAGCGGCGACTGCTGCGGCTCGGCCTGATGTTGACCGGCGGGGTGCACAGCGCGGAGGACCTGGTCCAGACGGTGTTCGCCCGGGCGCATCGCAAGTGGGACCGGATCCAGGAGTTGGACAACCCGGAGGCCTACCTGCGGACGATGGTGGTCAACGAGTTCCTCAGCTGGCGCCGCCTGCTGAAGAATCGGGAGCTGTCGGTCGCCGAGCCGGCCGACGTGCCGTCCGGCGAGGACATCGGTGCCCGGCAGGCCCAGCGCGACGCCGCCTGGCGCTTGCTGGCGCAGTTGCCCCGGCAGCAGCGCGCCGTACTGGTGCTGCGGTACTACGAAGACCTGCCGGACGACGAGATCGCCGCCGTCCTCGGGTGCGCGCCTGGCACGGTCAGGTCCAACGCAGCCCGGGGGCTGGCGGCACTACGGAACAATCTGCCCGCGGAGGAGGAGCGCTGAGATGGGCAAGCTGACAGACGAAGAGCTCGAGCAGCTGCTCCGCGAAACCTTTGCGGACAAGGAGAAACTGGCCGACAGTTTGCCTGAGGCAACCACGCGCCAGTGGTCGGTCGCGCCGGTCCTGCTGGCGGCCGCGACGGTGCTCGCCGTGCTCGCCGGCATCCTGTACGGCGTCAACCGCGGCCGTGACGCGGATCCGGCGCCGCCGGTGGCGACCTCGGGCGTGGCGGGTGCGTCGGCGGATGCGACCCAGAACGCCGACATCTGGGCCGCTGCGATCACGGCGATGGCGCGGCGGTTCGCCCCGCCGGAGGGCTGGTCGGCGCTGGAGGTCCTGGATCGTCCGTCCGGCGTGGGCATTCAGGCCCGGCAGGAGAGCCGCGCCGCACAGTTCTCACCTGCCGTCAAGCAGCGGATCTCCCAGCTCGCCGGTACGGTCGCGCCGGTCCGGTGGCCGACGCAGGCAGTCTTCACGCAGTCGTGCACCACGGCGCGGATCGCCGGCATCGCGGTCGGGGAGATTGTCACTCAGGGAGACCACAAGGAGGTCCGGGTCAGCATCAGCTACAACTGCGACTACGGCTACGCGCAGACGTATCGGGTCGAGAAGGTAAGAGATGCGTGGACGGCAACTGGCACGGTTGGCGTGGGGGAGGGAACAGTGCCGGCGGGGGGCTGTCCACTCAGTCGAACGACGCCAGCCAGCCCACGAGTTGGCTGTTGAACAGGTCCGGGACCTCTTCGTGCGGGAAGTGACCGGCCGGGGTGAGGAGCTCGTGGCGGAGGGGAGCCGCGACCAGGTGCGGCGCCGTCACCGCGGTCGGGGACACCGCCGGGTCCTGGGCCCCGTGGATCTGCAGCACGGGTACGGCGACCGGCGTACGCATCCTGGCTGAGTACTTTCGACCGTCAGGGCGCAGCCGGGAGCGGGCGAACCAGCGGTGGTACTCGAGGGCGCAGTGCGGTGCCGGCCAGACCTGCAGCGCGGCGCGGTAGCGACGCGACGACTCGGGGTCGGGGAAGGCGCCGCCGGGTGCGGACCAGCCGCGGAGAAGCCGCTCGATGTGGGCGCCGTCCTGCGCGAGCAGGCGACGCTCCGGGAGGATCGGCAGCTGGAACCAGGCTGTGTGGCTCAGTGCCTTCGCCTGACCGGATCGAGCCAGCTGCAACGGGTGCGGTGCGGAGACGACCGCCAGCCCGCGGATCTGTCGTGGGGTGAGTACGGCGGCCGACCAGCCGATGAAGCCACCCCAGCCGTGACCGACGACGACGGCGTCCGTGGCGCCGAGCGACCGGATGACGCCGGAGACGTCCGCAGCGGCGGTGTAGGGGTCGTAACCACGCGGAGTCTTGTCGCTGGCGCCGTACCCGCGCAGGTCCATGGCGACGGCGCGGCGGCCGGTCGCGGCGACGACCGGCAGCTGGTGGCGCCAGGCCCACCAGAACTCGGGGAAGCCGTGCAGGAAGAGCACCAGCGGGCCGTCGGCCGGCCCGCACTCCGCGACATGAAACCGGGCCCCGTTGGCCGCCACCAGCGAGTGCGACCAGGGCCCGTCGACCAGCAGGTCGACGACACCCGCCGGACTCAGCGCCGCACGCTCGATTCGGCCGGCTCGATCTGGTCGCCCCTGCCGATCGCCTTGTTGATCGCCTCGACCGACTCCTTCGAGGTCTCGATCGCGCGCTGCGGACCCTTCGCCTTGCCGATGCTGCGCTTGCCGAGTAGCGCCAGCAGGCCGGCGATCAACAGGTAGAACACGGCGACGATCAAGAACGCCAGCGCCGGGTGCAGACCGAGGGCGGTGAGTCCGTACGCCGCGGCGATGGACAGCAGGATGACCGCCAGCAAGGACAGGAAGGCGGCGCCGCTGAACATGCCGGCCCCGGTCCCGGCCGCCACCGCGGTCTTCTTCAGCTCGGTCTTGCCCAGCTCGATCTCACTGCGGACCAGGTTGGACAGATCCTTGCTGGCGTTCGCGACGAGCTGCCCGACCGTGGGCTCACTCCCGTTCGGCCCCATCGACATGGCACTCCTTCCAGGCTCCGTCCCCCGACACTACCGCCGACTCCGTCGAAGTACGGGTACCCCGAGGCGAGAACGTCACTCGGCGTACTCCCGATTGCGCCGGAACAGCAGCAGCGCCGCGATCAGAGCGGCCAGCAGGGATGCCACCAGTACGGCGGCCTTCGCCCGCTCGACCTGGGCGGCATCGTCGCCGAAGGCCAGCTGTGCGATCAGCAGCGCGACCGTGAAACCGATCCCGGCCAGCACCGACACCGCGCCCACATCCCGCCAGGACAGGTCGGAGTTCAGCTCGGCCCGGGTGAACCGCGCGGTCAGCCAGGATCCGCCGAACACGCCGATGACCTTGCCGAGCAGCAACCCGGCGACCACCCCGATCGCGACCGGGTCGGTCAGCATCTCCCGGACGGCGCCCCCGCTCAACGTGACCCCGGCCGCGAACAAGGCGAACAGCGGTACGGCGACACCGGCGGACCAGGGCCGGAGCCGGTGCTCGATCCGCTCGGCCGGCGCGTGCTCCTCGCCCGGGTCCGCGACCACCCGGGTGACCAGGCCGAGCGCGACCCCGGCGATGGTCGCGTGGATCCCCGACTCGTGCATGAACCACCACGCGGCGATCGCGATCGGCACGTACAGGAGCGGCGTCCGGATCCGGCGGCGCTGCAACACGTACCAGAGCGCGATCAGCGCGACCGCGGCCAGCAGCTGGAAGGGGTGGAACCCGTGGGCGAAGAAGAGGGCGATCACCACGATCGCGCCGAAGTCGTCGACCACCGCCAAGGTGAGCAGGAACGCGCGCAGCGCGCTCGGCAGCGACGAGCCGACGATCGCCAGTACGGCGAGTGCGAAGGCGATGTCCGTTGCCGTCGGCACCGCCCAGCCATCCGTCCGGCCATGCTCGGCGACGAGGTTCACCACCAGGTAGATGATTGCCGGGAGCACCATTCCGGCCACGGCCGCGACCACCGGCACGACCGCCTCACTGAGCTTGGACAGGGTGCCGACGACGAACTCCCGCTTCAGCTCGACCCCAGCCAGATAGAAGAACAAGGTCAGCGCACCGTCCGACGCCCAGGCCTCGACGCTGAGTGGTCCGAGCTCGGTCTCGCGCAGGTGGTGGTAGGTGTCCTGCCAAGGCGAGTTGGCCCAGGCGAGGGCGGCGATGGCGGCGGCGAGCAGCAGCAGGCCGCCGGTGGTCTCGGCGCGCAGGGTGTCGGCGAGGAACGCTCGCTCCCGCCCCAGGACGCGGGGGAACGCACGCTTCTTCTGCCGGATCCGCGGGGTCTGGCTCATGGTCAGGCGCCCTTCGGTCGGGGATCGTTCGGACCTGGGCGCGTCACCACACCCACGCCGACCAGGCTTCCCGGCACACCATGCTGGGTCGTCATGACCAGTCGGACGGCGACTCCAACGCCCCCGATTCTACCGGGTGCTGTCCGCCTCGCCCGCGTGATTTACTTCGCCCTCTCCTGAACTGCGTCCGCGAGCGCGAGCAGGTCGGGTACGACCAGATCAGGATCGAGGAATGCTTTCGGGTACGGCGTTCCGCGCCGGTCGAGGTAGTAGCCCTGGAGCCCGGCCCGGCGCGCACCGTCGATGTCCCAGGGGTGCACCGCCACCAGTGCCATCCGCTCGACCGGTACGCCGCACACGTCGGCGGCGTGCTGGTACGCGGCCGGATGCGGTTTCCATCGCTGCGGAGTCGCGACGTCGAGGCGGTGCTCGAGCAGCGGCATGATCCCGCCCTCGGTGAACATCCGCTCGGACATCGCCGCCGAGCCGTTGGTCAGCGTGACGATCCGCAACCCAGCGTCGCGCAGCCGGCGCAGACCCGGCTCGACGTCCGGGTGCAGCGACAGTTGGGTCATGCCGGACAGGACGCTCCCGATGATCTCCTCGGTGGGCTCGACACCCGCGGCGACGAGTTGGGCCGTCAGTACGTCGACGCCGACCGTGCGGAAGTCGGCGTACGTCCCGGCCGCGGTGAGCGCGAACCCGTCCCGCAGGGTCGACGCGAACCACGTGTCCAGGCTGTGTGCCGCCAGGCCGGCGGCGACGAACCTGTCCCGCATCGGCTCGAGATCCGACAACGTCTCGTTGACATCGAGTACCAGCACGTCGACCATCGCAGCTCCCTTATCTTGGACCGGTCGTTCCAAGATAAGATGACCGGCATGGCGGATGTCAAACACTTCGACGAGGCGGCCGCGCTGGCCTCGGCCGAGTTGCTGTTCTGGCGACGCGGCGTGGCGGCGACCGGCATCCAGGACGTCGTGGCGGCGACTGGCCTGAGCCGGTCGAGTCTCTACAACGCGTTCGGCGGCAAGGACGAGCTCTACCTCGCGGCGGTCCGGCGTTACCTCGACCAGAGGTCCCGGCCGATGTTCGACCGGCTGGCGACGGACGGGCGTGGGTTGCCCGGTGTCGCCGCCTTCTTCGACCGGCTGCTCAGGCTGCGGTGCACCGGTGAGTTCGCCGGCTGGGGCTGCCTGGTCTCGAACGCGAACGCGGACAGTCCGCCGGAGGCCGTCCGGGCGCTGCTGACCGAGCATCACGCCGTACTGCGGGACGCCTTCGCGAGCGCGCTGAAGGTTGCCGATGGCAAGAACCAGCTGCGGCGAGGGGTCGACGTGGAGGGCGCGGCGGAGATGCTCACGCTGCTCGCCTACGCCGTCAACCTTCGCTCCCGGTCAGGGGCCTCCCGGGCTCAGCTCAAAGCCGCGGTCACCGCTGCTCTGACGGCACTCGCGCCCTGATCACGCGGTCCAGGCGCGCGGATCGGGGCCCTTGGGGACGATGCCGTTCGGGTTGATGGTGTGGTGGGTGAGGTAGTAATGCCGCTTGATGTGGTCGAAGTCGACGGTCTCGCCGAAGGCCGGGAGCGCGTAGAGGCGGCGCGCGTAGGCCCAGAGGTTCGGGAACTCGGTCAGCTTGTTCCGGTTGCACTTGAAGTGCCCGTGGTACACCGCGTCGAAGCGGACCAGCGTGGTGAACAGCCGGATGTCGACCTCGGTCAACGTGTCCCCGAGCAGGTAGTCCCGGTCCGCCAGCCGCTCCTCGAGGACGTCGAGCCGCGCGAACAGAGCGTCGTACGCCGCCTCGTACGCCTCCTGCGTGGTCGCGAACCCGCAGCGGTAGACGCCGTTGTTCACATCCCGGTAGATCTCGTCGATCAGCTGGTCCAGCTCGGCCCGGTCGGCCGGGATCAGCCGCGGCGCGTCCGGCCGGTGGTACTCGGTCCACTCGGTCGAGAGGTCCAGGGTGATCTGCGGGTAGTCGTTGGTGACCACGAGCCCGGTGACGGTGTCGACGATGCACGGCACCGTGACGCGTCCGTCGTACGACGGATCTGTCCGCCGGTAGAGGTCGGACAGGAACTCGACGCCGAGCACCGGATCACGGCCGGCCGGATCGAGGGTGAACCGCCAGCCGCGCTCGTCCCGGATCGGGTCGACGATCGCCAGGCTGATCGCGTCCTCCAGGCCGAGCAGTTTGCGCACGATCACCGATCGGTGCGCCCACGGGCAGGCCAGGCTGACCACGAGCCGATAGCGCCCCGGCTCGACCGGCCAGCGGCCCTGCTCGTCCGGCCCTTCGCCCGGCCCGGACGCCGAGTCGCGGCTGATCCGGTCGACGAACCTGTTGCCCTGCCGCTTCCATTCGCCGCCCGGTGCGCTTTCCTTCACGAACTGTGCGGGGCTCATAGCGTTCAAACTACCCCCGCCCCGGGAATCGCCCAGTCCGGCCGGTCACTGGCCGTGAGCCGGGACCGGACGTTACAGTCTGGCTGACAAGGTTGTCCGCGACAGCGCCGCCGCGGACAGCCGGCCCCACCGAACGATCAGGAGCACGCCCCGGCTCGCGTCCCCCGGCAACCGGTTTGCCGGGCACATTCCCAGGGATACTGACCTCATGGCCCGCCCAAGGAACAACCCCGGCGACCTCGCCGAACTCCCCACGGAGCTTCGGACCGATCGGCCGAAGGGTGACCAGATCCGCGAGATTCTGGAGAAGCTCACCCGCTCGCTGGCCGTCGGCACGGTGCTGCCGTCCGAGCGCGTCCTCGCCGAGCGTTTCGGCGTGGCCCGGATGACGGTGCGGCAGGAGGTGGACCGGGTGGTGGCCGAAGGCCTGGCCGCCCGTCGCCCCGGCGGCGGCACCTTCGTGGCCGAACCGCGCCCGTCCCGGATGCTCGCCTCGTCGTTCAGCCAGGACATGATCAACCGCGGGATCAAGCCCGGCGCCAAGGTGCTCGAGCACCGCGTCGGCACCGCGGACGAGGACCTGGCCCGCGAGCTGGAGGAGCCGGTCGGCACCCCGGTGCTGCACCTGTTCCGGCTCCGCACCGGCGACGGTGAGCCGATGGCGGTCGAGCGGACCGCCTTGTCGCTGCACCGCTACCCCGGCCTCGACGAGGTCGACTTCGGCGAGAACTCCCTCTACAAGGAGCTGTCCTCCCGCTGGGGCGTCACCCTGGGCATGGTCTCCGCCTCGATCGTCGCCGCCCCACCGGAGCCGGTCGACGCCGAACTCCTGGAGATCGACTCGGCCACCCCCTGCCTCATCATCACCTCAGCCCCCCGCACCGCCTCCGGCGAGGTCATCGAATTCGGCCGCTCCGTCTACCGCTCCGACCGCTACGACATAACCGTCGCCTACCGCGCCACCTAGAGGGACTGAGTCCGACCCATGCCTGGGGCCAGTACCCCTAGATGTTGAGGCTGCGGAGGATGTTGGGGGTCTGGCCGCGGGTGGTGAGGCGGGTGACGATTTCGACGGTGAGGGCCTGGACCAGGAGGGCGCCGACGAGGGTCGAGGTGGCGCCGGTGCGTTCGGGGCTGCCGGTGACGTCGATCAGGGCATCGCCTGGTTCGCCGCAGTTGTCGATGACCACGTCGACGACCTCGAACAGCCGCTGACCACTGGGCGCTCGCGAGCTGACCGCCGTACTGTGCTTCAGCGACGTCAGCGCGATCACCTTCGCGCCCTTGGCCCGTGCGCCGACCGCGAACTCCACGGGTACGGCGTTCCGCCCCGAGTTCGACGCGATGAGTACGACGTCGTCCGGGCCGATGTCATTGGTCTGCAGCAGTACGTCGGCCAACCCGGGCAACCGCTCCAGCAAGGAGCTCTTCAGCAACCCCTCGTGCAACATCAACCCGGGCTCGAGCACCGCGCGGACATCCGCCAGACCACCGGCCCGGCCGTACAGCTCCTCCGCGATCACGTGACTGTGCCCGGTCCCGAACACCCAGAACACTTTGGCGTTCACGACCAACTCGGCCGCCCGCCCGATCGCGTCCACCTGCGTCTCCGCCGCGCGTTGCGCGATCTCCAGCGCCCGCCGCATGAACTCCTCAGCCCCAGCCATGGGCCCGAACCTACCGCCACCAGCCGCCGCCGGGCAGAAACTCGGTTAGACCACTCCGACCGCCTGCCGGTGATGCTTCGGGTGGTCGTACTCGTCGAGCAGCGCGATGGCGAAGTCCGCGTACGAGATCAGGGCGGTGGGGTTGCCGGGGATCAGGCGGTAGGTGCCGGTGCGGGTGGAGTCGGCGTGGTTGAAGTCGCCGGCGGGGGCGACCGAGACCCAGTCGAGCGACGAGGCGGCGAAGATGTCCAGGGCGGCTTGGTGCGCCAGGAAGAAGGAGCGGTACTCCTGCGGATAGCCGGGGCTGTCCATCACGAGTACGCCGTCCTCACCCGGAAGGATGGAGGCCAGGCCGACCCAGATCAGGCGGGCCTCCCGCAGCCCGTCGACGAGACCCCGCGCGGCCTGGGGGAAGAACAAGGCCGGGTCCGTGCCGCCGTCGTACACGGCCGCGATGACCGCGTCATGGCCGGCCGCCAGCTCGGCGATCCGCGCCGCATCCGTCACGTCTCCAGCCACAAGGTCCGGTGCGCCTTGTGTCGTCCGCGCTACCGGCGTCACCTCGTGGCCGCGGCGCTGTGCTTCGTCGACGGCGGCTCGGCCTGCTCGTCCGCGTGCGCCGATGACCAGAATCTTGCCCATCACAACCTCCTCGGTTTTCGTTGCTGCCGAGACCGTAGAAGGCGGCCTGGTTACCAGTTGGATACTGTGCAAGGCATGGAGGCGTTGCGGGCGGACATGTTCGAGGAGCTCTGCCCGTCGACTTTGCTGCCGTTCCGGATCGGCGGGGACAAGTGGGCCGCGCTGGTGATCACCTGCCTGGAGGACGGGCCGCGACGGTTCTCCGAGCTGCGGGTGCCGTTGGCTCGGGTGACACCCAAGGTGCTGACCCAGTCCCTGCGGACGCTGGAACGCGACGGTTTCGTCCGGCGGACGGAGTACACCGAGCCGGTACGGCGCGTCACGTATGAGCTGACCGACCTCGGCCGCAGCCTGCTCGAACCGATGCGGCTCATGTGCGAGTGGGCCAACGACCACTGGGACGAGCTGCTGGACGCCCGCGAATCATAGACGCGGCCCACTGAAGCATCACCAAACAGGCAGCTGAGCCCGCGCAGCCTTCTGAGTACGCCGCACGCGGTGCTCCCGAGCGTGGACACGCCGCTTGGCCGCGCGCGAGATCTTCCGCCGGGACCGATCCATCCACTCAACCGCCTGCTGCCCTGTCTGCATCCCGTTCACACCTCTACGGATGCATGACCCACCCAATCGGTTCCGTCGTACGGCGAATTGACCCCAGCGCCTGGCGCGACGGTTGCCGTACGACCCGGAAATGGGCCTGTTCGGCGCAGATCGAGGGCTGCTGGGCGACAGGGCGGTTCCGTGGGCGGGGCGGCATTGGTAGAAAGGGGACGGGCGCTCCACGCGCCGAAGCTAGCGAGGAGGAGTTCGCGACGTGACGAATGCAGAGTCACCCCAATCCGAAGGCGCACAGTCGGAGGCCCTGTCGAACCTGATGCACGAGGAGCGCCGGTTCGAGCCACCCACCGACCTGGCCGCGAACGCCAACCTCAAGGCCGACGCCTACGAGCGGGCCGCCGCCGACTTCGAGGGGTTCTGGGCCGAGCAGGCCAAGCGGCTGACCTGGGCGGTCGAGCCGACCCAGACGCTGGACTGGAGCAATCCGCCGTTCGCCAAGTGGTACGCCGACGGCAAGCTGAACGCGGCCTACAACTGCGTCGACCGGCACGTCGAGAACGGCCTCGGCGACAAGATCGCGTACTACTTCGAAGGTGAGCCCGGCGACACCCGCGAGATCACCTATGCCCAGCTCAAGGACGAGGTGAGCAAGGCGGCCAACGCGCTGGTCGAGCTCGGCGTCCAGCCCGGCGACCGGGTCGCGATCTACATGCCGATGATCCCCGAGACCGTGGTCGCGATGCTCGCCTGCGCCCGGGTCGGCGCCCCGCACACCGTCGTGTTCGGCGGTTTCTCCGCGGACGCGCTGAAGGGCCGGATCCAGGACTGCGACGCCCGTGTCGTGATCACCGCCGACGGCGGTTACCGCCGTGGTGCCCCGGCCGCGCTGAAGCCGGCCGTCGACGCCGCGCTCGAGGAGTGCCCCGACGTACGGAACGTCCTGGTGGTACGCCGTACCGGCCAGGACACCAACATCGTCGAGGGCCGCGACCTGTGGTGGGAGGACTTCGTCGGCAAGCAGTCGACCGATCACACCCCGGAGGCGTTCGACGCCGAGCATCCGCTGTACGTGATGTACACCTCCGGTACGACGGGGAAGCCGAAGGGCATCCTGCACACGACCGCCGGCTACCTGGTCGGTACGGCGTACACCCAGTGGGGCGTGTTCGACCTCAAGGCCGACACCGACGTCTACTGGACCGCCGCCGACATCGGCTGGGTCACCGGCCACAGCTACATCGTGTACGGCGCTCTCGCGAACGCGACCACGTCCGTGCTGTACGAAGGCACCCCGGACACGCCGCACCAGGGCCGCTGGTGGGAGATCGTGCAGAAGTACAAGGTGTCGATCCTGTACTGCGCGCCGACCGCGATCCGTACGTTCATGAAGTGGGGCGCGGACATCCCGGCGAAGTTCGACCTGTCGTCGCTGCGCGTCATCGGGTCGGTCGGTGAGCCGATCAACCCGGAGGCGTACATCTGGTACCGCGAGAACATCGGCGGCAACCAGGCGCCGGTGGTCGACACCTGGTGGCAGACCGAGACCGGTATGCACATGATCTCGCCGCTGCCGGGCGTGACCGCGGGCAAGCCGGGTGCCGCGATGAAGGCGATCCCGGGTGTCAGCGTGGACGTCGTCGACGACGCCGGCAACTCGGTGCCGGACGGCTCCGGCGGATACCTCGTCATCACCAAGCCGTGGCCGGCGATGCTGCGCACACTGTGGGGTGACGACCAGCGATTCGTCGACACCTACTGGTCCCGCTGGCCGGGGATGTACTTCGCCGGTGACGGTGCGAAGAAGGACGAGGACGGCGACCTGTGGCTGCTCGGCCGGGTCGACGACGTGATGAACGTGTCCGGTCACCGGCTGTCCACGACCGAGATCGAGTCCGCGCTGGTCTCGCACCCGAAGGTCGCCGAGGCCGCGGTCGTCGGTGCCTCCGACCCGACCACCGGTCAGGCGATCGCCGCGTTCGTCATCCTCCGCTCGGAGGCCGGCGACGGCGGCCCGGACGTGGTCCAGGAGCTCCGCAACCACGTCGCCAAGGAGATCGGCCCGATCGCCAAGCCGCGCCAGATCATGGTCGTCGCCGAGCTCCCCAAGACCCGCTCCGGCAAGATCATGCGCCGCCTCCTCCGCGACGTCGCCGAGAACCGCGAGGTGGGCGACGTGACCACCCTCGCCGACTCCACGGTCATGGACCTGATCAAATCCAACCTGGCCTCCGGGAAGTCCGACGAGGACTGACAGCTCTCCGCACCTCGGCCCGTACGACGACGTCGTCGTACGGGCCGATGTGAGTTCACGCCAGGCGCGTCGGAGCGGCGGTTCTTCAGCTCGGGTACGTCGTCGCCGAGTCCCGACAATTCGCCGTTGACGGCCGGTGGGGTGAGAAGCCCCTAGCCGATGTCCCCGCCGACCACAGAGGCGGCGCCGTCACGCTGTGCCAGTTCGATCGCCTTACCGCCGTTGCCGCATCCGACGTCGAGTCCGAAGGACACCCCGGCGCCGCAATGATTGCCGAGGGCAACAAGTGCGCGCGATCGCCAATCCTGGCAGCGATCTGACTGTCCACACCGGCATCAAGCCATTTTGGATCTGTCGAACAGATGTTCTAATATAGACGCATGATTGAGATGTGTGGCATCGAAGTCGGCGACGACCACCCAGTCCTCGCCGACACCGCAACGCACGCCTCAACGCGCGTCCTCGGCTCACCCAACGACACCCGCACCTCTCTCTTGCCCGACCAGACCAGCGTCTCTCTCCGACCCGACCACACCTCCGCGTCCATCCCACCCGGCAAGGTTTGTGTGCCGGATGATCTCTACCTTCCTGAGGATCTCGATGCGCCGGGCGGCCCGAGGTTCGTCAGCGAGCAGGACCAGTGGGATGCCGAGCTCGACGAGCTGCTGGGCCGGGGCCGGTGCTCCCGCGTTGAGGACTTGGAGTGGGAGGAATGGCACGGCATCGACCAAGACGAGGCGGAGCGGGCGCTGTTGCGCCTGGACGCGCCGGCGTGGGCGTTCCTGCCGCCGGGCGGCGACCTGGCGGTTGCGCTGGAGGAGACCCGGCCGCGGACGATGTCGCCGATGCCATTGATCGAGCTGCTGAAGGCCACCACCCGTCAGTCCGGGTGGACCGAGGCGCTCAAGGTGGAGGCGATGGCGTCGTTCTACCGGCAACGCCAGGCCGAACACGCCGTCTCACCGCGCCCGGCCCAGTACGACGCCAACGGCCGCCCGATCGACCCCGAACGGTCCTGGTACGCCGAGATCGGGTTGGCGCTGGGGTTGTCGGAGCAGACCGTCGCGCGCCGGGTCGCGACCGCGCTGCGTCTCACCTCGACCCTGCGGGCGACGCATACGGCGTTGAAGTGTGGCGCCCTCACCTGGGGCAAGGCCCTGGCGATCTCCGAAGCCACCGCCGACCTGCCCGAGCAGGCCGCCCAGGCGGTCGAGGCGCATGTGCTGAAGCGCGCCGCGGCGCAGACCCACAAGAACCTGCTGGAGTCGCTGCGCCGCCAGGTCGCCAAGCACCGTGCGGCGAAGGAAGCCGACGAGCACCGCGCCGCCGTCGCCGACCGCACCTGCAAGATCGTCCCGCTGGCCAACGGCATGGCCGGGCTGTGGATCGTCCACACCGCCGACAAGATCCAGCAAATCTGGGTCACCATCCAAGCCATGGCCACCCTCGCCAAACGCCACACCACCACCCCCGCGAACCCGGCACCCGCCAGTGCGGCGCCTGCCAACCCGGCACCCGCTAACCCGGCACCCGCCAGCGCGGCGCCTGCCGACGCGGCACCCGCCAGTGCGGCGCCTGCAGACGCGGCACCCGCCAACCCGGCATCCACCAGTGCGGCGCCCGCTGCTACGACGCCTACCGACACGATGCCCACTGGTTCAGCATCCGCCGGCTCCGCGTCCACCAGCGCGACCAGTGGTGACAGCGCCCCCGCCGACACGACCGATGCCACCCTGCCGAACACCGAGAGCCCCGCCTCCCACACCACGAACACGGCTCCCACGCCCGCCACCCCCGAGGCCCTCAGCACGACCAACACCACCCCGGCGACCATGGCTCGCGATACCGACACCACCAGCAACACCCCAGAAACCACGTCAGGAACCGCTGGCAACTCGTCCCGGGACGTCACAAGAGAACACCCGCTGAGCACCCCATCCCGCGACATCACGAGAGAACGCCCGCCGAGCTCCGCATCTCGCGACACAACGTCACACAGGCCACCCAACGACGCCGCACCTGTGAACCGTCCCGCAGACACCGGACCGCCCACGGCACCCCCGCCCGCCGAACCACATCTCGGCACCCCCAACGGCACTGTCATCACCACCCGCGGTGACGGTGCGATCAACCACGCCCCCACCACCGAACAACACCGTGCCGACACATCCGCCGACGCAATCTCAGACCGGGTGACGCAGACCCGGACCGCCGGACAGCGCTGCACGGACCCGACCGCGGACGCCACTGCCAACCGTGTGGCGGACACCCGGACCGCGGAACAGCGTCGCGCGGACGTGACCGCCGACCTGTTCGAACACATCCTGCGCAACGGCCTGGACTGGCTCGGCCACCGACTCCCCGACCAGCACCGCCGCCGCCCCCACATCGAAGTCGTCATCCCCGCGTCCACCTTGCTCGGCCTCGACGACGACCCCGCCGAACTCACCGGCTACGGCCCCATCCCCGCCGACCTGGCCCGCCGCATCGCTGCGGACGGCACCTGGCGACGACTCCTCACCGACCCCCACAACGGCACGGTTCTGGAAGCCTCCACCACCCGCCACGACCCCGGTGCGTTGGTGAGCGAGACCCTCCTGGCCCGCCACCCCGTCTGCGCCTGGCCCGGCTGCAACCGCACCTCCCGAGACTGCGACCGCGACCACACCACCCCGTTCGCCCAGACCGGCACCACCAGCCTCACCGGGCTAGCGCCGTACTGCGAGTACCACCACGTCATCAAAGACACCCCCGCCTGGGGCTGGACCAGCACCAGCCACCCCGACGGCTCCATCAAACTGACCACCCCCACCGGTCACCGCTACACCACCGACCCGCCCGCGCGCGGCCCCATCACCCACCGACTCCACCCCAGCAACACCGCACCAGTCGCGCCTAGCCACGACACCGGTTCGGTAACCCCTCGGTCAGGTGACCCTCACGGCCAGCCCCGGGCAACTGACGGTCCGCCTCCCTTCTAAGGCGTCACGAGGAAGTTGGTGGACACGGTCCGCGCATGTACCCAACGGCGCGCCAAACAGTGCGGCACTCGTGCGATTCGCCGTGTGCGTGCGGTGCCGGAGGCGCGCGTCGGCGGGCTACTCGTCGCAACCCGACGACCGACCCGCTTTCGACCACCGCCACCGCGACCACCAGTCTCCTGGACCAATGCCACTGTTACCGCGTCTGGCTCCGCGCGCGGGAGGATTGCCGGCTGGTGCTGGACCGCATCTAGGCTGCGGTGTATGACAGTTGTCGTCGCAATCGTGCATGCAGGGCTGGCGGCGGCTTGGGTGGGTGGGATGGCTTACTCGCTGTTGGTCGTGCAGCCGAAATTGAAGAGGTACTTCGGCGCGGATCAGGAAGGGCGGGAGGCGCTGACCACGGTGATTGCCTCAGGCAATCGCTGGAAGGTGGTCGGGCTGATCGCGGCGATCGCGCTGACCGGGGTGGTGTTACTGGTGCTGGAGCAGAAGCACTGGTGGATCCATCTGGTGAAGGGTGCTCTGCTGATCGGTGCGAGTGGGATCTTCTGGTACGTCTCCTGGCGACACTGGCCGCGACGGGTCTTCTCCACGGAGGCCGAACAGTTCGTGCTGCGGCGGCAACTCGTCGTACTGGCCGGCACCATGCTCGGTCTGACCGGTACGGCGTTCGCACTCGGGGTGGCCGCCACTCACCTGTGATCCGTGGAGATCGGTCCGGACGTGTGCCAGGATGGCGCATCCGCTCGGAGGAGGTGATCGCGATGGCACAAGAGACTCTGCAACTTCTGGTGAGCATGCACCGGATCGTCCGGCACCTGCGCCGGAGTCGTACGACGACGGTCCTGCACCCGACCCAGTTCCTCGCACTGATGCTGATCGCCGACGAGCAACCGATCCGGATCGGCGAGATCGCGGCCCGCGTCCCGTGCTCCCAGCCCACCGCGACCACGACCGTCGCGGGCCTCGAGGACGCCGGGCTGGTCCGCCGCGAACAGGACCCGGTCGACGGCCGCGCCACCGCGGTCGTGCTGACCGAGGCCGGCGCGGAGATGGTCGAGGCCTCCGGACAGCAGGCCGCGGAGGAACTCGCCAAGCTCCTCCGCCGCCTCGACGAAGCCGACCGCGACCTGGTCCTGCGCGCCGGCACCGTACTCGCCCAGATCGCTGACGACCTCTGAGTCAGTAGTCGCGTTCTTCGGTGTCCACCACCGCAAGCCTGGAACGACGGCGACCGTGTACGGCGGGCGCCCGGCGCGGCGTCCAGTTGGCTGCTGACCCAGAGCAGGCGCCGCGGTCGCGGGCGATGGCGGTCCGGGGTGTCTGCTCCTGGTTCCGAGTCGACGATGATGGTCGCCTCGGTCAGCTCCGGTTGAGCACGGCCAGTCTGGTGACGTACTTGCCACCGCCCGCGTCGTAGGCGACCTGGAGTTCCCGGACCGGATCGTGGTCGCCCGCAACGGCAGCCCGGGGCGTATAGGCGACGGCCTTCGAGCAGGTAGCCGTCACCGGAGAGGCTGCCGTTGGTCACCTCGAGGGACGCTGACCTGCTTTGTCGGCAGGTCGATCCGGTAGCTGGCGTTCTGGCCCTGTTCCCCGACCAGCCGGGTCTTTGCCGTCGGTGACCATGCCGTTGAGGAAGTACGGGATCCGCTGGAACTTGTCGCGGGGAACCAGGGTTCGAGTTCGCCCAGGCCGTGCCGGGTAGCGGGGCGCCCGTGCGCCGACCCACCGAAGACCTGGCAGGTCGACGCCCAGGCCGACCCCCAGGTCCGCACCCGAGCAGTTGGCCAGGGCAGCTCACCGGACGGTGGACATGCGCAGCGGCGCCTCGTGCAGGAGCCGACGGAGAGGATGCTCGCGGCGGCTCCTGCTTGAGGGCTACTCGCGGTTGAGCGTGAAGGTGGTTGTGGGGTTGTGGTTGTTGGAGAGGGTCAGGTTGTTGAAAGTGGCGTGCCTCGGGCGGGCCCTTCGCTTCCGCCGAGTTGGGTGGTCAGCGTGGCCGGGTTGGCTTTGCCTTCCCAGTACGTCGTGGTCGGTGGCCCTGGTCGCGACATAGGTGTGCACGAACCCGGACGCGGTGATCGGCTTGCCGAGCGCCAGGTTGCTGCCGGGCGCCTGAGCTGCCGTTCCGCGTCACCGTGTTGCTCTTCGCCGACTGGTTGCCTGCGGCATCTTTCGGGCGGATGAAGTGTGAGATCGACGCGCTGGCCGGCTGGTCGTCGGTGTAGGTGAGCACGGTGCCGGCCAGGCTGGTCCGCAGCTGGCCGGTGGCGTAGCCGTCGTACCCGGTGACGCCGACGTTGTCGGTGGGACGCGGTCCAGGTGAGCCGGATCTGGCCGGCGGGTTCAGTGAGGGCCAGGTCGCCCGGGGCCGGTGGGGCGTCTGAATGCGGGCACCCCAGTTCGTGGTCGGCAGTTTGAGTACGACCTGGTTGGTCGCGACCGACGAGCCGAGATCCACCTGCACCCACTGGGGGAACGCCTGTTGGCGCTCTCCCAGTAGGTGCCCTGGTTGCCGTCCGTCACGTCGGCGCGGCTTTGGGACGACCCTCCGCAGTACGGGGCTAGTGCTTGGCCGGGCCCTCGGCGCCGGCGCCGGTAAGGGCGCGGACGGAGAGCTCGTTGTACCGGCCCTCGCTGGAGCGGTCGCGGCCGAGGAAGGTTCCGAGAACACCGAACAGGAAGCCGAGCGGGATCGACACGATGCCCGGGTTCGACAGCGGGAACCAGGAGAAGTCCGCACCGGTGACCATCGACGTCGACGAGCCCGACACGACCGGCGAGAAGACGACCAGTACGACGGCCGAGACCAGGCCGCCGTAAATGCTCCACACCGCACCGGAGGTGTTGAATCGCTTCCAGAACAGGTTGAACAGCAACGCGGGCAGGTTTGCGGAGGCGGCGACGGCGAAGGCCAGCGCGACCAGGAACGCGATGTTGAGCCGCTGCGCCGGGATGGCCAGCCCGATCGCGACCGCGCCGATCCCGATCGCGGCGAACCGGGCCACCCGCAGCTCGGTCTTCTCGGTCGGCTTCTCCTTGGCCATCACGTTCGCGTACAGGTCGTGCGCGAACGACGAGGCCGACGTCAGCGTGAGCCCGGCGACCACCGCGAGGATGGTCGCGAACGCGACGGCCGCGATCAGCGCGAGCAGGATCGAGCCGCCGAGTGAGTCGGCGCCGCCGCCGACGGACTCGGCCAGCAGCGGTGAGGCCACGTTGCCCTTCGACCTCTCCACCGGGGAACCCTTGGCGGTGTCCAGCAGTGCCGCCGCGCCGAACCCGAGCGCCAGCGTCATCAGGTAGAACGCCCCGATCAGGCCGATCGCCCACTGCACCGACCGGCGCGCGGACCGCGAGTCCGGCACGGTGTAGAAGCGGATCAGGATGTGCGGCAGCCCCGCCGTACCGAGGACGAGCGCGAGGCCGAGGGACAGGAAGTCGATCTGGCCGACCAGGTCCTTGCCGTAGAGCAGCCCGGGCTGCAGGAACGCCTCGCCCTTGCCGGACTTGGAGGCGGCCGCGCCGAGCAGCTCGGAGATGTTGAAGTTGAACTTCAGCAGCACCAGGAAGGTGATCAGGATGGTGCCGGACATCAGCAGGACGGCCTTGACGATCTGCACCCAGGTGGTGCCCTTCATCCCGCCGATCGTCACGTAGACGATCATCAGCGCGCCGACCAGGACGATCACGCCGGCCTTCAGGCCTTCGTTCGTCACTCCCAGCAACAGGCCGACGAGCGAACCGGCGCCGACCATCTGGGCCAGCAGGTAGAAGATCGACACCACGATCGTGGAGGTCGCGGCAGCGGTCCGGATCGGCCGCTGCCTCATCCGGAACGCCAGCTGGTCGGCCATCGTGAACCGGCCCGAGTTCCGCAGCAGCTCGGCGACCAGCAGCAGTGCCACCAGCCAGGCCACCAGGAACCCGATCGAGTAGAGGAAGCCGTCGTACCCGTAGAGCGCGATCGAGCCGGAGATGCCGAGGAAGGACGCCGCCGACATGTAGTCACCGGCGACCGCGAGGCCGTTCTGGGCGCCGCTGAAGGACCGGCCGCCGGCGTAGTAATCGGCCGCGCTCTTGGTCTGCCGGGACGCCCACCAGGTGATGTAGAGGGTCACGGCGACCACCGCGGTGAACAACGAGATGGTCAGGGCCCGGTTGCCCGGCTCGGCGTCGGCGAGCGGGACCAGAAATGGCAGCGATGTCACCGTCGGCGCTCCCTCTTGTACTTGGCGTTCAGCCCGCTGGCCAGCGGATCCAGCTTCCGGTTCGCGAACCTGCCGTACACGGCGGCGATCAGGAACGTGGACACGAACTGCAGCAGCCCGAAGATCAGCGCGACGTTGACATGCCCGATCACCTTCTGACCCATGAAGTCGCGAGCCCAGTTGTTGCAGGCGACATAGGCCAGGTACCAGGCCATGAACGCGATGGTCCACGGCACGACGAAGTTCTTGTAGCGCCGCTTCAACTCGGTGAAGTCGGTCGCCTCGTGCACGGCCTCATAGGCGCGGGCGTCCCGCTCGCGCACCATTTCCTCGTCCATGAGTTCGAGTTCCCCTCGTGCGTGGACCCCAACACGTGCACGTTAACCTCTGGTCGCGCATTTTTGGCCTACCGCAACCAAAACGTTTCGGTCGGATGGTCAGAGGTGCGGCGCGATCGGCGCGTCGAGAGTACGGCGGTAGTTCGCCAGGTCGCTCGGTCGAGCCCGGTAACAGTCAGTGAGGTAAGGCATCCGCAGCGGTTCGGGCGGCCGGGCGGTGCTGTCGTACATGGCGTCGACCTGCTCGAGCACCGCCTCGCGACGGGACTCGGTCAGTACGGCGACCCGGGAGTGAGACAAGGCCAGTTGCCGCAGGCCCGCACGATCCAGATCCTGCCAGTGCCGGAACCGGGCGGTCTCCACCATCGCGAACAGGTCCGACTGCAGCAGGATCGGCATCGGATCGAACTGGTCGCCGCCGAGATCCTCGCCCATGATGGCGCGATCGAAGCGCCGTACCCACGGAACCACCCGGTCGGCGTCGTTCCAGAGCAGGCCGAGTACGCCGTGGGGCCGCAGCACCCGGGCGATCTCAGGCAGCGCCCGGGCGTGGTCGAACCAGTGGAACGCCTGCCCGACGATCACCGCGTCGACGGAGCCGTGCGCCAGCGGGATGGACTCGGCCGCGCCGACCATCGTGTCGATCCCGGTCCGCCGGCGGCAGACGGTGAGCATCTCCTCGGACGGATCGACCGCGACCACATCGTGCCCGAGCCCGGCCGCGACCGCGGCGAGCTTGCCGGTGCCGGCGCCCAGGTCGAGCACCTGCAGCCGGCTGGTCCTGACCTGCGCTGGGCCGAGGATCCAGGTCAGCGCCTCGACGGGGAACGTCGGCCGGCCGGCGTCGTACGCGGCCGCGACAGCGCCGAACGACTTGGCTCGGGCAGCGTCGGGCGCTGTCTCCGGGCCGGTCGCCCGCTCCGGTTCTGGATCATCGGTGGTCATCACCCTGAATCATGCCGTAGCGGCAGGCTGGCGCGCTCTCACTCGCCGAGCTTCTTCTGTTCGATGTGCGCGTTGAGCGCGGCCAGCTCCGGCCGGGCGTCCAGCAGCGCGACCAGTTCGGCGCAGCTCAGCTTGTCCGCGGCGTGGTCCTCGATCAGGGCGTCGAGCAACTTCCGGTCGTCGGCGGTGTCCAGCGTGAGCCGGTACTGCGCACCACCGCCTGACCAGGGCAGACTCACCAGCCGGATGTCGCCGGGCCGGTTCTGGTGCAGGTACGGCGTGACGTGCTCGCGGTCGGCCGGCAGCGTCGCACGCTCGTCGGCCTCGAACAGCCGGGTCGCCGAGAACACCTCGTAGTCCATCCCGCGCGGGTGGGTCCGCTCGAGGCAGTTCGACAGGTAGACTCCGGCGTCGTTCTCGGCCCGCCACCGGTCGACGCCTGCGGCAACGATCTCCGGATCGATCAGCGGGCAGTCCGACGTCACCCGGACGACACCGTCCAGCCCGTACTCGCGGGCCGCTCCGGCGAACCGGCTCAGTACGTCGTCCTCACTGCCGCGGAAGTAGGGGATCCCGGACCGCTCGGCCAGCCGGACGATCGGGTCGTCGTCGGTGTTGGTGGTCGTGGCCACGATCACCGGAAGGCCGGTACGCCGCAACCGCTCCAGGTGATGCTCGAGGTAGGTCCGGCCGCCGGCCTCCAGCAGTACCTTGGCCGGCAGCCGGGTGCTCGTCGCCCGCGCTTGCGTGACGACGGCGATCTTCGGGCCGGGTGTCCATTCGGTCAGGGCCACCGGAACATCTCCCGGATCTCGGCCGGGCAGGCGACGTGGTCGACTCCCAGCTCGGTGTCGGTGAACTCTCGGGCAATCGCGGGCGGGACGAACGGCTGGTCCAGCTCGGGCCACAGCCGCTTGATCCTGGCCTGCCCGCCGAACGAGGGGTGTTCGTTCTCCAGCACCATCGGGTCGCCGTAGACCCCGGGCTGCAGGCCGAGCGAGGCGCCGTACAGGACGGCGGAGCTGAGCCGGTTGGAGGCGACGCGCCGATGTTTGCGGAGCTCGCGCAGTTGTTTGACCAGGAACTTGGCGTCGGTACGACGCCAGTGCAGGCCGCGGTAGCCGTGGGTGATGACCCGGAAGCCGGCGTCCTTGTAGACATTGCGGATCGCCGGCTTCTCGTACTCGTTCCAGTACAGGCAGACCGTCACCGGCCCGGTCTCGTGCTCCTTGATCGAGGCAACGATCCGGCCGTGGTCGCCGAGCACGTGCTGGCCCTCCCAGCCGTGGAACGGGTAGAAGATGGTGCCCTCGGCACCTTTCTTCGGTGTGGCCAGCTCGGGGTGCACCTTGAGCAGGTACAGCCAGACCGAGCCGATCACCGAGTAGTTGCGCAGCCCCATCGAGTGGCCGCGCCGCCGGACGCTGTCGGACCAGACGTACTTCGGCATGCCCGGTGCGAACGCGGTGCCGTGGGCGAAGCCGTCCAGGATGTTCCAGCCGTGCTGGAGGTAGCCCCAGATCCGCGGCGGCTGCGCGAGTCCGGCGTACGACGCCATGATGTTCGCGTGGCCGTAGAAGTGATTGGCGTGGTGCATCAGCGGCGTACCTTCCGCAGGACGCGACGCACCCGTCGCCGGATCACCCGGGCCGGGTTCAGTACGGCGTGGCCGACCCGGTAGGGGAGCGATCGGCGGATCCCGCTGACCGTGCCCTCGAACAGGATGGCCCGCGCGCTCGCCGCGGCCAGCTCCTCGGACAGGCGCGCGACGGTCGCCAGCTGCTCGGCGCTCCCCAGCGGCCTGACCACCTCAGCCGGTGCCGAAAGCTCTTCTGTCACAGTGATTCCGGCCATCGAGGCCAGCCGAGCCGTCAGCTCCTGTACGTCGCCCCCGGCAGGCCATGGTTGCCGTGAGCCACTTTCCATCGAGCGCCGGACGAACCGGGCCAGGTGCCCGACGACATCGAGATCCTGGGCCTCCCCGAAGAGCCGGAACGACGTCCCGTCCAGGATCGCGTTGTCCGGGGAGCCGTTGCCTCCGCCGTTGAGCCAGGCGACGTACTCGGGGATGATCCGGCGCACTGCCGCCTGGTCGTCGACCTTCAAAGCGGCCAGGAGGTGTTCCTCCAGCAGGACGCCGGGACCCTCGGGGACGGCGCCGACCGGGATCGCGGTCGGCAGTTCGGTGACGCCGGCAACGAAGTACCACGCCGGTGCGAGGTCGAGCGCCAGCCCGGCCGCGGCAGAGTCGAGCACGAGCCGGTACGAGTCCATCAGAACCGGACCGGTGTTGCGCTCGGCAACAGCCCGGGCCGCGACCACACCGGCCAAGCCATCGACGGCGGTCAGGCCGACCTGAGCCTCGACGAGTGACGGGAACACCGCGTAGGTCTGCTCGATCTCGATGTCTGCGTCACGCAACGCCGCCTGCAATGGCTTGAGGCCGGCGGGAGCGGTGTCGGCGACATCGCGCGCCCAGTCCTCGTTGCGGGGGAGGGCCGCTGTGATGTCGGGCTGAATCAAGCGCTCGAAGCCGAAAGCGTTGGTCGCTCCGAACAACAGCCGGCCAGACGCAGCAAGGCGGTCCCGCACGGTCGAGAGTGCGTCTGCCCAGGTCAGCTTGGCCGTGTCGGGACCCACGAGTCGTTCCAGCCCGTCCAGCGCGACGATGACGTCGTACGTCTTCTCACTGCCGAAACGGTCCAGCGAGCCGCAGTAGACGTCGCCTTTGGTATCGGCGAGGCGTTCGGCGATCTCCTCGGCGTCCGGTGCGGAACGGACCAGGACGTCGACGGAGGTCACGCGTCGGGCGATGCCGGTGATCAGGTCGAGGGCGTGCGGACCGGCGACCAGGACGGCGTCGCCGGGTTGGAGGGCAGCGGTGAGCAGGGCCTCGGCGGCGGGTCCGGCGGCCGCGGGGCGAGCGTCGACCGGGTGCAGATCCGACCAGTTGAGCATCTCGCCGCCGACCAAGATCGATCGGGTCACATCCATCACGTTAACGAACCAGCTTCGTCAAGGTCTCGATCACCCGGTCGACGTCGGCGTCGGTCAGGTCCGGGAAGAGGGGCAGGGACAGTTCTTCGGCGTAGAACGCCTCGGCGTTCGGGCAGAGGCCGCGGCGGTAGCCCTGCCGCGCGAACACCGGGTGCCAGTAGACGGGGATGTAGTTCACCTGTACGCCGATGCCGGCTGCGCGCATGCCCTCGAAGACTTCGCGCCGGCGTCCGCCGAGGACCCGGACCGGATAGAGGTGCCAGGCCGGATCCACTCCGTCGCGCTGGACCGGCGTACGCAGGCCGTCCACGTCACGCAGTGCGTCGTTGTAACGGGCGGTGATCTCGGCGCGGCGACGTTTGAAAGCGGTCAAGCGCTTGAGTTGCGACAGGCCGAGGGCGCTGGCGATGTCGGTGAGCCGGTAGTTCACGCCGTACTCGTGCACCTCTTGATGCCACGGTCCCTCGTCGGTGATCTCGAACCGGTCCG
Organism: Kribbella sp. NPDC023972; assembly: GCF_040639075.1. Classification (NCBI taxonomy): domain Bacteria; kingdom Bacillati; phylum Actinomycetota; class Actinomycetes; order Propionibacteriales; family Kribbellaceae; genus Kribbella; species Kribbella sp. NPDC023972. The sequence continues at coordinate 6,129 of NZ_JBEZZH010000017.1, read as the reverse complement.
GGTCGCGGACCAGGCCGATGAAGTGGAACTCGTGGGCCCGCCGGCCCACCGACGGGTCCTTGCAGACCACCGCGCCGCCTTCGCCGGTGGTCAGGTTCTTGGTGGGGAAGAAGGACACCGTGGTCACGTCCGCGAGGTCGCCGACCGGACGGCCGTCGGCGGTGCCGCCGATCGAGTGGGCCGCGTCCGCCAGGGTCCGAGCGCCGACGCGATCGGCCACCGGCTGCAGGGCGGCGTAGTCGGCGGCCTGGCCGGCGTAGTCGACGGCGGCGATCACCTTGGTGCGCTCACTGACCAGCGACGACACCGCCGCCGGGTCGATCAGCGCGGTGTCCTCGTCGACGTCCGCGAAGACAACCGTGGCCCCGAGCATCGCGGCGCACGAGGCGGTTGCGACGAAGGTCATCGGGGTGGTGACGATCTCGTCACCCAGTCCCACGCCGAGGGCGGCGTACGCGATGTGCAGGGCCGCGGTGCCCGACGTACAGCTGACGACGCGATGTCCGCCGGTCAGCTCGGAGACGGCCTTCTCGAAGGCCGCCACCGCCGGCCCGGTGGTCAGCCAGTCACCGCGCAGAACCGCCGTGACCGCCGCGATGTCGTCCTCGGAGATGGACTGCCGTCCGTACGGGAGCATCAGTCACTCTCGAGGATCTTGCGGATCTCGTCGATCGTGTACCACTGGTCGTTGGTGTCCGAGGCGTAGTGGAACCCGTCCGCGACCGGGATGCCCTCCGAAGGCGGGAGATAGCCCCAGGTGGCGAGGTCGGGCTGCAGGATGAACCGGTTGCCGATCGCGAGGGCGCGACGGCCCTCCTCCGGGCTGATCATCTCCTCGTGCAGCTTCTCGCCCGGGCGCAGGCCGACGTCGTGCATCTTCGCTCCGGGGGCGATCGCCTCGGCCAGGTCGGTGACCTTCATCGACGGGATCCGCGGCACGTACAGCTCGCCGCCGGTCATCAGCTCGAACGAGTCGACCACGAACTCGACCGCCTGCGGGAGCGTGATCAGGAACCGGGTGCAGCGCAGGTCGGTGATCGGCAGCGACTCGCCGGCCGCGTGCAGCGCCTTGAACTTGGGGATGATCGAGCCCCGGCTGCCCATCACGTTGCCGTACCGGACCACGCTGAAGCGGGTGTCGTACGCCGCCGCGTAGTGGTTGCCGTTGATGAACAGCTTGTCCGCGGTGAGCTTGGTCGCGCCGTACAGGTTGATCGGGCTGGACGCCTTGTCGGTGGACAGCGCCACCACCCGCTTGACGCCGGAGTCGATGGCGGCCTCGATCACGTTCTGCGAGCCGATCACGTTGGTCTGGACGAACTCCCACGGGTTGTACTCACCGCTGTCCACCTGCTTCAGCGCGGCCGCGTGAACGACGTAGTCGACCCGGTGCATCGCCCGCAGCAGCCGGGACCGCTCCCGGACGTCACCGAGGAAGAAGCGCAGCCGCGGGTCGTCGCCGAACAGCTGCCGGACCTCCCACTGCTTCAGCTCGTCCCGGCTGAACACGATGATCCGGCGCGGTTTCAGCTGGTCCAGGGCGTGCCGGACGAACGCCCGGCCGAAGGACCCGGTGCCGCCGGTGACGAGAATGTCGGAGCCGGTGAGGATGGACACGTCGGCGGACCCTTCTGACGGACAGTTCCGACGGACAGTTCTTGTGGCAGCACGCACAGTGCAGACACGAACAATAGCTGCCCGCTTCCACGCCCCCTCAATCCCGCGTCTCACCTCGGCGTGATCAGACCGACCCGGGGAAAGTAGGTCCGGAACCGCCTGGTGTCCCGCGTGATCACCTGGTAGCGCTGCACCGCGGCGTGTGCGCCGATGTAGAAGTCCGGCAGTGGAGAGGTCTTCACGCCGCCTCGCCGACGGTACGTGACAAACGCGTGAGCGGCGAGGAAACCGGCCTGGAAGGGCAGCGGCTCGCGCCGGAAGTCCATCACCGGGAGCGCGGCGTCGACGTCCTCGATCCGGTCGAACCCGGCGCACACCTCGGCGTAGATGATCGGATTGATCACCAGCTCGCCCTCATCGCGTGCCTGGGCGACCGCCTCCGCGGACCAGTCGCCCCACTCCTGGTCGTCGGTCAGGATGTCGAGCAGGACACACGTGTCGACCAGGACGACTGGCTGCGTGGCGGGCTCACTCGCCACGCAGCAGCTCCATCAACTCCTCGGTGCTCATCCCGGTGGTCGCCCGGCCGCGCATCTCCCGCACCAGCCGCCGGCCGCGGGTCTCGGCCTCCGCCACGCGCACGATTCGCAGCCCGTCCGCCGCTTCGATCACTGCCACTTCGTCCCCCTCGTGGAGATGGTGCTTGCGCCGGAGCTCGGCCGGGATCGTCACCTGGCCCTTGCTGTTCAGTCGCATCGTAGCCTCCTACGTAATACGTCTCCTACGTATTACCAGCTTATCCACAAGTGCGGATCCTCACCGAGCCCTCCGGCCGGAAAGCGGATATACGGAACAGATACGGTCGGGGGCGTGGAGCGCGTCGGGGTTCGGTGTGATGTGGGGCCGGGGCGGGGGATCGGGCATGTGATGCGGTGCCTGGCGCTGGCGGAGGAACTGCTGCGCCGCGGGGCCGAGGTGGTGTTCGTCTGCGACGCGCACACCGTGCCGTGGGCCGAGGCGCAGATCGCGGCCCGCGGGATCGCGGTGGAGCACGCGGTCCGGACGCCGGCCGAGCATGTCGCGCTCTTCAAGCGGTTGCGGCTGGATCGCGTCGTCTTCGACTCCTACGACCTGGACGCTGCCGTCTACCGGGCGGTCCGCGCGACCGGCGTACCGACGCTGGCGATCGTCGACGGCGAGTTCCGCGGCGCGGAGGCGGACGTGCTGGTGGACCAGAACCTGGCGGCTGAGCTGGACCATCCGCGACTCCCCGGCAACGCGGTGAGGCTCGCGGGCCTCGGGTACGTGATGATCCGCGATGAGATCCTCGCCCTCCGCCCGCTCGAACCGCCCGTACCCCGCCCCACCGCGGTACCCAAGGTGTTCGCGTTCTTCGGCGGGACCGACGCGTTCGGCGCCGGTCCGTACGTCGTCCAGGCTCTCTCGGCGACCGGCGTACCGTTCGAAGCAACCGTGGTCGCGCCTCGACTGCAGCTCGCCGACCAGATCCACCAGGTGGAGCTAGGTCCGCAGCAAAGGGTCGACGTGATCGGCCCGACCGACCGGCTGGCCGCCGCGGTGCGTGCGGCCGATCTGACCATCAGCGCATCGGGTACGTCGACCTGGGAGCTGCTGTGTCTTGGTGCGACGGCCGGGCTCGTGTGCGTGGTGGACAACCAGGTGATGGGCTACGAGCGCGCGATCGCCACGGGTACGGCCGCCGGCATCGGCGTACTGTCCGACCTGACAGCGGACCCGTCCGCGGCCGCCGCGGTGCTCAAACGACTGCTGACCGATCCGGCCGAACGCGCCCGGCTGGCCGCGGCCGGCTGGAAACTTGTCGATGGCAACGGTCGTGCCCGGGTCGCGGACGCGCTGCTGGCGCTCACCTGATCTCGTAGATGGTCGCGTCCATGGTCGCGTGCCGGAGCCGGACGTAGTTGCGCAACACGGGTGACACCTTCCCGGCCCGGTGGTCGGCGTACAGCCAGCGCACGCCCGCCTTCCGCAGCCGCTCGATCGCGGCCGGGGTCGGTGCCGTGAAGGCTGCGTCGTTGGCGGCGAGCTCTTCGCGGTTCCAGTACGGGATCAGGCTCGGGTTCGCGTCGGTGGTGAGCGCGATCCGGTTGGCCTGGTTGGAGTAGGACCAGCCCTCGATCAGTACCGGCCGCTCGGACAGCGCCGCGATCCAGAAGTGCCGGCTGTCGCACCGTCCGCCTTGCTGGATGATGCAGTGCGCGTTGGTCGCCACCAGCTCACCCGGCTGACTGTTGCGCCGCAACCACCGCGCCGCGCCGGCTTCTGCCGCGGTCGCCCCACCCCGGCCGGGATGCGCGAAGACCAAGTCCGAGGCCTTGTCGGAGCCGACCGCCTGCAACGGAACCAGCGTCGCCCCGATCATGCTCGCCGCCACCGCGGCGGCGAGGAATGCCACCACGATGCTCCCCGGCCGCCGCAACACCTTCCAGGCAAGGGCGATCACCATGGCGACGACGCCCAGAGCAGCGGCCGACCACAACCAGGGACCCTTGATCCCCCGCAGTTCAGCCGATTCGGCCCGGGCGACCGCAAGCGCCACCAACCCGCACAACCCCGCGGCTCCAACGAGCACCACCGCGCGTCGATCACCGAGCCGCCCGACCAGATTGGCCAGTCCGACACACGCCAGTACGGCGATCACCGGGAAGGCCGTGCGGATGAAGTACAGCTGACTGATCCCCGACTGAGTCGTCATCAGCGTGCCCAGCAACCCCGCGACCGCGAAGCCGATCAGGAACACCGTTGCCGGGTCGCGCCCCGTCCTCCCTGAAGAACGCCGTCGGCCCAGGAACAGCAGCCCCGACGCCCCGAGTGCCCAGCTCAGCAAGGTCGTCGCCGCCGACAGCAACTGTGCGTGCGGTTCGGACCCGAGCATCGAGTACGGCGCCAACTGGACGAACGTCTGGAACGGCTTCACCTCCGTCCCCCACGTGCTGCCGCCGAAGATGGCGACCAGGGCGGCCAGGAAGATCACGAACGACAGCACGCCACCGATGAACGCCGTACGCGTGCTCTGGCGCGTCATCGCCAGGTGCACGAACGCGATGCCGAACCCGAACCCCAGCAGCGGAAGGATGGTCGACTTCGCCCCGGCCGCGACCAGCGCGAGCACGACCAGGAGCACCCAGCGACTCCGTGGCCGATCCGACCGCAGCAGGTCGACCACCACGACGCACAACGCCAGCGCGATCAGGACGCCGAGATTCTGCGTCGGACTCAGGTACGCCGCGACGGCGGTCGAGATCCCACCCAGACCGGTATCGGCCAACGGCTGCACGGCTCCGCCGAGACCGGCGATCAGTACGGCGAGCGGCCCGGCCCAGGTCGCGCCCGACTCGGCACTCGGGGTGAACCTCGTGGTCAAGGCGTAGACGAGCCCACACCCGGCCAGGAACAGCGGTAACCAGGTCAGCGAATGGATCAGATCGGTGAGGTCGATCCGCGTCGCCCACGCCGTCGCGGCCGTCGCCTGGTGGTAGAACGAGTGATACTTCATCGGCTCGCCGCCGAGCCACAGGGTAGAGATCGGTACGTCGTACTTCGCACTGGCCGCGAGCGCCTGCTGGAACGCGAGGTCCGGGTACGAGTGCAGCGGGTCGGTGTACGCCGGCAGGAACTGACCCGGTCCGCGGCGATAGACCACCAGGACGACGATCGAGGTGGACGCGGCGAGCAGCCAGGCCTGCACCGGCCGGATCGGTTGATCGACCCGCCGCCAGACCCGTGCCCGAACGTCGCTGTCCGCGAACGAGATCAGCAGTACGACGGGCACCCAGACCCAGGACCACGCCTGTAGACCGATCGACGCGCTGGCCAGGTAGACGACGATCTGCGCGGCGGTCCCGACAGCGAAGCCGGCCGCGAAATCCTCGACCAGGTTCCGCCCGTAGCTACCGATCAGCCGCCACAGGACGAACCCGGGCAGTGCGATCCCGAGGCCGGTGAACAGCACGAACCGGCCGACCTCGGTGACCGTCGAGTGCTGGAAGAGGAGCACGATCGCCAGGACCATGACGGCGATGCCGGCGAGGAGACCGGACAGGGAAGGCGCCGCCCTCCGCGGCCCCCGCCGCCTCGCCTTCGCGCGCATGTCGTAACAGTAATGTGAAGACCGGGGCGGGGGATGGGGAAAGTATCTGTTGAGTCATGTCACGAGTGCGTAGCGTGACTGCGAGTAGTGTCCCGGTCGGAGGTCTTGATGGGAACCGAGCAGCCGGTGCTCTCTGTCGTCGTACCGATGTACGACGAGGAGGAGGTGCTGCCGATCTTCTTCGAGCGGATGCATCCGTTGCTGGACGGGTTGGGGATCGGCTACGAGTTGCTGGTCGTCGACGACGGGAGTCGGGATCGGACGGCGGCGTTGTTGTTGGAGGCGGCGAGGGTTTGGCCGCAGTTGCGGGTGGTGCGGCTGTTGCGGAACAGCGGTCATCAGGCGGCGCAGTCGGCGGGGTTCCGGCGGGCGCGGGGTGAGTT
>NZ_JBEZZH010000016.1:0-77895 GCF_040639075.1 Kribbella sp. NPDC023972 | reverse complement strand
GCGCCTTCGGCGTCCGCTGCGCGGATCGAACAAGTTCGACCCTTGACCCACGCCACCACGACCAGGGAAGGACGCAGCTATCCCGGAGCAGCTCATCCGAGTGGTCGCAGTCCAGTGCGGATGCGGTGAGCGGCCGTGGATGCCGCGGACTGGGTCGGACTGGTGTGGTCGGCGTGTCGGCTGGGGGATGGGGATCACCGGGCCCGGTTGGATGTTGATGTGGGTGGCGGCTGGCGGGTTGTGTCACCGCTGGCCGGCCTGCAGCACGTCGGCGGTCACATAACCCGCCACTGGGACGCGCCGCTGGCCGGGTTGCCCGGCATGTGACCGGTTTCGTCCGCATCCCGGGATCCCAAGAGTCAGTCGCCGGGGGTTTGAAGGAACTGGGGACCTGGGACAGGTTATTGCGTGTGTCAGGGCCCCAGAAGGTGTTCAACGCCCCGCGTCGTGCCCGGTTCTGACCAGCATGCGGACCAAACCGCCCACCCACCGAATCCCAGCCACACATCCGGCAGGTCGCCCTCACGGTGGTGGATGGGCTGGGTGGTGCGCCTGCGTTTCGGGGGCAATCGGGGTGGCGGCTGGCCGGTTGTGTCACCGGTGGCCGGTTGCAACACGCCAGCGGTGACATAACCCGCCAGCGGGACGCGCCGCTGGCCGGGTTGCCCGGCATATGAGCGGTTTTGTCCGCATCCCGGGATCCGAGAGTCGGTCGCCGGGGGCTTGAACACGTCCTGGGGACCGGGGACATGTCATGGCCTGTCTCTGGACCCCAGAAGGTGTTCAAGGTCCTGGGATCTGGCCGGTTGTGGCCGGCATGCGGGCAGAACCGCCCACCCATCGAACACCGGCCCCCGGCCCCGATCCAGGCCTAAGGGAATCCGGCGCATCCAGGCCGGCACACCGTGTCCACCCCCGTGACCACTCGGGTGAGCTGCTCCGGGATAGCTGCGTCCGACCAGCACCATCAAGCAGCCCGGAGCCGCGCCCCACAGCTGTCCCCCGAGCACGCGTCACCAGTTCGCTTCACCGAGCACGCGTCACCACGCTCGCCTTTCCCCAGCAGACGTCCCCACAGTCCTCTTACGGGAGCGTGCGTCACCACAGTCGCCTAGATCCGGCGTACGCGGTAGGTGATCCGGCGTGCGGGGTTAGATTGCGCGGAGGGCGCCGCCGTCGATGGGGAGGATGGTGCCGGTGAGGTAGGAGGCGGCGGGGGAGAGGACGAAGGCGGCGACGCGGCCGAATTCGTCGGGGGTGCCGTAGCGGCGGAGGGGGATGGTTTTCTCCGAGGCGCGGCGGGCGGCGTCGGGGTCGCCGCCCTTGGCGTCGAGTTCTCTGAGGCGGTCGGTGGCGATCCGGCCGGGCATCAGGCCGTTGACGCGGATGCCGTTCGGGCCGAGCTCGTCGGCCAGGGTCTTGGCGACCATCGCCAGCCCTGGGCGGAGGCCGTTGGAGATCGCCAGGCCGGGGATGGGCGACTTCACCGACGACGACAGCACGAAGGCGATCGACGTACCCTCCGAGCCGGCGCGGGCGACCGCGCGGGCGATCCGAAGACCGCCGAGGAAGACGCTGTCGAAGGCTTTCCGCCAGTCGTCCTCGTCGGTGTCGAGGGCGGACCCCGGGCGCGGGCCGCCGACGCTGATCAGGGCGCCGTGCAGCGCACCCCACTTGGCGATCGCGGTCGCGGCCAGCCGCTCGGCGCTCTCCGGGTCGGCGTTGTCGACGGAGATGCCGACCACGTTCTCGCCGAGCTCGGCCGCGGCGCGGGTGATCGACTCCTCGTTCCGGCTGGAGATGACGAGCCGGGCACCTTCCGCGGCCAGGGCTTTCGCGGTGGCGAAGCCGAGGCCGGCGCTGGCGCCGGTGACGATGTAGGTGCGATCGCGCAGTCCGAGGTCCACGGGCACCATCCTGCCTCACCGCACCTGATCTCGCACGCCGACGGCCGGTTGGTGGCCGACGGCAAGTTCTCTAGTACGCCGATCGGCGCAGCGGAGTCTCGGTCGAGTTGAGGTGCCAGGCCGTGTTCACCAGGCCGAGGTGGGAGAACGCCTGCGGGAAGTTGCCGAGCATCCGTCCGGAGACCGGGTCGTACTCCTCCGCGAGCAGGCCGACATCGTTGCGCAGGGCAACAAGTTTGTCGTACAGGTCGCGGGCCTCGCCGACCCGGCCGATCAGCGACAGCGAGTCGGCCAGCCAGAACGAGCAGATCAGGAACGCGCCCTCGTCGCCCGGCAGCCCGTCGTCGGTGTGGTCGGTGATGTAGCGGCGGACGAAACCGTCGTACGCCAGCTCGCGCTGCACCGCCTCGACCGTGCCGGCCACGCGCGGATCGTCCGGCGGCAGGAAGCCGACCTGCGGGATCAGCAGCACCGCCGCGTCGAGCGCCTTGCTGCCGTAGGCCTGGGTGAAGGTCCCGCGGTCGGTGTCGAAGGCCTTCTCGCACACCTCGCGGTGAATCTGGTCGGCAGTCGCACGCCACTGCTTGGCAGGCCCGCTCATGCCGAACCGTTCGACCGCCCGGGCCGCCCGGTCGAACGCAACCCACGCCATCACCTTCGAGTACGTGAAGTGCTGCCGCCCGCCGCGGACCTCCCAGATCCCCTCGTCCGGCTGGTCCCAGATGTCGGTCAGGCGCCGCATCAGGCCGCGCTGCATCGACCAGGCATCGTCACTCGGCCCGATCCCGGACTCCCGGGCGAGCGCGAGGACGTCCATCACCTCGCCGAACACGTCCAGCTGCAGCTGCTCCGCGGCCGCGTTGCCGATCCGCACCGGCGCCGAGTTCCCGAACCCCGGGAGCCAGCCGGCTTCGAACTCGGTCAGCCGGCGTTCGCCGGTCACGCCGTACATGATCTGCAGGTCGGCCGGGTCGCCGGCGATCGCGCGCAGCAGCCAGTTCCGCCACGCGACCGCCTCTTCGGTGAATCCGGACCGCAGCATCGCCGCCAGCGTCATCGTCGCATCGCGCAACCAGCAGAACCGGTAGTCCCAGTTGCGCTGGCCGCCAAGGGTCTCGGGCAGCGAGGTGGTCGGCGCCGCGACGATGCCGCCGGACGGCGCGTAGGTCAGCGCCTTGAGGGTCAGGATCGAGCGGGTGACCTCGTCCTCGAACCCGTCGGCGTCGGTGGTGCGACCGATCCAGTCGGTCCAGTACGTCTCCGTCGGCCGGAGTGAGGCGATCGCGTCGGTCGGCTTGGGCACCGGGTGGTGGGACGGATGCCAGGTGAGCACGAACCAGGCCTGATCACCGGCCGAGACCTCGAAGTCCGCGTACGTCGCGAAGTCGCGGCCGTACTGGTGGACGTCGGACCGCAGCGACACCGCGTCCGGTCCGGCGATCGCGACGACCTGACCGTCGGCCCGCTGCACCCACGGGACCACGTGGCCGTAATCGAAGCGCAGCCGCAGCTCGGACCGCATCGAGACGGTGCCACTGATGCCCTGGACGATGCGTACGATATCCGGCGCCGCATCACGTGGTGGCATGAAGTCGATCACCCGGACCGAGCCACTCGACGTGGACCACTCGGTCTCCAGCACCAGCGTGTCACCGCGGTAGTGGCGGCTGCTCTTCGCATCGGCGTCGCGCGGTGCGAGCCGCCAATGCCCGTTGTCGTCGGAGCCGAGGAGGGCGGCGAAGCAGGCTGGTGAGTCGAACCGCGGGAGGCACAGCCAGTCGATCGAGCCCTGCTTCGACACCAGCGCGGCCGTCTGCAGGTCTCCGATCAGCGCGTAGTCCTCAATCCGCCGCGCCGGTACGGACTTCGGCCGGCTGCGCCGGTTCGGACGAGTCGTCGCCGCTGGAGTCGGCGGACCCGCCGGAGCCGCTGGAGTCGGTGGACCCGCCGGAGTCGGGGGAGTCGGGGGAAGAGTCACCGCGTACTTCCTGTCGCGAGAAGTAGACCAGGCCGCCGAGGGCGAGCAGGGCGAAGAAGAACCATTGCAGCCCGTAGAAGAAGTGTGGACCGTCGTCGATCTCCGGTCCCGGGAACGCGCCGAACGCGGGGTCGTTGGCCGGCTCCTGCTTGTCGATGGTCAGGTAGCCGTCGTACAGGTCCAGGTTGAGGGCCTTCGCGAAGTCCGGTCCGTTGATGAGCCGCGCCGTACCGTTGTCCGGCGTACCGCCGTTGGTGTGCCCGCCGCGTTCGCTGCGCCGCAGCCGGCCGGTGATGGTCACCTCGCCGGCCGGTACGGCGGGGATGTGGCCGGGCGCGAGCTCGGCGCCTTGGCGGGCCAGGAACCCACGGTCGACCAGAACCGCCTTGCCGTCGGGGAGAACCAGGGGGGTGACGATCTCGAACCCTGGCCGGTCGTTGACGTTGCGGTACCGCAGGACGACCTGTTTCGACGCGTCGAACCGGCCGGTGACGACCGCCGTACGCCAGGCGTGCTGGTCGCCGACGACCCCGTCCGCGCCGACGATCTGGCCGATTGGCGCCGGGGGAGCGGCCAGGTTGGTGCGGGTGACGTCGTTGCGCGCCTTGCGCTCGTCCAGGCGGTGGAACTGCCAGCGACCGAGCTGGACGCAGACTCCGGCAAGCACCAGGACCGCCAGTGCGGCGGCGATCCAGCGGACATTCATCAGGCGACCCACATCTCGAACTTAGGCCATCCCCTGAAACCGTCGGCCCCCGGCACGTAGGCTGGGAGCCGTGACAGCAACCGAAGAGGTGACTCAGCTGGGCTTGGCGGACAGGTTCGGCCGGATCGCCACGGATCTGCGGGTGTCCCTCACGGACCGCTGCAACCTGCGCTGCAGCTACTGCATGCCCGAGGAAGGCCTCGATTGGCTGGCGAAACCGGAGTTACTCACCGACGACGAGGTGGTTCGACTCGTCTCCGTGGCAGTTCGGTTACTCGGCGTACATGAAATCCGGTTCACCGGCGGTGAGCCGCTGTTGCGTCGCGGTCTGGTCGGCATCGTCGCGCGTACGGCGGAGTTGCTGCCACGCCCCCAGGTGTCACTGACCACGAACGGGATCGGCCTGGCCCGCCAGGCCCAGGCGCTCAAGGACGCCGGTCTGGACCGGGTGAACGTGAGCCTGGACACGATCCGCCCGGACACGTTCCAGCAGCTCGCCCGGCGGGACCGGATCAAGGACGTGCTGGCCGGGCTCGAAGCGGCCCAGGCGGCCGGGCTGACCCCGGTAAAGGTCAACGCGGTGCTGATGCGCGGCGTGAACGAGCAGCAGGCGCCGGAGCTGTTGGAGTTCTGCCTGGAGCGTGGCTACGAGCTGCGGTTCATCGAGCAGATGCCGTTGGACGCTCAGCACGGCTGGAATCGCGCCACCATGGTGACCGCCGACGAGATCCTCGCCCAGCTCGCCGAGCCGTTCGGGCTCGAGCCGACGGACGCGGCCGCCCGGGGGAGCGCGCCGGCCGAGTCTTTCACCGTCCGCGGCGGGCCGCAGACGGTCGGCATCATCGCCTCTGTCACGCGCCCGTTCTGCGGCGACTGCGACCGGGTCCGGCTGACCGCCGACGGACAGGTCCGCGACTGCCTGTTCGCCCGCACCGAATCAGATCTGCGGACGGCGCTGCGTTCCGGCGCCGACGATGAGGAGCTGGCCGACCGGTGGCGGCGCGCGATGCGGAGCAAACTTCCCGGCCACGGCATCAACGACCCGAGCTTCCTGCAGCCGACCCGGCCGATGTCGGCCATCGGCGGCTGAACCGGCTCAACCCAACAAGAACCGGTTGAACGCTGTGCCAAACCGGCCTAATCCGGAAATGCGTTTTTTCGGTGTACGCCGATTCACTCCGAGAAAGGCTCGACCTCGCGCAGGAATGACCGGCGTTCGAGGAAGTCGGACAAGCTGTCCTTGTGCTCGTCACACGCAAGCCAGGTCTTGCGCCGGTCCGGAGTGTGGATCTTCGGGTTGTTCCAGAGCAGCGCCCACTGCGCCGGCGCGCCGCACCCCTTGGAGGAGCAGGTGGACGGCAAGGCTTCTTCAGTCATCACAGGTGCTCCCTTGAATGCCTTCCCCACCCCGCCGCCCCGGTCTTTCCTGAGCGTGCAGGTGAATTGTTCCTGACCACTCAATAATCAAAAGAGTGGGGGAAAATGAAGCGACGTCGGACAGCCACGGGGGGAGCCGTCCGACGCCGCATCAAGTCCCTGAATTTCATCCGTGAACTTCAGAGCACGCGGGAGATTCTGACACGGATGATGGCAAAGTTTCCAGTCCCGGCACACATCACTTTTCGGTGTCGATCGTACGGTCCTCATTTGGCGGCGTGACGACCGTCGGATGCGACCCGATTGCCGGGCGTTCCGGGGCCGTATAAGGGTCCGCGCTGGACAGCTGGGTGGTCCGGTGCGCGTTGGCCAGCACCACCGCGACGTACGGCAGGAACACGGCCGCGACGATGAACATCCAGCGCCACGGCGACGGGGTGATGACGGCCAGCACGAAGCACACGATCCGGATCGACATCATCCACGCGTAGCGGGCGATCCGGCTGTCCAGATCCTCCGACCGGCCCGGCTGCGCACTCGTCACCGAGATGACGGTTTCGTCGCCCCGCTCACGGCGTCTCGACATCTATCCTCCTCACCAGAACCAACGGTACGCCGCGTCGTTCGCCCGGGCGCAGCCAGGATGGAAGGAACGTGCCATGACCGAGCGTCAGCGAGGGCATCATCCAATACAGTCCGCTTGTGCCTCATCGGCGCCCGCAGCGAAGCGAGGACGGCGATGAGTAACCGCACCTACCGCGTGACCGAGATCGTCGGCACCTCGAAGGAGGGCCTGAACCAGGCGATCACCAACGGGATCGCCCGGGCCGGCGAGACGCTGCGCCACCTCGACTGGTTCGAGGTCACCGAGATCCGCGGCCATATCGTCGACAACCAGATCGACCACTACCAGGTGGGGATGAAGGTCGGCTTCCGCCTCGAAGACTCCTGACCCACACCCGTCCGCCGACGTTCGAGGGGATATCCACCGGGGTGACGGGTTCTCCCCTCGTACCCGGACAGAGAACCCGTCGTTCGAGGGGACAGCCCCTCGAACGACGGTGCTGTGGGGCCGCGATAGCGTTCGTCCGACTGGCGTCGTGTGAGGAGGGCTTGTGAGCAGGTCGGTGTTGGTGACCGGTGGCAACCGGGGGATCGGGCTGGCGATCGCGACCGCGTTCCGGGAGGCCGGCGACCAGGTCGCTGTCACCTACCGCAGCGGCGAACCGCCGGAGGGCTTCCTCGGGGTCAAGTGCGACATCACCGACCAGGAGCAGGTCGACGCGGCCTTCGAGACGATCCAGGACGAGCAGGGCCCGGTCGAGGTGCTGGTGGCGAACGCCGGCATCACCCGCGACACGCTGCTGCTGCGGATGTCCGACGACGACTGGTCGTCGGTCATCGACACGAACCTCACCGGTTCGTTCCGGGTCGCCCGGCGCGCGGCGAAGGGGATGCTGCGGCTGCGCAAGGGCCGGATCGTCTTCATCTCCTCGGTCGTCGGCATGCTCGGCTCGCCCGGCCAGGTGAACTACGCGGCCAGCAAGTCCGGCCTGATCGGCATGGCCCGGTCGATGGCCCGCGAGCTGGGCAGCCGTGGCATCACCGCGAACGTGGTCGCCCCCGGTTTCGTCGAGACCGACATGACCGCGGTGCTGCCGGAAGAGACCCAGAAGCAGTACCTGAGCCAGATCCCGCTCGGCCGGTTCGGTCTGACCGAGGAGATCGCCACCACGGTCCGCTGGCTCGCCTCCGCGGAGGCCGGTTACATCACCGGTGCGGTGATCCCGGTCGACGGCGGCATCGGCATGGGCAACTAGACAACCAACTCTCTAGCAAACCTCTCTAGGCTGCGTAATTTTGAAAGGGGGGACGCCGGTGGGCATCCTCGACGGCAAGCGGATCCTGGTCGCCGGAGTCACGCTGGACTCCTCGATCGGCTTCGCCACGGCCAAGGTGGCGCAGGAACAGGGCGCCACCGTGCTGATCTCGAACTTCGGCCGCGCGCTGAGCATCACCAAACGGATCGCGAAACGCCTGCCGGTCGAGCCACCCGTCCTGGAGCTGGACGTCACGAATCCCGACCACCTCGCGGCGCTGCCGGACGCCGTACGCGAGCATGTCGACGGGCTGGACGGTGTCGTGCACTCGATCGCGTACGGCAACCCGGAGACCATCCTCGGCGGTAAGTTTCTGGACGGGCCGTGGGAGGACGTGTCCCAGGCCGTGCACGTCTCGGCGTACTCGCTGAAGGCGCTCGCTGTCACCTGCGCGCCGCTGATGAGCCGCGGCGGCAGCGTCGTCGGGCTGACCTTCGACGCGACCGTGGCCTGGCCCGGGTACGACTGGATGGGAGTGGCCAAGGCCGCCCTCGAGTCGACGAGCCGGTACCTGGCCCGCGACCTCGGGACCCAGGGCATCCGCTGCAACCTGGTCTCGGCCGGACCGCTGAAGACGCTGGCGGCCAAGGCGATCCCCGGCTTCGAGAAGTTCGAGGAGCCGTGGCTGGACCGGGCCCCGCTCGGCTGGGACCCGTCCGACCTCGAGCCGACCGGCCGGACCATCGTCGCCCTGCTCAGCGACTTCTTCCCCGCGACCACCGGCGAGATCGTGCACGTCGACGGCGGCTACCACGCGATGGGAGCGTAGGGGTTGGCCACATCTCTGGTTGAGCTCCGGGTCCTGGACGGCGCCAACCTCTACTTCAGCCGTGCCGCCGTCAAGCTCACGCTCGACGTCTCCGCACTCGTCGACGCCCCGGCCCCGGCCGCGAAGGCGTACGCCCAGGCCATCGGTCTGGGTGCCACCCGGCCCGGCCGGATCGGCTCCGGCTTCCGGCAGCGGTTCGCGATCCGGGTCACCGGTCACGTCGTACGCCGGATCGCGCGGGAGGCCGGGATCGGCCGGATCGGCGTCCGGGTCCGGCCCGAGTCCGACGTACGACGCCTGGTCGTGGCCTACCCGTGGGCGCACGAGGGCCGGGCCCGGGCGCTCGGGGAAGCGATCGTCGAGGTGCTGGATGCCTTCGGCGCCGACGACCTGACCGACCTGATCACGACGGTCGGGGAACGGGTCCGGGACGAACCGCCGGGCAACCCGCCGCCGACGCTGCGGCCGAAGGTGCCGGTCGTCGCGGTGACCGGGACGAACGGCAAGACCACCACCTCGCGGATGATCGCGCACATCGGCCGCGCCGCCGGGCTGCACGTCGGCTGGTCCAGCACCGACGGCGTGTACTTCGACGGCAAGCTGGTCAAGTACGGCGACTACTCCGGCCCGAGCGGCGCCGGTCAGGTGCTGTCCCAGCCGGGAATCCAGCTCGCGGTCACCGAGACCGCCCGCGGCGGCATCCTCCGGCGCGGCGTCGGCGTGGTCTCGAATGACGTCTCCGTGGTCACCAACGTCACCGCCGACCACCTCGGGCTGGGCGGTATCGACACCATCGACCAGTTGGCCGAGGTGAAGGCGGTCATCACGCAGATCACCCGGCCGCGTGGCTGGTGCGTGGTGAACGGTGACGACCCGCGGACGTTCGCGATGCGGCTCGGCTCACCGGCCAAGTGCTGGGTGTTCTCCCGGGACCCCGACTCGCCGTCGATCCGGACCGTGCTGGACGAGGGCGGCCGGGCGACGACCGTGCTGGACGGGTTCATCACCGTCCTCGACCAGGCCAGCGACCCGGAGCCGTTGCTGAAGGTCGTCGACGTACCGATGACGCTGTCCGGGCTGTCCCACTACAACGTGGAGAACGCGCTGGCCGCGGCGTCGGCGGCGCTCGGTCTCGGGCTGCCGCGGGCCGCGGTGATCGAGGGCCTGAGCACCTTCGCGCCGAACGAGAACAACCCCGGCCGGATGAACATGTACTCGCTGCGCGACTTCACCGTGGTGATCGATCTCGCGCACAACGAGGCCGGCCTGGAAGCGCTGCTCGAGATCATGCACGGCGTCCGGGAGCCGAGTGGCCGGCTGCTGCTGGCCCTGGGTTCGCCGGGGGACCGGTCCGACGACATGGTCTTGGCGCTGGGCGCGATGGGCGCACGGGCAGCCGATCGGGTGATGATCGGCCACAAGAGCGACTACCTGCGCGGACGGCCGCCGGAAGAGCTCGACGCGGTGTTCCGGGAAGGGGCCGCGTCGGTCGGCGTGGACGACGTCCCGTCGTACCCGACCGAGCTGGCGGCGGCGCAGGCGCTGGTCGCCGAGGCGAAGCCCGGGGACGTGGTCGCGGTGATGTCTCTGCAGGATCGGGCGAGTCTTGACGCCTGGTTGCGGGCCGAGGGGGCTACCGTCGACACACCGGAGACCTTGAAAGCCAAGGTCGAGAGAGCCCACGCCTGACCGGACGGGGTGGGGACGGCCCGAAGGCCGGCCCCTCCGCCCGTGCTCCGGGCGGAATCGGGGTGACATGCGCTACCTGTGGTCGGTGCCGTCCGCGGTCGTCGCCTGGTTCGTGGCGGGTTTCGCCGCCACGTATCTGAAGGGACTCCCGGAGGGTACGACGCTGTTCGTGCCGGAGCGGCTGGACCTGCTCGTCCTGGGCGGGTTCACCGGTGGTGTGGCGGCCGGGTTGTTCGTCGGCCGGGTTCGGTTCACCCTGCCTCTCCTCCTGGTCGTTGCCACCGGCATGTGGTGGCTGACCGGCCACTCCGTCACCGACCAGGCCCCGATGATCACGTTGCTGGTGGCAAGCGCTGTCGGCGGGCTGTTCGGTGCCTTGGGCACCAGAAGCTCGGTCGTTGCTGCGTTCACGTTGGCGATTCCGGTCGCCTGGCTGGCGCTCCGGCCGGCCAACCAGCTACAGGATTGGCGTTGGCTGTGGCAGTTGAACGGCTTGCTGGTCGCGGCCGGGCTCGCCCTGTTGCTGTACGTCGCCTGCTGGCGGCGCGGGTGGAGATCGGCGTACTTCTGGGTTCCGTTGGCCGGTTTCTACCTAGTGTCGTTCGGTGTTGTCGCCGGGGTGCGCAGCATCAGCCAGGCGCGTGCGGGCCGGTCTACCGACGAGACCGCGGACGCGGCGACGGACGCGTTCTTCCAGTCGTTCGAGCCGATGCTGCGTGAGTACTGGCCCTGGCTGGTGCTGGCCGTGCTGCTCGCGATCCCGATGGTGGCGCTCAAGCTGCGCGCACTTCCGCCAGCCCCGCCGCCGCCCGACCCGTACGCCGACCGCACGAACGACGCCGTACTGTCCGACGACCTCGACTGGATCGACCGCGACGAGCCGAAGCGCCGGCTGCTGCCGCGTCGCCAGCAGCCGGCGTCCTGACGTCGCCGACTTACTTTGACGGCGTGGCCGTCCCGCATTCGGTGTCCGGTTCCGTGTCACACGGCATACCGGTCGGTACGCCGGTGGGTGCGTCGGCCACGTTGCCGGCCGCGTCCACCGGGGTGATCTTGACGTCCTTCACGTCCTTCTCCGGTACGACGACAGCGAAGAACCGCAGCCGATCGGTGGCCGGCGTGCCAACAGCGCTGAGCCGGTAAGTGCGACTCGAAACCTGCAGTGCCACCGAGCGCGCGTCGGCCGACACCGCTCCGAAGATGAGGGTGGCGTTGATCTCGGCGGCATCCTTCTCCTTGGCGTGCCCCTGAACCACGTGGTGGCTGACCCGCTGGCCGGGTTTCCAGTCGTTGAAGCAGACGTACGGACGGCCGAAGCTGTTCGCCGGGCCCTCATCGCTGACCATGCAGCCGTACTCCGAGAAGGCGAGCATCGCCCAGCTCTCGGTCGGGATCGTCCCCTTCGCGACGTAGTAGGCCTTCGGCTTGTACGCGTTCGCGTCCGGCAGCTTGGTGAACACCTCGTCCGACCACGGCGGCGGCAGGACGATCGGAGTGGTGATCGCCGGTGGCACCCCGAAGCCGGCGGCACCGGGTTCGTCGCCGGCCGAGCGGATGGAACTGAGGAGCGGACCAGTAGCGAGGACAGCGGCAGTGGCCGCCGCGGTCGCCACGACGACCGCCGTACCGCGGCGGCGGCGTTGGCGGCGCTTGATGCGCAGGCGGACCGGCGCGGCCGGGTCGGCAGGCTCGGGACGGCCTTCGGTCAGTACGGCGAGCTTGGTGCTCAGGTCGTCGGTCATACGATCCCCCTCCCGGCCAGTTCGGCCAGTTCGTCGGGTGTGGTGAAGTGCTGGTCGTTGCGGAGCGCATCCAGCCCACGCCGGGTGTGCTGCTTCACGGCGCCGACCGTGCAGCCGAGCAGGTCGGCGACCGTCTGCTCGGACAGGTCCTCGGCGTACCGGAGATAGACCGCGGCGCGCTGCCGTGGGCTCAGCCGCGCCATCGCGGCGCGCAGCGCGAGCCGTTCGTCCACTTGCCCGGTGGCGGAACCGACCGCCGTGTCGGGTGGCGTCTGGGTCGGGCGTTCGCCGATCCAGCGGCGGCGGCGAGCGGACAGGAACGTGGTCGTGACGATCTTGCGCAGATATCCCTCCGGGTTCTCACTGCCTACCTTGCGCCAGTGGAACCACAACTTGGTGAAGGCCTCCTGAGCGAGGTCTTCGGCCTTCTGATGGTCCAGCGTGAGCGCATCCGCAAGCCGCGCGGTCGCACTCCACCGAGCCCGCACGAACGCGTCGAAGTCCTCGGCTGGTTCTTCTCTCATCGGCATCCCTTCCTCACCCCCTTGAACGCCGTCATCAGCGTCGCAGGGTGACAGGTCAGGCGAGGAGGTCTTGAGCCAGCCAGGTGCCGGGCTGGAAGCCGGGCGGGAGGGCGAAGACAGCGGAGCCGATCGTGGTGGTCCACTCGTTGAGGGCGTCGGCCGCGTCGAGGCGGGCCAGCAGCGGGAGGAACTGGCCGGCGACGTCGGCCTGGTAGCTGAGGAAGATCAGGCCGGACTCGCGGTTCGGCCCGTCGTCGTGCACGTAGTTGAGGCCCTTCCGGAAGATCCGGCGCCCGTCGTTCTCCGAGTGGTGGGAGAGCCGGGCGTGCGCGTTCTCGGCGATCACCAGCCGTCCGTCCGCGTCGCGGGCCTCCAGATCGAGCTCGTCGTGCTCGGCCGCGCCGGTCAGCGGTGCGCCGTTCGACAGCTTCCGGCCGACCGCCCGCTCCTGCTCCGAACGCGTCAGCTCGTCCCAGGTGTCCAGGTTCATCCGGATCCGTCGTACGACGAGCGTCGTACCGCCGTGGAACCAGTCGGGGCCGTCGGACGACCACACCGTGCTGTCGAACTCCGGCGTACCGACGCCAGGGTTGCCGGTGCCGTCGACCTGGCCGAACAGGTTGCGGCCGGTCACCGGCTGACCGTCGGAGCCGGTCCCGCTCCAGAACCCCGTCTGTCGCCAGACCGGCGTGGCGAACGGTTTCGCGTCAGCCACCAGCCGCCGTACGGCGTGCACCACGCTCACCGCGTCGTCCGCGCCCACCATCACCAGCAAGTCCCCATCCGACCAGGCAGCGTCGAGCCGGTCGTGCTTCATCACCGGCAGATCGTCCAGGCCAGCAGGCTTGCTCCCGGTCAGTTCGAAGACCCGCGTGCCGAACCCGACCGTCGTGGTGAGCGCGACATTCGCCACCGCCAGCTCGGGCGCCGTGTCACCCGGCGCTGGCCGCCCGTTGGCCAGGGCAACGATGTCGTTGCTCCACAACCGCATCAACCGGCCCAGCGCCGCCTTGTCCGTGCCCGGCAGCAGCTTCAACGCCACCAACTCCGCATGCCGCGGTGACGGCGCCGCAACAGCCGGCTGATGCTCGCCGTACGGCGAGATCACCCGAGCCGCCGGCTGATGCGCGGGCTCGTCGTTGCCAAGCGCAACCACAGCACCGCCGGAGACAGCCGCACCCGCTGCGGCCGCTCCGGCGTACCCGAAGAATTGTCGTCTGGTGGTCACTTCGCGGAGGGCGTGGGAGTCGGGTGGTAGTGCTCTTCTTCCTCGGTGAAGGTCTTGACCGGGACGGTCAGGTCGTGGGTGGTGCCGTCGGAGAACTTGAGGGTGACCGGGACCTCGTCACCGGGCTTCAACGGCTGTTTGAGGCCCATCAGCATGACGTGGTCGCCACCGGGGGAGAGGTGCGTGTGGGACGTGGCGGGGACGTTGATGCCACCGGCCTTCTCCTGCATCACCATCGTGCCGTCCTTCATCGCCATCTCGTGCAACTGCACCGTCCCGGCCAGCGGAGACGTTGCCGAAGTCAACTGGATGTCCGCGTTCCCCGGGTTGGTCAGCGACATGAACGCCGCGGTCATGCCGGCGTCCTTCGCGCCGACCGTTGCCCGCACCCACGCATCCTCGACCAGCACCGACGGCGTGGTCGCGGCCGCCTGGGTAGCGGGCTCGGGGGAAGATCCACAGGAGGACACCAGGACGACGGCCAGTGTTGCCGTCAGCAACTTCAGCTTCACGGACAAGCCAACGACGCTTGCCCCGGCCGAGTTCCCGTCAATCGTCGGCCGGCTCCTCGTCCGGCTGGACGAAGTCCGGGTCACCGCCCTCATCACCCGACCGAGCACCGGCCTGCGCCAGGTGTGACACCGACTCGAGCTCGGCCAGCACCGTCTGATGCTGGTCGACGCACAGTACGACGAGGTCGCCACGGTTGGACCGGCTGAGCGCGTGCCGGATCGCGGTCGGCTCGTCCAGCTCGATGTCGACCTGCCGGCAGCGGGCTCCGTTGTCCATCGCGGTCCGGACACCCGCCGCGACCAGCTCCGCCGACTCGCCACGCTTGCGCCCACGCAACCGGGCGTCCTCGCGGACGATAACCACGTCGAAGTGCTGTGCCGCGACCTCACCCAGCTCGCGCATGTCGTCGTCCCGCCGGTCGCCGGCGGTCGCGATCACGCCGATCCGCGACGGCCGGCCGAGCTCCGACGAGGCGCTCAGGCTCTCGCCCAACCGGTCGACGAAGTCGCCGAGCATCCGCATCGCCGGTGCATTGTGGCAGTAGTCGACGATCACGGTCCGACCGTCCACGTCGATCTCGTTCAACCGGCCGGGGGACAGGTAGTACGACGTACTGAACGTCCGCAGCCCCTGCCGGATGTCGTGCAGCGGCGCACCCGCCGCGAACGCGGCAGCGGCGGCCGCCATCGCGTTCTGCACGTTCATCATCGCCCGCCCGCCGAACGTTGCCGGGAGCAAATGTGTCCAGGCCAGCTGCATCGACCGGCGGCCGTGCTTGACCACGATCATGTCGCCCAGGTCCGACCGCTCCAGGACGACGGCCCGCCCACCGCGCCGGCAGTGGCCCTCGATGTACTCGCGCACCTCGCTGCCCGGCTCGGCCACGCTGAACCACACCACCTGGCCGGAGCACTTCCGCCGCATCTTGCGCACCAGCGGATCGTCCGCGTTCAGTACGGCGTACCCCGTCCGGGGCACCGCCTCGACGAGCACGGCCTTGACATCGGCCAGTTGCTCGAGCGTGTCCACACCGCGCAGGCCGAGGTGATCGGGCTGGATATTCAGTACCACGGCCACGTCGTTGCGCTCGTAGCCGAGCCCCTCGCGCAGGATCCCGCCCCGGGCCACCTCGAAGACGGCGAAGTCGACCCGCGGGTTCTGCAGCACCATCCGGGCGGACTTCGGCCCGGACGCGTCCGCCCGGATCACCAGTCGCTCGTCGATCACGATGCCGTCGGTCGACGTCATCCCGACCTTGCGGCCCATGCCCTTGAACACGTGGCTGATCATCCGCGCGGTGGTGGTCTTGCCGTTCGTCCCGGTCACCGCGACGATCGGGATCCGGCTGGTCGCGCCGGGCGGGAACAGCATGTCGACCACCGGCTTGGCGATGTACTGCGGCTCGCCGATCGTCGGGTTGGTGTGCATCCGGAAGCCGGGTGCCGCGTTCACCTCGCAGATCGCGCCGCCGGTCTCGCGCACCGGCTGGGTGATGTCGGGGCAGATGAAGTCGATGCCGGCGATGTCCAGCCCGATCATCCGGGCCGCCTCCTCGGCGATCTCGACGTTCTCCGGGTGCGCCTCGAAGGTCCGATCGATCGAGATCCCACCGGTGGACATGTTCCCGGTCAGCGTCAGCTTGACCATGGTGTCTTCCGGCGGCACGTCGTCCAGCTCGAACCCCTGGCTGCGGACCAGTTCCCGGGCGGCGTTGTTGATCGTGATCCGGGTCAGGATCTTCTCGTGCCCGACACCGCGGCGCGGGTCGGCGTTGGTGATGTCGACCAGCTCGGCCACGGTGTGGATCCCGTCGCCGACGACGTGCGCGGGCACGCGCTCGGCGATCGCCTCCATCCGGCCGTTGATGATCAGGCAGCGGTAGTCCTTGCCGGTGACGAAGTTCTCCACGATCACCCAGCCGCGCCGGGACTGCTCGGCCGCGATCGGGAACGCGTCCCGGACCGCGTCCGCGTCCGGCAGGTTCAGGCACACGCCGCGGCCGTGGTTGCCGTCGAGCGGCTTGCAGACCACCGGGTACCCGATCTTGTGCGCGACCGCGACCGCTTCGTCGACCGTGCGGACCGACTCCGACCGCGGCACCGGCAGACCGGCCGACGCGAGCAGGCGCGTGGTCAGGTCCTTGTCGCTGGCGATGTCGACCGAGATCGAACCGGTCTCCGACGTCATCGTGGCCCGGATGCGCTTCGCGTGCACGCCCTGCCCGAGCTGGACCAGGCTGGCCTTGTTCAGCCGGATCCACGGGATGTCGCGGGACACCGCCTCGTCCACGATCGCCTGCGTCGAGGGGCCGAACGCGGTTCGCTCGGCCTGCTTGATGAACTTCTCCAGCTCGGTGGTGAAATCGAACGCCGGGTCCGGCTGGACCAGGTGGTTCACGAACCGTACGGCGAGCTCTCCCGCGGCCAGGCCGACCGGCTCGTCGGCGTACGCGTAGGTGATGTTGTAGCGGCCCGGGAATCCCTTGACCTGGCGGGTCTTGCCGCGCCGCATGTCGTGGCCGGCCTCCTGCTGGAGCTGCAGCGCGACGTGCTCGGCGATGTGACCGAGCCAGGTGCCCTCGTGCAGCCGCTCGATGAAACCGCCCTTGCGGCCGCGGGAGCAGTGGTGCTGGTCGAGCCGGGGCAGATATTCCAGCAGCTTCTCGCTGAAGCCGGGGATGGTGTTGGAAGGGAAGCTCTCCAGCGACCCCAGATCGACGACGAGGTGGATGGCCGGCTCGTAGCTCCACACGTTCGGCCCGCGGTACACGCGGGTCTCGATGATCTTCAGGTCCGGGCTGGGGGTGCCGTGGGTTTGGGCGTTGTCGGTCATACAGTCTCACTGTCTGATTGCGTTGCGGGGCGGTCGGGGAGGTCGGGGTGGTCGAGTTCGGCGCCGGCCGTGATCGGCTCGGTCGCCTCCGGTCTGGACTCCCCGGCGGCCGCTGGTCTCTTCGTACGGCGACCGGCCCGTCGCTTGCGCTCCGCGTAGTACTTGGGTGAGACCCCCTCGGCGGCGATCTCCCTGGCCAGCTTCTGCAGATCCGCCTCGGCGGCCTGCATCTCGGCGATCTCCTCGGCCGGCGGCTGCGGTCCGTACGACAGCAGCACCCGCGCCTGCAGGTCGAAGGTCGCGGTCGCGGGCAACACGTGCAGTACGACGCCGGACGCCAGGATCGGCTCGGATCTCTTGGCGTAGTGGGCGTTCGACGTGATCCGGCTGCCGTCGAAGATCGTCACCGCGCCGCGGCCGACGACCTCGAGGTGGGTGCCGCGGACGACGGCCGCGGTGTCCTCGTCGACGCCGATGCCGAGCAGACCGGGGGACTGGGCGACCAGCGACAGCAGCCGGCCGTACCGGTTCCGCTGGGCGAAGTGCTGGTCGACGATCGCGCCCTGGACCAGGCCGAGCCCGCCGGCCAGCTGGCTCATCCGCTGCCGGGGCGTCGCGCCGGACCGGCCGAACGCGATCATGTGCTCGGCCAGGATGCTCGCGCCGGCCGACGTACCTCCGACGGCCGCACCGCGGGCGTGGGCGGCGGTGACCGCGCGGCCGAACGCCGTACCGGTGACGACACCGGCCAGCTTCAGCTGGTTGCCACCGGTCATGAAGACACCGGTCGCGTCGTCCAGCGGCTCGATGAAGGCCGGGTCGTCGGCATCCTCCCGGTTCTCCGGGCGGACGCCGACGACACTCTCGGCGCCGAGGGCGGCGAACAGCGCGCGGTAGACGTCGACGACATCCGGGCCGAGCGCGGACGCGGTCGGCACGACCACGATCCGCGCCTTCGGCCCACCAGCGGCCTCGACGAACTCCTGCAGCACCGTCCGCTTCTTCAGCTTGTCCTCGGCGCCACCGATGGCAAACAGGGCCCCCGGCCCACTGCTCACCCCACCCTGCTGTTCAGACATAGCCGAAGGATAGGTGCTGGCCGCCTCCGGGGTCGTATCCGGTCAGCGGGCGAAGGTGAACCAGTTGAGGTTGACGAAGTCGGCTGGTTGGCCGCTGGTGAAGGTGAGGTAGACGTCGTGGACGCCGGTGACGGCGCTGATGTTGGCTGGGACGGTTCGCCAGGATTGCCAGCCGCCGGTGTTGGCGATGGCGAAACTGCCGATCGGGGCGTTGGACCGACTGTCGAGGCGTACGTCGACCAGGCCGCTCACTCCACCCGCCGCACCGGACGCGCCCCGGGCGACGAACTGCGTCGCGGCCGTGCTGCCGAAGTCGAGGCCGCGGTAGAGCGCCCAGTCGCCGTTGCCGACCTGCATCAGGTTCTGGCCACCGCCGGTGTCGGTCGTGGTCTCGACGCCCATACCGGACTGCTGGCTCGACGACTCGGCCTGGATGGTGCTGTAGGCGCTGCCGCCACCAGGAGGCGGCGTGGTCGGGGGAGTCGTACCGCCGCCGCGGGAGCTCACCGCGACGTAGTCCACGACCATGGGGTGACCTGGCACGGTCTCAGGGCGCGGCGTCGGGCCGTTGAGAGCATCCGGGAAAGCGCCACCGATGGCGACGTTCAGGAGGATGAAGTAGCCGGCGTGCGAGGTCATGTTCGACCACGTGTCCGCGGGCAGCTGGTTTTGGCTGATCGAGTGGTACTGCTGCCCGTCGACGTACCAGCGCAACTGGTTCGGCGAGCTGCTCGTGTCCCACTCGAATCGATAGGTGTGGAACCCGGACTGGCAGGTCGAGCCCGGGCAGGCGCGGCTTGCGCCGAGGCCGCTGGTCTCGTTGCACGGGCCGCCGGGATTCACGCCGCAGTGCAGCACCCCCCAGACGGAGTTGATCCCGTTGACGTTCTCCATGATGTCGAACTCGCCGATCCCCGGCCAGTTCCAGTAGTTCCCCCGGTACGGCGCTCCGAGCGCCCAGAACGCGGGCCAGTAGCCGAGGGCCGCGTTGCCGGTGACGTTCGGCATCTGGATCCGGCTCTCGATCGCGAGGACACCGCCGGCGGGCGGTTTGAAGTTGCTCCGCTGGGTCTCGATCCGGGCCGATGTCCAGTTGCCGGCCGCGTCGCGGCGAGGCGTGATGCGCAGGTTGCCGGTGCCGTCCAGGGCGAGGTTGCTGGTGCTGTTCGTGTAGTTCTGGATCTCGCCGGTGCCCCAGTTGCCGGGACCGCCGGGGTAGCCGTGGCCGGTGTCGATGATCCAGTTGGCACTCGACGGCAGGGTTCCGCTGGGGCCGTTGAAGTCGTCACTCCAGACGGTCGTCCAGCCGGCCGGAGGCGGTGGCACGCTCGCTCGTGCTGCCATGGTCAATGGTATGGCGGCCAGCACTGGGGCGAGGAGCGCGGCCAGGAGGGTACGGCGTCGGGAGCGGTTCGGGGCGGAACGCATGATTTGGCCTCCTTCGGGAATCACCCAATGGGAGCGCTCTCATGCCTGAGTGTCAATACCTCATCACAGTCCGGATCAGACGTTCGCTCGATAGACCGTCGTGCTGCGTCTGACCCGCATGCCGAGGCGTTCGTACATGCCGAGCGCGCCGGTGCCGGAGTGCGTCCAGAGGATGCAGTTCTGCCGCCCTAGCCGGTGGAACTCGGCACAAGTGTCGTCGAGCATTGCCCGCGCCACGCCCTTACCCCGCTGATCCGCGCGGACCGCGAGCTGCTCGACGTAGCCCTCGTTCGTGTCCGCCAGGTCGAGGGCGACGACGGCACCGATCAGCTCATCACCGGCGTACGCGAGGGTGGAGGCGGCCGGCAGGAAGGTCGCCCGCTCCACGGTCAGCCGGGCCCACTCGTCGTACGACTTCCGCCGCTGCTGGAACTCCGAGAACGCCGCCTCGATGAGCTCGTGGACGTCGTGCGCGCGTGCCTCGTCGTACGGCGTGAGCGTGATGCCGGCCGGCACGGTCCGCGGGCCGGGCGTCACGATCGGGCGTTCGAGCAGCCAGTTGGTCGCGAGCACCTCGTAACCGCGGGACCGCAGCAGGCCCGTTCCAGCTTCGTCCGCGTCGTCCACGGCCTGCGCCAGCCACTCGCTGCCTTCCGCCCGCGACCGCGCCTCGGCCCAGTCGAGCAACGCCGTACCGATCCCGAGCCCCTGGTACGCCGGATGCACGTCGATCTGGGCGCGTTTGCCCAGATGCAACCAGGCCCAACCGGCGAGGTCGCCGTTGGGAGCGTGAACGACGAGGGTGTCACGCGTGAGGTCGAGCTCCGGCCGCTGTAGGTCGGCTGCCACCGCGTCTGGAACCACTTCGGCCCGGCCGTGCCACCGCATCTCGGTCGCGGCCATCAGGTCGTAGATCGCTACTGCGTCGTCGATCGTCGCGGGGCGGTTCGCGAACCCGGCCGGGAACATGCTCCGATCATCGCGCACCCGCGGGTGCACTCCGGTCAGGCCGGGTTGTCCGCGTCGGCGGCTTCCACTTCCTCGCGGCTGATCCCGAGCAGGTACAGGATCGTGTCCAGGTAGGGCACGCTCAGGTGGGTGTCGGCGGCCTCGCGGACGACCGGCTTGGCGTTGAAGGCGACACCGAGCCCGGCGGCCGCGAGCATGTCGAGGTCGTTCGCCCCGTCACCGATCGCGACCGTCTGCGACAGCGGCGTCCTGGACTGCTCGGCGAACCGGCGCAGCGCGACCGCCTTGCCGGCCCGGTCGACGACGTCGCCGATCACCCGGCCGGTGAGCTTGCCGTCGACGATCTCCAGCTGGTTCGCCGCGGCGTAGTCGATGCCGAGGTCCGCGGCCAGCTTGTCGGTGATCTGGCTGAAGCCGCCGCTGACGATCGCGAACTGGTACCCGAGCCGCTTCAGCGTCCGCACCAGAGTGCGTGCGCCGGGAGCCAGTTGGATCGCCTGGTACACCTCGTCCAGCGCGGACTCGGGCAGGCCCGCCAGCTGGGCGACCCGGTGGTGCAGCGACTCGGCGAACTCGAGCTCACCGCGCATCGCCTGTTCGGTGACCGCGGCAACTTCCTCCAGCCGGCCGGCGTGGCCGGCCAGCATCTCGATCACCTCGCCCTGGATCAGGGTCGAGTCGACGTCCATCACGATCAGCCGCTTGGCCCGCCGGTACAACCCGCCGGCCTGGACGGCGATGTCGAGCTTCTGCCTGACACCCTCCAGCGCGAGCACAGTCCGCAGCGCCTCCGGATCCGCGCCGGAGACGGCGATCTCCAGCGCGGTCACCGGGTACCGCGCCATCCGGCTGATCCGGTCGATGTTCGCACCGGTGTCGGCGATCCGGCCGGCGATCGCGGCCAGCCCGGCGGCAGTCAGCGGGTGCCCGATCACGGTCACCTGGCTGCGGCCCTTCCGCCGGGGCTCGTTGTCGCCGATGCCCTTCTTCACCGAGATGTCGACGCCGAGGACCGCTTCGAGCGCCTTCAGTTCGTCTTTGAGGAACTTGTGGTCGCGCGGAGCGGACACCAGCACACCGAGTACCAGGCGACCCCGCAGGACCACCTGCTCGGCGTCGATCACCTCGAGCCCTCGGGTGGCGAGCGTCGACAGCACAGCCGACGTCAGACCCGGGCGATCCGCACCGGTCAAGGTGACCAGCACCGTCGGGCGATCGGTCAGCGACGTCTCAAACTCAGCCTGTCCACTCATGGCACCCCGAACGCTACCCAAACCAGCCGTACGGCCGGCCTCCGGTCCATATCTCAGTCGTGAACGGGCGGGGCGCAGGCGGCCACCAGGGCGCGGCGGGCCGCGGCGGCGAGGTCGAGCAGCGTCCGTCGGCGGGCGTCGGCCTCGGCACCGGTGACGGCGGCACCGTCGTCCTCGAGTGCCGCGTCGGCGATGGCCAGGCACCGGCGAGCGGTGGCGGCGGCCTTGACCGCACGTGGCTGGTAGCCGGGCGCGAGGTCGTCACCGCGGCTGCTGCCGATCTTGCGAATGTCGATCAGCGCGTCCGCGACCTCCGGCTTCCACCGCGCGACATCGAGCGCTGCCAGCGACTCGGCCGCCTCGATCAACGCCAGCCGCAGTCCGCGATCGGCCTCACCGACATCGGCCGGCATCGGACTCGAGGCAGCCATCACGGTCCACTGCACGGCCGGACCGACGTACGACGGAACCAGTCCGACCTCGGCTCCGCTCAGTACGACGGCCTCACCCGACTCGAGAGCGGCCTCGTTGAACGGCGGCGGTCCGGCCAGGCCGATCGGATCGCCCGGCACCGGCAACGCGAGATGTGCCTGGGTCGCCCCGGCCGCGCGCAACAGGTTGAGCGCCACCGGCAACGTGGCCGGCGCCGGATGCGCGGCCAGTCCCGCGACGTGGTGCCCGACATCGTCGCCGAGGATCTTCTGGGCCGCCGTGTCGGGATCGCAGGCGCCGGTCAGCATCGCGTTGGTCCACACGGTGAACCGAACCGAGGCGGAGGTCGTCAACACGCCCGCCAGTCTCCCACCCCGATGCTCGCCGTACGACATCAGCAGGCCGGGAGTGAGAGCGGGGGAGCGACCCCGTAGGTTTTGGGGCATGACTGCAGTGGTGGAGCTGGCCGGGGTGTCGATCGTTCGTGGTGGGGCGCTGCTGCTCGACGGGATCGACTGGACCGTCGACGAAGCCGACCGGTGGGTGGTGATCGGCCCGAACGGCGCCGGCAAGACGACGCTGCTGCAGATCCTCGCGGCGCAGATCCACCCGACGGCCGGGGTCGCCGGGCTGCTCGGTGAGGTGCTCGGCGCGATCGACGTGTTCGAGCTGCGGCCGCGGATCGGACTGACCAGCGCCGCCCTCGCCGACCGGCTGCCCCGGGGCGAACGGGTGTCCGACGTCGTCGTCTCCGCGTCGTACGCCGTCCTCGGCCGGTGGCGGGAGGAGTACGACGAGCTGGACCACCAGCGGGCCAAGGAGCTGCTGACCGAGCTCGGCATCGGTCACCTCGGCGACCGGACCTTCGGGACGTTGTCGGAGGGGGAGCGCAAGCGGGTCCAGATCGCCCGGGCGCTGATGACGGATCCGGAGCTGATGCTGATGGACGAACCCGCGGCCGGTCTCGACCTCACCGGTCGCGAGCAGCTGGTCCGGTCGCTCAGCTCGATCGCGACCGCGGCCGGCGCCCCGGCGATGGTCCTGGTCACCCACCACGTCGAGGAGATCCCGCCCGGTTTCACCCACGCGCTGCTGCTGAAGCAGGGCCGGATCGTCTCGGCCGGACCGATGCAGGAAGCCCTCACCTCCGAAACCCTCAGCGACACCTTCGATCTCGCCCTCTCCCTCAAGCAGGAAGACGGCCGCTACACCGCCCGAGCCCTCTAACGCCCCGGCCCATTTGACTGGTTGACCCACCAACTAGTGGGTTTGCCACCCGGGTTCCGGGTGGCAAACCCACGAGATGGCTGGTGGACCCACGAGGTGGGGGTGGGGATCCGGCGGAAACGCGGGTGCGTCCGACAGGTCGTCGGACCTGCTTGGGGCCCCGAACGTGGATAGGCTTGGGAAATGATGGATTGGCTGCGGGACAACATCTGGGCAGCGTGGCTGACGGTTGCCGCTGTCCTCGGTCTGGCCGAGCTGGCCTCGCTCGACTTCACCTTGCTGATGCTGGCGGCCGGGGCGCTGGCCGCCGCCGGGGTGAGTGCCGTCTTCCCGGGACTGCTGTGGCTGCAGATCGTGGTCGGACTGATCACCACCGCCGCGATGCTGGTCGCGATCCGCCCGCTGCTGGCCCGCAAGTTCCACCACGGCACCGAGCTGAAGACCGGCTCCGCGCACGTCATCGGCCGCACCGGCACGGTGGTGAAGGAGATCCACCCGGACGGCGGCGGCTCGATCCGGCTCGGCGGTGACCTGTGGACGGCCCGCCCGTACGACGAGGTGTCCACGATCGCGCCGGGGACGCGGGTCGAGATCATGTCGATCGACGGCGCGACCGCGGTTGTCTACCCGGTCGGCGACTCGCTGCACCAGCTGAACACCCCGCAGCCGACGGAGGACCCGAAACCCACCGATCCGCCGCAGGGCTGACCCCGGTTGCCTGGCCGGGGGGCCGCAGTACTGTCGGATTTGAGGGATGACAGCGATACCTGCGCGATCAGGCAGCCGACGCGCCGGGAACCGGTCCGGCGGGTGGACCGTCGATAGGAAAGACTGTCCGTCCTGAGGGTTCTGTCGAGTGGAGGGTCAAGTGACCGCGTTCCTCGTAGTGCTGGCGGTGGTCGCCTTGCTGGTGATCGTCACGCTGGTCAAGTCAGTCCGGGTGGTGCAGCAGCAGACCGTCGGGATCGTCGAACGGTTCGGCAAGTTCAAGACGGGGTTGCAGCCCGGCCTGAACCTGTTGACCCCGTTCGTCGACAAGGTCCGCTACACCATCGACATGCGCGAGCAGGTCGTCGCGTTCCCGCCGCAGGGCGTCATCACCGAGGACAACCTGATGGTGTCGATCGACTCCGTCATCTACTTCCAGGTGAACGACCCGGTCCGGGCGACGTACGAGATCTCCAACTACATCCAGGCGATCGAGCAGCTGACCATGACGACGCTGCGCAACATCATCGGTGGGATGGACCTGGAGCAGACGCTGACCTCCCGTGAGGAGATCAACGAGAAGCTCCGGTACGTGCTGGACGAGGCGACCGGCAAGTGGGGGATCCGGGTCAACCGGGTCGAGCTGCGCTCGATCGACCCGCCGCCGTCGATCCAGGACTCGATGGAGAAGCAGATGCGCGCCGACCGGGACAAGCGCGCCGCGATCCTGACCGCCGAGGGTATGCGGCAGTCCGCCGTCCTGTCGGCCGAGGGCCAGAAGCAGTCCGCGATCCTCACCGCCCAGGGTGACAAGGAGTCCCGGATCCTGCGCGCGCAGGCCGAGCGGGAGGCCCGGATCCTGAAGGCCCAGGGTGAGGCGCAGGCCATCACCACGGTCTTCAACGCGATCCACGCCGGCAAGCCGGACCAGGGTCTGCTCGCCTACCAGTACCTGCAGATGCTGCCGTCGATCGCCCAGGGCGACGCGAACAAGCTGTGGATCGTGCCGAGCGAGATCGGCGACGCGCTCAAGGGTCTCGGCAGTGCGGTCGGCCAGGTGGCCGGCATCCCGCAGAAGGCCGAGGGCTCGTGGCAGGCGCCGGAGCTCGGCGACGGCCACCTGCCGGAGGTCGAGACGGGATCCGGTGCCCAGGACGCCGCCGCCGTGGCCGAGGCCGACAACGCGGTCGCCGAGGCGATCGCCGAAGCGCAGAAAGCGGCCGTCAGCAGCCGAAGCCAGCAGCAGGTCCCGCCCGCCGTCGGCCAGAACCAGGAGCCCCCGGTTCCGCCGTCACCAGAGCCGCCGCTCGAGCGCTGAACACACGGAAAACAAGGCCTTCCCGGGGTCAGCCCGGGAAGGCCTTGTGCTGTCCGTCGCCAAGAGGTTGCCTGCTCAACGGATGGACGGATGAGCGGACCGGACTGTCAGGTGCGTAAAGTCTGGCAGCGATGACATGGTTCGAGGCGCTGTTCGTCCTGCTGGCGGGGATGGGCGCGGGCACGATCAACGCCGTGGTGGGTTCGGGCACGCTGTTGACCTTCCCCGCGTTACTTGCCGTCGGCATCCCTCCGGTACTGGCGAACGTGAGCAACAGCGTCGGCCTGGCGCCGGGTACGGCGGCCGGCGCGATCGGTTACCGGCGTGAGCTGGAGGGCCAGCGCGGCCGGATGATCCGGCTGATCCCGGCCTCGCTGATCGGCGGCATCGTCGGAGCCGTGCTGCTGCTGACCCTGCCCGACTCCGCGTTCCACGCCGTCGTACCGGTGCTGATCCTGCTCGGCTGCGCGCTGGTCGCCCTGCAGCCGTGGCTGAAGAAGTGGATCAGCGTCCCCGAGCACACCCACCGCGGCGCGTGGTGGGTGATCCCCGCGGTGTTTGCCACCGGCATCTACGGCGGGTACTTCGGTGCCGCCCAAGGTGTGCTGCTGATGGCGATCCTCGGCCTAGGCCTGGATCCGAACCTGCAGCGGATGAACGGTCTGAAGAACGTGCTCGCGACGTTCGTGAACACGGTCGCCGCAGTGCTGTTCATCATCGTCGCCGACGTCGACTGGCTGGCGGCCGGCCTGATCGCGGTCGGTTCCACCATCGGCGGCTTCCTCGGCGCCCGCTACGGCCGCAAGCTCCCGCCGATCGCGTTGCGCTCCCTGATCGTCTGCATCGGCATCATCGCGATCGTCACGATGGTCTTCTGACCTCGAGGCCGGCGAGCAGCAGGTCGAGGCCGTAGTCGAACTGGTCGTCGCCACCCGTCGTACGCGCCAGCTCCGGCGCGAGGTCGACCACCGTCGGGAACTCGCGTGCGGACAGGGACTCCATCGTCGTGCGCAACCGCCGCCAGGCCTCGGGATCGCGGCGCTCGGCGGCCATCTGGATCTCCCAGGATGTGGCCCCGAGTACGTAGGTGAACAACGTGGTGTGCGTCCGCGCCGCCGCCTCCGGGTCGAAGCCGGCGTTCCGCAGTACGCCGAGCAGCCCTTCAGCGACCCGGGCCGTCTCGTGACCGCTCAACGGGCGTCCCGACAGTAGTTGCGCAAGGCAAGGGTGCTGCAGCATCAGCAACCGCAGGCTCCGGCACACCGCCCGCACCTGGTCGGGCCACGCCACGTCCTGCGGTACGGCGGGGAGCAGCCCCATCAGGTGGTCGCGGACGGCGTCGTACAGGTCGTCCTTGTTGCGGAAGTAGGTGTAGAGCGCCATTGGGCCGACCCCGAGCTCCGCGGCCACCCGGCGCAGGCTGAACCCGTCGGTGCCCTTCGACTCCATCAGCTCCAGGGCGGTCCGCACGATCAGCTCGGAGCTGAGCGTGTTGCGCGGCGTCCTCGCCATGTGACGCACCTCCCGTCGACGTTCCTAACGTACAGTGTATAGTACGGTGTATGCGTGCGATACAGATTACCGAGTTCGGCGGACCCGAGGTCCTCAAGATCAGCGATGTGCCGGAGCCGGTCGCCGGTGACGGCCAGGTCCTGATCACGGTCGATCGCGCCGGCATCAACTACGCGGACACCCACCAGGTCGAGAACTCGTACCTGTCCAAGACCGAGCTGCCGATGATCCCGGGCGGAGAGGTCGTCGGACGTACGGCGGACGGACGCCGAGTGGTCGCACTCGTCGGTTCCGGCGGATACGCCGAGAAGGCGGTGGCGCAGGCGGCGTACGCGTTCGACGTACCCGAAGGTGTCAGTGACGACGCCGCGCTCGCGCTGGTCCTGCAGGGCACGACGGCCTGGCACCTGCTGAAGACGTCCACGCACCTGCAGCCGGCTGAGTCCGTGCTGGTGCACGCCGGTGCCGGTGGTGTCGGGTCCCTCGCGGTGCAACTCGCGAAGTTGTGGGGTGCGGGCCGGGTGATCGCGACCGCGTCCAGCGAGGAGAAGCGCAAGCAGGCGCTGGAGCTCGGCGCGGACGAGGCGATCGACGGCGAGCCGGACGGCCTGAAGGACCGCATCGTCGAGGCGAACGGCGGCAAGCCGGTCGACATCGTGCTCGAGATGGTCGGCGGGCCGACGTTCGACGAGTCGTTCGCGGCGCTCGCGCGGTTCGGCCGACTGGTCACCTTCGGTGCCGCGTCCCGGCAGGTCGCCGCGCCGATCGACGCGAGCCGGTTGATGAAGGGCTCGAAGACGATCGCCGGCTTCTGGCTGGCCGACTGCTTCCGCGAGCCGGCGCTGCTCGGCGACCCGTTGGCCGAGCTGTTCGACCTGACCGCGAGCGGCAAGCTCCGCCCGATCGTCGGTGGCGAGTACGCGCTGTCCGACGTCGCCACCGCCCACGAGGACCTGCGAGCCCGCCGGACCGTCGGCAAGCTCGTGCTCGACCCCACCCGCTGATCCTTTCAACGCGGCACCAGCCACGACCTGCACTTCACACGCAACGATTCAGGAGGGTTGTCTTTATGGCAGTCGCAGTAGAGAAGGTTCTTTACACCGCCAAGGCCACCGCTCAAGGCGGCCGGGACGGCAAGGTCGCGAGCAACGACGGCAAGCTCGACGTCGTCGTCGCGCCGCCGGTCGAGATGGGCGGCAGCGGCCACGGCACCAACCCGGAGCAGTTGTTCGCGGCCGGCTACGCGGCCTGCTTCCACAGCGCGCTCAAGCTGGTCGCCCGCAAGGCCCGCCAGGACGCGGACGGGTCGACCGTCACCGCGGAGGTCGGGATCGGCCCGATCAACGGCGGCGCCGGCTACGGCCTGGAGGTCGTGCTCGAGGTGAGCCTGCCGGGCGTCGAGCGCGCCGTCGCGGAGGAGCTGGTCGCCAAGGCGCACCAGGTCTGCCCGTACTCCAACGCCACCCGTGGAAACATCGAGGTCGACCTCAAGGTCGCCTGAGCGTTGCCACCCCGGAGGATCAGTCCATCCGAGCGAGGGCTTCCTTCAACAGGCTGTCGGTGTGCGACACCGGCGCCGCCGCGATCGTCAGCGCTTCCATGATCGCGACGTACTCGTCGACCTCTTCCAGCTTGTCCAGGTACAGCGCGCTGGCCGCGTGCTCGATGTAGACGATGTCCGGCAGGTCGCCCTCGGGGAACCGCAGGATGCTGAACGCACCGCCCGCGCCCGGGTAGCCGACGCTGCTGAACGGCATCACCTGGAGGGTGATGTTCGGCTCCTGCGCCCACATCATCAGGTGCTCGATCTGGGCCCGCATGATGTCCTCGCCACCGACCGGGCGGCGCAGCACCGACTCGTCAATGACCACCCAGAGGCGGGCCGGGTTCGCCCGGTTGAGGATCTGCTGCCGGGCCACCCGCAGCGCCACCCGCTGCTCGATCTCCTGGACGGGCAGGTAGGCCTTGCCCATCTGGACGACGGCCCGCGCGTACTCCTCGGTCTGCAGCAGGCCCGGGACGAACATCACCTCGTAGGTCCGGATCAGGGTGGCCGCGACCTCGAGGCCGACGTAGTTGGTGAACCAGGTCGGCATCACGTCGCCGTACCGGGACCACCAGCCCGGGTTGTTGGCCGCCCGGGCCAGCTCCATCAGCCGGAAGCGTTCCTCCTCGTCCTGCATGCCGTAGAGCTCGAGCAGGTCGCTGACGTCCCGTTCCTTGAACCCGACCCGGCCGAGTTCCATCCGGCTGACCTTGGACTCGGAGGCGCGGATCTGCCAGCCGGCGTCGGCGCGGCTGATCCCGGCCTGCTCCCGCATCCGCCGCAGCTGTCCGCCGAGCATGATGCGGAGAGCGGTCGGTCCACCGTCTCCACCAGCCACCGTCACGTCGTCACCCACCCCAGCGCCCGTCCACTCACCCATTTCAGCCCGCGATGCTACCGTCTGTCCACGGCAACAGGCGGTCGGCCGTCCACAACTTACTCGCGGTAGGCCGGCCGGGCGTGGCTGGAGCCGTGGCTAGAGTGGCGAGCATGGAGAACGAGATCAACGTGGTGGACGCCGGCGAGCGGAGCCGGTACGAGGCGCTCGACGCGGACGGCAACCTGATGGGCTTCGTCGACTACGCGCTGCATCCTGGTGTCATCATTTTCTTGCATGCCGAGACACTGCCCGACTATCGCGGCCGCGGCGTGGCCGGCCAGATCGCCACGAAGTCGCTGGACGACGCCCGGGCACTCGGACTCCGGGTCAAGCCGGCCTGCCCGTTCTACCAGGACTTCCTCGAGGAACACACCGAGTACGCCGACTTAGTCAAGCGGCCGGGCGAGTGACTGTACTGATGCCACGCCTCCGGCGCGGCGGGTCATGGGGCTCTAACTCCCAGCCTTCCCTCGTCACTCCAGTCGCTTCGCTCCCTCCGCTCCTCAGTCCAGGCCGGGAGGCCCCATGACCGGGCCGGGTTTGGGCAAGCTCGAGTGGCGGCCGGCGGCCGAGGTGCCGGAGTTGCTGGCCGAGCCGGTGCGGGACGGTCTCGGGTCGATCCCGGGGTACGCGGCGGCGATCGATCCCGGCCTGGCCGACACGGCCGCCTTCTGCGCGGAGTACGACGTACCGATGGCCGCGTCGGCGAACTGCGTGATCGTCCACGGCAAGCGGGCCGGTGAGTCGACGTACGCCGCGGTGATGGTGCTCGCGACCCACCGGGCGGATGTGAACGGCGTGATCCGCAAGCACCTCGGTGTCCGGAAGATCTCGTTCGCCGCCCAGGACGACGCGGTCAGCACGACGCGGATGGAGTACGGCGGCATCACCCCGATCGGACTGCCCGCGGACTGGCCGGTCCTGGTCGACGAGGCGGTCGCGAACGCCGGGCCGGTCGTGATCGGCAGCGGTATCCGGGCGTCCAAGCTCCTCGTCGACGGCGCCGATCTCGCCAAGCTCTCCACCGCCGAGGTCCTGCGGCTCGCGTCTCCCGTGGGCTGAACGCCGCGCAGTAAGGTAGGCCGGGTGGGTTCGCTCCTGATTGCCGGTACGACGTCCGACGCGGGCAAGACGACCGTGGTGACCGGGCTCTGCCGGTGGCTGGCGCGTCAGGGTGTGCGGGTGGCGCCCTACAAGGCGCAGAACATGTCGAACAACTCGATGGTCTGCGCGGACGGCGCCGAGATCGGCCGGGCGCAGTGGATCCAGGCCGTCGCCGCCGGCGCCGAGCCGGAGGCCGCGATGAACCCGGTGCTGCTCAAGCCCGGCAGCGACCGTCGCAGCCATGTCGTGCTGATGGGGGAGCCGTGGGGCGAACTGACCGCTCGCGGGTTCCTGACCGAGCGAGCGGAGTTGGCCAAGGCGGCCTTCGCGGCGTACGACGATCTGGCGTCGCGCTACGACGTGGTGATCAGCGAGGGCGCGGGCAGCCCGACGGAGATCAACCTGCGGCAATCCGACTACGTGAACATGGGCCTCGCGCAGCACGCCAAGGCCCCGGTGGTCGTGGTCGGCGATATCGATCGTGGCGGAGTGTTCGCGTCGATGTTCGGCACGGTCGCGTTGCTGAACGCGGCCGATCAAGGGCTGATCAGCGGGTTCCTGGTGAACAAGTTCCGCGGTGATGTGTCGCTGCTCCAGCCGGGGATCGACATGCTGACCGCCGTGACCGGCCGTCCGACGTACGGCGTACTCCCGTGGCTGCCCGAGCTGTGGCTGGACTCCGAGGACGCGCTCGACATCCCCGTACGGCGGAGTTCGCCGGCCGACCTGCTCACCGTCGCGGTCGTCCGGTTCCCGCGGATCAGCAACTTCACCGACCTGGACGCCCTCGCGGTCGAGCCGACGAACAGTGTGTTCTTCACGACCAGCCCGGCCGAGGTGCGGGACGCCGATCTCGTCGTACTGCCGGGATCGCGGGCGACCGTGGCGGACCTGCAGTGGTTGCGGGAGCACGGGCTTGCCGATGCGGTGGCGGCCCGGGTCGCGGCCGGGCGGCCGGTGCTCGGGATCTGTGGTGGGTATCAGTTGCTGGGTGGTGCGATCTCGGACCCGCACGGTGTCGAGGGTGGTGGTGAGCACACCGGACTCGGGTTGTTGCCGGGAGCAACGGTGTTCGCGGCCGGCAAGGTGCTGGCCCGGCCGGCGCCGACGGCGTACGAGATCCATCATGGCGTGGTGACGATCACCGGGGACGCGGCCGAGTTTCCTGGCGGGTGCCGGGTCGGGAACACCTGGGGAACGATCTGGCACGGGCTGCTGGACGACGACGCGGCGCGGCACGCGTTCCTGGCCGAGGTCGCCGAGGTGACCGGCAAGCCGGCGCCGGACGGCACGGTCTCGTTCGCCGCGCTGCGCGAGGCCCGCCTGGACCGGCTCGCCGACGCCATCGACTCGTACGCCGACACGGCCGCTCTGATGAAGCTGATCGCACACGGCCCGACCGCGCCGCCGTTCATTCCACCGGGTGTGCCGCAAACTGTCTGAGGCGTGGGTTAGCGTCCTCAGCTATGAAGGCTGAGCTGCAGCAATACCTCCAGGCCACCCGCGCGCTGATGCTGGCGAAGCTGGAGGGCTTGAGTGAATTTGACCGCCGGCGTCCACTCGTGCCCTCCGGGACGAACCTGCTCGGCCTGGTCAAGCACCTCACCGGGGTCGAGTACGTCTACCTCGGGACGAGCGTCGGCCGGCCGCCGGAGAAGCCGCTGCCCTGGGAAGAGGACGGCAGCGTCTGGGAGGGCGCCGACATGTGGGCCCTGCCGTCCGAGAGCACGGAGTACATCACCGACCTCTACCGGCAGGCCTGCGCCCACAGCGACCGCAGCATCGCCGAGTTGCCCCTGGACACCCCGGCCGAGGTTCCGCACTGGGCCGAAGGAAAGCGCGGTACGACGTTCGGCGCGCTGCTGGTCCGGGTCGTCGACGAGACCGCCCACCACGCCGGCCACGCCGACATCCTGCGCGAGCTCATCGACGGCCAGGGCGGCGCCGACGCCGACATGATGGACGAGGCCGGCTGGACCGAGTTCTACACCAAGATCCAACGGGCCGCGCAGGCCTTCCTGACAGACTGACCGGGTGAGGACCACCGACGTCGACGGACTGGCGGCCTTCCAGCGGGTGCGCGGGCGGTTGTTCGGGATCGCCTACCGGATACTCGGCACGGCGAGTGATGCCGATGAGATTGTCCAGGAGGCGTGGCTGCGGTGGCAGGGCGTCGACCAGCAGTCGGTGAAGGACCCGGGCGCATTCCTGGCGAAAGTGGTCACCAACCTGTCGATCAAGCAGCTCACCTCGGCCCGGGCCCGGCGGGAGACGTACGTCGGGGAGTGGCTGCCGGAACCGGTGCTCACCGGCCGAGCCTTCGACGAGCTCGGGCCACTGGAGCTGGTCGGCGAGCGGGAGTCGGTGTCGTTCGCGTTGCTGCTCCTGCTCGAACGGCTCAGCCCGGCCGAGCGAGCGGCGTACGTGCTCCGCGAAGCCTTCGCCTACAGCCATCGCGAGGTCGCCGAACTGATCGGCACGTCCGAGGCCAACGCCCGGCAACTGGCGTCCCGCGCGGCCAAGCGGGTCGCCGCCGAGCCGCGGCGTGAGCGCCGGGTCGATCCGGGGGAGTGGCGACGGCTGGTCGAGCGATTCATCGCGGCGGCCAAGCTCGGTGAGATCGGCGAATTGGAGGCGCTGCTCGCCGAGGACGTCGTGGCGCGTGCCGACGGCGGCGGCAAGGTGGTCGCGGCCCGCAACGCGATCGCCGGCCGCGAGCGCGTCGCGCGGTACCTGGTCGGCGCACTGGCACGCTTCGGCGCCGGGATCGAGCCGCACTTCGCCGAGGCGAACGGCAGGCCGGCACTCGTTGCCGTCAGCCCCGAAGGCGTGGCGGCCGTCTGCTTCGTCGAGTACGACGACCGCGGCGTGATCGACCTGGAGTTCGTGATGAATCCGGACAAGCTCACTTTCGCGGTCGGGCAGTTGTCACGAATCGGAGGGCTACCGGATCTGACCTGGTGAACGAACGAAAGGACACCAGTTGACGTCCTCCCCGCCCGTGAAGGGGGATTCCAACTACTACTACGCGGAGGTAGCGTGTTGGGGTTCACGCTTCGGGGAGACCCGTGGTGGCGTCTCTCGGCGTGCGCTGACGGCCCGTCGGGCCGCGATGTTCACTGCCGCGTTCAGGTCCGCGGGCGCCCGATGCCCGCAGGCTACGCACCGGAAGACCGCTTGGCTCTCGCGGTTGCCCGGTGCGCAGTGCCCGCAGACGCTGCAGGTCTGCGACGTGTACGCAGCGTTGATCTTCTCTACCCGCCCCCGGGCCTTGTGTTCCAGGCGCCGGACGAGCAGCCCCCAGCCGTTGGCCAGGATGCCCCGGTTCAGTCCCGCCTTGGCGAGGCGACGGTTCGGCAGGTACTTCCCTGGTCGGTCGGGGTCGGGTTTGGGCTTGGGCCGCCGGGTCATCTGCGCGATGCGCAGGTCCTCCACCCGGATCACATCGAAGCGACGGGCGAGGTCGGTGCTGGTCTTCTCCACCCAGTCCTTGCGCCTATCGCCGACTCGGGCGTGCAACTTGGCGATCGCGGCCTGCATCCGCTGACACCGCTTGGAGCCGCGGCGACACCGGGCCAGCCGGCGTTGCAGCTGCTTCAGTCGGACCTGTTCGCGGTCGGAGAGACCTGGGCAGGACAGGAGTTCGCCGGTGGACAGGGCGGCCGATACGGCGACGCCGCGGTCCACGCCAACGACCTCACCGGTACGGGGTGCCGGGATCGCGGCGAACGCGAGGTGCCAGCGCCCCCTCCGATCACGGGTGATGCGGTACGACTTTGCGTCGGGAACAGGTCGGGACAGCCGGAACCGGACCCAGCCCACCTTCGGTACGTTGACCTTGGCCCACTTCCGGTTCAGCTGCGTGATCCGGGACACTGGCGGGCCGACGATGCGGAAGCCTTCGTGCCGCCCGGCCTTGCGCCAGGTCGGGCGCCGGTGGGTGCCGGCGTAAAAGTTCCTGACAGCCTGGTCGAAGTCCCGCAGCGCTTGCTGTTGGACGGTCTGCGACCCGGCCCGCAGCCAGCCGAACACGGCCCGCGCCTCGGTCAGTTGCCGTGCTTGGTTCACGTACCCAGGTACTGGGCCTTCGTCGGGCGTCCACATCGACCACTGCTCAAGGGCCAGGTTCCACACGTACCGGGCGTGCGCGCACTCCTGCAGCATCGCAACCTGCTGCGTTGGAGTCGGGTACATCCGGAACCGGGACACGGAAACCATCCAAACAGCCAGGACCGACAGTCCCGATCTCCGAAGGGGGGCAGTCGCGATTCCTCCCCTCCCGACCTGAACGAATGGGGTAGCCCGCGACCAATCTGATGTCTACCATCCTCGTCACCGGCGGCACCGGCACTCTCGGCCGGCCTACTGTCGATCACCTCCGCGCGGCCGGCCATGAGGTTCGCGTCCTCAGTCGCAGGACCGGGCCAGGCCTGATCACCGGGGACCTGACCACCGGCCGCGGCATCGACGCGGCCGTCGACGGCGCCCACACGATCGTCCACCTCGCGACCGGCCTCGGCCGGCGGGACGTGCAGCAGGCTCGCAACCTGCTCAGAGTGCCGGTGGCTCATGTTGTGGTCATGTCGATCGTGGGCATCGACCGGATCCCGCTGCCGTACTACCGGTCCAAGCTCGAGGTCGAGCGGCTGGTCGCGGAGTCCGGGACGCCGTACACGATCCTGCGGGCGACTCAGTTCCACAACCTGCTGGACCGGATCTTCAGCCTGAGGCTTCCGGCCATCCTTGCCCCGTCGGTCACGCTCCAGCCGATCGCCGTCGAGGATGTCGCCGTACGGCTGAGCGAGCTCGTCGAGCAGGCGCCGGCCAACGGGCGCGCGCCCGACATCGGTGGTCCGGAGCGGCGGCGGCTGCCGGAGCTTGCCCGCGAATGGGCGGCGGCGCGGCGCTCCCGGCGCCCGATCATGCCGCTGCGCGTCCCGGGTAAGACCTTCCGTGCCTATGCCGGCGGGGCCGCGCTCGTCGACGGGCCGACGTACGGCACGATCACCTTTGCGGAGTACCTCGGATGAGGGGGTATGTGCGGTCCGTCCTGGTGATCTTCGCGGCGTACCAGCTTGTCCTCGGGGTGTGGCTGACGTTCTTCCCGGCGTCGTTCTACGAACTGCCGACGGTCGACTGGACGCCGCCGTACGGCGAGCACCTGTTCCGCGACTTCGGGGGCGCGACGCTCGGCTTGGCGATCGTGCTCATCGCGGCGGCGGTCCGCTTCGACCGGCTGCTCACGGTCGTCGCACTGCTTGCCTACCTCGCGTTCGCCGTGCCGCACCTCGTCTTCCATCTCGGCCACCTCGAGGGGGACTCGCCGGGCTGGTCCTCCCTGCTGGCCGTCGTCACCACGCTGAGCGTGCTCGTGCCGCTGAGCGCGCTGGCCGCCGCACGGAGGATGACTTGACGACTGTGACAGTAAAGCTGTCACAATGATCGGCATGGGTCCACTCCAGGGGGTGAAGGTCGTCGAGCTGGCGGGGATCGGTCCGGGGCCGTTCGCCTGCATGATGCTGGCCGAGCTCGGCGCCGAGGTGCTGCGGATCGACCGGCCCGGCGGCGGCCCGTCCCTCGGCCCGGCGGAGCTCGACCTGGTCAACCGCGGTCGACGCAGTGCGGCCCTGGACCTGAAGCACCCGGCGGCGATCGACGTCGTACGTCGTTTGGCTGCGCAGGCCGACGTACTGGTCGAGGGGTTCCGGCCGGGTGTCGCCGAGCGGCTCGGTCTGGGACCAGACGACCTGCAGGCGATCAACCCGAAGCTGGTGTACGGCCGCATGACCGGCTGGGGTCAGGACGGCCCGCTCGCGCAGACCGCCGGACACGACATCGACTACATCGCGTTGTCCGGTGCGCTGCATCTCATCGGCCGGGCGGGTGGTCCGCCGCAGGTACCGGCCAACCTGCTCGGCGATTTCGCCGGCGGCTCGTTGTACCTGGTCGTCGGCGTACTGGCCGCGCTGCACGAGGCACAGCGCAGCGGCCGTGGGCAGATTGTCGACGCGGCGGTTGTCGACGGTTCCGCACACCTGACGACGATGATGCTCGGCGCGCTCGCCGCGGGGACCTGGACGCAGGAACGCGGCACGAACCTGCTCGACACCGGCGCGCCCTTCTACGACGTGTACGAGACGGCGGACGGAAAGCACGTCGCGGTCGGCGCGTTGGAGCAGCCGTTCTACGACGAGCTGATCGCCAAGCTCGGCATCACCGCACCGGACCGCGGCGACCTGGCGAACTGGCCCGAGCTCCGCAAGGTGCTGACGGAAACCTTCCTCCAGCGCACCCAGGCCGAGTGGATGGACGTGTTCGACGGCACGGACGCCTGCGTCGCGCCGGTCCTCCCGCTCGCCGGTGAGCACCCGCATCTTGTTGCCCGCGGCACCTTTGTGGACAAGGACGGCGTCCGCCAGGCCGCACCCGCGCCACGCTTCTCCCGTACGCCGACCAGCCTCGGCCGCTCGCCCGCACGGGCCGGCGAACACACTCGCGAGGCCCTCGCCGACTGGGGCATCTCCGACATCGACGCCCTGCTGAACTCCGGCGCCGCCGTACAGAACTGAGAGGTACCGCCCGTGGAACGTCAGCTCTTCGACGCCGATCACGACGCCTTCCGGGACACCGCGCGGGCGTTCTGTGACAAGGAGATCGTGCCGCACCACGACGCCTGGGAGGAGGCCGGCATCGTCCCGCGCGAGGTCTGGACCGCGGCCGGTCAGGCGGGTCTGCTCGGCTTCATGATGCCGGCCGAGTACGGCGGCGGTGGCGTCCGGGACTTCCGGTTCAACGCGGTGGTGATCGAGGAGCTGACCCGGGCCCGGGCGAGCGGCGTCGGGTTCGCGATCCACACCGACATCACCTCGGCGTACCTGCTCGACTATGCGACCGACGAGCAGAAGGCACGCTGGCTGCCCGGCTTCTGCTCCGGCGAGACCATCACCGCGATCGCGATGACCGAGCCCGGCGCCGGGAGCGATCTGCAGGGCATCCGGACCACGGCCCGCCGGGACGGCGCCCACTACGTGCTGAACGGTCAGAAGACGTTCATCTCCAACGGCATCCTCGCGGACCTGGTCATCGTCGTCGCGAAGACGGACCCGGCCGCGGGCGCGCAGGGCATCTCGCTGCTGGTGGTGGAGCGCGGCATGCCGGGCTTCGAGCGCGGTCGCAACCTGGACAAGATCGGGCTCAAGGCGCAGGACACCGCGGAACTGTTCTTCGACAACGTGCGGGTGCCGGTGGAGAACCTGCTCGGGGAGGAGGGCAAGGGCTTCGTCCACCTGATGGAGAAGCTGCCGCAGGAACGCCTCGCCATCGCCGTCGTCGCGGCCGCCGCCTGCGAGAACCTGCTGGCCGGAACGCTGGAGTACGTCAAGGAGCGGAAGGCGTTCGGCCGACCGATCGGCTCGTTCCAGAACAGCCGCTTCGTGCTCGCCGAGCTGGCCACCGAGACGCAGATCGCCCGCGTCTTCGTCGACCGCTGCATCCAGGAGCTGAACGCCGGCACCCTGTCGGTCGCCGAGGCCGCGATGGCCAAGTGGTGGACCACCGAGCTGCAGAAGAAGGTCGTCGACCGCTGCCTGCAGCTGTACGGCGGCTACGGCTTCATGACCGAGTACCCGATCGCCAAGGCCTACCTCGACACCCGCATCCAAACCATCTACGGCGGCACCACCGAGATCATGAAGGAAATCATCGGGCGCACGATGGGAATCTGAGCTGTCCGTGGTTGACTGCCCCAGAGAGGGAGGTCGTCATGGGAATCGTGTCGCCGGGGTTCACCGGGCGTCGGCGGGGTGGGTCGGAGGTTCCGCCGGGGCAGTACCTGACGCAGGACTTTCCGGTGCTGTCCGCCGGGCCTACTCCGCACATCCGGACCGAGCACTGGGAGTTCACCGTCACCACGGAGACGGGTGAGGTGCACCGGTGGGACTGGGCCGGTCTGATGGGGATGCCGGCC
Organism: Kribbella sp. NPDC023972; assembly: GCF_040639075.1. Lineage (NCBI taxonomy): Bacteria > Bacillati > Actinomycetota > Actinomycetes > Propionibacteriales > Kribbellaceae > Kribbella > Kribbella sp. NPDC023972. The sequence goes on along the minus strand of NZ_JBEZZH010000016.1, from coordinate 39,328 downwards.
GAGGAGATCACCAAGGACATCCACTGCGTGACCAGGTGGTCGAAGCTCGAGACCTCCTGGAAGGGCGTCTCGCTCGACGCCCTGCTCGCCGACGTCGAGACCGGGGCCGACTTCGCGCTCGCGCACAGCTACGGCGGCTACACCACCAACCTGCCGTTGGAGGACCTACTCGACGGCCAGGCCTGGATCGCGTACGAGTACGACGGCGAGCCGCTGGACCCCGAGCACGGCGGCCCGGCCAGGCTGCTCGTGCCGCACCTGTACTTCTGGAAGAGCGCCAAGTGGGTCCGCGGGCTGGTCCTGTCCGACACCGAGGACCTCGGCTTCTGGGAGACCGCCGGCTACCACGGGTACGGAGATCCATGGAAAGAACAGCGATACGCCGGCGACTGAGCTGGCAGGTTGCCACGGTGGCCGACGTACGACGGGAGACCGCGACCGCCCGGACGTTGGTGCTCGAGGTACCGGAGTGGCCCGGTCACCTGGCGGGTCAGCACCTGGACGTCCGGCTGACCGCACCGGACGGGTACCGGGCCTCCCGGTCGTACTCGATCGCGTCCGCGTGGTCCGGTGACACGATCGAGCTGACTGTCGAGCAGGTGCCGGATGGCGAAGTCTCGCCGTACCTGGTCGACGTGGTGAAGGCCGGCGATCCGTTGGAGATCCGTGGGCCGGTCGGTGGGTGGTTCGTCTGGAAGCCGGAGCAGGACGAGCCGGTGCAGTTGATCGGCGGGGGATCGGGGATCGTCCCGCTGATGGCCATGCTGCGCGCTCACTCGGCCGCGGCGAGTACGGTGCCGGTGCGCCTGATCTATTCGGTACGGCGGCCCGTCTCGGTGATCTACGTGAACGACTTGAAGACGCTGGCCGCGGCGGACCACGTCGACGTACGTCTCGTCTACACGCGGGAGGCGCCGGCGGGGGAGCCGCGGGTCGGACGGATCGACGCCGGCCTGATCGAGCAGTTCGGGTTCACGCCGGCGGACGCGCCGACGACGTACGTGTGCGGGCCGACGCCGTTCGTGGAGACGGTGGCGGACCTGCTCGTCGCCGCCGGACATGACCCGGCCCGAGTGAGAACCGAGCGTTTTGGACCGACAGGAGGCCCGCGATGAGTGAAAACACTCACCTCGACGGCAATGCGGCGGCCGGTGCTCTCAGCGAGTTGTTCGCGGTGGACATCACCGCCGCGATCGCCCGCTGCGCCGGCTGCGGCCAGACCGGTGTCTTCGCCGACACGCGGTTGTACGTGAACGCACCTGGCCTGGTCGCCCGGTGCACCGGGTGCGACGGCGTACTCCTGCGCGTCGTCACCACCCCGAGCGACACGTACCTGGACCTGCGCGGCCTCACCTACCTGAAGCTGCCGAACGAGTGATCTGCCGCCGGGTCGTCGTCCACGGACTCGTCCAGGGCGTGTTCTTCCGCGACAGTTGCCGCCGGGAAGCACGGCGGGCCGGGATCAACGGCTGGGTTCGGAACCGGCCGGACGGCACCGTCGAAGCGCTCTTCGAGGGACCCGAGGACGCCGTCCAGCGGATGCTGGACTGGGTCGGGCACGGGCCGCCGTACGCCCGGGTCGAGCGGGTCGACGTCACCGACGAGCCGCCCAGCGGTCTGACCGGCTTCGTCATCGGCCTCTGACCACCTTCCGGACCCGGGTCAGCTAGCTGACTCGGGGCTTCTTTACGTGCCTGGATCTTGACAGCGCGCACACACCTGCGGTTTTGTAACACGATCTGATGCGAAGTTAACAGGATCGGCTGAGAGGTGTGGTCAGATGAGGCGGTTCGGTGTGGTGGCGGTCGCTGGGCTGGTGGCGCTGGCGTCGGCGGCATGCGGCGCGGACGAGGGCGGCGCGGGCGGCACGGGAGGCGGTAGCTCGGACGCGAAGATCGCCTTCCTGATGCCGGACATCGCCTCGACCCGGTACGAGCTGTTCGACGCACCGCTGTTCACGGCGAAGATGAAGGAGCTGTGCTCGGGCTGCACGGTGCTGTACCAGAACGCCGCCGCCGACCCGGCCAAACAACAGCAGCAGGCCAACTCGATGCTCGCCCAGGGCGTGAAGGCGATCGTGATCGACCCGGTCGACTCCGCGGCGGCCGCCTCGATCGTGCAGACCGCGCAGAGCCAGGGCGTCCCCGTGATCGCGTACGACCGGCCGATCCCGGACAAGAAGGCCGACTACTACATCTCGTTCGACAACGAGAAGATCGGCCAGCTGATCGCCCAGTCGCTGGTCGACCACCTCAAGCAGACCAAGGCGACCGGCGGCATCCTGCAGGTCAACGGTTCACCCACCGACGCCGCGGCCGGCCTGATCAAGAAGGGCATCCACAGCGCGGTCGACCCGAGCGGCTACAAGCTGCTCGCCGAGTTCGACACGCCGGGCTGGCAGCCGCCGAAGGCGCAGGAATGGGTCAGCGGACAGATCACCCGGTTCCCGAACCAGATCGCCGGTGTGGTCGCCGCGAACGACGGCACCGGCGGCGCCACCATCGCGGCCTTCAAGGCGGCCGGCGCCAAGGTCCCGCCGGTCACCGGCAACGACGCCGAGCTGGCCGCCCTGCAGCGGGTCATCTCCGGCGATCAGTACAACACCATCTCGAAGCCGATCAAGATCGTCGCGGACGCCGCCGCCGTGGTCGCCCACGAGTTTGCCCAGGGCAACAAGCCGGAGGGCAAGACGACCCTGTTCGACACGCCGTCGGAGCTGTTCACGCCGACCGTCGTGACCCGGGAGAACATCGCCGAGATCCTCAAGGAGCCCGGGTTCGCGGTGAAGATCGCCGATATCTGTACGGCGGAGTACAAGGCCGACTGCGCGGAGCTGGGCCTGAGCTGATGGAAACGCTGCGTCTGAACGGCATCAGCAAGAACTTCGGTGCCGTCGCCGCCCTGACCGACGTCGACCTCACCGTGGACGCCGGTCAGGTGGTCGCGATCGTCGGCGACAACGGCGCGGGCAAGTCCACGCTGGTCAAGGTGCTGTCCGGCGTGCACGCGCCGGATGCGGGCACGATCACGTTCGAGGGCCGGGAGGTGACGATCCCCGGCCCGGCGGCAGCGCACAAGCTGGGTATCGCGACCGTGTTCCAGGACCTCGCGCTGTGCGAGAACCTCAACGTGATCGAGAATCTCTTCCTCGGCCAGGAACTCGGACCGTACCGACTCGACGATGTCGCGATGGAGGTGAGGTCCTGGGAGTTGCTGCGGCAGTTGTCCGCCAAGCTGCCGGCCGTCCGGTTGCCGGTGGCGGCGTTGTCCGGTGGGCAGCGCCAGACCGTGGCGATCGCGCGGTCGCTGCTCGGCGATCCGAAGATCATCATCCTGGACGAGCCGACCGCCGCCCTCGGCGTGGCGCAGACCGCCGAGGTGCTGAACCTGATCGACCGGCTGCGCGAGAACGGCCACGGCGTGATCATGATCAGCCACAACATGGCCGACGTACGGGCGGTGGCCGATCAGGTCGTCGTACTGCGTCTTGGCCGGAACAACGGCGTGTTCGACGCGCGGAGTACGTCGTCGGAGGAGATCGTCGCCGCGATCACGGGTGCCGTGGACAACGTCGTGACGCAACGTGCCGGCCGGGTGCAGGACGCCATCGGAACCGGCAGCAGCCCGAACGAAGGAGTGCAGCGGTGACCGCAGCCGATCTGACCGACGAGCGGCTCCGGCAGGCGGCCGGCCTGCGCGGGTCGGTGACGGCCCTGGTGGACCGGGTCCGGGCCGGTGAGCTCGGGGTGCTCCCGGTGGCCGCCGGGCTGCTGGTGATCTGCGTGGTGCTGCAGATCCTGAACCCGATCTTCCTGTCCAGCACCAACCTGGTGAACCTGCTGATGGAGTGCGTCCCGGTCGGGATCATTGCCCTCGGCATCGTCTGTGTGCTGCTGGTCGGCCAGATCGATCTGTCGGTCGGGTCGATCAGCGGTCTGTCCGCGGCGCTGATGGCGATCCTCTTCGTCAAGGAGGGGTGGCCGGCCTGGGCGGCGGTGCTGCTCGCGCTGGTGACCGGCTGCGCGATCGGGCTGCTGTACGCAGAGATCTTCAACCGGGTCGGGATCCCGACCTTCGTGATCACCCTGGCCGGGTTGCTGTCCTTCCTCGGGTTGCAGCTGAAGGCGCTCGGCTCGATCGGCTCGGTGAACCTGCCGTTCGATTCCGGCCTGGTGAAGTTCGCCCAGCTGGCGTTCGTCCCCGCCTGGCTGTCCTACACGTTTGTCCTGCTCGCCTCGGCGTCGCTCTTTGCTGTCGGCTTCCTGCATGCGCGCAAACGTCGTACGGCGCAGTTGTCCGCGCGGTCGAACCGGTTCCTGCTGGTGCGCAGCGGCGTACTCGCGGTGGGGCTGGGCTTCGCGGTCTGGTTCCTGAACCGGACGCGGGGGGTCGGCTGGATGTTCGTCCTCTTCGTCGCCCTCGCGCTGGTCCTGCACTACTGCCTGACCTCCACGAAGTGGGGCAAGGCGGTCTACGCGGTCGGCGGGAACGTCGAAGCCGCCCGCCGCGCCGGCATCAACGTCCGCCTGGTCTACACCTCGACCTTCGCCATTTGCACGACGCTGGCCGCCTTCGGTGGAGTCCTCGGCGCCGCCCGTCTCGCCGCCGCGAACCAGGCCAGCGGCGGCGGTGACGTCAACCTCAACGCCATAGCCGCGGCAGTCATCGGTGGTACGTCGTTGTTCGGCGGCCGAGGCACCGCCTTCGCCGCTGTCCTAGGCGTCCTGGTGATCCAATCCATCTCCAGTGGCCTGACCCTGCTCAGCCTCGACTCCTCCTACCGCTTCTTCGTCACCGGCGTGGTCCTCCTGCTGGCAGTGGGCGTCGACTCCCTGGCCCGCCGTACCCGAACATCCCACGGCCGTGCCTGAGCTACCGGCGGGGTGGTTTGGTGCCGGTGCGGCGGATGGTGTCTCGCTGGGTCTCGCCTACGGCTCGTTCGTAGGCGAGGACCAGGCCTTGGATCGTCACCGGCTTGAAGCGTTCGACCAGCTGCTGGATGTGCTCGGGCGGGCCGCCGGAGTCGCGGTAGTGCGGCCAGACCTTGGTGCGGAAGACCTCGGTGAGCTCCTCGGCGATCGCGCGGCCGTGCTCGGTGAAGATCCGGCCGGCGTCGAGCACCGCCTCGACCGGTAGATCCAGGTCGAGGAGCTCGACGCCGAGGCTCAGATGCGCGGTCGCGACCTGGAACACGTCCTCGTCCGGCGTCGGCTCGACCACCCCGAGCGCGACCAGCATCTCGATGTCGTCATCGGTCAGCTCGCGGCCGGTACGACGTACCAGCGTGGCCCGGTCCAGCGTCTCCGGCAGATCCCGCATCCACGGCGTCAGCAGCGTGCGGTGCAGCGCGATGTCCTGCGGCGTCGCGTCGGCCGGGATCCGGTCCAGGTACCCCTCGATCGCCGACAGCGTGAACCCGTGCGCCTGCAGCTCCCGCACCAGGTCGAGCCGTGCGATGTGCTCCGGTCCGTAGTACCCGACGCGCCCGCGCCGGATCGGCGGCGGAATCAGCCCTCGCCCGGCATAGAACCGCAACGTCCGCACTGTCATACCGACCCGCGCCGACAACTCGTCGACGGTGAGGGTCGCCTCGTCCCCCGCGACTTCCGACATGGCGGAGATCATAACCAGCCCCACTTGACCATCGTGACACTACAACTGTCACAATCGGCTGTATGACCAGTGACGCCTTCCTGTACGACGCGATCCGCACGCCGCGGGGCAAGGGCAAGCCGACCGGCGCGCTGTACGAGGTCAAGCCGATCCAGCTGATCACCGGTCTGCTGCACGAGTTGCGCCACCGGCATCCCGGCCTCGATCCGGCCACGATCGACGACGTGGTCCTCGGTGTCGTCACGCCGATCGGCGACCAGGGCATGGACATCGCCCGTACGGCGGTCCTCGCCGCCGGGTACCCGGAGACGACGGGCGGCGTCCAGCTCAACCGCTTCTGCGCCTCCGGCCTGGAGGCGGTGAACCAGGCGGCCCAGCGGGTCCGGTCCGGCTGGGAGGACTTCATCCTGGCCGGCGGGGTGGAGTCGATGTCACGCGTGCCGATGGCCTCCGACGGCGGCGCCTGGGCGATGGACCCCGAGACCGCCCTCCAGACGAACTTCATCCCGCAAGGGATCAGCGCCGACCTGATCGCAACCCTCGACGGCTTCTCCCGGACCGACGTCGACGCGTACGCCGCCGAGTCGCACGCGCGCGCCGCCAAGGCCTGGGCGAACGGTTACTTCGCCCGATCCGTCGTCCCGGTCAACGACCGCAACGGTCTGCAGATCCTCGACCACGACCAACTGCTCCGGCCTGGTACCACGGTCGACACGCTGGCCGGACTGCCGCCGTCGTTCGCGGCGATCGGGGAGCACGGTGGTTTCGACGCGGTCGCGCTGGAGAAGTACCTGACGGTCGAGCGGATCGAGCACGTCCACCACGCCGGCAACTCGTCCGGGATCGTCGACGGCGCAGCTCTGGTTGCCATCGGCAACGAGAAGACCGGTGAGGCGCTCGGTCAGGCTCCCCGCGGCCGGGTGGTCGCGACGGGTGTCAGCGGCGCCGACCCGACGATCATGCTCACCGGCCCGGCGCCGGCCGCCCGCAAGGCGCTGGCCAAGGCCGGTCTCGAGGTGAGCGACATCGACCTGTTCGAGATGAACGAGGCGTTCGCGGCCGCGGTGCTGCACTTCATGAAGGATCTCGGCGTACCGCACGAGAAGGTGAACGTGAACGGCGGGGCGATCGCGCTCGGCCACCCCCTCGGCGCCACCGGCGCCATGCTGATCGGAACCCTGCTGGACGAGCTGGAGCGGCGTGAGCTCCGGTACGGACTGGCCACCCTGTGCGTCGGCGGCGGGATGGGCGTCGCGACGATCATCGAGAGGCTCGCGGCATGATCTCCTGCAACAACGCCGAAGGTGTCGTCACGCTGACGATGGACGACCCCTCGGCCTCGGCGAACACGATGAACGAGGCCTACATCGCGGCGATGGGTGAGACCGTCGAGCGGCTGCGAGCGGAGAAGGACTCGCTGAAAGGCGTCGTCATCACCAGCGCCAAGCCGACGTTCTTCGCCGGCGGCAACCTGCAGATGCTGTCACAGATCCAGCCCGAGCACGCCGCCGAGGTCTTCGAGACACTCGAAGAGGTCAAGCGTCAGCTCAGAGCCCTGGAAACGCTGGGAGTTCCGGTGGTTGCCGCGATCAACGGCAGCGCCTTGGGCGGTGGACTCGAGATCGCGCTGGCCTGCCATCACCGAATCGTTGCCGACGACAACCGGATCGAGCTCGGCGTCCCCGAGGTGACCCTCGGCCTGCTCCCGGGCGGTGGTGGTGTGACCCGCACCGTCCGGATGCTCGGCCTGCAGGACGCGCTGATGAAGGTTCTGCTCGAGGGCCAGCGGATGAAGCCCGCTCACGCTCGATCCGTCGGCATTGTCGACCAGGTCGTCCCGGCCGACGACTTGCTCGCTGCGGCGTACCGGTGGATCGCGTCGTACGACGGGGACGCCAAGCAGCCCTGGGATCGCGACGGTTACAAGATCCCCGGCGGTACGCCGTCCTCGCCGAAGCTGGCTGCGTTCCTGCCGGCCTTCCCGGCGAACCTGCGCAAGCAGCTGAAGGGCGCGCCGTACCCGGCGCCGCGGGCGATCATGAGCGCGGCGGTCGAGGGCAGCCAGGTCGACTTCGACACCGCCTCGCGGATCGAATCGCGGTACTTCGTGTCACTGGCGACCGGGCAGATCGCGAAGAACATGATCCAGGCGTTCTTCTTCGACCTGCAGGCGATCAACGCCGGCGCTTCGCGCCCGGGCGGCGTACCGAAGTACACCGCGCGCAAGGTCGGCGTACTCGGCGCGGGCATGATGGGCGCCGGGATCGCGTACGTGTGCGCCAAGGCCGGTATCGAGGTGGTGCTGAAGGACGTCTCGCTGGAGGCGGCCTCGCGCGGGAAGTCGTACTCGGAGAAGTTGCTCGCGAAGCAGGTGCGGAAGGGTCGGACCACCGCGCAGCAGGTGGAGGAGTTCCTCAGCCGGATCACCCCGACCGCGGATCCGAACGACTTGGCCGGCTGTGACCTGGCGATCGAGGCCGTGTTCGAGAGCGAGGAGCTCAAGCAGAAGGTCTTCGCCGAGATCGCCGGCGTGGCCGAGCCGGACGCGCTGCTCTGCTCGAACACGTCGACGCTGCCGATCACGTCACTCGCCGACGGTATCGACCGGCCGGACGACTTCCTCGGGATGCACTTCTTCTCGCCGGTGGAGCGGATGCAGCTGGTCGAGCTGATCGTGGGGGAGAAGACCTCGGAGCGGACCATCGCCAAGGCGTACGACGTGGTCCGGCAGATCAAGAAGACGCCGATCGTGGTCAACGACAGCCGTGGCTTCTTCACCTCGCGCGTCTTCGGCACCCTGGTCATGGAGGGCGCCGCGATGGTTGCCGAGGGCGTCGATCCGGTGACGATCGAGCGGGCGGCGACGCAGATGGGCTTCCCGGCGCCGCCACTGGCGATGCTCGACGAGGTCACGCTCACGTTGCCGCAGAAGATCCGGGACGCGGCCAAGGCGGCGGGGGACAGCGCGGGTGCGTTCGACGACCACCCGGGGATGGCGGTGACGGACCGCCTCGTGAACGAGTTCGACCGCCGGGGCAAGGCGGCCGGGGCCGGCTTCTACGACTACCCGGCTGACGGGCCGAAGCGGCTGTGGCGCGGCCTGTGGGAGCACTTCCCGCGCGGCGGCGCCGTACCGCTGATCGATCTGCAGGAGCGGATGACGTTCGCGATGTCGCTGGAGACGGTCAAGTGCTTGGACGAGGGAGTACTACGCTCCGTCGCCGATGCCAACATCGGCTCGATCTTCGGCATCGGCTTCCCGCCGCTGCACGGTGGCGCTCTCCAGTACATCAACGCCTACGGACTGCCGGAGTTCGTCCGCCGCTCGCGTGAACTGGCGTCGTCGTACGGCGCCCGCTTCGAGCCACCAGCGCTGCTCCTCCACAAAGCAGAGTCCGGCGAAACCTTCAACTGACCACCGGGCCGGGGGGCTTGAACAGGAACTGGTGGGCTGCGACCAGCCATTTCCTGTTCAAGCCCACCAGACGGTGTGCGCACCCCAGACGCTCGCGGAGGCGCAGAGCTTTAGCTGGAGGCGCTTGCGTAGGAGTGGAGGCCTCGGTGCCAGAGGAGGCGGACGAGGAGGACTGCTACGAAGGCCAGGCCGAGGCCGGCGGCGAGTGGGGGCCAGGGGAGGTCGCCTGCTAGTGCTCGGATCGGGAAGGTGGTGGCGAAGGCTACTGGGAAGGCGAAGGTGAGGAAGGCGCGGACTGCCGTGGGGAAGAACGCCAGCGGATAGCGGCCGGCTTCGGTCAGGTTGAGGAAGACGAAGCCGATCGGGTTCACCGACTGGAGCCAGAAGGCGAGGAAGGACATCGCGGACCACACGCAGACGAGGAGCAGCAGGCCGGTTGTCGCAAGGACGAGCGCCTGCAGGATCTCGAGCGGGTTCGGACGGATGCCGGCCTGGACCAGGCCGAGGATCAGCACCACGATGCCGCTGGCGACGTTGCTCAGCTCCGCGACGTTGATCCAGCGCAGAGTCAGGTAGAACTGGCTCGACACCGGTCGCAGCAGGATCGCGTCGAGCTCGCCCTCGGTGATGTACGTCGTCATCCGGTTCAGGTTCGGCGCGACGAACGTGGCCATCAGCCCGCTGACGATCTGGTACATCCCGACCAGCGCGATCACTTCGGCGCGTGACCAGCCGCGCACCTCATTGGCGTACCCGAACAGCAGCAGGATCGGCACGATCCCGAGCCCGAGCTGCACGAGCCCTACCAGCAGCGTGGTCAGGAAGTGTGCCCGGTAGTGCGTCTCGCGGACGACCGCCTGCGCGACGAACCGGCGCCACAGCCGGAGGTGCCGCCGCTGCTTGTGCAACCAGTTGCGGTCGAGCGGACGTCGTTCGTCGGCGTACGTACGGATGGCACTCATGCGCCCACCGCCGAGTACGCGCGGATCCCGACCGACCAGACGAGCCGGGCGAGTACGCCGAAGAGGACCACGTAGGCGAGCTGGATCCCCAAGCCGGCCAGGAGTTCCGCGCCGGACAGACTGCTGGCGACGATCTCGACCGGGAACGACACGGTGAACCGGAACGGCTGGTTGTCGATGAACCCGCGCGACCAGTCCGGCATCAGCGCCAGCGGTACGACGGAACCGGACAGCACACTCGCGATGATCAGCCGGGCCTGGGCGAGCGCGGTGACGTCGTCCATCCAGAACGCGAGGGACGCGATCAGGATGTCGATCGTGAACACCAGGATCGCCCCTAGCACGATGCTGACCGCGAACAGCGCCCAGCGGCCCGGCCCGGCCGGGATGCTCATCGAGTCGCGGAAGATCCACCACAGGACGCCGATCATCGGCACCAGGGCGAACAGCTTGAGGAACTTCTCCGACAGGTTGTTGGCGACGAAGCCCACCAGCAACGACACCGGCCGCACCATCCAGCTGGACAGCTTGCCGAGCCGGATGTCGTTCGCGAGGAAGCCGGTCAGCCACGACGAGGTGGCCATCGTGACGAAGCTCAGCAGCACGAAGTACGTCGTGACGTAGCGCTCGTCGATCGGGAGCCGGGCACCGTTCGCGATCGCCGTACGCCAGATGAGCAACGAGATGATCGGCACGCAGATGTTGGCCGCCATGAAGATGATCCACGCGCCGCGGTAGATGGACTGCTGGGCGATCTCGGCCGCGACCATCCGTCGCAGCACGCGGAAGTTGCGCAGAATCGTGCTCATGACGGGTCTCCCAACGTGCTGCGGCGCTGGAACAGGTCGCGCATGATCTCCTCGATGTCGGCGTCCGCGACATCGAGGTCGACGAGCGGGCCGATCCGCGTAAGCTGCTCCAGCACGTGTCCGGCGCGCTCGCGGTCCACCTCGAGCTTGACCCTCAGGTCGGAGTGCTCGACGGCGGTGACACCGTCGAGAGCCGCGAGCCGGCCGGCGTCGACGTTCGTCGCGTACGTCGCCTGCACCAGCTTGCGGGGCCGGGTCGCGCGGACGAGGTCGTCGAGGCCGCCGTCGTACTGGATCCGGCCGTGGTCGATGATCATCACCCGCGAGCAGAGCGCCTCGATGTCGTCCATGTCGTGGCTGGTGACGAGGATCGTCGTACCGCGCGCCCGGTTGACCTCCGCGAGGAAGGTCCGGACCCGCGCCTTGGCGATCACGTCGAGGCCGATGGTCGGCTCGTCCAGGAACAGGATCTCCGGGCCGTGGACGAGCGCGGCCAGCAGTTCGAGCTTCATCCGTTCACCGAGCGAGGTCTTGCGAACCTGCACGTTCAGCAGGTCCTGGACCTCGAGCAGCTCGGCGAGCTCGGTGACGTTGCGGTCGAACTCCGCGGTCGAGAGCCCGTACATGTCCTTGTGCAGCAGAAGGCTCTCCATGGCGGGAACGTCCCACCACAGCATGGTCTTCTGCCCCATGACGAGCGCGATCCGGCGCAGGTAGTCGTGCTTGCGGTCCGACGGCGTGTAGCCGAGGACCTCCAGTTCACCGGACGTCGTGTACAGCAGCCCGGACAGCATCTTGAGCGTCGTCGTCTTGCCGGCGCCGTTCGGACCGAGCAGGCCGACGACCTCGCCGCGGTTGATGCCGAACGTGATCTTGTCGACGGCGAGCCTGGTCTCGTACCTGCGCTTGACGAGGCTCTTGATCGCGCCGCCGAGCCCGGCGCGCTGCTGGTGGAACGTGTAGGTCTTGGTGAGATCGCGTGCCGCGATCACAGGTGGCTGATCAGTGGATGCGTGAACCACAGTGGAGCACCGCTTTCGAGAGTCGGTTGACCAACGGACCGGGCAGCGTCACCGCGCACAGCGCGAGAGCCGTCCTGACACCGTCGAAGTGGATCGGCCGGACGACCTCTCGGTCCGTCCCGGCTCCGTGATCTGTCAAGCCCCGACCCGCGACCGCGCGGGCTGGGACAGAATCAACCGGGTCCGCTATCTCGACGACGTGCAGGCACTCCTCTGGTCCTTCCGACGTGCGGCTGCCAGCCAAAACGCTAACCACCCCGGAAAGCGATGTCCACCCGTTTCCCGCCCACCCGGGACCGCCCGCGGGTGGGCGGGAACGGTGGGGCGACTACTCGGCGATCTGGTAGGTGGGGGTGATGATGGCTCGGGCCAGGGTGTGGAAGGCGAGGTTGAAGCCGACGACGGCGGGGGTGGCTTCGGGGTCGACGTCCAGGGCTTCCACGTCGATGGCGTGTACGACGAAGTAGTAGCGGTGGACTTGGTCGCCGGCCGGCGGGGCGGCGCCGCCGTAGTTCTTGGTGCCGAAGTCGTTGCGGACGTGGAAGGCGCCGTTCTCGAGGCGCTCGGTGGTGCCCGCCCCGGTGTCCAGCGAGGTGACGGTCGCGGGCAGGTTGACCAGGACCCAGTGCCAGAAGCCGGACACGATCGGCGCGTCCGGGTCGAAGCAGGTGACCACGAAGGCCTTGGTCTCCTCCGGGAACCCGGACCATCTCAGCTGCGGCGAGGTATTCCCGCCGGCGAAGGCGTGATCGTCCGACAGCGGCTCACCCTGGGCGACATCCGTGCTGGTGACGGTGAAGGAGCCGGCCTGCGGGAGGAGTTCGTACGGGTCCGGTGCGACGGGCCGATCGAGGGACATCTGTGATCCTCCGGGATTTCGCGACGTATGGTGATTCCGACATTACTGTCCACATCACCCGATCCGTCCGTGGGCACCGCCGAAGGGATGCGAAGATCGGACCAGACGACGAGTGGAGGACGTGCGGTGGAGGACTACCTGGCCCGGATCGGCCCGGCGGACGCGACGGCGATGCGGGCGGCCACGGAGCGCCAGCTCATGTTGACCAAACCGGCCGGTTCCCTCGGCGTGCTGGAGGAGCTGTCGGTCCGCGTCGCCGGGATGGTCGGCAGCTGCCCACCCGCCGTGCCGGCGCCGGCCGTGGTGACGGTCTTCGCCGCCGATCACGGCGTCCACGCACAGGGTGTGTCGCCGTGGCCGCAGGAAGTGACCGCGGCGATGCTGGCGAACTTCGCCGCCGGCGGTGCCGCGGTGAACGCGTTCGCGGCGAACAACCGGGTCGACGTGCGCGTGGTCGACGTCGGCGTGGCGGCCGACGTGGACAGGTTGGACATCGTCCACGCCAAGGTCCGCGCCGGCACCCGCGACCTGTCCACCGAGCCGGCGCTGACGGAAGCCGAGGTGGAGGCAGCGATCGCGGTCGGCTTCGACCTCGCCGACACCCTGGTCAAGGACGGCTACCGCTGCCTGCTCACCGGCGACATGGGCATCGCGAACACGACCGCCTCGGCGGCGTTGATCGCAACGTTCACCGGCTCGACCGCGGAGGTCGTGACCGGCCGTGGCACCGGCATCGACGACGCCACGCTCGCGCACAAGACAAGAGTGATCAGGGCTGCTCTCGCGCTGCACGACGTACCCGCGACGGATCCTCTGAAAGCTCTCCAGGCGTACGGCGGTCTCGAGCACGCCGCCCTGGCCGGGTACATCCTCGGCGCAGCGGCCAACAAAGTGCCGGTCATACTCGACGGCGTGATCGCGGGCGCGGCGGCTCTTGTCGCGCAGGCGTTCCATCCGGCCGTGATCGACTACTGCGTCGCCGGGCACCGGTCGGCCGAGCCGGGTCATGCGGTCGCGCTGAAGACGCTCGGTCTGCAGCCGCTGGTCGATCTGGACCTGCGGCTGGGCGAAGGGACCGGCGCGGTGCTGGCTTACCCGATCCTCACTTGCGCGGTCCGTGCGCTCGGCGAGATGGCCACCTTCGAGTCCGCGGGGATCAGCTCGTGATCAGTCAGTACCTGTCCGGCCTGGTGCTCGAGGGACGACGGGTGGTCGTCGTCGGTGGTGGCGGGGTCGCCCAGCGGCGGCTGCCGCGACTGCTCGAGTCCGGCGCTCACATCGACCTGATCTCACCGGCGATCACCCCGACCATCGAGGGTCTCCTCGCCAACCCGTCGCTCAACTGGACCGAACGCGGCTATCAGTACGGCGATCTCGACGGCGCGTGGTACGTCGTCGTGGCCACCGACGACCCCGCGGTGAACGACCAGGTGTCCCAGGAGGCCGAGGAGCGGCGGATCTTCTGCGTCCGGTCCGACGACCGATCCCGCGCGACGGCCTGGACGCCCGCGTCGGGGCAGCACGACAACGTGACGATCGGCGTCCTCGGCGGTGGCGACCACCGGCGGTCGGCCGCGGTCCGCGACGCGATCCTGGAAGAGCTGCGCACCGGTGCACTGGCCGCGCGCGAGGTCGACAAGCGGCCCGGCGTCTACCTCGTCGGCGGGGGACCGGGCGATCCGGACCTGATCACCGTCCGCGGACGCCGGCTGCTCGCCGAGGCTGACGTCGTCGTGGCGGATCGGCTCGCGCCGCAGCAGCTGCTGGACGAGCTGCACCCTGAGGTGGAGCTGTTCGACGCGGCCAAACTGCCGAGGGGTCGCGCGGCGCAGCAGGAGGAGATCAACCGGATCCTGGTCGACCGCGGCCGCCAGGGGAAGGTCGTCGTACGGCTGAAGGGCGGGGACCCGTACGTGTTCGGCCGCGGCTTCGAGGAGGCGCTGGCCTGTGCCGAGGCGGGCGTGCCGTGGACGGTCGTGCCGGGGATCACCAGCTCGATCTCGGTCCCGGCGGTGTCCGGGATCCCGGTCACACATCGCGGCGTCACGCACGAGTTCACCGTGGTGTCCGGGCACATCCCGCCGTCGCATCCGGACTCGCTGATCAACTGGGACGCGCTGGCACAGCTGTCCGGCACGCTGGTGCTGCTGATGGCGGTCGAGAACCTGCCCGCCATCACCGAGCGGCTGATCGCCGGCGGCCGGCCGGCCACCACGCCGGCCGCGGCCATCGCCGACGGCACCCTGCCCGGTCAGCGGATGGTGACCTCCGAGCTGGCCGGGATCGCGGCCGCCATGAAGGAAGCCGGTGTCGGCGCACCGGCGATCGTTGTCATCGGCAACGTGGTGGAGGTCGCGGCGCAGGCGTGGGACGACGCGACGTCGGCGGCCGGCGCGGAGGGTGGCGGCGCGCGGTCTGGGCCGGCATGAGTCCGCTGGTCCCGCTCGACGATCCGGGTGACCAGCGGCTGGCGGACTATGTGCAGCTGCGGGAAGTGAGTCTGCGCCGGCTCCTGGAGGAGGAGCACGGGCTGTTCATTGCCGAGGGCGACAAAGTGATCCGCCGGGCCGCGGACGCCGGCTTCGAACCACGGTCGTTCCTGCTGGCACCACGGTGGCTGGACTCCTTACAAGACGTGCTCGCGAAGTGGCCCGACGCGCCCGTGTACGTCGTGTCCGAGGAACTGGCCGAGCAGGTCACCGGCTTCCACGTGCATCGCGGCGCGTTGGCGTCGTACAAGCGTCAACCGGCGGTCCCGCTGCCCGAGTTGCTCACGGACGACGTACGCCGGATCGCGATCTTCGACGACATCGTCGACCACACGAACGTCGGTGCCGGTTTCCGGGCGGCCGCGGCGATGGGCGTCGGGTTGGTGCTGGTGACGCCTACCTGCGCGGACCCGCTGTACCGGCGCTCGATCAAGGTGTCGATGGGCACCGTCTTCCAGGTGCCGTGGACCCGGCTGACGTCGTGGCCGGGCGACCTGTCGCCGCTGAAGGACCGCGGGTTCCTGGTGGCGGCGATGGCGCTCACCGACGACTCGATCACGCTCGACGACCTGGCCGCGCGGCGGGACGAGCGGCTCGCGCTGATCTTCGGCACGGAAGGACACGGGCTCAAACCGCACGTCCTCGACCAGGCAGATCTGACCGTACGCATCCCGATGGCGGGCGGTGTGGACTCCCTCAACGTCGCCTCCTCGGCAGCAGTCGCCTTCTACGCGACGCGACCCTAGCGGCAACCGACACGGCCGCTGCCTGGAGCGCGAAAACCGGTGGACGCGAGTGATGTGATGGCGGCATGCCGAAGGTAGTGCTCGTGACCGGAATGCAAGCCGCTGGGAAGTCGACGATCGCGCCGCTGCTGGCCAGCCGGCTGGGACCGCCCGCCGCGACCCTGGACGGCGATGTGTTCTACCGCGGCGTCGTCGCCGGCGGCGAGGACATGACGCCCGCCCCGTCCGCGGAGGCTCTGCGCCAGCTGGAGCTTCGGTACGACGCCTCGGCCCTGATCGCCCAGCACTACTCCGACGCCGGATTCGACTTCGTCTGCAGCGACAACATCTACGAGCACCACGTCGAGCGCTGGTTCGGCAAGCTCCACGGCGTCGAGCCGTACCTCGTGATGCTGACGCCATCGGTGGAGTCGGTGGTCGAGCGGGAGCTCAATCGCGGCGGCAACAACGCCTATCGCGACTGGCAAGACTCGTCCGGCGATCTCACCGACGCCGTCCGAGCCTTCCAGACGTACGTCGACAACACGCCACGCCGGGGCCTGTGGCTCGACACGACGAGTCTCACGCCGGAGGAGTCGGTCGAGGCGATCCTCGCGGACCTCCCGAAGGCCCGCTGGTAGGTCAGGTCGCCGGCGTCTCCTCGTGGTGGTCCTCGTGCTCGACCATGGCGGAGACGGGCCAGTCGGACGGGTAGTCGGGTGCCAGCTCCTCGGCCTCGGCGAACAGGCGCTTGCGGTACTTGCGGGAGAGGCGGTCGCCGAAGACCATGCCCTGGGTGTGGTCGGTTTCGTGCTGCAGGCAACGAGCGAGCAGGCCGGTGCCCTCGAAGGTGACCGGCTCGCCGTGCTGGTCGACACCGGTGACCCGGGCAAAGTCGGGGCGGGCGCACTTGGTGAAGGCACCCGGCAGCGACAGGCAGCCCTCGTCGCCCTCGTCGAGGCGGCGGTCCTTGCCCTCCGGCAGCTCGATCACCGGGTTGCAGACGACACCCTGGACCCGGTTGCCGTCCTTGTCCGGGCAGTCGAACACGAACACCTGCAGATCCACGCCGATCTGGTTCGCCGCGAGGCCGACACCTTCGGCCGCGTTCATCGTCGCGACCATGTCAGCGACCAGCGTCTGCAACTCGTCGCCGAAGTCCGTCACGGGCTGGTTGAGCCGGTGCATCACGTCCTCACCCCACCGGGTGACGGGCCGCACCGAACCGTTAGCAGGCAACGTAGACATGCGGGAAATCCTATCCACCCCCCGCTCACGTCCGAAGAACCGGCGTGACGTCTCGCCAGTTCTTCGGACGTAAGCGCTGTTTCGGGCACTACTTGTTGTTGATCTCGTCGCGCCAGGCGACCCAGGCGCGAAGCAGGCCCAGGTCGTAGTCCGGGCCGGAGGAGTGCACGGTGAACAAGCGGGTGCCGACGTCGAGCAGCTTCTTGCCGATCTGCTCGGGCTTCTTGTCCCCGACACCCGCCGAGCGCTCGATCTCGCCCGGGTCGCGGCCGATCGTCTTGCAGTGCTCGTCCAGTACGGCGTGCTTGTGCGCGATCGTCTCCGCGTCGCCGAACCCGTGCCAGATGTTCGCGTGCTGGGCGACCAGCTTCAGCGTCTTCTTCTCACCGCCGCCACCGATCAGCACCGGGATGTCCCGGGTCGGCCGCGGGTTGAGCCTGGCCCACCGCCGCTCGATCCGCGGCAGCGCCTCGCCGAGCGCGTCCAGCCGGCCGCCCGCCGTACCGAACTCGTAGCCGTACTCGTCGTAGTCCTTCTCGAACCAGCCGGAGCCGATGCCGAAGATCAGCCGCCCGTCGCTGATGTGGTCGACCGTACGGGCCATGTCGGCGAGCAGGTCGGGGTTGCGGTACGAGTTGCAGGTGACCAGGGCGCCGAACTCGATCCGCTCGGTCGCCTCTGCCCAGGCGGCGAGCATGGTCCAGCACTCGAAGTGCAGTCCCTCCGGCTCACCGGTCAGCGGGTAGAAGTGGTCCCAGTTGAACGCCACGTCGACGCCGATCTCCTCCGCCGCGGCGACGGTCCGCCGAATGTCGGCGTACTTGGCGTGCTGGGGCTGGATCTGCAGGCCGATCCGCACCGGGAAGGCGGCGTACGGACGGTCGATGGACTCGGAATCTGTCATGGTGGAGATCCTAACCGGCGTTGCGGAGGACCCTCCGGATCAGGGCCGGTATCTGAACATCCAGGGGGTACGACGTGATGGCGAAGGACGCCGAGATCGACGAGTTCGCGCGACTGTTCACCGGCTTCCTGGAGCGGATGCAGCAGCATCGGGCGAGCGGCGACCGGGAGAGCCTGCGGGACCGGTTGCGCGATCACCTCGGCGCTGACCCCGAGCAGGTGCCGGTGGTCGCGGCGAGTTTCCCGTCGTACGACCTGCCGAATGTGCAGCTCGCGATCGAGGCGTGGTTCGACTCGTTCGAGGTGATCGGGGTGGCCGGGTCGAATCGCGGTCACCACTCGCTCGGCGAGCTGCTCGAGCTCGCGCAGTACGACCGGTTCGGCATCGGCGCCGTCGACTACCAGCGGCTGCCGATCGACGTCGAAACGGAGATGGACTGTGTCGCGTTCGGGTTCTACCTCGGTGCCCGGGGCACGGATCGGTACGTCGCTCTGCTGCGGGCGGCGAGTCCGCAGTACGGGCGGATGCGCGTTGACCTGGAGGTGCTGGCGACCGGCAAGGCCGACACCTTCCTCGATGCGCTGCCGGAGCTCATTCGGGAGCACAACATCTTCCGCGGGAAGGTGGTGTCGTTCGAGGGGCACGAGTTCGGCCAGGGAGTGGGTCCGTTCCGGCTGCATCCGCGACCGGAGATCACGCGGGCGGACGTCGTACTGCCGGACGGCGTGCTGGAGCGGGTCGAGCGCGAGGTGATCGGAATCGCCGACCACCGCCAGACGCTGCTTGATGCGGGTCAGCATCTGCGGCGTGGCGTGCTGCTCTACGGTCCGCCGGGTACGGGCAAGACGCACACCGTGCGGTACCTGCTGTCGCGGCTGCCGTCGTTCACCGTCGTACTGCTGGCTGGGACGAGTATCGGGTTCATCTCCCAGGCATGCGCGCTGGCGCGCTTGCTGCAGCCGGCGCTGGTCGTGCTGGAGGACTGCGACCTGGTGGCCGAGGCGCGCGACTACTCGCACGGGATGGAGAACCCGCTGCTGTTCCAGGTGCTCAACGAGATGGACGGCCTCGCGGAGGACGCCGACGTCGCCTTCCTCCTCACCACGAACCGCGCCGATCTCCTGGAGCCCGCGCTCATGCAGCGTCCCGGTCGCGTCGACCTGGCCGTCGAGGTACCCCTCCCGGACGCCGAGGGCCGCGCTCGCCTCCTGCACCTCTACGGCCCGGACCTGATCCTCCGCCCCGCTGTCATCGACGAAGTCGTCGAGCAGACCGAGGGCACCACCGCCTCCTTCGTGAAGGAGCTGGTACGCCGTACCGTCCTGCTGGCCGCCGAGTCAGGAGTCACCCCCGACGCCGACCACCTCCGCACAGCCGCCGCCGAACTCCTCTCCTCCCGGGACGCCCTGACCCGCCGCCTCCTCGGCGCCACCAACGGCGACGTCCCCGACTACACCCCACCCCCACCCGCTCTCCCAGGCATCTACCCGGGCCCCGTCAGCTGAAGTAGTCGGCCAGGTGGCGGAGCATGTGGGCAACGCCGGTCTGGATGGTGATCTCCTGGTCGGCGGGGAGACCCACGCTCTGGTAGTCGAGTCGGGTGCGGCCGTCGCCCAGGTCGGTCAGTCGCACGGTGACGACTTCGGGGTCGTCGAGGTGGATCACGAGGCTGTGGGGTAGGTCGAGGTTCCCGAAGCGCAGGGTGAAGGGCACCTCGACGTCGCCGGCGGTGAACACGGCAGAGATCAGCCCACCGGGCCGTACGTCGATCGACACCCGCTCGGCCGGCGTACTGAAACCCTCCGCGACGAACCACGCCGCGAACGGCTCCGGCTCGGTGAACGCGCGGACGACTTCGCCCGGCGGCGCATCGATGACCTGACTGAGATTGAACATGACCGGGCCTCCTGCTGGGAATCAACCTGACTCCAGCACTGTCTCGCGACCCGCTTACGGTTTCTTTCCGCTCCACCGGAACCCGGCGGCGATCACACCGGCAGCGTGCTGACATGCCGCTCATGCGCTGGCCTGGTCGGCGGACTCCTGGGCGGCGAGGACAGTGTCGGCGTGCTCGGCCGCCCAGTCGCCGAGGGCGTGGATGGGGATGAGGAGATCCTCGCCCGCCGGGGTGAGGGAGTACTCCACCCGGGGTGGGGCCTCGGCGTAGCGGTGGCGCTCGACCAAGCCGTTGTACTCCAGCCGGCGGAGCGTCTCGGTGAGGACCTTCTGGCTGATGCCGCCGATCTGTTTGCGCAGCTCACCTGGGCGCGCCGGCCCGTCGGCCAGCGCGTACAGCACGACCATCGGCCAGCGCCCGCTGATCAGCTCGACGGCGATCCGGGCCTGGCAGTCTGCGAAGAACCTCGGCTCCATGCCCTCCATTGTGCCCAGGCCGTTACGCACCGGGAGGTGCGTAACGGAACACCTACTGTCACTCGCAGCCGAAAGGAGCAAGAGATGCGCATCGGGATCCTGGGGAACGGTCTGATGGCCGAGGCACTGGGCGGGCAGTGGGTACGCGCCGGCCACGACGTGATGATCGGCGGTCGAAAACCGGAGCGCGCCGCCGACCTCGCGCAACGTATCGGGGCGACGTCCGGGACATTGCAGGAGGCAACGACGTACGGCGAGGTGCTGCTGCTCGCGCTGCCGGCCGACGCGGCGGTGGACACGCTGAGATCACTCGACATCGAGTCCGGCCGGACGCTCATCGACTGTACGAACTCGGTGAATCACCAGAGCTTCACGCTGGACGAGCCGGCGATGGCCGAGGCGATCAGCCAAGCCTTGCCGCACCTGCGAGTGGTCAAGGCGTTCAACCTGGCGCCTGATGCGGTCTGGCGGGAGGCGCCGCGCGAATTCGAGGATGCGCGGCTCGGCGTGCCGTTGTGTGGCGACGACGCGGCCGCGGTCGAAGACGTCGGCATACTGGTGCGGGACCTCGGCTGTGAACCGGTGGCTGCCGGCGGTCTCGCGCGGGCAAGGTTGCTGGAGGCAACTGCCGCGTTCGCGATCGGGGTGTGGGTGGCAGGTGGTGATGTACGTGCGCTGTTCCCCCCGGCGGCGGCCGCGTTCGGCACGGTGCGGCCGGTGACGCAACGGGCGACGGAGCGCTAGGGTCTCGGCATGAAGTCGTCGATTTCGCCTGTGCGTTGGACACCGCCTGCTGCGCCGCCGAAGCGTGAGCCGCAGACGATCGAGGTGGAGACGGTCGCGTTGCCGGGGGAGGGGCCGGAGGACACGCTGATCGATGATGACGGCGGTGTGCTCACCGGGTTGTACGACGGGCGCATCCTGCGCGTCAGCGCGGACGGGAAGACGATCACGACCCTGGCCGACACCGGCGGGCGGCCGCTCGGGCTGGAGTGGTTGCCGGACGGGAAGGTGCTGATCTGTGACGCCAACCGCGGACTGCTGACCCTCGACAAGGACGGCCGGATCGCGACGCTGCTGTCCGAGGTCGAGGGCCGGCCGATGCGGTTCTGCAACAACGCGGACGTGACACCGGACGGGACGATCTACTTCACCGACTCGTCGACGCGGTTCGGTATCGATGAGTGGAAGGCGGATCTGCTCGAGCACTCGACGACCGGGAGCGTGTACCGGCTGACCCCGGACGGCGAGCTGACCCGACTGGCGACGGGCAGGGGTTTCCCGAACGGCGTCGCGCTGAGTGGAGACCGCCGTACTCTGTTCTGGGCTGAGACCGCGATGTACGGGCTGTACAAACTCGACCTCACCACAGAGGGCGCCGAGCCGGAGCTCGCGGCCGCGATCCCGGGGCTGCCGGACAACATCGCTCGTGGCTCCGACGGCCTCATCTGGGTGACGATCGGCTCACCCCGCAACGTGCTGCTGGACTTCCTGCTGCCGAAGCCGCCGTTCCTGCGGACGCTCGTCTGGAACCTCCCCGAGGCGTTGAAGCCGAAGGCGGCCGACATCATCGAGATCCAGGCGTACGACGACAACGGCACGCTGATCCACGACCTCCGCGGCCACCACCCCGACTTCCACATGCCCACCGGCGTCCGCGAACGCGACGGCCACGTCTGGCTGGGCAGCATCGGCACCAACACCCTCGCCACCTTCCCGACCCCCTCCCGCTGAGCTGAGCCGCGCCGCCATCGTCGGACGATGGGGCAACCGCTCATGCTGCATGGCGTCGGGTGGAGGTACTAGCGGTTGGTTTGGGCTGCGGCTGCCCAGGGGTGACCGCGTTCTGCGGCCGGACCATGGGGGTCGTCGGGCCAGACGACGGGGTGCGTGGCGGTGGCGGCCCGGCCGGGTTGTGCGCGGGCCGCGGAGACCGCCGCCACCACTGCGGCCCGAGTGATGTCGGCGTTGTACCGGGCGGCGACCCACTCCCTGGCAGCGAGCCGCAGCGGGTCGTCGCCCGGAACATCGGTCAGCGCCAGGGCGCGGTCGGCCAGCAGGTGAGGTCGCGCGTCCGGGGTCGCCCAGGCCCCGGGCGCCTCGAACAGTTCGACGCCCCCGCCGGCCGGGTAGCCGACGACGAGACAACCCGCTGACAACGCCTCGGCGACCGGTAGCCCGAACCCTTCCGAGATGCCCAGCGCGATGAAGACCGACGTCCGCCCGAGGGCGTCCGCGACCTGCTCCTCGCTGAGACCTGACAGCGGCAGGAGCTCGACGTCCTTGGTGCGTTTGTCGTTGCGCAGGATCCGTTCCAGGATGGTGGCCTCGAGGGGCCGGCGGCGGGGCATCCACGCGATGCGTCGTACGTCGCGCACGCCCGGCTGGAAGAGGTCTCCGTCGACGGGGTTGGGGATGTGGCTGAGCGGCAACTCGGGATGCACCCTGGCCAGCACATCCATGCTCTCCCTGGACACCGCCCAGACGTGCGGCGCCGGGTCCCAGGCCGGATAGCCTTCGGTGTCCCGCCAGGACCAGAAGGTCAGGAAGTGGTTCTGGTTGAAGATGACCTTTCGAGCGCCTGGTGCCGGGTCGACCCCTGGCAGGAGATACAGCTCCGACACCACCAGGAGGTCTTCCGCGCTGAGCTCGAGCTGGTCTCCGGACAGCATCGGCAGCTCGTTCGCGAACCACGGGATGCGGTAGCCGGGGGTCCGGCACCACATCGCGGCGTCGATGCCGGCCTCGAGCAGCAGCTCCACGTGGCGAGCGATGACTCGGACGCCGCCGCCCGGCGCCTCCGGCTCCTTGACCGCGTAGATGACCCGGCCGCTCACCTGGCGGCAACCACGTGAACCCGACCCTGCACCCAGATCTCCACCATGGGCGGCAACCCTAATGGCGGCTGGGGTGACCGGTCGGATTCCGCCGCCTCAGGCGGCTTTCGTCACAGAGCCGGCGCGCACGTCGAGAGGTCAGCCGACTTGCCAGGAGCGTTTGGACAGGCCGTACCAGAAGCCGTCGACGACGGTTGCGGCATCGGTCAGGCGGTCTTCGGCGGCGCCCAGGGTGACGAACAGGGGCGCGAAGTGTTCGGTGCGTGGGTGGGCGATGGTGGCGGCGGGGGCCTTGTGCAGGAAGTCGATGAGGGAGTCGACGTCCTGGGCCTCGAGGGCGCGCTTGGTCCACTCGTCGAACTCGATCGACCAGGCCGGCGCCGGTGCGTCGGAAGCGGCGCCCAGGTTCATCTCGCGCAGGTTGTGCGTGGTGAAGCCGCTGCCGACGATCAGCACACCCTGGTCCCGCAGCGGCGCGAGCTTCCGGCCGATCCGGAACAACTCGGCCGGGTCCAGCGTCGGCATCGAGACCTGAAGGACCGGGATGTCCGCCTCCGGGTACATCTCCTTCAACGGCACATAGGCACCGTGATCCAGTCCGCGCCGCGGGTCGTCGTACACGGGAGTCGCGGGGGAGTGCAGCAGTTTGCGCACCTGTTCGGCGAGGTGCGGTGCGCCGGGTGCGGCGTACTGGACCTGGTAGTAGCGCTCGGGGAAGCCCCAGAAGTCGTAGAGCAGCGGCACAGTCTCGGTCGCGCCGAGGGTTGAGTGGCGCGGCCTCCCAGTGCGCCGACACGATCAGGATCGCGGTCGGCCGCGTGATCCCGGCGGACACCGCCGCCAACTCGGCCGTCCAGAGACGGTCGTCGGCCAGCGGCGGTGCCCCGTGGCTCAGGTACAGCACCGGCAGTTGCTCGGGCATCGAGGGTTCCACCTTCTCGGAAGTCATACTGCTTCCAATGTAGTTGAACCCTCAAGTTATTCCTAGCTCGTCACAGCTCCGGTTTCGGTGCGGGCACCTCACCCCGTGGCTGGGGCGAGTCCGGGATGTCGGTGCCGGTGTCGTGCCCGTTGCCGGCGACGACGAGCGAGAAGTCGTCACCGTGGGTGCTGACCCCCTCGATCACCGCTGCCTCGACCGCCTCCGAGCCGATCGCATGCCGCAGCATCATGGGATCCGTGCGCAGATCCTTCGCCAGCGCGACCGCGAGCCCGACCATCACCACCGCGAACGGGAGCGCTGCCACAATGGTCAGGTTCTGCAGGCCTTGGAGGGCCTTGGACCCACCACCGCCGACCAGCAGCATCACCGCCGCCACGGCGCCGGTGAGCACGCCCCAGAAGATCACCACCGGCTTCCTCGGCTCGATCGCGCCGCGCTCCGACAAGGTCCCCATCACGATCGACGCCGCGTCGGCGCCGGACACGAAGAAGATCGCGACCAGGATCACCACCACGATCGTCGTCACCGCGGAGAGGGGGATGTGGTCGAGCATGCCGAACAGTTGGCCCTCGGCGGTGGACTGCCCGGCGATGTCGGCCCCGTGGCGCTGCAGGTCGATCGCCGTACCGCCGAAGATGCAGAACCAGACCAGGCTGACCAGCGACGGCACCAGCAGGACGCCGGTGACGAACTGCCGGATGGTCCGGCCGCGGCTGATCCGGGCGATGAACATCCCGACGAACGGGGTCCAGGAGATCCACCAGGCCCAGTAGAAGACGGTCCAGCCGGACAGCCATTTCGCCATCGCGTCGCCGCCGCTGGCCTCGGTCCGCGCCGCCATGTCGGCCAGGTCGCGGAAGTAGTCGCCGATCGCGGTCGGGACCAGGTTGAGGATCAGCACGGTCGGCCCGGCGACGAACACGAAGAACGCCAGCGCGACGGCCAGCACCATGTTGATGTTGGACAGCCACTGGATGCCCTTCGCGACGCCGGACACCGCGGACGCGACGAACGCCGCGGTCAGGACCGCGATGACGCCGACCAGCAACGCGTTGCCGGTCTTGTCCAGCCAGCCCAGGATCTGTACGCCGGAGCCGATCTGGAGCGCGCCCAGACCGAGGGACGCGGCCGAGCCGAACAGGGTCGCGAAGATCGCGAGGCTGTCGATGACCTTGCCGATCGGTCCTTCGGTACGGCGGCCGAGCAGCGGAGCGAACGCGGAGCTGATCAGCTGCGACCGCCCGCGCCGGAAGGTGCCGTAGGCAATGGCTATGCCGACGACGGCGTAGATCGCCCACGGGTGCAGGGTCCAGTGGAACAGTGTCGTCGCCATCGCCGTCTCCAGCGCGGCCGACGAGCCGGCCTCGACGGTGCCGGGCGGCGGGCTGGTGAAGTGGGTCAGCGGCTCGCTGACGCCGTAGAACATCAGGCCGATGCCCATCCCGGCGCTGAACATCATCGCCACCCAGGAGACGGTCTTGAACTCGGGCTCCTCGTCGTCGGCGCCGAGCGGGATCCGGCCGTAGCGGCCGGCGGCCAGCCAGAGGACGTAGACGACGAAGCCGGAGGCCAGCAGGACGAACAGCCAGCCGGTGTTGGTCTCGACCCAGGTCAAGGCCGAGGTGGACGCCGTACCGAGGCCGGTGGCGTCGGCGAAACCCCAGCCGACGAAGGCCAGGGCGATGACCGCGGTGATGCCGAAGACGACGCGGTCCAGGCCGGAGCCGCGACTTCGGCTGCCGGGCGGTGGTGGTGCTGCGATCGCGGGATGTTGTGCATGATCGGGGTTCGTGTTCTCTGTCCGGCTGTCGATCTCGATGGCCACAGGTGAATCACGCCTCGCTTCGGCGCGCCTCCATCTCTTTTTGGTAGGGGGACTGCGTTACCGTGTCGAAGTTTGTGGCAAAGCGCAACAATCGTGGTCTCGGCCACACTCGGTAGGGTGCGGGCATGCGATTCGGCATCACGATCCTTCCGGAGTACCGCTGGAGCGAGGCGGCGCCGCGGTGGCGCCGGGCGGAGGAGCTCGGGTTCGACCACGCGTGGACGTACGACCACCTGACCTGGAGCGGTCTGCAGGACTCGCCCTGGTACGGGACGACGCCGACGCTGACCGCGGCCGCTGTGGTCACGTCGGCCATCAAGCTCGGCACCTTCGTCACCTCGCCGAACTTCCGGCACCCGCTCGCGCTGACCCGCGACATCCTGGCCCTCGACGACATCTCGAACGGCCGCTTCCTGTGCGGTGTCGGCTCCGGCGGCGGGATCGACACCACGATCCAGGGCGGCGACGACCTGAGCCCCCGGCAGAAGGTGGACCGGTTCGAGGAGTTCGTCGTACTGCTGGACACGTTGCTGACGACCGACGGGGTCGACTTCAAGGGCGAGTACTTCGAGACACGCAACGGCCGGACGTTGCCGGGATGCGTCCAGCAGCCGCGGGTGCCGTTCATCATGGCCGCCAACGGGCCACGGTCACTGAAACTGGCGACCAGGTACGGCGCCGGCTGGGTGACGACCGGGGTGAAGTCGCCGGACTTCGACACGTGGATCGCGTCGGTCGCGGACCTGAGTCACCGACTGGACGACGTACTCGAAGGCCGCCCGTTGGACCGCTACCTCGCGCTGGACTCGGCCCGGTTCTCCCTGAGCAGCGTGGACGCCTTCGAGGACGTGGTCGGCCGCGCCGCCGACCTCGGCTTCACCGACGTGATCACCCACTGGCCGCGCGCCGAGGGCGTGTACGCCGGCTCCGAGGATGTGCTCGAGAAGGTGGCGGCTGAGGTCATTCCCCGTTGGCGTTCGCGCGGACCCATGCCGGGATGGCGTACCAGAAGACGGTGAACCAGGCCAGGACGAGGGCGGCGACGACGAGCGCGACGCTCCGGGACAGGACGACGTCGAGCGCCAGCAGGACTCCGCCGGCCATCGCGATGACGAGGAAGACGAGGCCGGCCGCGGCCATGTGACCGGCGATCGGCAGCATCCGGTCGCGCAGTCGCTGCCGGTAGACCAGTCGATGGAACGACACCGGGGCGAGGAACAGGCCGACCGCCAGGGCGGAGGCGATCAGAGTCCCGGAATACACGTCGTGGGTGAAGCTGTCCGCCTCCTGGAACTTCGCCTGGAAGGCGATGCTGAGCAGGAAGGCGAACAGGATCTGCGTGCCGGTCTGGGCCAGCCTCAGCTCCTGCAGCAGCTCGTTCCAGTGCCGGTCGAGGCGCTCCGCCTCGTCCTCACCGTTGCGGTCGTACCGAGCCCCACGATCGGTCATAACTCTGAAGTACCCCCTGGGAAACGGCGAAGGGGCCGCACACCGATCGGTGTGCGGCCCCTCCACTGCAGTTTCGAGAAGGGTGATCCTGAGATCAGATCGGGCGGATGTTCTCCGCCTGCAGGCCCTTCTGGCCCTGGGTGATCTCGAACTCGACGCGCTGGTTCTCGTCCAGCGAGCGGAAGCCCGAGGTCTGGATGGCCGAGTAGTGCGCGAACACGTCCGCGCCACCGTCATCCGGGGTGATGAAGCCGAAGCCCTTGTCAGCGTTGAACCACTTGACAGTACCGACAGCCATTTGTGTCTATCTCCTTGATGGCTTGTAACAAACCGCGACCCACACCTCATGAGCCACGTGTCGCCGAAAGGCCCCAGAAGACAGAACCGGCCATGCAGCACAGCGAAAGTCAGTGGGAGTCCAAAAGTGCAACGCGATAACTGTAGCCGATCTGTGGCCTGGTGGAAGGGGTGACCACGAACACGTGTCGCTAATAGTCGCCGCCCGCCACGTTCTGTGACCACCCCACTGCAGTCCTGGAAGACGGCGCCGGGACCGCGAAATCCTGCGCCGACCTGCTGGTTCGTCGTACCGCCCCGGGCGTGCGCCGTTGCAACGTGGCACCTGGCATCGGTACGCCGGGTGATCGACGCGCGAACCTGATCGATTTCTTCGGCGTGTCGCACGACTCTGGACAACCGTTGCCCGGCGCGCCATCGTGTCCCCGGAGGAGGCTCGGTTGATCATCACAGTGACCCGCAGCGGAGGTTTCGCCGGCCTGACGGCCCACGGCGAGCTCGACACCACCTTCCAGCCCGACGCGGCCCGGCTGGAGGCGGCCGTGCACGCGCTGGACCAGGCACGGCTCGGTTCCGGCCTGCCGCAACCTGACCGGTTCGTGTACCGCGTGGAGGTGCGTGACGCCCCTGGCTCCGACGCCGCGCACCTGACCATCGCCGAGCAGGACCTGGACCAGACGACAGCCTGGCTACTGGAGCGGGTACTCGAGAGCTAGCGCCAGGCGATACCCGGCCGCGGGAAGGCCATGAACTCGAGCTTGTCCACCTCGTCGAGCGTCTCAGCCATATTTGTGGGCCACCGCGATCGCCTGAGGTGCGTAGCTCGCGCCGAACAGCACCACATGGGCCAGCAACGGGTGGAGCCGGTGCAGCCCTACCCGGTTGCGCCAGCCGTCCACGAGCGGGTGCACCTCGTCGTACGCGTGGAGCACTCGTTCGAGCTGGGGGAGCCCGAACAGGCCCAGCATGGCGAGGTCCGTCTCCCGGTGACCGCCGTGCGCCGCGGGATCGATCAGGTGTACGCCGTCGCCGCACCAGAGGACGTTGCCCGACCACAGGTCACCGTGGATCCGGCTCGGGTGCTCGGACGGGTCGTCGTACGCACCGGCCTCGAGGCGGACGCACACCTGCTCGAACACCTGCAGCTGGTGCCCGTCGATCGTGCCGTGGTCGTACGCCGACCGCAGGTACGGCCGGATGCGCAGGTTCGCGTAGAACTCGCCCCACGACTTCACCGGCTCCAGCGCGTGCGGCAGCCCGATCGTGCCGATGTAGCCGTCCGCGTCCCAGCCGTCCGGCGGTACGCCGAAATGCCGCGCGCCGGCGTCGTGCGTAACCGCCAGACGCCGCCCGAACTCGTCCGCCGCGGCACGAGTCGGTGCGGCGAGGTCCAGCTTGACTGTGCTCAGGTGACTGGGGGAGACGTCGACCGGCTCCGCGACCGGCACTCCACCGGGTACGGCGAGCCACCGCAGTCCGGCCGCCTCGACCTCGAAGAACCCCGGCGGCGCGTCATGCCGCCTCTTCACGAACTCGACAGCCATCCCCGCACTCTTCCATCAACCTGCGGCGTCCGGCCAGCACCGGCTCGTCCGCTGTCATGGCCACCAGCGCCAAGATCCGCAAGCTCAGCGAACGCCGCCGATCTGCTACCTCCAACTGACCATTGAGCCGGTACGGCGAGATCTTGCTCACGGTCCGCAGTCGCGTGATGCGTCAACAAGGCGTGTCGAAAGATGCGAACTGTCGGTCCGACCTGTCATCGTAGGCGGCCGGGCCTTCCGACCACGACGGGCCTGGCCGGTCCTGCCCCGGACAGGGGCGGGCGTCGAAACAGAAGTTGGAGGACAGATGACGCAGGTGGCAGAGCAGCCGGGCAGTACTGCCGGGCGGCTCGGCTCGGTGGTGCTGGACTGCCCGGACCCACTCGAGCTCGCCCAGTTCTACTCGGCGCTGCTGGGGCTGGAGATCGACGAGAACGGTGACGACGACTGGCGGAGCCTGACCGGCCCCGGCTCGTCTCTCGGGTTCTCGACGCTGGCCTTCCGTCGCTCGGAGGAGTACTCGCCGGCCACGTGGCCCGGCACCGACCCGCAGGATCTCCATCTCGACCTCATCGTCGAGGACCTCTCCAGCGGCCACGCCAGCGTGACCGCGCTCGGGGCCGAACCGCTCGATCCCCTGGACCCACCACCCGCCGAGAACGCCCGCGGCTGGCGCATCTACGCCGACCCCGCAGGCCACCCGTTCCGTATCTGCCTGGAATGACCTCGGCCAAACCTTTTGATGACGCCGGCGCCTCCCGTGATCGGGAGGCGCCGGTTTCGTCGTTCCGCTGCCCGTCTCTGCTCCAGGCGTGAATCGACGGTCGATCAAGCCGCCGCGAGGGCCTTGCGGATCCGCTTCTCCGAGACCGGGTACGGCGTACCGAGGGTCTGAGCGAACAGGCTGATCCGGAGCTCCTCGAGCATCCAGCGCACCTCGAGCAGCTCCGGGCTCGGGTACTTCCCGGTCGGTACGGCGTTCAGCCGGGCGCGGTACTCGTCGTCGAGCATCTGGATGATCGCCATCCCCGAGCGATCCCGCATCGCGTTGGCGCCGATCTTGTCGAGCCGTTGCTCCATCCCGCGCAGATAGCGGATCAGATCGGGCAGCCGCTGGGCACCGGTCTCGGTGATGAAGCCGGGGTGCACCAGACCTTCCAATTGGCCACGAACGTCGGACAACGCCGCGAGAAGAGCGGGACTCGATGCGCGGGAGATCTGCTTGTCCACGGTCCGCGCGTGCGCCAGCACCTGCTCGACCTGCCGCAGGATCGTGAGGACGGTGTCCGCGAGCTCCGACCGTACGGCGTCGCGCAGTACGGAGAAGGCGGTCAGGTTCCACGCCGGGCCGTTGGCGGCGGCCATCAGCTGATCGACGGCCGCGGCGATCGCGTCGTCCAGCAGTTCACCGACGTTGCGGTGCGGTCCGGCCATCAGCGTCATCTTCTGCTGGTTGGTCAGGTTCCGCTGGACCACGTCGATCACCGACGGCATGGTCAGCAGCAGGAGCCGGCGGGTGCCGTTCCACATCGCGGCGGCCTGGTCGCGCTCGGTCTCCTGCAGCCGGATCGCAACGGTCTTGCCCTCGTCGACCAGTGCCGGGTAGCCGGCCACCGTCAGCCCGTTGCGATGCTCGGAGAAGCTGCGCGGGAGATCGCCGAACGTCCAGTCGGTCAGGCCGGACCGTTCCAGACCGCTGACCGCCTTCGACGCGACCTGCGAGATTGCCGCCTTGGTCTTCGGCTTCAGCCGTTCCTTCAACGTGGCCAGGTCCTTGCCCTCGGCCACGGTCTTGCCGTTGTCGTCGACCACCCGGAACGTCATCCGCAGGTGCTCGGGCACCCGGCTCCAATCCCAGTCAGCCGGGTCGATGACCACGTCCCGGAGATTCCGCAGCTCGCGGGCGAGCGCGTCGGTCAGCGGACCCGAGGCCGGATCGAGCCGGGGGAGGACCTGCCGGGCATGGTCCGGGGCCGGCACGATGTTCTTCCTGATTGCTTTTGGCAACGACTTGATCAGGCTGGTGACCAGCTCCTCACGGAACCCCGGTACGCTCCACTCGAACCCGTCGGCGGTGACCTGGTTCAGCACCAGCAACGGGATGTGCACGGTGACACCATCGGCATCGGTGCCCGGCTCGAAGGCGTAGGTCAGGTCGAAGGTCATCCCGTTCCGCGTCCAGGTGAGCGGGAACTCCTCCTCCTTGACCTCGGCACCCTCACGGACCACCAGCGATCGCTCGAAGTCGAGCAGGTCGGGGTCGCGCTGGCGGGCCGTCTTCCACCAGGTGTCGAAGTGCCGGCCGGTGACGACGTCGGCGCCGATCCGCTCGTCGTAGAAGGCGAACAGCGTCTCGTCGTCGACCAGCAGGTCGCGCCGCCGGGTGCGCTCCTCGAGCTCCTCGACTTCCTCGATCAGCTTGCGGTTCTCGTGGAAGAACTTGTGGTGGGTGTCCCAGTCGCCTTCGACCAGCGCATGCCGGATGAACAGTTCGCGCGATACCTCCGGGTCGACCTTGCCGTAGTTGACCTTGCGCCGCGCGACGATCGGCACGCCGTACAGCGTGACCTTCTCGTAGGCCATCACCGCGCCGGCCTTGCGCTCCCAGTGCGGCTCGGAGTACGAGCGCTTGATCAGGTGCTGGGCGAGATCCTCGGCCCACTCCGGCTCGATCTTCGCGTTGACGCGCGCCCAGAGGCGGGAGGTCTCGACCAGCTCGGCGGCCATCACGAACTGCGGCGGCTTCTTGAACAGGCCGGAGCCGGGGAAGATCGCGAACTTGGTGCCGCGGGCACCGAGGTACTGGTGCTGGTTCGCCGGATCCTTCATGCCGAGGTGCGACAGCAGTCCGGACATCAGCGCGATGTGCACGCTCTGCGGATCGGCCGGCTCACCGCTGTTCAGCGTCACGCCGATCTGGGAGGCGACCTGGCGGAGCTGGGCGAAGATGTCCTGCCACTCGCGGACCCGGAGGTAGTTCAGGTACTCGCTGCGGCACATCCGGCGGAACTGGTTGCCGGACAGCTCCTTCTGCTGCTTCTTCAGGTAGTTCCAGAGATTCAGGTACCCGAGGAAGTCGCTGTTCGGGTCGCGGAACCGGGCGTGCGCCTGCTGGGCCTGCGCTTCGGCGTCGGTCGGGCGTTCGCGCGGGTCCTGGATCGACAGCGCGGCCGCGATCACCATCACCTCGCGGACACAGGCGTGCTTGTCCGCCTCGACGATCATCCGCGCGAGCCGTGGGTCGAGCGGGATCTGGGCGAGCTGGCGGCCGACGGTGGTGAGCCGGCGGCCGGCTCCCTTCGGGGCTTCGATGGCGCCGAGCTCGGTGAGCAGTTGCAGGCCGTCGGTGATGCTGCGCTTGTCCGGCTCGTCGATGAACGGGAACGCGGCGATATCGCCGAGGCCGATCGCCGTCATCTGCAAGATGACCGACGCCAGGTTGGTGCGCAGGATCTCCGGGTCGGTGAACTCCGGCCGGCTCTCGAAATGCTCCTCCGAGTACAGCCGGATGCAGATACCGTCGCTGGTCCGGCCGCAGCGGCCCTTGCGCTGGTTGGCGCTCGCTTGCGAGACCGGCTCGATCGGCAGGTGCTGGACCTTGGTGCGATGGCTGTAGCGAGAGATGCGCGCCGTACCGGGGTCGATGACGTACTTGATCCCGGGGACGGTCAGCGAGGTCTCGGCGACGTTGGTCGCCAGCACGATCCGGCGGCCGGAGTGCGGCTGGAAGACGCGGTGCTGCTCGGCGTTCGACAGGCGGGCGTAGAGCGGCAGTACGTCGACCGCACCCGGACGGCCGCGCTGCGCGGCGTACTTGTCGTTGAGCGCGTCGGCCGTGTCCCGGATCTCGCGCTCACCGCTGAGGAACACCAGGATGTCGCCGGACGGCTCGAGCGACAGCTCGTCCACCGCGTCCAGGATCGCCTGGGTCTGGTCCCGCTCGATCGTGGCCGGGTCGTCCGGGTCGTTGATCGGGCGGTACCGCACCTCGACCGGGTAGGTCCGGCCGGACACCTCGACGATCGGCGCCGGGTTGCCCTGGCTGTCGCTGAAGTGCTCGGCGAACCGCTCGGGATCGATGGTCGCCGAGGTGATGATCACCTTGAGGTCGGGGCGGCGTGGGAGGAGCTGCTTGAGGTAGCCGAGGATGAAGTCGATGTTCAGGCTGCGCTCGTGCGCCTCGTCGATGATGAGCGTGTCGTAGCGGGTCAGGTCGCGGTCGCGCTGCAGCTCGTTCAGCAGGATGCCGTCGGTCATCAGCTTCACCAGCGAGCGGTCGCTCACCTTGTCGGTGAACCGGACCGCGAAGCCGATCGCCTCGCCCAGCTCGGTGCCGAGCTCGTCGGCGATCCGCTCCGCGACCGTCCGCGCCGCCAGCCGCCGCGGCTGGGTGTGCCCGATCATGCCCTGCACGCCGCGGCCGAGCTCGAGGCAGATCTTCGGGATCTGCGTCGTCTTCCCGGACCCGGTCTCACCCGCGATCACCACGACCTGGTGCTCCCGGATCGCGGCCGCGATGTCGTCCTTCAGCTGGCTGACCGGCAGCTCTTGCGGATACGTGATCTCCGGTACGGCGAGCCGCCGTACCTCCACCCGGCGCTCAGCGTGCTCGATCGCCCCGACCACACCCTGAAGCGCCTGCCCACGCTTGCGTGCGTCCTTCGTCGCCCGAACCCGCTCCAACCGTCGCCCGAGCTGCTCCCGGTCGTACGCCGTCAGCCCGTCCAGCCGAGCCAACACCTCAGCGAGGCTGGGCCCGTCGGCCTCGACGGCGGGGGAGACGGCGTCGGATGCGCTCGCGGCCGCCTTCCTGCCGCGACGACGCGGTCGGCGCGAGCGCGCGGCGGGGTCCTGGGCGGGACCGGTGACTGGGGTGGGACTCGACGACTCGGTCCGGGCATCAGGCATAACGCCACCAGTTTAGGCGGCGCGCCCCAGCCGCTCACCTGGGTTTAGCGGACCGCCAGGCCATCACAACCGCGCCGGGCCCGGGACCTGACGCGGCGACCGGCACGGGGCACGCCGATTGTGATGTGCTGGGCGTCCGCCGATCAGTTGCGGGCGGGCGCCTTGACCGCCAGGACCGGCACGGGGGACTCGAGGAGAACTCGCTGGGCGGTGCTGCCGAGGATGAGCTTGCCGACCGGGCTGCGGCGGCGGAGGCCCAGGACGATCAGCGTGACGTCCTCGGCGGCGGCCGCCTTGAGCAGCTCGCCGGCGACGTCGCTGGAGGAGACGGCCTGCTGGATCGTCACCTCGACGCCGCGTTCGCGCAGGGCGGCCTCGGCGGCGGCCAGCTCGTCGGCGTTGGCGTAGCGGGCGTCGATGTAGGCGTCGCCGCGGCTGGTGTTGAGCAGGAGGACTGACGCACCGCGCAGTTCCGCCTCGGCAGCCGCGGCCGCCAACGCGGCCTCGCCCTCGGGAGTTGGCACATAACCGACCAGGATCTTCACAGCCCTACTCTCCCATGGCAGGCATCCCACCTCGGGCGTGCTGCGCGGGACGAGAGACCCGCCGTAGTCGTGCTCCCTGAAGGTCGGTGGCATCAAAGGCCCGGTCCCGAAGGGCACCATCCCGACCTGCACGGGGCACCCGCCGCGTTCACTTGACTCTCACATCGATGTGAGGGAATAACGTCGGTCCCATGGTTGAGCTCCAGGTCGTGCTGCCCGATGAGTCCGCGACGATGCCGCCGGAGCGCTTGACGGAGCTCACCGTCGCCGCGGAGGAGGTCGGCTACGGCACGGCGTGGTTGCCCGACCATCTCCTGCCACCGGGTGAGTTCGGTCCGACGTACGGCGGCGTGTACGAACCGCTGGTCACCATCGGATACCTGGCCGCGCGGACGACGCGAATCCGGCTCGGCACCTCGGTGCTGGTGCTGCCGATGCGCAGTCCGTACGTCGTCGCGAAGCAGGCGGCGACGTTGCACCGGTTGTCCGGCGAGCGCCTGATCCTCGGGGTCGGCGCGGGCTGGAACTCGATTGAGTTCGCGGCGGTCGGCGCGTCGTTCTCCGAGCGGGGGCGGCGTGCGGACGAGAGCCTCGCGATCATCCGCGGACTATTTGCGGGAGAGGATCGCGGCGGCGTGTTCGAGCCGAGGCTGCGCGCGCCGCTGCCGATCATGATCGGCGGTACGACGGGGCCGGCGCTGCGCCGGACCGCCCGCTTCGGCGACGAATGGCAGGGGCTGAACCTGGATGGCCCGGGTTTCGCGGCGGCGGTGGCGCGGATTCGGGCGCAGACGGATCGCCAGGTGAAAGTGGGGACGCGCTTGCACTGGCCCGGCGGTGACGTCGAGCCGACGCTCAAGCTGGCCCAGGAGCTCATCGACGCGGGCGCTGAGACGCTGGCGGTGTCGTTCGGCGACGAGCGGGGTGCACTGGAACGGATGACGCGGTTCCAGGCGCTGATTGCCTAGAGTGGGGCGCTGTGAGTAGAGCACGCCTGTTGCTGGTCCACGGTTGGGGTGCGGATCGCCAATCCTGGAACGAGATCGCCAAGCTTGTCGACCCCTGGGGTGATGTGGTCGCGCCCGACCTGGCCGGCCACGGTTCCCGGACGGACGAACGAGGGCTGACGGTCGAGCGGCTGGTGGACGATCTCGCGGCCGGCCTGACCGAACCGGTTGTTGCCGTCGGCCACTCGATGGGCGGACAGCTCGTCGCGTGGCTCGCCGTACGGTATCCGTCGCTGGTGCAGCGAATCGTCGTCATCGACCCGGCGTACGGCGCGGACGACGCCGAGATGGAGCGTTGTCCCGCCGTACTGGAAGACCTGCGGACGCGAGGATCCGAGTCGGGTGTCGAGTTCGTCGATCGGGCCTTCGGCGATGCGTACGGGAGCCCTTTGCACCTGGACGCCCGCGCACAGATGGCCGCCACTCCTGGGCCGGTGCTGGCCGATCTCTACCAGTCGATGTACCTCGCGTCAGGCAGCATCGGCGCCCGGCCGGCGGCTCGCGCCTTCCTTCCCTCGGTCGGCAGGCCATGCCTCAGCCTGTACTCGAACGCGTACGCGGCCGCCTTCGCACGCTCCATCCCGTGGCCTGCCGGGTCGACCATCGAGGTCTGGCCCGGCACGACTCACTACCTCCACCAACAGCACCCCGACCGCTTCGCGGACCTGCTCAGGAGCTGGCTCTGACATCGGCGTGGGCTACTCCGGCGGGCTGAGCTTGCTTCGCAGGACCTTTCCGGTCGCGTTGCGGGGGAACTCATCGAGTACGACGATCTGCCGCGGCGTCTTGTACCGGGCCAGATTCGCCCGGACGTGCTCGATCAGTTCGTCCTCAGTCGCCGGCTCGCGCAGTACGACGTACCCGACGAGTCGCTGACCGAACTCCTCATCCGGTACGCCGACCACTGCCGCCTCGGCCACCGCCGGATGACTCGCGAGGCAGCTTTCGACCTCGACCGGGTACACGTTCTCGCCGCCGGACACGATCATGTCGTCCTCGCGTCCGTCGACGAACAACCGGCCGGCCCGATCCAGATGCCCGAGATCACCGGTACTCATCCGCCCGTCCACCACGGTCTTCGACGATCCATCGGAGTACCCGCCGAACATCAACCCGCCGCCGGCGAAGATCCGCCCGGTCTCGCCGACCGGCACCGGGCGGTCGTTGTCGTCGAGGATCCGCACCGTGCTGCCCAGACACGGCCGGCCGACCGTCCCCGGCGCCGCGATCAGGTCGGCGGACGTCGCGATCGTGGCGACGCCGACCTCGCTGGAGCCGTACGCGTCGCACAGCACCGGGCCGAACTGCGCGATGAACCGCTCGGCCAGCGGTGCACCCAAAGTCGACGCGCCGGAGATCACCGCGCGAAGCGAGCGGAGGTCGTGTTTGGCGATTTCGGTCGGTCCGAGCTCGAGCATGCGCCGGAGCATCACCGGTACGGCGACGATCGAGCCGGCGCGGGTCTGTTCGACCTGGGTCAGTACGGTGCGCGCGTCGTACCGGCGGGTGAGGACGATCGGTGATCCCAGGAACAACGCGAGTATCGAGCTCAGCAGCCCGAGCCCGTGGAACAGCGGCGGGCAGATCACCATCGGCTCACCGGACCGCAGTCCGAACCGGTTGAGCGCACTCGCCGTCAGTCCTGCGAGCCCCAATGCGGTCGGCGCGCGAGACGCTGCTTTCGGCGTGCCCGTCGTACCCGACGTCAGGATCGTGATGTGTCCGGGCGACCCTGGCTTCGGCGCCGCGGCCGCCTTCGAACCAGCCAGCGTGTCGAGGTCGATCGCGTTCTTGTCGAGTGCGGGTCCCTCGTCAGGCCAGGCGACAACGGTGGGGATGCCGGCCGGCGGAGTGAACTCCGCGTCGTGGATGAGTAGGTCCGGCCGGTGCCGCTCGAGCACCGCCGTCAGCTGCGGGGGAGCGAACTGGGTGTTCACGAACAGTACGTCCGCGCCGACCCGCGACGCCGACAACGTCGCCTCCAGGAAGCCGCGATGGTTCCGGCACAGCACAGCAACCTTGCTTCCGGCAACGATCCCGTGATCGGCGGACAAGGCGGCGGCGATCCGCTCGCACCGGCGGTCCAGTTCGGCGTACGTCGTACTGCCGGTCTCGTCGATCACCGCGAGCCGATCGGGGAACCGGATCGCCGCGATCGCGCCCAACGCGGCCATCGATTGACCCCAGTAGCGCAGCGCCCGCTCGATCCCGACCAGGTGGGCCGGGCGCGCCGACCGCCAGACGCCGGACTTGATCAGCGCGACCGACACACCACCGACCTCGGCCGCCGCCTGGACCAGCCAGTCCGGCGGCCGCATCGGCCCGATCGGTCGCGGCATCCTCATGGTTGCTCGTCTCCGGTGGTCCGTTTGCGCTTGGAGCTGATCCGGAAGTACAGCTCCAGGAGCCGATCGGTCGGGACCCGAAACAGAGTGCCGACCACTTCGGCCGGCCGAACCATTGGCGGCGTGATGTTGTGCGTCCGCTCCGCGATCGCCGTACACACCTGATCGGCCGCCTGCTCCGGCGTCAGCCCCGGCATCTTGTTCAGCAACGGCGTCGGCTCGCTCATCCGGGTGTGCACCAGCCCCATGTAGACCGTCGACACGGTCACCCCGTCCCCCCGGATCTCCTGCGCGACGCACCGCAGCCAGACGTCGAACGCACTCTTCGACGCCAGGTACGCCGACCACCGCGCCATCGGCGGCGTCCGTACGCCGGCCGTCGACACGTTGACGATATGACCGGACCGGCGCTCCCGCATCGACGGCAACAACTCGAGCACGAGCTTCGCCGGCCCGAGATAGTTGATCGCATTCGTCCGCTCGATGTCGTGGAAGCGCTGATAAGAATCCGCGATCGCCCGACGGATCGACTTTCCGGCATTACTCACCAGCACATCAACCTGCCCATGCTCCTCGAGCACAGTCCGCACCAGCCCCTCGACGGCCACCGGATCAGCCAAGTTGACCGCGTACGAATAGGCCTCGCCACCCGCTTGGCGAATGTCGTCGGCCACCTCGTCCAGCCGCTCCGCCGTACGAGCCACCAGCAAGACAGTCGCCCCCGCCCGCCCCAACCGCCGCGCCGTCGCCTCTCCGATCCCGTACGACGCCCCCGTCACCAACACAACCCGCCCACCCACAACCCTCGCCAGCCGCGAATCCTCCACCCGCCGCCGCCCCTGCGCCAACGCAACCAACAACCCCCACCCCACGCCGCGCTTCCCACTCACCATGCCCCGACATTACCCACAAGTAGCCCCACCCAACACCCCAGGCGCTGCGGGAACCGGGCCGCCGGGCGGTACTGCGGAACGAGTACGGGTGGGCCGGCGAGATCCTGGCCTGACAGATCACCGGTACGACGGAGAGCAGCCCGGCTGGTGTTCACCAACGTGCTGACCGATCCGCACACGGGCCCCACCGCTCGACCGTGGCCGACCGCGGCGGGCAACCCAAGCCGGTCAGCCGACCGCGGCGGGCACCCCAAGCCGGTCAGCCGGCCGCGGCGGGAACCGTAGCCGCCGAGCGAAGCGAAGGCGCAAGGGGGTG
>NZ_JBEZZH010000015.1:0-158570 GCF_040639075.1 Kribbella sp. NPDC023972 | reverse complement strand
GGTGAAATGCGTTTGCTTGGCAGCTCGCACTTCACCCGGAGGTCTTCGCCTTGTCAGCCCGCCACGCCGTCACCAACCTCCGTGGTCAGTACACCTAGACGTCGACCAGCGGCGCCACCGCCGGATTGCGGTGGTGCTGGAAGACGACCGAGGTCCGGAAGCCGGTGACCTCCCTGCGGCGGCTGAGCCGATCGACCAGGAAGGCGTGGAGCAGGTCGATGCGCGGTACGCCGACATGCAGCAGGAAGTCGTCGCCGCCGGCCAGTACGTAGACCGACATCACCTCGGGCAGCGCGGACACCTCGCGCTGGAAGTCGTCGATCAGTTCGCGACGTAGCGGCCGGACCTGGGCGAACACCAGCGCCTGCACGGTCCGGCCGAGCGCTTCCGCAGACACCTCGGCGTGGTAGCCGCGGATCACGCCGCTGTCGTGCAGGCGTCGTACCCGCTCGAAACAGGTCGACGGCGCGACGCCGATCCGCTGGGCCAGCTCCCGGTTGGTCTGCCGGGCGTCCCGCTGGAGCTCGGTCACAATACTGCGGTCGATCTCATCCATGTCCGGATCCTAGGCTGATTTCCGGATGATGTTCGGATGTAGCTATCTCGATCGGGATTTCTGGCTAGTTTTGTGGCCATGATTCGACACGAGGAGATTGTTGCCCGGCGTGGCCGCCGTACCGGTGCGACAGTGATCATGGCGGTGCACTCGACCGTGCTGGGCCCGGCCATCGGCGGCTGCCGGGTACGGCGTTATCCGTCCTGGCAGGCCGGGCTCGAGGATGCCGCGAGGCTGTCGGAGGCGATGACCTGGAAGGCGTCGATCGCCGGGCTCGACCATGGTGGCGGCAAGACAGTGGTGGTGCTGCCGACGGATCCGGTGTCGCGGGATGATCTGCTGGAGGACGTCGCCACGGTGCTGGAGTCCTTCGGCGGAAGGTACCTGACCGGACCGGACATCGGTACCGGGCCGGACGACATGCAGTCCTTGTTCGACCGGACCGGTTTCGCGTTCTGCCGGCCGGTGGCGACCGGGGGCAGTGGTGATTCCGGTCCGGCAACCGCGGACGGCGTACTGGCCGCACTGCTGGCCGGTGTCGCGCACGTCTTCGGTGTCGCTGAGGTCGCGGGGCTGCGGATCGGCATCATCGGACTCGGATCGGTCGGTCTGCGACTCGCGGAATCCTTGCGTGCCGCGTCACTTGTGGTGGCCGATATTGACGAGAGCCGGCGTGCGGACGCCAGTCGGCTCGGCGCGCAGTGGACCTCGCCGGAAGCCTTGCTCAAGACTGAGTTGGACGTCCTGGTACCGGCGGCTGTCGGCGGTCTCCTCACCCCGGCCGTCGCCGCGGAAGTCAGCGCGCGACTGATCGTTGGTCCGGCCAACAACCAGCTCGCCGCCGATGCCGTTGCCGATCAGTTGCACCACCGCGGCATCACCTGGATCCCTGACTACCTGGCCAGCGCCGGCGGAGTCATCCACGCCATCGGCATCGAACGCCACGGTCTGACCCCGCAGACCGTCAACCCGCTGGTCCAGTCGATCGGCACCACCGTCTCCCAAGTCCTGACCGAGGCCGCCACCACCGGCCGCACTCCACTGGCCATCACCAACGCCCGCGCCATGGCCCGCGTCACCCGTGGGTAGCTGTGAT
Source organism: Kribbella sp. NPDC023972 (assembly GCF_040639075.1). Classification (NCBI taxonomy): domain Bacteria; kingdom Bacillati; phylum Actinomycetota; class Actinomycetes; order Propionibacteriales; family Kribbellaceae; genus Kribbella; species Kribbella sp. NPDC023972. The sequence continues at coordinate 156,918 of NZ_JBEZZH010000015.1, read as the reverse complement.
CAGCGGTAGTCGGCGACGAGACGGCCAGGGCGCCGAAGACCGCTGAGCCGCGCATCACGGCCCCCTGGTGGAACCTCTAGCAGATCAGTTGGGGACGATGAGGGCGAGGGTGGCTATGGCGGCGCCGGCGGCCAGGAGGAAGGCCGTGTCGAACATGCGGCCGCGGACGTGGAGGAGGCCGGCGGCGGTGTCGGTGAGGGTGGCGCGGAGGAGGCCGGCCAGGACGACGGAGCCGGCGAAGACGAGTACGCCGTTGCGCCAGTTGTAGAAGGTGAGCACGACCAGGCCGGTCGCCGCGACCAGGAGCGACAGGACCAGAGGCCACTCGTTCCGCCGCTGCGCCTCGCCTGCCATCAGCACGCCACGCTCGTTTCGGCCCGAGCCACTGGGTGGCTCACCGGCCGAGGCTCGCTTCGGCGGCCTCGACGACGTTGGTGAGGAGCATGGCGCGGGTCATCGGGCCGATGCCACCGGGCATCGGGGCGATCCAGGCGGCCTTCTCGCGGGCGGCGTCCTCGATGTCGCCGACGATCTTGCCCTCGGCGCTGCGGCTGGTGCCGACGTCCAGCAGTACAGCGCCCGGCTTCACCATGTCGGCGGTGATCAACCCGGCGGACCCGGCCGCCGCGATCACGATGTCGCCGGTACGCACCACGCCGGCGAGGTCAGTCGTGCCGGTGTGGCACTGGGTCACGGTGGCGTTCTCGGTACGACGGGTGAACAGCAGCCCCATCGGCCGACCCGCGGTCACGCCCCGGCCGACGACGACAACGTGAGCTCCGGCGATCGGTACGTCGTACCGGCGCAGGATCTCGACGCAGCCCTTCGGGGTGCACGGGAGCGGGCCGTCCTGGCCGAGGACGAGCTTGCCGAGGCTGACCGGGTGGAGTCCGTCGGCGTCCTTGGCCGGGTCGATCAGGCCGAGGATCGCGTTCGTGTCGACGTGCTTGGGCAGCGGAAGCTGGACGATGAAGCCGGTGCAGTCCGGGTTCTCGTTGAGCTCGGTGACCTTGGCGGCGATCTCGTCCTGGGTCGCCTCGGCTGGGAGCTCGACCTGGATGGACGCGATGCCGACCGCCGCGCAGTCGCGGTGCTTGCCGGCCACGTATGCCCGGCTGCCCGGGTCGTCCCCGACCAGGATGGTGCCGAGCCCGGGAACCACGCCCTGCTCGGCCAGCTTCGCGACCCGGACCTTCAACTCGTCCTTGATCGCCGCCGCCGTCGCCTTGCCGTCCAAGATCTGCGCTGTCACGACGTATGAGTCTAGGTGCGGACCGCCAGGCCATCACAATCAGCACCCAGCCGGGCGGCCACGCGGGACCCCGGCGGAGCTGTGCGGTTGTGATGGGCTGGGGATCCGCGTGGTGTGGCCGACCGTCGTCGCGGTGAGAGCCAGGTCTTGCGCCGTCCGTCGAGCGGTGCGGCACTGGGAATGCGTGGCACCTTGCCGCGGTTGAGCGAGGTAGTTTATTCTTTAACTACCCCGAGCGAGGAGAACAACCCATGCCCGCCGTGACCGTCAGCGACATCACCGTGCTGCCCCGCGTCCACCAGCCGGATCCGGCCGTCGCCACCGAGCGCGCGGTCCGGTCGGTGACGTCGGCCCCGAGTGGGTACGAGGGCGAGGGATTCCCGGTCCGGCGTGCCTTCGCCGGCGTCGACCTGCGCGACCTCGACCCGTTCATCCACATGGACCAGATGGGCGAGGTCGAGTACGCACCGGGTGAGCCGAAAGGTACGCCGTGGCACCCGCACCGCGGTTTCGAGACCGTCACCTACATGCTCGACGGGATCATGGAGCACCAGGACTCCAACGGTGGTGGTGGTGTCATCTCCAACGGCGACACCCAGTGGATGACCGCTGGTTCAGGGCTCCTGCACATCGAGACTCCGCCGGAGCACCTGGTGCTGAGCGGCGGCCTGTTCCACGGCATCCAGCTGTGGGTCAACCTCCCGAGGGCGCAGAAGTGGGCTCCGCCGCGCTACCAGGACATCCGCGGTGGCGACTCGGCGTTGCTGTCCACCGCGGACGGCGGCGCGCTGATCCGGGTGATCGCCGGCAGCGTCGACGGTCACGAAGGACCGGGGTCGACGCATACACCGATCACGCTGGTGCACGCGACGGTCAGCCCCGGCGCCGAGATGGTGCTGCCGTGGCAGCCGGACTACAACGCGCTCGTCTACGTGCTGGCCGGTCAGGGCACGGTCGGCGCCGAGCACCGCCCCATCCGCAAGGGCCAGCTCGCCGTCTTCGGCCCGGGTGACACGATCCGTACGGCGGCCAGTACGACGCAGCCGCAGGCCGAGCCGAATCTCGACGTACTGGTCCTCGGCGGCCGCCCGATCCGGGAGTCGATCGCGATGGCCGGGCCGTTCGTGATGAACACCCGCGCCGAGGTGATCCAGGCCTTCGAGGACTTCCAGGCCGGCAAGCTCGGCAGCATCCCCGCGGTCCACGGCGCACCGACGGAACTCCGCAGTACCGAATAGGCCCGACCTGGACAACCTGACTCCCCGGTCCTACCTTCACAAAAAGGGGAAACGGGGATTTTCAGGGGGCATCATGTCGCGTTTCCGGAAACTTGCGCTCATCGTGTCCGCGGTGGCACTGACCGTCGCCGCGGCCGCGCCGTTCCCGGCATCGATCCCGTTGCCGGACGACTTCCAGCCGGAAGGCATCGCCACCGGGCCCAGGGCAACGTTCTACTCCGGATCGATCACCACGGGGGACATCTACCGCGGCAGCCTGCGCACCGGCAAAGGCGCGATCTTCGTCGACGCGCCGCCGGGTCGCTCGGCCATCGGGATGAAGGTCGAGCGGTCCGCCAAACGACTGTGGGTGGCCGGCGGGACCACCGGTCACGGCTATGTGTACAGCACCCGCAACGGCTCGACCGTTGCGGACCTGACGCTCACCACCGCGAGCAACGTGCTGATCAACGATGTTGTGGTGACCAAGGGCGGCGCCTACTTCACCGACAGCTTCAACCCGGTGCTCTACCAGGTGCCGATCGCGCCGAACGGCCGGATCGGCACACCGCGGACGATTCCGATCAGCGGTCCGGCGGCGGCGATCGTCCCGGGCGCCCCCAACCTGAACGGCATCGACGCCACCCGGAACGGCCGGACGCTGATCGTCGGTCATTCGCCGCTGGGGAAGCTGTTCCTGGTCGATCCGGCCACCGGCGCCAGCCGGGCCATCGAACTGACCGGTGGATCACTGACGCCCGACACGGCGGACGGCATCCTCCTGGACGGGAAGACGCTGTGGGTGGTGGAGAACTTCTCCGAGCGCTTGGTCAAGATCAGGCTGAGCCCGGACCTGTCCAGCGGCCGGATCACCGAGACCTTCACCAGTGATCTGTTCCGCGTCCCCACCACGGTGGCCGAACACGGCAACCGCCTGGCCCTGGTGAACGCCCGGTTCGACCTCGGCTTCCCGCCGCCGTTCGGCCCGGGGGCGCCACCCGGCACCGACTTCGACGTGGTCCAGATCAGAAAACCCTGAGGTCAGCCCTCGGGGTAGAAGACGAACAGGGTGCAGCCCTGCTTCGTCTGCGGTACGTGTGACGACCCGGCCGGACAGTGGATGAACGAGCCGGCCGGGTAGTCACGAAGACCGTCGTTGAAGACGCCCTCGACGACGTACACCTCCTCCGGGCCTGGCTCGTGCACGTCGACGCCCTGCCAACACGAGCCGGGGTCCATCTCGAGCACGTGGGCCGACGCACCCCGTGCCCCGGTCCACAGCGAACGCAGCCGGATGCCGGGGAACAGCTCGCGGACCGAAACGTCCGCCACAGAAGTCCATTCGAAGGTGTCCACAGCTCCGATCATCGGTTGTCCACAGGCTTTCCCACAGTGTCTGGATAGTCGTGGTCAGGTACTTTCATGCCATGCCTCCGCCGCAACCGACGCAGCCGCACCGCGTCGTCGCGTTGGTGACCGGGCCGCAGGCCAGCTTCGAGCTGGGGTGTGCGGCGGCTGTCTTCCGCGCGGACCGGTATCGGTTCAGCGTGTGCACCGAGCGGCCGGGCCCGATCCGGACCACCGAGGGTTTCGACATGGTGGTGCGCTCGGGTCTACGGGCGCTGGATCGCGCGGACACGATCGTCGTACCTGGCTGGCTGCCGATCGAACGGGAGCCGTCCGCGGCCGTCGTACGGGCGTTGCAGCGGGCGCATCGTCGTGGAGTGCGGCTGGTGAGCATCTGCTCGGGTGCGACCGCGCTGGCCGCGACCGGGTTGCTGGACGGGCGCCGGGCCACGACACACTGGCGGTACGGCGACCTGCTGCAACGCCGGTATCCCGCCGTACTGGTGGACACGGATGTGCTCTACATCGACCACGGTGACATCGCGACGAGCGCCGGGTCGGGCACCGGGATCGACCTGTGTCTGCAGTTGGTCCGCAACGACCACGGCGCCGCGTACGCCGCTCAGGTCGCCCGGCGGATGGTGATGCCGCCACACCGCGAAGGTGGTCAGGTCCAGTACCGGGTGGACGAAAGCCGGCCGACCGAGTCGCTGGGCACTCTGCTCGACTGGGCGACCGAGCACCTCGCCGAGCCGATCACGCTCGACGACCTGGCGGCCGAGATCAACGTCTCACCCCGAACCCTCGCCCGACGCTTCGCCGACCAACTCGGCGTCGCCCCCGGCCAATGGCTGCTCGCCCAGCGCATCGCCAAGACCCGTGCCCTGCTGGAGGACACCGACCTCCCGATCGAGACCATCGCCACCCGCGTCGGGTTGTCCTCGGCAACCAACCTCCGCCGCCGCTTCCACGCCGCCTTGCGGACGACGCCCAGTGCCTACCGCCGAGCCTTCCGGCGGACTGGTTCGGTTGGGGAACCGTAGACCGGCTGATACGCCTGGGCGAGGTCGGCGATCATCCGGGCCGTCTCGTCGTACAGGTGCTGGGCGTGCTCGGAGGTCCGTCCGATCGCGGTCAGGCCGAGGCGGCCGTCGACGGCGAGACAGGACAGCATGTGCAGGACGACGCCCGTCCCGGTCCGCCGGTCGAACTGGAGACCGGTCTCGGTCAGCGCGTGGATCACGTCGATCGGGGGCAGCCCGAGCCACGCGGGATCGACCAGGTTGTCCGTCGACGCGTAGCACCTCGACGTTCCGTCGGCAGCGCGCCAGAGACCGAGCCCGGGCTGGTACCGGCCGGGCACGAGGTGTCGCAGGGCGGCGTACGGGTGCGTCGTACCGCCCTTGCGGAGGTTGATCTCCAGCGCGTACAGACTCCACCGCCCGGCCGCGTCCGCCACGGCGACGAAGTCAGCGCTCAGCCTGCCGACCACCCCGAGACCGGCGAGCGCCCGCCCGATGCCCAATGCGTACGCCGCGAGGTCCGGCGAGTACGCCGGATTCGCGGGGAACCGGCAGCCGGAGTAGATCTGATGCGTCGGACCGCCCAGCACCTGTTCATGGGTGGCCAGCACGGTCACGTCGCCGTACGGCGAGATGTCGAGTTGCACGCTCGGGCTGGACGCGGCTGCGCCGGTGATGAGTTCCTCGACGACACCGCCGAGCGCGAGGTCCGCCCGGTACCAGCTGGGCATCGCCTCCACCCGTGCCCGGATCTCCGCGTCGGTCAGCCGGCGCCCGGTGACGTCGCAGAGCTCGACGACGAGGTTGCCGTCACCCGCGCCGCTGTCGTCATGCTTGATGACGACGCCCAGCGATCCGGGCCGCTCCGCCCGGATCGCCGCGATCGCCGCGCAGACCTGGTCGACGGTCCGCACGTCTTCCCGGCCGGTGGGCGTCGGCACCCCGGCCTGGCGGAACAGTCGCCGGCCCGCGCCCTTGTAGCCGAGCGGCCACAGCTCGGGCAGCGTTCCGTTGATGGGCGTGTCGAGACGGGTCGCGACCTCGACCTCGTGATCGGTCACGTTCCAGGGCTCGATGAAAGCCGGCCGGCCGCCGATCTCGGCCCGGAGCCGGCGCAGCGCCTCGGGCCGGTCCAGCAGCTTCTCCGCGACCGAACGGGCGCCGAGATCGTCGACCGTCACGATCCGCAGGCGTTCCCGGCAGCTGGTACGACGCGACGCCGGGGCGAGGCCGGCGTAGTACTCGAGGACTTCGGTCGACGGCGTCTCTGAGCAGACGAAGACCATCTCGCACCGCTCGTAGCGCGGCAGCATCAGCGACGCGAGCAGGTAGCGGTGTTCGAGAGCGGGGATCCGGGTGGCGTAGTGCGACAGGATCGACTCGCCGAGGCTGAACGACGGCAGGGCGACGATGACGTGCGGTGGTCCGCCCGGACGGTTCATCGACCAGACCGCCCCGAGCCGCCGCTGCAGCTCTCTGATGTCGCTCATCACCCCCGCCCCCACGGCCAGCGTACGCCCGGGGCCGATGGTCTAGAAGGCGCCGGAGTTGTCCAGGTCGTTGTAGTAGGCGATGCGTGGGTCGTCGGGGTCGGCGCCGTACGTCTCGATGAAGCGCCGGGCCGCGGGTGGGCCGCCGTACTGCGGGTTGAGGGTGCCGGAGAGGCTCTGGAACATCAATGCCAGGTCGACATAGCGGTCGCCGGTGCCGAGCCGGCTGAGGTCGAGGACACCGCTAAAGCGAAGGGTGTCGGGGTCGATGAACACGTTGGGGGCGCAGTAGTCGCCGTGGGTGACGACCTCGCGGGCGCCGGGGAACCCTGAGTCGAACGAGCAGTCCGTGAGTTCGTGCAGGGCGTGCAGTCCGTCGGCCATCGCGGTCAGGACGGCAGGGTGCTGGGCGGTCGGCCAGGGTTGGGAGGCGTCGCGGCCGGGGAGTTCGGTGGTCAGCAGCCAGTTGTTGCCTCGATCAACGATGCGGGGGCACGGGAACCCGGTCGAGCCCAGCCAGGCGAGCCGGTCCGCCTCGTCGTCGACACCCGGGCCGGCCTTGTAGAACAGGCGCTCCGAGCGACGCACGAGGCGGACCACGGTCGCCGCGGACATGCCGAGGTGGATCGGCTCGGCACTGCGCGCGCCGAACCTATCCACCAGAGCGTTCAGGTCCACTCAGCGAAGGTTACGGTGCAACGCCGAGATCAGCTCCCCATTTTCGGTGTCGCCGTCGAGCGACCAGATCATCGCGCCGCCGAGTCCGCGCTGCGAGATGTACTGCGCCTTGCGCTTCATCTCGACCGGGTCGTCCCAGGTCCAGAACGTCGTACCGTCGAACAACCAGGCGAACCCGGCCTTCTCGTCCCGGTGCACGGTGAAGCCGGACAACTTCGCCTTGAGCAGCCGGTAGTCCTCGTAGCCCGCCTCGTACGTCGCCGGCGCCGGGCCGGTGGCCGGCTGGAACAGGCCGTTGTTCTGGTTCGTCACGCCGGTCCAGCCGCGGGAGTAGAACGGCACCCCCATCACCAGCTTGCTGCGCGGTGCGCCGCGAGACAGGTAGGCGTCGATCGTCACCTGCGAGCTGAACTCGGCCGTCGACGGGTCGCCGGCCGGGCCGTCGATCGCCGACTGCTGGTTCGTCACCGGGTCCCAGGCGCCGTGGTAGTCGTAGCCCTGCGTCGTACCGAAGGTCAGCTCCCGGAACACCTTCGGAACCTCGAAGCCGTTGTCCACCTGCACCGGATCGGCCGGCACGAACGCGGTCAGGTTGTAGCGGCCCTTGAACGGCCAGGACAGCTTGTCGAGCTGGTTGCGGTACTCGCGCACCAGGGCGGTGAAGTTCTGCTTGTCCTCCGGCCGGACCACGTTGCCCGGAGCGCCTGCGCTGCCAGGCCATTCCCAGTCCAGGTCGATGCCGTCGAAGACACCTTTCGCCGCGCCGGCGGGCAGGCCGGGGACGTTCCCCTTCAGCCACAGGTCCAGGCAGGACTTCACGTGCGCGGCCCGCGACGCCGGCGTGAGGGCCGCGTTGGAGAAGTACTTCGAGCCGGTCCAGCCGCCCAGCGAGATGCTGATCCGCAGCTTGGGGAACTTCTGCTTGAGTTGCTTGAGCTGATTGAGGTCGCCGTTCAGCGCCTGTCCTGGCTGGTCGGCCTGGCCGCTGACGCTCTGCTCGGCGGTGAACGGCCGCTGGTAGTCGGCCCACGGGTCGCTGCTCACGCAGGTGCCGTGCTCGTCGAGGAACCCGAACGCGTAGTTCAGGTGGGTCAGCCGCGCGGCCGTCCCGTTCTTCACCAGATCACTGACCAGGAAGTTCCGGTCGTACCCACTCCAGTTGGTGTAGTACCCCACCACTCGCTTGCTGCTGTGTGCTTCGGCCGGTACGGCGGTCAGGCCCGCCATCACCGTCACGGCCGCCACCAGCAACCCCACACTCCGACGCTTCATCTGACTCCCAATCGGGCGGTCCAGGGACAAGGTGGCGCCGACTCTATGACCGTTCCCAGACTTACGCAATGACTCTACCGAAAGATGGTCAAGAAAGTTTCCTATCTGATCCAAGTAACGGCGGGCCGTTGCTGACATAAACGGCGGTAGGGTCGCGGCATGACGAGTGTGGGTGAGGATCTGGCGCCGTCCGGCGTACTGCGGGCATCCATCAACCTGGGCAATCCGGTGCTGGCGCAGGGGACGCCGGAGGAGCCGGCCGGGGTCACGGTCGACATCGCGCGGGAGATCGCGCGCCGGCTCGAGCTGCCGCTGGAACTGCTCTGTTTCGACGCGGCTCGCAAGTCCTTCGAAGCGCTGACCACCGATCAGGCCGACATCTGCTTCCTCGCGATCGAGCCCGCCCGGGCCGACCGGGTCGCGTTCACCGCGCCGTACGTGATCATCGAAGGTGTCTTCGCCGTACGACGGGACTCCGAGCTGACGACTGTCGCCGACGTCGATCGGGCTGGTGTCCGAGTGGGGGTGAAGCGTGGCTCGGCGTACGACTTGTATCTCACCCGGACGTTGCAGCACGCAACCATCGTCCGTGGTGACGAAGGCACCGAGGTGTTCCTGGCCGACGGCCTGGAAGTTGCCGCCGGCATCCGTCAGCCGATCACGCAGTTCGTTGCCGGGCACCCCGAGTGCCGGCTGATCGACGAACGCTTCATGCAGATCCAGCAAGCCGTAGGCACTACCAAGACCCGCCACCCCGACACCGTCGCCTACCTCCACACGCTGATCGAGGACCTCAAGACCTCCGGCTTCATCGCCGACTCCCTCACCCGCTCCAATCAACCCGACGCCACCGTCGCCCCACCCGCCTAACCCCCCGGCCCCCGGCCAGGCATGGGGTGCTTGGACACCCGGCGGGGGCCGCACTCAGGTTATTGCGGCTGTTCCGCTCGATGTACGGGCGGTGTTTCGTTCGACGCGGCCGCGGATGCGCCGGCATATGTCCGGAATCGCACCGTTTCCCGGGGTCCATGCCTGGGTCATCGGGGGGTGGGGAGCACCAGCCACCTGAATCGACAGGCCAGACTCCCCGATCGACCCCGCGGTCCCCGTGGGTCCCGGGCGGAGCAGCGATGGGGCGGCGGCCGACTGCTACGGGGTCCGTGGCGTTGGGAGCCTGTCGGATGCGTTCGCTGTGGATGGTGGTCCGATGATGGATCGGGGAGGGTTTTGTCCCGGATCGGGCGGAAAACTCTCCCCGGACGGCAGGACCGGGACCCGCCGGTCTGCTGATTCGTCACGAGTACATGGAGCTGGCGACAGGCGACCGGCTTGGATCCCGTACCGGTGAACAATCACCCACACATCCGGCAGGAGAGCCGATATTTCCTGTGCATGGCCACCGGATCCTGTTCAGGCCCCCGGCGACTGCATCTGGTTAGCTGACGATTTAACGATAATGGTTTTCATGTGCTAGCTTCCCGGTGACCCGTCCGCCATCCGGGAAGAGACTCGCGTGCGTGCTGTTGCTGCTGTTGTCCTGTCGTCGTTCCTCCTGACCGGCTGCTTCGCCGCCGGGAGTGATCCGGCCCCGGTCGCCGGGACGAGCGACAGGCGGATCAAGGTGGCGATGATGCAGCCGCCGCGATCGGGCCTGTCGCCGTTCAGCGATGACGCGTTCAAGCTGTCCCGGTGGAGTACGGCGGAGACTCTCGTCACCCTGGACGACATCGGCGACGCGCAGCCGGGCCTGGCGACCGAGTGGAAGCGGGTCTCACCGCTGAGCTGGGAGTTCACCATCCGGCCAGGGGTGAAGTTCCACGACGGTACGACGCTGACCGCCGACGTGGCGGCCTACGCCCTGACCCGTGCCACGACGGCCGCATCGAAACCGCGGATCCTCGACGGTGTCCGACTGACTGCGGTTGCCAAGGGCAACCAGTTGGTCGTCAGTACGGCGAGTGCGGATCCGCTGGTGCCGCAGCGACTGTCGTCACCGCAGTTGTCGATCCTGTCCAAGGCGGCGTACACGGCGACACGCGTCAACCCGGTCGGCACCGGGAGCGGGCCGTTCGAGCTGGTCGAGGTCCGTGGCACGTCCGGCGCGCGGCTTGATCGGTACGACGGCTACTGGGGTGGGCGCGCGCAGGCGGCCGGGATCGACGTGTCGTTCGTACCGGACGGTGCGGCCCGGGCGGCCGCGATCCGGAGCGGTGCGGCGCAGTTGGCCGAGTCGATCCCGGTGTCGCAGGCGGCCCTGCTCGAACCTGAGACGGTCACCGAGGTGCCGATGCCGCGGACGAACACGCTGTACCTGAACACGAAGTCCGGGCCGTTGCGGGATCCGGGGCTGCGGGCAACGATCCGGGACGCGATCGATCGGGACGCACTGGTGAAGGGTGTGTACGAAGGGCGCGCCGACAAGGCGGCCGGTCTGCTGGGGCCGGCGTTGCCGTGGGCGGCCGAAGGGCGGAAGGAGCTGACCGATCGTACTGCGGCGAAGGCGCCGGCCGGTACGACGATCACCCTCGCGACGTTCTCCGACCGGGCCGAACTGCCGGAGGTGGCGTCGGTGCTCCAGCAGCAACTGCAGCAGGCCGGATTCACGGTGAAGCAGGTGGTTCGCGAGTACGCGCACATCGAGGAGGACGCGCTGGCCGGGAAGTTCGACGCCTTCATCCTGTCTCGCGCGACGGTGCTCGACTCGGGCGACCCGGTCGCATACCTGTACTCCGACTTCGCCTGCGAAGGCTCCTTCAACATCGCCCAACTCTGCGATCCGAACGTGGACGCAGCCCTGACCAAGGCGGCCGCGACCGACACCGGCGACGCGCGCCGCGCCGCCATCCTGGCAGCCGAGGCGGCGGTACTCCGCACCGACGCAGCCGTCCCGCTGCTGCACGAACGGGTCATCCAAGGCGACGCCACCACGCTCGCCGATTCAGCCAAGGACCCTCGGGAGAGGCGACTGGTGACAGCGTCGACCCGCCTGAAATGAGGGTGGGAGTAAAACCCGGCCAGCGCGTTGCGGTGCTGTCCCGGGTAGGTGCCCTGGCCGTGGTTGTGGTGGGGATCGGGTTGTTGCCCTGGTTGTCGGGCCGGGACCCCGCGTTGTCGGTGTTGCGGGCCCGGGCGGCTGAGCAGGAGCCGACTCCGGAGGCGATCGAGGCTGTCCGCCGCGAGCTCGGGCTGGATGCCGGGCCGATCACGCTGCTCGGACGGTGGTTCGGGGGAGTGGTTCGCGGCGATCTCGGGACGTCGTGGGCGAACGGAGCCGAGGTCCTGCCTTCGGTGCTGACGGCCGCGGCCGCGTCCTTGACCCTGATGGGTGCCGCGCTCGGCATCGCGATCCTCCTCGCGGCTGCGATCTGCTGGCCTACGTTGGTTCGTGGTGCGCGGGGAACCGCGAGAGTCAGAGGCAACGGAGTCATCGCGACAGGATTGGCGGCTCTGCCGGAGTTCCTGCTGGCGACCTTGTTGATGTTGACGTTCTCGGTCTGGCTCGGGTGGCTGCCGCCGTACGGGTGGGACGGGCCGAAGCATCTCGTCCTCCCCGCACTGGCGCTCGCGCTGCCGGCGGGCGGGATTCTCGGACGGCTCGTCGACGATGCGCTGCCCGCGGTCTTCGCAGAGCGCTGGGTCAGCTTGTGGCGGTCGGCCGGCTGCTCGCCCCGCAGCATCGCCCTGGCCGCGGTACGACGTGCCACTCCGGCCGTCGTACCCCAACTCGGCCTGGTCGCGGTCGGACTCACCGGCGGCGCGGTCGCCGTCGAGACCGTCTTCGCCGTCCCGGGCATCGGCCGGACCGCACTGGGTGCCGCCGAGTCCCAAGACCTCCCGTTACTGCAAGGATCCGTACTCCTCTTGATCGCGCTCGGCGTCGCCGCCGGTCTCGTGGCCCAAGCGACCCGACGCCGCCTACTCGGCCCCGGCCTCCGCGACCAGGCCCTGACTCTGCCCACCGCCCCTGCGGAGACCACAAGACAACCGGTGGTACCGGTCGTCTGCGCAACCGTGCTCGCGGCAACGATCGCCTGGGGCCTCGCCCTGGATCCGTTGCACCTCGACACCACCGCCCGCCTCGCGTCCCCGAGCTGGGAGCACCCGCTCGGTACGGACTCACTCGGCCGTGACGTCCTCGCGCGCGTAGGCCACGGCGCGGCCACCACCATCGGCACCGCCGTCCTCGTCTGCGTCGCCTCCTTCGTCATCGCCCTGGTAGCCGGTCTCAGTCCGGCCATCACCGAAGGCATCTCCGAGACCGCGAACGCCGTACCGCCCGTCATTGCGGGCGTCCTCGTCGTCGCCGTCCTCGGACCAGGCGCCCTCGGTGCCTCGATCGCGGTCGCTCTTGTCTCCTGGCCGCCGCTCGCCGCTCACGCCGCAGCCCTCACCCAGGAAACCCGGGCCGCCGCCTACCTGACCGCCCAGCAGGCCATCGGCGCCGGCCGTGCCTGGATCCTCACCCGCCACGTGCTCCCGGCCGTCGCCGGTCCGGTCGCGCGGCACGCCGTACTCCGGCTGCCGGGGATCGCGTTGGCCCTTGCCTCGTTGGGCTTTCTCGGCCTCGGCTCGCAACCGCCGGCCCCCGAGTGGGGCTCCGGCCTGGCCGAATCGCTGCCGTACGTCGAACGCGCCCCCTGGGCCACCCTCGCGCCCGCGATCATGCTCCTCATCCTGGCGGCCCTCGCGGTCTCCCTGTCGACGGTACGGCGCACATGACCCTTCTCGACGTCCGCGACCTGCACGTCCGGATCGGCGAAACCCACGCCGTCCGCGGCCTGTCCTTCACCGTGACCAAAGGCGAAGTCCTCGCCCTGGTCGGCGAGTCCGGCGCCGGCAAGTCCCTCACCATGCAAGCCGTGCTCGGACTCCTTCCACCCGAGGCCGAGGTCGACGGCAGCATCCGCTTCGCCGGCCGCGAGCTCGCCGGTGCCGCCCAGTCGACGTACGCCGACCTGCGTGGCCGCCGACTCGGATTCGTACCCCAGGACGCCCTCTCGGTGCTGAGCCCGGTCCACACCATCGGCGACCAGCTCGCCCTCGCCGTCCGATCCGTGCAGCGCACCGACCGCACGACGGCGTACAAAGCGGCGACCGCCGTGCTCGACCGAGTCGGCATTCCCGACGCGGACCGCCGGGCCCGCGCCTATCCGCACGAGTTCTCCGGCGGGATGCGGCAGCGCGCCGTGATCGCGATGGCCATCGTCAACCAGCCCGAACTGATCGTCGCGGACGAACCCACCACCGCCCTCGATCCCCGCATCCAGGCTCAGATCCTGGACCTCTTGACCGGACTGACCGACGACTCCGCCGTCGTCCTCGTCACCCACGACCAGGACGCGGTCGCGACGTACGCGGACCGCACCCTCAGTCTCCACGAAGGCCGGGTCGCCGACTCAGCCCGCGCCGAAAGCATTCGTCCGAGGACCGGCCCGCCGCCGACAGCCGACCCGCCGCTGCTTGCCGTCCGCAACCTGACCGTCCGATACCGCGGCCGCGACGAGCCGGCGGTCGACGATGTGTCCTTCGACATCCACCGCGGCGAGACCGTAGCTCTGATCGGCGAGTCCGGCTGCGGCAAGTCCAGTACGGCGTCCGCCGTACTCCGGCTTCGCCGTCCGGACGCCGGCGAAGTCCGCCTCGACGGGACGATCCTGAACGACAGGACGATCCATCGCCTCCGCCCGGCCATGCAACCGGTCTTCCAGGACCCGTACGGCTCGCTCAGCCCACGTCTGCGGATCCGCGACGCGATCGCTGAACCGTTCAAGGTCCAAGGCCGTTGGGACCGGCGGACCGGGCCGGCCCGGGTGGCCGAGCTGATGGACCAGGTCCAGCTCGACCAGTCGCTCGCCGACCGTCGGCCGCGGGAACTGTCCGGCGGTCAGTGCCAGCGGGTCGGCATCGCCCGCGCTCTGGCCAGCGATCCCCGGCTGCTCGTCCTCGACGAGCCGGTCTCGTCCCTCGACGCGAAGGTCCGTGCCGGAGTGATCAACCTGCTGACCGAACTCCAGCGGGAGCTCGGCCTCGGCTACCTCTTCATCTCCCACGACCACCGCCTGGTCGAGCACATCGCCCACCGCACGCTCGTCATGCACCAGGGCCGAATCCTGTCGTGATCGGAACCGATCGGTGCAGCTTCATGCCAAGGCAGGGGCTTCGCGCAACCATTTGGTCTGGTCCGGACATCTAACGGTGAGTGGCCGAGCGGCTCCGCTGTGTGAGGCGGCCGACCGGCCCGATGTGAGGACAACCGAACGGGAGGGACTCATCGTGCGATCCACACCTCGATCGAGGCGCTTCGGCCTGGCCGTCGCCGCGATCGCAGCCCTGAGTATCGGCCTATCCGGCCTGGCTCAGGCGGCACCACCGGAAGACCAACCCCAAGCCCGGGCCGGCAAGGCCCAGGCAGCCGACCGGCACGTCACGCTGGTCACCGGCGACCGGATCACCCTGTACGGCGGCGACCCGGCACGAGCCGCGGTCAAGCCTGGGCCCGGCCGTGACGCCATCACTTTCAGCACCCAGCGCACCAAGGATCACCTGTACGTCGTACCTTCCGACGTCCAGGACCAGCTCGCCAGTGGCCGCTTGGACCGCCGGCTGTTCGATGTGACCGGCCTGATCAAGGCGGGGTACGACGACAAGTCGACCAAGGCGATCCCGGTCGTGGTGACTTACTCGGGCAAGACCCAGTCTCGGTCCGCCGCACCCGGGGCGACGGTGACCCGCCAGCTGCCGGTCGTCAACGGCGCGGCGATGAAGGTGGACAAGGCCAAGGCCGCCACCTTCCTGACCGGGGTCACCTCGGTGCGATCCGCGGCCGGTGTCGAGAAGATCTGGCTCGACGGCAAGCGCGAGATCAGCCTCGACCAGTCGGTCCCGCAGATCGGCGCTCCGGCCGCCTGGCAGGCCGGGTACACCGGCAAGGGCGTCTCGGTCGCCGTACTGGACACCGGTATCGACACCTCCCACCCCGACCTGGCCAGTCAGGTCGCGGGTGCGAAGAACTTCACCGAGGAGTCGGCCGAGGACCTGGTCGGTCACGGCACCCACGTTGCGTCGACCATCGCCGGTACGGCGGCGGCCTCGAACGGCAAGTACAAGGGTGTCGCACCCGACGCCAAGCTGTACGACGGCAAGGTCTGTGAGCTCGTTGGTTGCCCCGAGTCCGCGATCCTCGGTGGCATGGAGTGGGCCGCGAACGAGGTGAAAGCGAAGGTCGTCAACCTCAGCCTCGGTGGCACCGACACCCCGGAGGTGGACCCGCTCGAGGAGGCCGTCAACCGGCTGACCGCTCAGACCGGCACACTGTTCGTGATCGCCGCCGGTAACGCCGGTCCGGACGAGGGCACGGTCGGTTCGCCCGGCAGTGCGGACGCCGCGCTGACCGTCGGAGCGGTGGACAAGCAGGACAAGCTGGCTATCTTCTCCAGCCGCGGCCCGCGGGTCGGCGACGGTGCGGTCAAGCCGGACGTCACCGCGCCGGGTGTCGCCATCGTGGCGGCGAAGGCGAAGAAGTCGATCATCGGCGAGCCGGTCGGCGATCAGTACCTGATGCTCGACGGTACGTCGATGGCCACCCCGCACACCGCGGGAGCCGCCGCCTTGCTGGCGCAGGAGCACCCCACCTGGAAGGCCGGTGAGCTCAAGGGCGCGCTGATGGCGTCGGCCAAACCCGCCGACGGCCAGAACACCTTCGAGCAGGGCGCAGGCCGGATCGACGTTGCCAAAGGCATCAAGCAGTCCGTGATCACCGAACCGGGCAGTGTCTCGTTCGGTACGGCGGTCTGGCCGCACAACGACGACACCCCGGTGACGAAGACACTGACCTACCGCAACCTCGGCGACCGGTCGGTCACGCTCACCCTCACCGCGACGCTGACCGGTCCGGACGGAGCCCCCGCTCCGGCCGACGCGCTGAAGCTCAGCGCGACCACTGTCACCGTTCCCGCTGGTGGGATCGCGTCGGTGCAGGCGACGTCGAACACCAACCACAGCGGCCCGGATGGCGGCTACTCCGGCCGGATCACCGCGACCGGCGGTGACGCCACGGTCGTGTCGGCGCTCGGCGTGAACAAGGAGAAGGAGAGCTACGAGCTCACCATCAGCAACGTCGGCACCGACGGCAAGCCGGCCGCGGCGTTCGGACTGATCTTCGGCCTGGACACCAACCTGTTCGCCTTCACCGACGACCCGACCACGAAGCTGCGGTTGCCGAAGGGCGAGTACTCCGTACAGGGTGATCAGATCGTCGAGCGGCCAGGTGGTGAGGGTGCCGACTTCTACGCCCTGGTCCAGCCGAGTGTCCAGCTGACCAAGAACACCACGGTCGTGCTCGACGCCCGGACCGCGAAGCCGGTCAAGGTCACGGTTCCTCAGGCCGATGCCTCGGTGGCGGTCGCCGACGTCGGCTACGACCGGATCTCCGCGGACGGACGGCGTGGGCTGAGCTCGTCGTCGCTGCTGTTCGACTTCAACGGCGTCTACGCCGCGCAGGTGGGCCCAGCGCTGCCACCGGAGCAGATGACCGGCCACGTCACGTCGCAGTGGGCGAAGCAGGACAAGAACAGCTCGTTCGCGAACTCGCCGTACCTGTACGGCCAGGTCGACACGACGCCGGGGGTCTACCCGACCGGCTTCGTCCGCGACGTCAAGGCGAAGGACCTGGCTGTGGTCGACCAGCACATCAACGCCACCTCGGACCGGCAGGTCGAGCGGACCGTCCACGGAATCGCGCCGTACATGGGCATGTCCTGGGCAATCGTCCTTCCGTATGACGTCCCGGCCGCGACGAAGCTGCTGGCCGACGACAAGCCGGCGACCTGGCAGACGGGTGTCAGTGAGATCGAGCCGAGCGCTGACCCTGAGGATCCGTTCCCGGTCACGATCACCCGGCTGACCTCGCCGGACCGGGGGTACATGGCGGGCAAGACGTACCGCGAGCGGTACAACGCGGCGGCGCTGACGCCGACGCCCCAGATCGCCGTCCGGTCGGACGACGCGCTCCTGCTGTCCGCCTACTCGCTGTCGGATGCCGATGGCAACAAGGGGTTCGGCCGGACGGACACCGAGTCCAGCAAGCTGATCCGCGATGGCAAGGTGGTGGCGGAGTCGCCGTACTTCGGCTACGTCGAGGCGACCGGTCTGCCTGCGGAGAAGGCGACGTACACGCTCCAGAGCTCGCAGACGCGGCAGACGTACTCGACGTTCAGCACCAGGACCGACCTGAGCTGGACGTTCTCCTCGGGCGCCACGGCCGAAGAGACACCGCTGCCGATGCTCGGGGTTCGCTACCAGCCGAAGGTGGACGGCCACAACGTCGCCGAGCGCAGGCCGGTGACCGTGCTGCCGGTGATCGTCGACGCCCAGCCGGGTGTGTTGTTGCCGGGGATCAAGAAGGTGGAGCTCCAGGTCTCCGGTGACGACGGCAAGACCTGGCAGAAGGCGGCCGTAGCACCGGCCGGCAAGGGCACGTACACGGCGATCTTCGCCACCCCGAAGGGCGCGAAGACCGTGTCGTTGAAGGCTCAGCTGGTCGATGCCCAGGGCAACGTCACCGTTCAGACCGTGATCGGCGCCTACCCGCTCAGATGACGAATCCCTAACAGCAGAGAGGAAACCGCAATCAACCCTGACGTGATCCGCAGCGTCACACTCCACGACTAGGCCCGATCGGGCCGATGAGATCTCGGGGAGGAACCAATGGGGTTGAGGAAGAAGGCGCTGGCAGGCATCGCGGTCGTCATGGCCGCGGTGCTTGCGGTGTCGCTCACCGGCGGCGGAGGGGCACAAGCCGCCGAGCAGAAGGTTGAACCGAAGACCACAGTCAGTCCGAGGAGTGCGGGAGACACGGTGATCACCCTGATCACCGGCGACCGCGTCGTACTGAAGGACGGCGACCTCAAGCGCGTCACCGTCACGCCGGGCAAGGGCCGGGAGGGGGTGACGTTCCGGATCAGCCGGACCGATGGCCGGCTCTCGGTGATCCCGCTGGATGTCAGCTCGGCTGTGACAACCGGTCGGCTGGACCGCCGGCTGTTCGACGTCTCCGGCCTGCTGGTGATGAAGTACGACGACGCGCACGCGAAGGCTATCCCGGTCCTGATCAGCTCCACCGGGCCACGCGCTCGCAAAGCGTTGCCAGGGGCAACGTTCGGCCGAGAGTTGCCGACCGTCGGCTTGGCGGCTGTGAAGGTGGACAAAGCGGCCGCGAGCGAGTTCTTCAGTGGTCTGGGTACGGCGGCGCGGACCCGCTCGGCGGACAAGATCTGGCTGGACGCCAAGCGGCACACCACGCTCGATCAGAGCGTGCCGCAGATCGGCGCACCCGCGGCCTGGAAGGCCGGCTACACCGGCAAGGGTGTGCGGGTGGCCGTCGTGGACACTGGCATCGACAGCACCCACCCGGACTTCAAGGGGCAGGTGGTCGCGACCAAGAACTTCACCACCGGTCCCGCCGGTGACGGCTTCGGTCACGGGACCCACGTCGCCTCAACGATCGCCGGTACGGCGGCCGCCTCGAACGGAAAGTACAAGGGCGTCGCGCCGGATGCGAAGCTGGTCGACGCGAAGGTCTGCGACAACGAGGGCGGCTGCGAGGACTCCGCGATCCTGGCCGGAATGGAGTGGGCGGTCGTCCAGCAGAAGGCCCGGGTGGTCAATGTCAGTCTCGGTGGCCTGGACGGTCCCGAGCTGGATCCGATCGAGGCCGCGGTGAACCGGCTGACGGCGAAGACCGGCGCATTGTTCGTCGTTGCTGCGGGCAATGATGGTCCCGAGGTGGGATCGGTGAACTCGCCCGGTTCCGCGGCGGCCGCGCTGACCGTCGGTGCCGTGGACAAGAAGGATGTGCTGGCGAACTTCAGCAGCCGCGGTCCGCGGGTCGGCGACGGTGGGATCAAGCCGGACGTCACCGCACCCGGTGTCGGCATCGTCGCTGCCAAGGCGAAGAACGCTGTGATCGGTGACCCGGTCGGCAAGGACTACCTGTCTCTCGACGGCACCTCGATGGCGACCCCGCACACGGCCGGCGCCGCGGCGTTGCTCGTGCAGCAACACCCGGCCTGGAAGGCATCCGAGCTCAAGGCCGCGCTGATGGCGACAGCCAAGCCGCTCGACGGACTCACGCCGTACGAGCAGGGCGGAGGACGGATCGACGCGGCGAAGGCGATCACCGCCTCGCTCCTTCCTGTGCCGGCCAGCCTGTCGTTCGGGAAGGCGCTGTGGCCGCACCAGGACGACAAGCCGGTGGTGAGGCAACTGACCTACCGGAATCTCGGCACCGAACCGGTCACGCTGGCCTTCGAGATCAGCTCGACCGTCGACGGGAAGCCCGCTCCGGCGGAAGCCTTCACACTGAGCGCGACCTCGCTGACGATCGCCGCCGGCAAGAGCGCCTCGGTGTCGGTCACCTCCGACACCCGGCACAACGGGCCCGACGGTCTGTACGCCGGTCGGGTCGTCGCGACCGCGTCCGGCGTCTCCATCGGTACTCCGTTCGTGGTGGAGAAGGAGATCGAGAGCTACGACGTGACAGTGCGGCACCTGCTGCCGAACGGCAAGGGCGCCGACCGGAACCAAACCGTCATCTACGGCATCGACAAGGACTACCTCAAGGAGGTGGAGACCGACGCCCAAGGGGTCGCGAAGTTGCGGCTGCCGAAGGGCCGGTACTTCGTCGACGGCCTGGTCGGCGACGACGCCGAGCGCACCTATCAGTTGGTGTGGCCGAATCTGACGGTCGGCCGGGCCACCACGCTGGCGGTCGACGCCCGCAAGGCCAAGCCGATCACGATGACGCTGCCGCGCAAGGACACCAAGCTGGTCGAGGCGCACGTCGGGTACTGGCGGACACTGGCCGAATGGGCGCACGAGGCGACCATGGCGACGTCGGACCTGAGCAAGTTGTACGTCGGCTCGGTGGGAGCGCCGGCGCCCGCCGACGACATGCTGAGCTGGGCCAACTCGCGCTGGGTCGTCCCCGGTAAGGCCGGTGGTCTGCGCAACGCGCCGTACAGCTACAACCTCGTGCAGACCAAACGTGACAGCTACTACACCGGCTACCACCGGGTCGTGCGGCACAGCGAGCTGGCCACGGTGCGGGCGCAGTACACCGCGGATCACGTCGGCTTGATCGCCAGCGACGACCGCTTCGCCTGGCTGCCCGGGGTGGGCAGTACGACGGCCGGCATCCCGATCGAGTACGACGTACCGGCGACCGCGACGCACTTCTTCGACGCCGAGGGCCAGACCTGGGTCGGCGATGTCACGCAGATCGTGCGTCAGGGTGAGGACGACGAGTACCCGCTGTCGCTGAGCTCGGCCGATCTGACGATGACGCCGGGCCGGGCGTACCGGGAGCGGTGGGGTGCCGCGGTCGCGAACACCGGGTTCGGCCTGGGCGACGGAAGCTACCGGACCGGCAACGAGCTGACCGTGTTCATGTTCCCGGTCTCCGACCAGGACGGTCACGCGGGTACGACGCTGTCGTACGACCAGGGCGTCACCCGGCTCTACCGGAATGGCAAGTTGCTGGCCGGCGACGACACGTGGGCCGGGCAGCTGTTCGTGGAGAACGTGCCGGCGGACAAGGCGTCGTACCGGCTGGAAGTGTCCTTGCAGCGGTCGTTGCTCCAGCTGGCGACGCGAGTCGACAACGTGTGGACGTTCAGTTCGCGCGATACCGGAGGTGCCAAGGAGGTGCTGCCGCTGCGGTCGGTGGAGTTCCGGCCCGCGGTGGACGCGAACAACTCGGTGGAGCGGAAGATGGTGACCACGCTGCCGTTCGCGGTGGTGCACCAGCCGGGGGCGAAGGTGCCCGGCATCCGGTCCGTCGCGGTGGAGGTGTCCGGTGACGGTGGCAAGACGTGGCAGAAGGCGATCGTCGTACCCAAGGCCGGTGGGAGGTACGCCGCTGTCTTCAAGACGCCGGCGGCGAAGGTGATGTCGCTGCGGTCCGTGGTCACGGACCGGGACGGCAACACCGCGACCCAGACGGTGATCGCGGCCTACCGACTCCGCTGACGCGGGCGGTGGGGTAGGGCCGCGAGCTTGCGCCTGACGCAACTCAGCCCTCCGCCCGAAGGGGGCGGAGGGCTGAGTTGTTGGTGGGCTGTCAGCCGATGAGGCCTAGGGCCTTGACGGCTTCGCGTTCCTCGCCGAGCTCGGTGGTGCTGGCGTCGATGCGGGTGCGGGAGAAGTCGTTGATCTCCAGGCCCTGGACGATCTCCCAGTTGCCGTCCTTGGTGGTGACCGGGAAGGAGGAGATCAGGCCCTCGGGTACGTCGTACGAGCCGTCCGAGACGACCGCCATCGACAGCCAGTCGCCGTCGGCCGAGCCGCGCAGCCAGTCGCGGGTGTGGTCGATCGTCGCCGCCGCCGCGGACGCCGCCGACGACGCGCCGCGGGCCTCGATGATCGCCGCGCCGCGCTTCTGCACGGTCGGGATGAAGTCGTTCTCCAGCCAGGTCTGGTCATTCACGACCTCCGCGGCGTTCTTGCCGGCCACCTCGGCGTGGAAGATGTCGGGGTACTGGGTCGCGGAGTGGTTGCCCCAGATCGTCATCTTCTTCAGGTCGGTGACGTGCACACCGGTCTTCTTCGCCAGCTGGGCCAGCGCGCGGTTGTGGTCCAGCCGGGTCAGCGCGGAGAACCGCTCGGCCGGGATGTCGGGCGCGTTGCTCTTCGCGATCAGCGCGTTGGTGTTGGCCGGGTTGCCGGTCACGGTGATCCGGATGTCGTCCGCGGCGTGCTCGTTCAGCGCCTTGCCCTGGACGGTGAAGATCGCGCCGTTCGCCTCCAGCAGGTCGCCGCGCTCCATCCCCTTGGTCCGCGGCCGGGCGCCGACCAGCAGGGCCACGTTCGCGCCGTCGAAGATGACGTTCGGGTCGTCGCCGATCTCCACCCCGGCCAGCGTCGGGAAGGCCGAGTCGTCGAGCTCCATCACGACCCCCTCGAGCGCCTTCAGCGCCGGGGTGATCTCCAGCAGTCGCAGCTCGACCGGCGTGTCCGGCCCGAGCAGCGCACCGCTCGCGATCCGGAACAGCAGGCTGTAGCCGATCTGACCAGCGGCCCCGGTAACGGCCACCTTCACCGGTGTAGTGCTCACGACACGCTCCTCGAACTCTTGTGACTGTGTGCTTCGGACGCTAGCAAGCCGAGCCGCCATGACCAACGCTGGGGCACCCACGACTTCCTCACACCCGCCCGCCTTCGGCGGGCGAAGAAAAGAAGAAGGAAGAGGAGGGGCGGACATCTTCACACTCGACCGGGACCGGGCGCCGTGGCATCGTTCACCCCGCAGCAACCATCCGTCCGCCATCAGGCCGTCCCGATGTCGCTCCCCGCCAAGAGTGTGAGCCCCAATCCCTGACGCGTTAGGAGAATTGCCATGACACGAACGGTGCTGCCCCGCCGGTTCGTCCCCGCTGCCGCCTCGGCCCTCGCTGTCGCCGCCGCCTTCCTGGTCCCGCAGGCCGTGCCCACCTCGGCGCCTGACACCGGCGTGCAGGCCGCCGCGAAGCATCGCGACGACTTCGTCATCGTGGGGCACCGCGGTGCGTCTGGTTACCGGCCCGAGCACACGTTGGCGTCGTACGAGCTGGCGGCCCGGATGGGGGCGGACTTCATCGAGCCGGACCTGGTGATCACCAGGGACCGGGTGCTGGTCGCCCGGCACGAGCCGGAGATCGGCGGTACGACGGACGTCGCGGCGCACCCGGAGTTCGCGGCCCGGAAGAAGATCAAGCAGCTCGACGGTGTCGCGGTGACCGGCTGGTTCGCGGAGGACTTCACCCTGGCCGAGTTGCGGACGCTGCGGGCCAAGGAGCGCATCCCGGCGGTCCGGCAGCACAACACCGTGTTCGACGGTCACTACCGGGTCCCGACCCTGCAGGAAGTGATCGACCTGAGCCGCCGGCTGACCCGCGAGCTCGGCCGGCCGATCGGCATCTACCCCGAGACCAAGCACCCGACGTACTTCCAGCAGCAGGGCCTGGCGCTCGAGCCGGAGCTGGTGAAGACACTCAACCGCAACGGCCTGAACCGCCCGGAGGCCAAGGTGTTCGTCCAGTCCTTCGAGGTGTCGAACCTCAAGGCCCTGCGCCCGCAGCTGCGGGTCCCGCTCGTCCAGCTCACCAGCTCGTCCGGAGCGCCGTACGACTTCGTCGTCGCCGGTGACAAGCGCACGTACGCCGACATCGTCAGCCCGGCCGGTCTGCGCGAGGTCGCGACGTACGCCAAGGGGCTCGGACCGTCGAAGGACCAGGTGATCCCGCTCGACGCCGCCGGGAAGCTCGGTCAGCCGACCGCCCTGGTCGCCAACGCGCACCGGGCCGGCCTGGTCGTGCACCCGTACACCTTCCGGGTCGAGAACAACTTCCTGCCGGCCAACTTCGACAGCTCGGCGGTGGCGGCGGACTCGGGCAACCTGTTCGGCGAGATCGCGGCGTACCGCAAGGCCGGGATCGACGGGCTGTTCACCGACAACACCGACATCGCGGTGGCCGAGGAGGCCGAGTCCAAGTAGGGCCTGAAAAGATAGCTGGGTGGAACGCAAGGTCGGCTCCGGGATCGCGACCGTCGAGGCCGAGGCCGACGGGACCTTTGTGCTTCGCGTCGACGGATCGCTGCAGTCGCAGGTCGACCTCGCGGACCCCACCCAGCTGTCCTTCGAGTACATGCGGCGGATCGGCGATGTCGTCGACGCCGTCGCCCCTCGACGTCAGCCGGTCGCCGTCCTGCACGTGGGCGGCGCCGGGCTGAGCCTGCCGCGGTACGTCGCGGTGACGCGGCCGCGATCGCGGCAGATCGTGCTCGAACCCGACGAGGACCTGACCGAGTTCGTCCGCGAGGCGCTGCCGCTGCCGAAACGATCCGGGATCAAGGTCCGCGGGGTCAGCGGCCGGGCCGGGATCACCGAGCTGTACGACGACTCGATGGACCTGGTGATCCTGGACGCCTTCGAGCACGAGGCGGTCCCGTCGAACCTGGTCACCACCGAGTTCTTCGCCGAGTGCGCCCGGGTGCTGCGGCCGACCGGCGTACTGGTCGCCAACCTGATCGACGGCACGGCCGGCCTGCCGTTCATCCGCCGGACCGCGGCGACGGTCCGCGGCGTCCTCCGCGAGGGGGTGGTGCTGGCCGAGCGGAAAGTCCTTCGGGGCAAGGGTTTCGGGAACGTCATCCTGGTCGCGTCCCGGCAGCCCGTCCCGGACCTGGCCGCGATCGGCCGGCGGGCTCAGCCGCCGTACGACGTGATGCCGCTGACCGAGCTGGCCGGCAAGGCGGTCCCGCTCACCGACGCCGAGGGGTTCGTCACGCCGCCCGCCCCACCCGGCACCTTCCGGCGCTGATCCGGTCGAGGGCCTGCGCGACCTCCGTACGCTCGGTGGTTGTCACCCCGACCGCGCGGACCAGCAGGTCAAGCCGATCCCGGCCGGGCAGCCGAGTGCCCTGGAACCACGCCTGGATGGTGGTTCGGGGAATGCCGGTCAGTCGCTCCAAGCTTCGCGCTGACCTCGGCCGCGCCAGTGCTGACAGTGCGGTGCCGAGGTCCGCCAGGGTCTCGGCGGTCCGCAGCAGTTCGACGACGTCCTGCGCATCGCGGGCCGCGGACTCCCAGTGCCGGCGCCAGACCGGCAGGAGTTCGGGTGGCACGCGGCATCCGGTCAGAAACGCGACGGTGACGGGCCAGGTTGGCAACTGCCTCCCGCTGGTCGCCCGGACCAGGTGTGCGTGCGAGTAGTGCGCTTGATCGGCGAGCTCTCGGTAGGTGAGCCCGGCCTGCTGCCGGACTCGCCGCAGAGCGTCGGCGAACGTCTCCACGTTCATGTCGGCCTCCTCGCGATCAAACATAATCCAACATGATCAAACAATGCAACCGACAGGAGTCAAGCTACGATTGGGCCATGTCCGTCGCGAAGGTTGCCGCTCTGACCTACTACCCGGTGAAGGGTCTGGCCGGGGTGCCCGTGGAGCAGGCCGAGGTGGGGCCGACCGGGCTCCGGCACGACCGGAACTTCATGCTCGTCGACCCGGACGGCACTTTCCTGAGTCAGCGCGGCGTCCCGGCGATGGCGGCGCTGCGGGCCGAGATCCTCGACGACGTG
The DNA here is from genome assembly GCF_040639075.1 of Kribbella sp. NPDC023972. Classification (NCBI taxonomy): domain Bacteria; kingdom Bacillati; phylum Actinomycetota; class Actinomycetes; order Propionibacteriales; family Kribbellaceae; genus Kribbella; species Kribbella sp. NPDC023972. The sequence continues at coordinate 131,529 of NZ_JBEZZH010000015.1, read as the reverse complement.
CTGCGGTTGTCGGCCGATGGCGCGCCAGACCTCGAGATCCCGATCCAGTACGACGGCAAGCGGCGCGACGTCAGCCTGTTCGGTAAGTGGTTCGGCCAGGGTGTGGTGCAGGATCCGGCCGCGGACGAGTGGTTCACCGCCCGGCTCGGCAAGCCGACGGGGCTGGTCCGGGTGACGCCCGAGCACGAGCGGCCGGGCTGGGGTGTGCACCGTGGTCAGACCGGGTTCGGCGACGCGCACGCGCTGCTGATCACGTCTCTGTCGTCGCTGGACGGCTTGAACGAGCGGATCGTCGAGCGCGGCGGCGACCCGATCCCGATGAACCGCTTCCGGCCGAACATCGTCGTCGCCGGCTGGCCCGAGCCACACACCGAGGACAAGGTGCTGCGGATGTCGGCCGGCTCGGTCGAGATCGGGTACGCGGCCCGCTCGATCCGCTGCGCGGTCCCGACGGTCGACCAGGCGACCGGCGAGAAGCGTGGTCCGGAGCCGACCCGGACGCTGGCGACGTACCGCCGGCAGCCGGACTACGGCGGTGGTGTCAGCTTCGGCATGAAGGCCGCGGTCCTTGCCGGAGGCACCCTTCACGTAGGCGATGAGATCGTCGTACACGACTGGATCCCGGAAGGGCCGGACCCGGCGCCGAGCCGTCGGTAACCTGCAGACTCCACCAGTTCGGGGAGTCTGCACCCGATCCTGTTGTTGCTGCTGGCATCGATCCCGTTGTTCGCGGCACCTTTCCATGCTGATGTCGCGCGCGTCCCCGGTGTTCCGTCGTACGACGTGGAACTGTCGGGCAGCCCGGATGGTACGACGTGTGCCGTCAGCCCACCGATCTCACGCCGTCCTGGACCTCACACGGCGTGTACTAGCAGCCGACCCGGTACCGCCCGGTGACCGCCGTGTAGGTGCAGGTGCGTCAAGAGATCAATCAACCGTGGTGGCGACACCGTGGGTGAGGATGTGGAGGCGGTCGGACAGGCCGGCGGTCTTGAAGGTGGCGGACAGGTGGTCCGGACCTTCGGAGAAGTGGGACCAGCCTTCGGTGTGGACGGGGACGATGGTGGCCGGGGTGAGGAGATGGGCGGCTTCGGTGGCGGCCTCGGAGGTGAGGGTCAGCGGCGCGCCGTTCATCAGGGGAGTGCGGGCGGCTCCGGCGAACAGGACTGCGACATCGACGGTGAAGCGGTCGGCGACCTGCTTGACCAGGTCGACCGAGGCGTTGTCGCCGGAGACGTAGACGGTGGGCAGGTCGTCGGCGGTGAGGACGAAGCCGGTGACGACACCGAGCACGGCTTCGGCGCCTTCTGGGCCGTGCAGCGCGGGCACGCCGGTCACCGTGATGGCACCGCCGTCAGGCCGCGTCAGTTCCACCGACTCCCAGTTCTCCAGGCCTCGTACGCCGGGAATCCGGGTGGCCGCGCCTGGAGTCGACAGCACCACCGGGACCGACGGCAGCAGTGTGCGCCCGGTGTCGTCGAGGTTGTCCTTGTGCTCGTCGTGCGACAGCAGGACGACGTCGACCGGGCGAAGGTCGGCAGCCGGCACCGCCGGACCGATCAGTTTCTTCATCACCCGGCCGGTCGGCAGCGCATACTCCTGTGGCTCGTCGAAGGCCGGATCGGTCAGGAAAGTTAGTCCACCCAGGCTGAGCAGTGCGGTCGGGCCGCCGATATGCGTGATCTTCATGAGGACGATCCTCGGTCGTAGACCGCAGCGCCACCATTGGCCCGAGAGCCACAGTTCCTGAAGATCGGGCCATACTGGTTCCATGCGCACTGTCGCCGTCCTCGCCTTCGACCAGATGAGTCCGTTCCACCTGTCCGTCCCGTGCCTGGTGCTCGGCGACCGCCTCGGTGGGCCAGGCGAGTACGACGTACACGTGTGCGCCGAGCAACCCGGCCGGCTGCGGACCAACGCCGGCTTCGGGATCACCGTCGACCACGGGCTCGAGGCGATGGACGAAGCGGACCTGGTGATCCTGCCGAGCTGGCATCCGGACCGCGAACCGTCCGCCGTGCTGATCGACACCATCCAGCGCGCCCACGCCCGCGGCGCGACCGTCGTCGGGCTGTGCATCGGGGCGTTCCTGGTCGCGGCGAGTGGAATCGCGGACGGCCGGGAGGTCGTCACGCACTGGAAGTGGGCCGACCAACTGCAGGCCAGGCACCCGGACATCACCGTCCGCGCGGACGTCCTCTGGTCGGACCTCGGCGATCTCGTCACCTCGGCCGGTACGGCGGCATCGCTGGACTGCTGTCTACACCTCGTCCGCGCCCACCACGGCGTCGAGTTGGCCGAGCGGCTCGCCCGGAGCATCGTCGTCGCACCACATCGCAGCGGCTCACAGGCGCAGTACATCCCCGTCCCGGTCCCGCCGGATCCCAGCGACGACGTGATCGAGAGGGCGATGGTGTGGGCGCGCGCCCGGCTCGACCAGCCCGTGACCCTGGACGAGTGGGCGGCCGCGGTGGCGCTGTCTCGTCGTACCTTCACCCGGCAGTTCCGCGCCCGCACCGGCAGCTCCGGGCAGGCCTGGCTGCTGCGCCAGCGCCTCGACCGGGCGCGACTGTTGCTCGAGACCACCGACCATCCGGTCGAGCGCATCGCCACCGAGAGCGGCTTCGGCAGCAGCGCGGCGCTGCGCCACCACTTCCACGCACTGCTCGGTACGACGCCGCAGCGGCATCGTCAGGAGTTCGGCGGACTCACAGCAGGAGCAGCAGGGTATACAGCGCCGGCGCCGCGAAGGTGATCAGCAGAACCCACGCGATCATCCGGTGACCGGGTTTCTCACGGTCGAGCGAGGAGGCGAAGTAGAGGACGGCGCCTTCCTCGGTGTGACGGCTCAGGCCCATCCGTTTCGCCTCGTCCGGGCGCGGATCGGGGCGCTCGTCGGCGAGCGCTTCCGGCGGGATGCCGAAGTGCGCGGGCCGGGGCGGGTCCAGGTCGTCGCGTTCCCCGTACATCCGGCCTCCCGCAGGGTTGGTGGACCAAGGGTTGTACCCACCCATGGTCCCACCAACACCCTGTGAACGTACGCGCGTCTTACGAGAAGTCGGCCACCCAGGCGACCCGAGTCTTTGTGGTGCACACCACAATCAGCACGCAGTCCTTGTACCTGGCGTCGTCCATCCCGACGCCCAGCGTCGTCAGACCGCAGTTGAGGACGGTGCTCCTGCTCTGGGCCATCATCTGATCGAACGCATCCTGAGCCGTCCAGTTCTCGCCACCGGCGGTGGACGAGGACGTATTGGACGAGTTGGTGTTGCCGGACTTGGCGCGCTGTGTGGCGTCAGCACCTGCGCCGTCGCTGAGGTCACTGTCGCGCTTGAGCGGCGCACAACCCTTGTCCACCCTGGCGTTGTCGATCATCTTGAACAACTCCAGCTCGTCGGCCGACATGTTGCCGTCGTCCACGGGCGGCGGCGGGGTGGTGGAGGGCTGGGTTGTCGTTGTGGTGCGGCTGGCTGTCGGGGTTGGGGCGGTGGTGGGGGCCGTGGTCGTGCGGCCTTCGGTGGGGGACGACGTCGGGCGGCCGGTGGGGTCAGCCGTCGACGGGGTCGAGGTCGGGGTGGCCGAGTCCGTGGGGGTGGCCGACGGAGTCGCGCTCGGGGTGGCCGATGGCGTGCTCGGCTTGGGAGTTGGGGGGTTCGACACCGGCTTGGTGGTGGGAGTGACGTAGGTGTCGTCGGTGCGGGTGACGATCGGGATGGAGGCGTCGGCCTCGTCGTTCTGCGGCTGGTGCAGCAGGATCCACGAGATCGGGGTGATCACCAGTACGACGGACGCGACCGCGACCACGGGTCGCTTCGCCCGCGAGCCGCGACCGCCGCCGGCGGCCCGGGCGGCGGTGCGCGAACCGCCGCGGCCGCCCCCACCTGAGGCAGCCGCGGCGGTCGGGGTCGTCGGGCCTGCGGTGGCGGCGGTCGTGATGGCAGTCCCGGCGGCCCGGGAGCTCGACGTTCCGGTGGGCGTGGTCGCGGAGTCGGCCTCGTTCGTCGAGGCGAACCGCCGCCCCGGCTGGGCGGACGCCTCGGTCGCCGCCCCCGCCGCGGACTGCGTAACCCACGACGGCGACCCTCCGGCGGCCGCGCGGGAGTATGAGCGGGACGACCCGCTGTCACCCAGGCCGGAGTCCGAGGCGGACGTCGTACCGGCGGCCGCAGCCCGGGAGTAGGACCGCGACGAGGTGGTGTCGCTGTCGCCGGCTGCTGCGCGCGAGTAGGAGCGGGACGCTATGTCGGCCAGGTCGGAGGCTGCGCTGGTCGTACCGGCTGCTGCAGCGCGGGAGTAGGACCGCGGCGGGGTGGTGTCGCCCGGGGTGGGGTCGCTCACGCGGGGGTAGGAGCGCGCCGACGCGGTGTCGCCGAGGGTGGGGGAGCCGACACTGGATGGCGACGACGGGCGGGCGATCGGCTGGGTGCCCGCGCCTGGGGTCGACTGGGTGTTCGCCCAGAAGGGGGACTGGTTGGCCGCGGCCGCGGACTGGGCGGTGGCCCAGAACGGGGACTCGTCGCTGGTCCGCGGAGCGTACCGGGGCGGTTCCGGTGGAGGTGGCGGAGTGGTCTCCGCCGGGGTGGGCCGGGCCGCGCTGGACCGTGATCCGCGCGAGGCGGCCCGGGTCGCTTTCCTGCGTGGCTTGTACCGGCCGTTGCCGGACTCGGACATTATTTCGTTGTTCCCTTCACTGTCTCGCCCCCAAGACGTGCCTCACCACTCGTCTCACCGGAAACCCCCAGTGTCCGGCGACATGACAAGGACGGATCTACCCGCAGCGACCGGCCATGAAGCGGCCGGACGTTGTGGCGGTGAGACAACGTCCTCGCCACACTCAGTGTTTTCAGCACAATGACAGTCCCGCTCAGTTTCGTCCGAAGTCCTGGACCCAACTGCCCGGGCCCCAGTCGGACTTGACCTGGCCGGGGTCGTAGCCGATGCCGATCGAGGTGAACCGGCAGTTCAGGATGTTCTTGCGATGTCCTTCGCTCTTCATCCAGGCTGCGACGACCTCCTGTGCGGACTCGTACCCGGCGGCGATGTTCTCGCCCCAGCCGGAGCCGCGGTAGCCGGCGGCCGCCATCCGGTCGCCCGGGTCCTGGCCGTCAGGGTTGGTGTGATCCATGTAGTGCCGGCGGACCATGTCGGACGCATGTCTCCCGGCCGCCTCGACCAGCGCGCTGTCCAGCCGGAGCGGGCCGCAGCCCTGGTGCTCCCGGATCTGGTTGGTGTAGTTGAGCACCTCGCGCTCCTGCGCGTTGGTGCCGCCACCGCCGGCCGGCGGCTCGGTCGTCTCACTCGGCCGGGGCTCGCTGGTCTCGGTCTTCGTCGGGGTGGTCTTCGTCGGCTGGGGCTTCGGGGTGGTGCTGGTCTTCGTGGTGCGCGATGCGGTCGGGCTGACCGTCACGGTCGTCACGCTGCCGGTCGGTGCGGTGGTGACGGTGTTCGTGGGGGTGTCATCCGGGGTGCCGCTCGGGGAACCGGTCGCGGCCGGTGTGTCCGAGGTCAGCGTCGAGGCAGCCGAGCCGAGCGCCGGCGTACCGGTGACGATCGTGGTCGCCCCGTTCGGAAGCGTCTTGGTGACCGTGGTGTCCGGCGTGGCGGAGGAGTTGGTGCCGTCGACAACCGAACGGCCCGCGTCGTCCTGGCGGGTGTCCTCGGACACGTTCAGGACCTTGGTCGCGCCGTCGACCGTCGAACTGTCGCGGGACATCAGCCAGACGACCGGGCCGATCGCGAGCAGGACGGACAACGCGCTGGCGACCGGGCCGACCAGGCCACGGCTCCGCCGGGGGGCTCTTCTACTGCCGCGGTGCCGCCGGGGGGTAGGCGAATCCGTCATGGGTGGGCGAATCCTCTTCGTTTTCGTCGTACCGAGTGCTCGTCGTTCCCGCTGCAGTTGCTGCCAGGTCCCTGGTTGCCGAACAGCGACCTTAACCGAGGGGACAGGTCACTGTTACAGGTTCGCGACACCTCTTAACGATTCCCGAAGGTTCTGTCGGCAAGCGCTAACCGTCAGGCCCAGGGGTTCGGTGGCTCGGATCCGCCTAGCCGCCGAAGTCCTGCACCCAGCTGCCGTTGCCCCATTCGGGTTTCACCTGGCCGGCGTCGTACCCGATGCCGATCACCGTGTAGGTGCAGTTGAGGATGTTCTGGCGGTGGCCGGGGCTGTTCATCCAGCCCTCGACCACGGCCGCCGGGCTCTGGTAGCCGACCGCGATGTTCTCGGCCATCGCGCCGCCGCGATACCCGGCCGCCTTCATCCGGTCGAACGGGCTGCGGCCGTCCAGGCTGTCGTGCGCGAAGTAGTGCCGATCGACCATGTCGGCCGCGTGCGCCTCGGCGGCGTTCGTCAACGCGGTGTTGGTCCGCAGCGGTCCGCAACCGGCCTTGGCCCGCTCGTCGTTGGTGAGCTTCAGGACCTGCGCCTCCGCCGTACCCGATCCACCCGACGGTGCGCTGGTCGTCGTCTTGGTCGCCGTCGGCTTGCTGGTCCGGGTCGGCGTCGACGTCACCGACGGCTGCGGGGTCCGGCTGCCGTCCCGGCTCGGGGCCGTGGTCGTATGGCGAGGAGCCGGCGTCGGGCGGGTCGCCTTCGAGCGGGTCGGCGTCACGGTCGGTGCGGGAGTTGCCGTGGTACGACGGGGAGTCGTGACCGGCGTGGTCGCCGGAGTGCTCGGTGTCACGGACAGGTCGTCAGTCGTCGTCGTCAACGGCCGGTCCTGGCTGGTCAGGACGTGCGCGGTCCGGTCCATGACGAACCAGCCGATGCCGACGATCAGCACCAGGGCTGTGACCGAAGCCAGGATCGGCCCGATCACTCCATGGCGTTGCTGCGGGCGTCTGTGGCTCGTCATGGTCTGCAGCCTTGCCCAGGGCAGGCCGGGCTGACTCCCCGCCCAGGCCGCACTTCACGAACCTTTGACAATGTCATGCGTTTGAAACGATCAGCGTGAGCGAGCGATCACGATGTCCGCGACGACCTTCCAGCCGAGACTGCGGTACAGGCGCAGTCCGTCGATCGAGGCGATCAGGATGCCGCGCTTGGCGCCCTGGGCCGCCGCCGTCTCGACCAGCGATGCCATCACCGCACTGCCGAGCCCGCGTCGCCGGTGCGCCGGATCCGTCTCGATCCGGTCCGCGACCGCGTCCTCGCCGACCACTGCCATCCGCCCGCTCGACACCACACCGCCGTGCAGCGTGGCCCGGGTGATGATCAGGTCGGACTCGAGCTCGGTGTGCAGGGCGTAGCGCTCGTGCAACTTCAGCGCCGGCTGCTCCGACAGCTGGATCGTCATCAGCCAGTCCTGATCCTGCTGCACCTCGAGGCCGAGGTCCTCGAGTTGCTCGATCCGGGCTTCCTTGTCGTCGGTGGCCAATGTGACCCAGCCGGCTCCGCGGCCACGCCCGGCGGCCAGGGCCAGCTCGGCGGCACGCTCGACTCGTTCAGGTTTGTCATCGGCGTCCAGTACGACGTACTCCATCGCGCGGTTCTCATCACCCGCGCGGACGGTCAGGATGCCGTCGTTGTCGTCCTCCACCGTGGTCCAGCCCCTCGACACGGACCACCCGGCCTGCCAGCGGCGGACGAGCTCCTCACGATCTCTCACCCGTTGATTCAAGCAGCCTGCTGCCCGGACGGCGAGGGGAAGTGGTGTCGTCTGACACCGACCGGCCCTGGCTCACCGGTTCCGGGCGGTCACCACGACCGACCCGGAACCATTCGGCGGCAACCCTCGGCGCGTCCGCCCGATGTCAGCGCGGGTCGGTCACGAGCAGGTCGTAGCCGTGCAGGCCGGCGTAGGTGCCGTCCCGGCGCGGACTGGCCGACCGTTCGAGGCTGACGTGGGTGAAGCCGTTGACCTCGGCAACGTGAGCCGAGGCGGTGTTGCCCTCGGCAGCGAACAGCACCAGCCGGCGTCGCCCGAAGCCGCCGTCCTCGACCGGTGTGAAGGCCTGCTCGACCACCAGCCTGACCGCCGTCGACATCACCCCACGCCCGCGGGCCTCCGGGTGCAGCCAGTACCCGATCTCGGCGATGGTCTTGTCGATCCGGTTGTTCATGTCGAACAAGCTCACGCAGCCGACCAGTTCGTCGGACTCGGCGTCCGCGATCGCCCACACGCAGCCGTCACCGCCGGCCAGGACCTCCGGCCGGCCCTCGATGAACGCCTCCGCGTCGGTCACCTGGTACGGCGACGGCATCCCGGCCAGCCAGAACTGCGTCCGTTCGTCGTTGCAGGCCTCGGCGACCCGCTTCGCATCCGTCGCCCGGAACGCCCGCAACCGGATCCCGCCGGCCTCCAGTACGGGCACCTTCCACCAGTGGCCCGACGGCTCGAGCTCGTCGTCCCGCCCGACCGTGGCGATCCACTCGTCGTGCCGCACCCCTCGCGACCTCCCGCCACCCGGTACGACAACCAGGCCGCGGAACCCGGCCTTCCAGGCGACCCGCCGGGACGCCCAGTTGCCGACGAACGCGCGCCAGATCACCCGGTCCCAGCCGAGGACGTCGAACGCGTACCGGACCACCAGTTTCAGGGCCCGCGTCATCACGCCGGCGCCCCGGGCGGCCGGTGCCAGCCCGAACCCGACCTCACCGACCCCGCCTTCGCCGTCGCGCAGGTCGATCGTGCCGGCGTACTGGCCGTCGTACTCGATCGCCCAGGCCCACATGGTGCCGTCGCGCCAGCCGGCCGGGACGATCCCGGTCAGGAAGTTCACCGCGTGCTCACGCTGGTACGGCACCGGAATCGTGGTCCAGCGCTGCATCTCCGGGTCCTGGCACATCTCGTACACGGCGTCGATGTCGTCGGCCGTGTGCGCACGCAGGGTCACCACGTCATCGGCCAGTACAGGCACGTCTTCGGGGAATCGCATGCTCCAGCGTGACAAGCCGCGACCGCGGCGGCAACGAGATTTCCCTGACAGACACCGATTTCACCACTAGGCTGTCAGCGTGAACGCAGCCGGAGCAGAGGCGCAGCGAGGCCGGGGAGGGCAGCTCGCCGCTCAGCGGCAGGCCACGATCGTTGCCGAAGTCAACAGTCGCGGCGCGGTCACGGTCGCCGAGCTGGTCGAGCGGTTCGGCGTGTCGGACATGACGATCCGGCGCGATTTGGACGCCCTCGACTCCAGTGGGCTGCTGCACAAGGTGCACGGCGGGGCCACGTCGGTCGGCCTGCGCAGTGCGCACGAGCCGGGATTCGACGCCAAGCTGACCCAGGAGTCCGCCGCCAAGCAGGCGATCGCGGCCGAGGCGGCCAGCCGGGTCCAGCCGGACAGTGCGATCGGCATCGGCGCCGGCACCACGACGTACGCACTCGCTCGTCAGTTGCTCCGGGTGGAGAACCTGACCGTCGTGACGAACTCGGCGCGCATCGCCGACGTGTTCCACGGCAACAGCCGCTCCGACCGCACGGTCGTCCTGATCGGCGGCATCCGGACTCCGTCGGACGCCCTGGTGGGCCCGATCGCGACCGCCGCCCTGGGCTCGCTGCACCTCGACATGCTCTTCATCGGCGCGCACGGTGTCGACGCCGAGCACGGGTTGTCCACGCCGAACCTGATGGAGGCCGAGACCAACCGGTCCTTCATCGCCGCGAGCCGTGAGGTGATCGTCGTCGCCGACCACACCAAGTGGGGCACGGTCGGCCTGAGCACGTTCGCCACCTGGGCCGACCTGGACGTCATCGTCACCGACGCCGGCCTGTCCGCGCCCGCCCGCAAAGCCATGCGCGACACGGGGTGTGAGCTAGTCATCGCTTCATGAGGCGGCAGGAGCCGCTGGGCAAGCCGCTCGCGTTCGCCCCGCTGATCAAGCGTGAACTGTCGCGCGGGCCCGCTACTTGATCCGGTATTTCGGGCCGAACAGCTTCTGAGCCTGCTTCAGGCCGATGTTGCCGTCAGCGGCGGGTGTGCCGGGCTCACAGCCGTCTTTCTGGACCTGCCACTTGGTGGCCTCGTTCTTCGTGTCGATGTCGTAGTTCCCGGTGACCTTCAGGGTCTTGCCGTTCACCAGCTTGATGCCGTTGAGCACGAACTGCAGCCGCCGGACGCTGTCGGAGTCCTTGGTACCGAAGCGGAGCTTGGCGACGAAGACGTCCCCGGCCGCCAGCACCGTCTTCTGCGGCTGGATCCGCCCACCGCCTTGGACCGGTGTGAACACCACGGACGGCGGGAAGATGCAGATCTCGTTCGCCGCCGTGCCGTCCTTGGGCGGGCCTTCCTTGGCGCCGATGTTCGCCAGGTAGTCGTACCTGCTCGCGCGGTTCCGGTGTCCCCACATCGCGGCCAGATGCAGGTGTGGCCCGGTCGCGTTGCCGGAGCTGCCCGACTCGCCGAGCTTCTGCCCGGCCTTCACCCGCTGGCCTTTGCGTACGTCGATCCCCGGCGACAGGTGCTGGTACAACACCGAGGCCTTCCGTCCGGCGTGAGTGATCCCCAGCAGCACCCAGTTGGACGGCGCGCCGACGACACCCGGCTTCGGCCTGTTCGTCACTCCGTCGTTGCAGTCCAGGACGACCCCGCTCGCCACCGCGAAGACCGGCGTACCGATCACCACCGGGTAGTCGAACGCGGCGTGCTTACCGCCCTTGGAGTACCGCCATCCCGTTCCCACCCTGAGTTTTCCGGCTGGCAAAGGCTGAGCCATTGCCCCCACCCCACTTCCCCCCAATTGATACTTCCCCTTACTGAGAAAGTACGCCGGGGTTCGGCGACCGCGCAGCGAATCTGCCCGAAAGGGCAGTCAGCCGACCCTGGAGGCCCCTGCCGATGGGCTCGCGGCGAGTGAGCTGGGTGCGTTGAAGCCGTGCTCCGCAAAGGCTTTCTCGATCGCGGACAAGACGGCGTCCGCCTGGTCCGCCTCGGTCAGCGCGATGATGCAGCCGCCGAAACCGCCACCCGTCATCCGGGCCCCGAGCGCACCGGCCTCGAGCGCGGTGTCGACCGCGACGTCCAACTCCGGCACGGTGATCTCGAAGTCGTCGCGCAGCGACACGTGCGACGCCGTGAACAGCGGCCCGACATCGCGCAGCCGGCCCGCGCGCATGAGCTCGACCGCCTCCTCGACGCGGCGGATCTCCGTCACCACGTGCCGGACCCGGCGCCGTACGACGTCGTCCCCGAGTCGGCTGAGCGCGTCGTCGAGGTCGTCGTACCCGATCGAGCGAAGCGCCGGTACGCCGAGCTCGGCCGCGGCCTGCTCGCAGCTCTTCCGGCGGGCGGCGTACTCACCGTCGACGTGCCGGTGCGGAGCCTTCACGTCGACGACCAGGAGGGCGAGGCCGTCGGCGGCCGGGTCGAACGGGATCTGGCCGGTGGACATCGCGCGGATGTCGAAGTACAGGGCGTGTCCCTCGGTGCAGCACATCGACGCCATCTGATCCATCAGGCCGACCGGCGCACCGACGTACTGGTTCTCGGCCTTCTGTGCGAGGCGGGCGACCTCGGCCGGGTCGGCCTCGAGGTCACGCAGGCCGAGCAGCGCCACCGACGTCGCGCACAGCAACGCGGCGGACGACGACAGACCGGCGCCGGACGGGAGGTCGGACTCGAACAGCAGATTCGCGCCTCCGATCGCGTAGCCGGACTCGCGCAACACCCAGGCCGCTCCGGCCGGGTACGCCGCCCAGTCGCCGACCGAACCCGGTGCCAGCTCGTCGATGGCGAACTCGATGACGCCCGGCTGACCGCTCGACGCGACCGCGATCCGGCCGTCGTCACGGCTGGACGCGGTCACCAGGATGCGGTTCGGCAACGCGATCGGCAGCACCAGGCCGTCGTTGTAGTCGGTGTGCTCGCCGATCAGGTTGACCCGGCCGGGCGCTCGCCAGCTGCCCTCCGGCGCGACCCCGAAGACTTCACGAAAATCAGACACAGTGAGGCTCACGAACCCACCTTCCGCAGGGTCTCGGCCACGTCCTCGGGCCGGGTGTCACTGATGAACGCGCCCATCCCGGACTCCGAGCCGGCAAGGTACTTGATCTTGTCCGCGGCCCGGCGGATCGACAACACCTCGAGGTGAAGGTAGCCGAGCTCGCGATCGACCCGGACCGGAGCCTGGTGCCAGGCCGCGATGTACGGCAGCGGGTCGCCGTACAGGCCGTCGAGGCGTTGCAGTACGTCGAGGTAGAGCTCGGCGAAGTCGTCGCGCTCGCCGACCGACAACTCGCTGATGTCGGCGACCTGGCGGTGCGGGTACAGGTGCACCTCGACCGGCCAGCGGGCCGCCTCCGGGACGAACGCGGTCCAGTTCGTGTTGGCCGCGACCACCCGGGCGCCGTCCTTCTTCTCCGCGGCCAGGATGTCGGCGAACAGGTTGCCGCCGGCAACCGCCTGGTGCTCGCGGGCGCGGGCCAGCTGGGTGCGGATCCGCGGCGGCAGGAACGGGTAGCCGTAGATCTGGCCGTGCGGGTGACTCAGCGTCACACCGATCTCACGGCCACGGTTCTCGAACGGGAAGACGTACTCGACATCCTCGCGGGCGCTGAGCTCGGCGGTCCGGTCGGCCCAGGTGTCGACGACCAGCCGGGCCTGGCCCTGGGACAGGTCGGTGAACGACCGGTTGTGGTCGCTGGTGAAGCAGACCACCTCGGTCCGGCCCGGGCCGGCGAAGGAGGGGAACCGGTTCTCGAACACAGCAACGTTGTAGTCGTGGTCCGGGATCTCGGTCGGGTTGCCGGGCTTGCTCGCGCACAGCGGGCACTGGTCGGCCGGCGGCAGGTAGGTCCGGGTGTTGCGGTGGGTCGCGTACGAGATGACATCACCGGTGAGCGGGTCGGTCCGCAGGTCGATCTGCGGTTGCGGGGCCGGCAGGCCGCGAGTGTCCTCCAGCGGCACCCGGGCCGGCGCGTCGGCCGGGTCGTAGTAGATCAGTTCGCGGCCGTCGGACAGCTTGGTGTCCGTTCGGCGTGCGCCGCGCGGTGTGTTCATCGTCTGACCCTCCCGGCCGGCGGACACCGACGGCCAGGAATCATCGTAAACCAACAAACTCGAACATGCACGGTGAGATCGGCCACCGGTACGCTGGGCGGATGGACGACGCCCGACCGTCGCCCTCTCCTCGACATACGACGAGAGGGCGCTAGGAAATCCCGCTGATGAACGACACCCTGCTCAACATCGTCCTGATCCTGATCTTCGTCCTGATCGGCGGGGTCTTCGCCGCGGCCGAGATGGCACTGGTCTCGCTCCGGGAGAGCCAGCTCAAGGCGCTCTCGCACCGCGGCCGGCGCGGCGAGACGGTGGCCCGGGTGGCCGCCAACCCGAACCGGTTCCTGTCCGCCGTCCAGATCGGCGTGACGCTGATGGGCTTTCTGTCCGCCGCCTTCGGTGGCGCGACCCTCGCCGACAGCCTGTCCCCGCACCTGCAGAAACTCGGCCTGCCCGAGTCGGTGGCCGGCACGGCCGCCCTGGTGCTGATCACCATCCTCATCTCCTACGTCTCGATCGTGCTCGGCGAGCTCGCGGCCAAGCGGCTCGCGCTGCAGCGGGCCGAGACGTTCGCGCTCGGTCTGGCCCCGCTGGTGGACCGGATCGCGTCGATCGCCCGGCCGGTGATCTGGCTGCTGTCGCGGTCGACCGACCTGGTGGTGCGCGCCCTCGGTGGCGACCCGAACGCGAACCGTGAGGTGATGACGGACGAGGAGCTGCGCGACCTGGTCTCGGCGCACGAGTCCCTCGGCGAGGAGGAGCGCCGGATCGTCGACGACGTGTTCGAGGCCGGCAGCCGGCAGTTGCGCGAGCTGATGCTGCCCCGGACCGAGGTGGACTTCATCGACGCGGAGATGCCGGCGTACAAGGCGGTCAAGTTCGCCGCCGAGCGGCCGCACTCGCGCTACCCGGTGATGAACGGCTCGGCCGACGACATCGTCGGCTTCGTCCACGTCCGCGACCTGTTCGACCCGGCGGTCGCGTCCCGCTCGGTCCGGGTCGGCGACCTGGCCCGCGAGGTGCTGCTGCTGCCGGACACCGCGAAGCTGCTGCCCACGCTGACCGAGATGCGCCGCCGGTCGACCCACCTGGCCATCGTGCTCGACGAGTACGGCGGGACCGCGGGCATCGTCACGCTGGAGGACCTGGTCGAGGAGCTGATCGGCGACATCAAGGACGAGTACGACGAGCAGCAGGTCGAGACCACCCGGCTGCGCAGTGGCGACATCGAGGTCGACGGCCTGCTCAACCTCGACGACTTCGCCGACGAGACCGGTGTCGAGCTCCCCGACGGCCCTTACGAGACCGTCGGCGGTTTCCTCGCCGCCCGCCTCGGCCGCGTCCCGGCCGAAGGCGACGAAGCACCGGTGGACGGCCACCTGCTCACCGTCACCAAGATGGACGGCCGCCGCGTCGCCCGGGTCCGCCTCCACCGGGTCAGACCGGCTGACGGACAGCTGGTTCCCGAGGAGTCGTAGCCTCGAGCATCCGGCGGCGGGTGAGGATGACGGTGCCGCTGATGACGTAACCGAGGCCCTGGACGACCAGGACCGGGATGATGCCGACGACCTCGCCGAGGACGCCCGCGGCGGCGATGCCGATCAGGAGCGCGAGGCCCTCGGCGGCGGAGATGGCCCCGAAGACGCGGCCGCGGGACGCGTCCTGGGTACGGCGCTGCAGCACCGTCATCAGGCCGGCCACCGTGAACGCGCCCGGCAGGCCGACGACGATCATGCAGACGAACGCCGGGATCAGGCTGTCCCAGACCAGCGGATAGCAGAACAGGGCCAGGTCGATCACACCGAACAAGAAGGCGCCGGTACCCAGCATCGTTGCCGCTGGCAACCGTGACCCGACCGCGGCCGCGACCAGCCCGCCGGCGATGCCGCCTACCGCCTGCGACGAGACGATCAGGCCGTATGCCGTACCGTCGCCGCCGAGCTCGGAACTCACGAACGGCGCGAACAGTGTGCTCATCACTCCTTCGCCGACGCTGGTCACCAGGCAGAACACGAACAGCAACCGCATCGCCGGTCCCGCGACGCAGAGCCGGACGCCCTCGGTCCACTCAGCTTTCAGCCGCCGGATCGCGCCACCCGCCGGCCGGGCCAGACCGCGGACGACGCGATGCCGAACGCGCAGGAGGAGGCCCACCGCGACGAGGTAGGTCGCGGCGTCCACGATCGCCAGCAGGGGCAGACCGCCGGCCGCTGCCAGCAGGCCACCGATCCCCGCGCCGACCAGCCGGGCGATGTCACTGGTCTGGCTGTTCAGCGCGTTGGCCGTCACCAGCTGCCGCGATTCGACCAGGACAGGTATCAGGGACTGCTCGGCCGGACGGAAGAACTGCTGCAGACAGCTCTGCACGAGGACGACGGCGTACACGATCCAGATCGAGCCCTCGTCGCGTACCGCGAGCAGCGGCAGCAGCACCACCGCGTGCAGCACGTTGGTGACGATCATCGTCCGCCGCCGGTCCCAGCGATCGACGAAGACGCCGGCCAGTGAACCGAGCACGACCATCGGCACGAACGACGAGAGCAGCAGCCCGCCGGAGGCCAGGGTCGATCCGGTCAGGACGTAGACCTGGAACGCCAGGCCGGTCTTGAGGATCCAGTCGCCGGTGAGCGAGACCAGCCCCGCGGTCAGCACCAACCGGTAGTCGCGCTGCCGCGCGAGCACGCCCCACAGCTCTTTCACGGCTGCTCCTCGGCATCTTCCGGCGAGTCCGGTGATTCCGGTGGGGCGACGGTGACGATGCGGGTGATGTCGACCAGGCGGCTGCCGGGTGGGCGGGTGGACTTGTCGTCGATCGGCCGCTGGTCGACGTACGCCTGCAGCAGGCCGCTGATCTTCTCCTCCAGGTCGGCGAGCTCGTCGGCGGTGAGATAGATGCCGGTGTGGCCGATGCCGGAGTTCTCCACCCAGATGTCCGGCTCCGCGGTGCGTCGCTGCTGCCAGTCGGCGAGGGCGCTGAACGCCCGCTCGGCGAGCAGTTGCTCGAGTACGTCGGCCGCCGCGACACCCTCGGAGGTCAGCTTCGCGCTCCGCCACGACTGTGAGGTCGACACCAGCCGCCACGGGCGTTCCCGGTTGTCCTTGCCGGGGGCCGGCTCGACGAAGTCGTACTTCGCCAGTTGCCGGAGGTGGTGTGACGCCAGCGCCTGGCTGATCCCGAGCCGGCGGGCCGCGTCCGCCGCGGTCATCGGCCCTTCCTTGCCGAGCAGAGCCTGGAGGTCCAGCCGGACCGGGTGCGCCATCGCCCGGATCGCGAGGGGATCGTCCAGCAACCGCGTCCGCCGCGGATCCTTTTCCAAAGACATGCTTGGAATATGCCGCTGGTTCCGGCTCGATGTCAAGCCTTTGCTTGGAATCAGCCTGGCGCAGTGATCATCAGCCTGGCGCGGTGATCATCAGCGGGCGGTGGGGAGGGTGGCCCAGCGCCAGAGGCGGCCGAGTGGTGGCCGGTGCCCGTCCTGTCCGTCAGCGGCCGGACCTTCGAGTGCCTCGCCCTCGACGATCTCGGCGGTGCTCGGACGCTCCGCCGGGTCCTTCGCCAGCATTCGGAGCAGCAGGTCCTCGACCGGGCCGGCCAGCTCCGGGCACAACTCACTCGGCGGGGTCGGCTCGGACCGGACGTGCTCACGCAGAACGGCCGTCGGGTCGTCGCCGGCGAACGGCGGTTGCCCGGTCACCAGGTGATAGAGGACGCAGCCGAGGGCGTAGACATCCGAGGCGGCGGTGGCCGGCTTGCCCTGGGCCCGTTCCGGAGCGAGGTACAGGCTGGTACCTAGCACGTGGTTGGGCAGCGTGGTCACCGGGTCGCTGACGAATCGGGCGATGCCGAAGTCGGCGACCTTCACCGTCCCGTCGGCGTCGATCAGCAGGTTGGCCGGCTTGATGTCGCGATGAACGATGTCCCGGCGGTGCGCGGCGGCGAGTCCGGTCGCCGCCTGCTGGACGATGTCGATGGCCCGCTCAGGCTCGAGCGGGCCGCGCATCGCGAGCTCGTGGGCAACACTGCGTCCCTCGACCAATTCCATCACCAGGAAGTAGCTGCCGTCCTGTTGCCCGAAGTCGTAGGCCGCGACGACATGAGGGTCCTTCACCATCGCCGCGGTCCGGGCCTCTCGCCGGAACCGCGCCGCCGCGAACGGATCAGCCGGGCCGGGCAGCAACAGCTTCACCGCCACTGGCCGTCCGAGGAGTTCGTCGCATCCCCGGTACACCTCGCCCATCCCACCGTGACCGAGAACCTCGGTCAGTCGGTAACGACTCGCCAGCAGCACGTCAATCCGGTACCCAGCTGGTCGCTGCCGAATCAACAGTTGCCTAAGGCACCCGTCGTCTGGCGCGGTCAGCCGGTCTGCTCGCGGATCCACTCCAGACCGGCCTCGGCGTGGGCGAGAACGGAGATGTGGCTGTCGCCCGGGTACGAGCGCAAGACGGCCGGCGGGATGTGGCCGACCAGCCAACGGCCGTGAGCGCAGGGAATGATGCGGTCGTCCTCGCCGTGGCAGAGCAGGGTCGGGGCGGTGATCCTCGCCGGGTCGCAGCCCCAGGGGATGACATAAGAACAGTCGTCGTCGATCAGGCCGTCCGGGCCGTTCGGCATCGCCGTGTCGCCGGCGACCGATCCGAGCCAGCCCCACGGCCCCTCGAACATGGCGAGATCGGCCGGGGTGAACTCCGGGTCGTACTCGGCGCCCGACGTCTCATGCTTCAGCTTCGCCTCACGGCCCGCGGCCGCCGCCCGGAGTGACGCGAGTCCGGACGGGATCATGCCGTCGTACCAGTCGAGACCTTCGGCGTCGTACGGCGCGATCGCGGCGAATGTGGTCACGGCCTCGACCCGGTCGCCGAGGATCGCCGCCGCACCGAGCGCGTAGGAGCCGCCGCCCGAGTACCCCATCAAGGCGAAACTGCCGACCCCGAGCGCGTCGGCGACCGTGGCCAGATCGGCCGCGACCGACGCCATCGTCCGCCCCGGCGCCGCGGTCGAACCGCCGTACCCGGGCCGGTCGAACGAGATCCAGCGGATACCGAGCCACTCGCCGGCCTCGGCCAGCGGCACGGGCGGGGAGCCGAGGTTCGGGGTGCCGTGGTGCCAGAACACCGGCAGCCGGCCGTCATCGCCGGGGGCGGTGTCGTACACGTGCAGGGTGCGGCCGTCCGCCAGCCGGAGATCCGTCTCGATCATGTCGCTCACCTTAGGTCCGAGGTTCGTTGGCGACCGGTACGTCGGACCTCGGCCGGCGTACTCGACATTTCGGGCCCGGGATCAGCCCGGAAGGCGGTGCGTGGATCGCTTCATTCGCAAATGTCGAGGTTCCCCGGCGGCTTCCGACCTCTGCTGCGAAGATCCACTCAGACTCCGAAAGGAACCGGTCATGAAGTACCTGCTGCTGATCCACAGCAACCCGATCACCTGGGGCCACCCGTCCTTCCTGCGTACCGAGGAAGGGCAGGCGCTGCCGGCCAAGGCCCGCGACGCGCTGGCCGCCCAGCTCGAGAAGCTGCTCACCGAGCTGTCCGAGTCGGGTGAGCTGGTGGTGGCCGAACCGCTCGAGGCGCCGGCCCGGACGAAGGTGGTCCGGGTCCGCAAGGGTGTCCGCGCCACCACCGACGGCCCCTACTCCGAGGCCAAGGAACAACTCGCCGGCGTCTTCATCGTCGACGTCGCCACCCCGGAACGCGCCGAGGAGATCGCCGCCCGCATCCCCGAAGCCGAGTACGGCGCCGGCATCGAACTCCGCCCCGTCGCCACCTTCGAAGGCTGACCCGCCAGGCCTGATCCGGGGCCGACCACCGCCCCGGGCCTATTTGATGGGTTGACCACCGAAATTGGGGGTTATCCACCCGGAATCAGGGTGGATAACCCACCACCTGATGGGTCAACCCATCAAATGCTGCGAGGGCGGGGTGGTCAGCTGACGAGGCGGGTGTGGTTTTCGCGGGTGGCCAGGGCGGGGTCGAGGGTGCCGAGGGCCAGCCAGGTGGCGCCGCCGACGCCGTCGCGGGCGGTCAGCACCTCCCCGGAGAAGTGCTGGTGGATGGTTTCGCGGATCAGCCGGCCGACCGGTGACGATTCACCGGCGACACTGCCGGCGAGCACCATCGGGCCCTTGTCCGACGTTGTCCTGAGCCGCCCAACCGTTTCTGTGAGCAGTTCTGCTGCGCGTTTCACCAAGGCGTGTGCGGTCTCGTCGTTCTGCTCGAAGGCCCACACCACGGTCCGGGCCAGCTCGGCCAGCATCACCGGTGGTCGCCCGTTCACCGCGCGAATCAAGTCGTCACGCAGTACGTCGTACCCCTCACGCTGGGCGATCGCCGTCTCGTCACGGTCCGGGAGTACTGCCTGGACGACGGCCTGGCCGAGCACACCGATCGGTTCACTCAGATCCAGTTTGCGCAGCACGCTGCGTACTGCTTCCCGGCCGAGCCAGAAGCCGGAGCCGTCGTCGCCGAGCAGCCAGCCGTGGCCGTCCGCCGTCCGCACCAGCTGGTGGTCGCGGACCAGGCCGGCCGCGCTGCCGGTGCCCGCGATCAGCACCACGCCGTCCGGTTCCGGCGTACCGGAGGCGAAAGCGACCTCCAGGTCGCCGATGAACTCGGGCTCGCCGGTCAGCCCGGCGCCCGTCCAGGCGGCGTCGAACTGGGCGCGTACGTCGGGCCGCGCCAGGGCGGACCCGCCCGCCGCGCCGATCACGGCGGCCTTGACCGCGTCCGGATCCAGCCCGGCCAGCGCCGCGTGAAGCGCTTGCCCGAAATTGGCCGCGGCACTTGCGGGGTGGCTGGTCGGATTTCCGCCCGCGGCCGCCCCTCGACCGACTACGTTGCCCTCATGGTCCGCGATCACGATCCGGGTGGAGGTGCCGCCGAGGTCGCCGCCCAGGACCAGTGCCGATGCTGGCATCAAGACCATTGAGTCCGCAGGTTCCGGCAGCGGGCGTTCGACCGACATAGGCAATGCTCCAAACTGCTCGAAAGTGCCATTTGATGGACAACAACAACCAAGGTCACGCAACGGTCCCGATCTGGGGAGAAGAGTGGGATGAGCCTTGACTTTAGCTGCCAGTTGAGAAAAGTTCTGTCCAGCAAACCGCAAACTTGCGCAGTTGTCGGCACCAGGAGTGTCGCGCCGATCACATTAGTCGAGGGGTGGGGCCGCTGATGGCCAGCAGTAACCAGGGCGGACCAGGGGAGACCGGCGGAGTGAGCGCGCAGGCTTATGTTCACGCGCTGATGCCGATCATGACCGCCGTCACCGAGCAGATCGACGGCCCGATCCAGCAGGCCGCGGATCTGTTCACCGACGCACTGCGCAAGAACGGCGTCATCCAGGCGTTCGGCTCCGGCCACTCCGAGGCGCTGGCGATGGAGATCGCCGGCCGGGCCGGCGGGCTGATCGCGACCAACCGGATCGCGTTGCGCGACCTGGTCCTGCTCGGCGGCGAGCCGATCGAGCTGCTCCGCGGCGGTGAGCTGGAGCGCGACCCGGCGATCGCGCGCCGGCTCTACGACCTGGCCGAACCGCACCCGGCCGACCTGTTCGTGATCGCCTCCAACTCCGGGGTGAACGGCTCGATCGTCGAGTTCGCAGGAGTGGTGAAGGAGAAGGGCCACCCGCTGATCGCGATCACCTCACTGCAGCACACCGGCGGAATGGACTCGCGCCACCCGTCGGGGAAGAAACTCATCGACTTCGCGGACGTGGTGCTGGACAACCATGCGCCGTACGGCGACTCCGTGCTCGACCTGCCCGATGGCGGCAAGGTCTGCGCGGTGTCGTCCATCACCGCCGCACTGATCGCGCAGATGCTGGTCGCCGAGGTCCTGCGCCGGCTGACCGAGGCAGGCGAGACGGCACCGGTCTACCTGTCCGCGAACATCCCGGGCGGCGACGACCACAACCACGCCCTTGAAGCACAGTACGCCGGCCGGATCCGGCGTACTGCATGAAACACTCTCGGAAGGCGGGACCCATGACCACTCCTGACAACCTGTCGCGGCGGCTGTTCCTGCAGCGCGCGGCGGTCGGCACGCTGCTGGCCACCGGTGGCAGCACGCTGCTCTCGGCGTGCGCCAGTGGCGGCAGCGACGACGACAACACCGGCGGTGGCGGCGCCGAACAGACGGCGCAGAACCCGTTCGGGGTAAAGGAATCCGACCCGCTGGACGTGGTGATCTTCAAGGGCGGGTACGGCGACGACTACGCCAAGGCGCACGAGGAGCTCTACAAGAAGAAGTTCCCCGGTGCCACGGTCAAGCACGCAGGTATCACCGACATCACCCCGCAGCTGCAGCCGCGGTTCAACGGTGGCAACCCGCCGGACGTGATCGACAACTCCGGCGCCTCGGCGCTGCCGTCGTCGACGCTGGCCACCAGCGGTCAGCTCGCTGACCTGACCCAGCTGTTCGACGCGCCCTCGATCGACGACGCGAACAAGAAGGTCCGCGACACGATCGAGCCGATCACCCTGGAGGCGGCCCAGCTGGGTGGCAAGCCGCTGCTGCTCAACTACGTGCTGACCGTGTACGCGATCTGGTACAACAAGCCGCTGTTCACCAAGAACGGCTGGGAGCCGGCCAAGACCTGGCAGGAGTTCCTCGACCTGTGCGAGGAGATCAAGAAGACCGGTATCGCGCCGATGGCCCACCAGGGCAAGCACCCGTACTACATCGGCCAGGTGATGATGGACATGGCCGTCAAGCACGGTGGCCACGACGTCATCAAGGCGATCGACCAGCTCGAGCCGAACGCGTGGAAGCACGAGTCGGTCAAGATGGCGGCCGAGGCGATCCTGGAGATCAAGGGCAAGGGCTACATGATGCAGGGCACGGAGGGGCTGGACCACATCCAGTCCCAGACGGCCTGGAACCAGGGCAAGGCGGCGTTCATCCCGTCGGGTTCGTGGCTGGAGAACGAGCAGAAGCCGGTCGCGCCCAAGGACTTCGAGACCACCGCGGCCTACACCCCGCTGCTCGACGGTGCGAAGCTGCCGGTCGACTGCACCCAGATCGCCGCGGGTGAGCCCTTCATCGTCCCGGAGAAGGCGAAGAACAAGGCCGGCGGCCTGGAGTTCATGCGGATCATGCTGTCGAAGGAGGCAGCTGGCAAGTTCACCGAGCTGACCGGCTCGCCGACCGTCGTGACGGGTGCCGGCGAGGGCCTGAAGCTGAGCCCGGGCGCTTCCTCGTCCGGTGCGCTGCTGAAGTCCGGTGGCGAGAACAACTGGACGACGTACTTCGCCGCCTGGTACTCGACGATGGACAAGCCGATCCGTAGCGTTTGGGGCGAGCTGGCCGCGGCCCGGATCACCGCCGACGAGTTCTGCAACCGTGCACAGAAGATCGCCGACGACACGGCCAAGGACCCCAAGACCAAGAAGCAGACCCGCAGCTGATCCAGGCAAAGCCGGGCTGTGTGGGGGCGGAAGCCATCCCACGGCCTGGTGGTGCAAGCTGGGCTGTGGGAGAAGCTGACCCGCAGCCCGGCTGATCCTGCCCCTGCGCTGTTAGGAGAGAGATGCGGCACGGCAGTTACCGGTTCGTCGCGAGCTTCCTCGCGATTCCACTGGCGTTGTATGCGATCTTCGTGATCTCCCCGTTCGTCCAGGCGTTCTACTACTCGCTGACCGACTGGACCGGGATCTCACCGGATTTCAAGTTCGTGGGTTTTGACAACTTCAAGACCCTCGCCGACGACAGCGTGTTTCGCCAGGCGCTCGGGCACAACCTGATCCTGCTTGTCGGGCTGCCGCTGATCACCATCTTCCTCGCCCTGGTGTTCGCCTACCTGCTCAACGTGGGCGGGCGGGCGAACGCCGCGGGGGTGCAGGGGGTCCGCGGGAACGGCTTCTACAAGCTGGCGTTCTTCCTGCCCCAGGTGCTGTCCGTCCCGGTCATCGCGGTCATCTGGGCGACGGTGATGACCTCGACCGACACCGGCCTGCTCAACTCCTTCACGAAGGCGATCGGTCTGGGTACGTCGGAGTACCTGGCCGACCCCAACATCGCGCTGTACTGCGTGATGTGGGTGATGATCTGGGGCAGCGTCGGGTTCTACCTGGTGCTGTTCAACGCGGCGATGTCCGGTATCCCGAAGGACATCTTCGAGGCCGCCATCATCGACGGCGCGGGCCGGTTCTCGACGTTCTACCGGATCACCCTGCCGCTGCTCTGGGACACCATCCAGACCTCCTGGGTGTACCTGGCCATCCTGGCTCTGGACGCGTACGCACTGGTCGCGGTGATGACCGCGGGACCGGGCGGACCCGACAACTCCACCCAGGTGATGGGCCTGCAGATCGCGGACAACGGCTTCCAGTACGGCCGGGCCGGCTACGCCTCGGCGATGGGTGTGGTGCTGTTCTTCCTGACGCTGATCATCGCCGCTGTCATGCTCCGGGCCACCCGCCGCGAGCGGATCGAATACTGAGGGGCCGGAAATGACCGTACCTGTGCAGATCGACGTCGAGGACACCACCTCGAAGGCCGTGCCGGCGGTTCACCCGGCCGGCGGCAAGGACCGTGCCCTCAGCCCGGTGAACGTGTTCTCCCACACGGTGCTGATCGCCTGGAGCATTCTCGTCGTGGTGCCGTTCGTCTGGGCGCTGCTCGCTTCGCTGAAGAGCACCGGCGAGATCTTCGGCGACAACCCGTGGGCGTTGCCCAAGGACCTGCTCTGGTCCAACTTCTCCAGGGCCTGGGACAAGGGCGTCGGCGACTACCTGTTCAACAGCGCCGTGGTCGTCGCCGGCGGTGTCTTCGGCACCATGCTGTTCGGGTCGATGGTCGCCTACGTGCTCGCCCGGTACGAGTTCCCCGGCAACCGCTTCATCTACTACCTGTTCGCGGCCGGGATGATGTTCCCGACCTTCCTGGCGATCGTGCCGCTGTTCTTCGTGGTCAAGGGCTTCGGGATGGTGTCGACGTACCAGGGCCTGATCCTGGTCTACATCGCCTATTCGCTGCCGTTCACCGTGTTCTTCATGCACGCGTTCTTCCGCACCCTGCCGACCTCGATCGCCGAGGCCGCCCTGGTCGACGGTGCCTCCCACGCCACCACGTTCTTCCGGGTGATGCTCCCGATGGCCAAGCCCGGCCTGATCAGCGTCGGCATCTTCAACGTGCTCGGTCAGTTCAACCAGTTCGTGCTGCCGTCGTTCCTGTCGCCGGAGAAACCGGTCCTGTCCCAGGGCATCGCGACCCTCCTCGGCAGCCAGCGCTACGAGAACGAGTGGGGCATCCTGTTCGCCGCACTGACCATCGCCATGGTCCCGGTCATCGCCGTCTACCTGGTCTTCTACCGCCAGGTCCAGGCCGGCCTGACCGGTGCCACCCTCAAGTAGCTAACCTGCCGGGGTGCTGAAACGTCGGACTGTTCTGCAGGGAGTGCTGGCCGGCGCCCTGGTGAGCGGTTGTTCCTCGGGTACGACGGGCGGCACGCCGACGGCGGACCTGGACAACCCGTTCAGCGTGGCCGGTGACGTGCCGGTCGAGGTGCTGGCCGGGGAGGAGTACGGCGGGTTCGCGGCGGCGGCGTACCGGAAGAAGTATCCGGCCGCGAACGTGACCGCGACCGTGTCCGGGAAGCTGCGGGACGTGGCGCTGCCGCGGTTCGCGGCGGGGAGTCCGCCGGACGTGGTGCTGAACTCCGGCGACGGGCGGCTCGAGCTCGGGCGGTTGGTGGGTCAGGGCCAGCTGGCGGATCTGCGACCGCTGCTGGAGGCTCCCGCCTGGGACAACGCCGACGCGACGGTGCAGGACGCCGTACTGCCGGGGATGCTCGAGGCCGGGCGGTACGACGGGTCGCAGCGGACCGTGAACTACATCGCCACCGTGTACGGCCTGTGGTACTCGGCCAGCCTGTTCCAGCGGTTCGGCTGGGACGTCCCGCGCACCTGGCCGGAATTGCTTGCCCTCGGCACCGAAATGAAGGCGGCCGGGCTCGGCCCGTTCGTGTACGCCGGCGCGCACCCGTACTACCTGCTGGAACTGGTGCTCACGCTGGCCGCGAAGACCGGCGGCCACGACGTGGTGAAGCGGATCGACAACCTCGAGGACGGCGCCTGGAAGGACGAGAGCGTCACCCGGGCGATCAGCGCGGTCGGCGAGCTCGGCAAGCGCGGGCTGATCGCACCGGGCAGCGCCGAGTTCGACCACATCGCCTCGCAGAAACGGTTCCTGGCCTCGAGGGCCGGCCTGCTGCCGTGCGGGAACTGGCTCGAGAACGAGATGAAACCGCTGGTCCCGCCGAACTTCGCGCTGACCATGATCGG
Organism: Kribbella sp. NPDC023972; assembly: GCF_040639075.1. Taxonomy (NCBI): domain Bacteria; kingdom Bacillati; phylum Actinomycetota; class Actinomycetes; order Propionibacteriales; family Kribbellaceae; genus Kribbella; species Kribbella sp. NPDC023972. The sequence goes on along the minus strand of NZ_JBEZZH010000015.1, from coordinate 106,309 downwards.
GGTGCCGCCGCTCGACGGCTCGCCCGCACTCGCGCGTGGCCTGCACGTCGCGGCCACCGCGCCGTACCTGGTCCCGGAGCAGGCGAAGAACAGGGCGGGCGGGCAGGAGTACCTCCGGGCGATGCTGACCAAGGACGTCGCCGCCCAGGTCACCGAGGAGTCGAACCAGCTCACCATCGTCCGCGGTGCGGCCGACGGCCTGGAGATCGGTACGGCGCTCCGTTCGGCCCGCGACCTGCTGACAGCGGCCGGGGACCAGGTCATCACCTGGTACTTCGCCGACTGGTACCCCGGCTTCGCCACCACCGCGGCCCAGTCCACCGGCCAGTTCCTCACCGGCGGCCTCCAACTCTCCGAGTGGACCGCCCGGATCCAGTCCGCCGCCGACAAACTCAAGCAGGACAAAGCGGTCACGAAGTACCACCGGGACTGAATCCCGGGTTTGGCCATCCGCAAAACCCTCGCCGTCGGCTCCGAGCCGTCGTAACCTCGAAAGAGGGTGGTGAGGTCGATGGAGTGGGTAGCTGCGCTGCTCCTGTTCGTGTTCATGTGCGGGTTGCTCAACCTGATGTTGCCGCAGCCGCCGGCGTCGCGCTGGCGTCGGGGTGTGCAGGCCTTGGCCGGGCGGCTGGCTCGCCGGCTTCGCCGGCGTACGGTGCCCGAGCCTGACCCCTTCGACACATTGCGCCTGCAGACCAGGCTCGGTCATCTGGCCGGTGAGATCCGGCGGATCGAGACCGCCCCCGGGGTCTACGCGAGGGCACACCGGTTGATGGCCGTCGAGGCGGCGTACGACGACCTGCTCGACGAGGCCTGCCGGCTGGCCGGCATACCCACCGAAGCCGAACTGAAGCGCGGCGAGGAGAAACGCTGGCGCGAGGAACAGGAACTGGCCTCCCGCGGCTGGTCGTGGTAGCTAGGGCCACACCACCTGGTCGAGGAAGTCCTCAACCGCCGTCGCGACCTGCCCGAGTACGGCGGCCGACGCGGCCAGCCTGCCGGGGACGTACATGCCGTGGTCGGCCTCCGGGACTTCCAGCAGGTACGGCGTGAGCTCACGAGCCAGCGTGGAGTCCCAGAGTGGGTCCGCCGTACCGCCGACCAGCAGGAACGGTGCGGTCGCGCGGCGCAGGCCGTCGACCACCCAGGTGCTGGGCAACACAGGTGTCAGCCAAACCGCCGGGAATCCGCGCTCCGCGGCGAGGGTGGAGCCATAACTGCCGAGTGACTTCCCGATCAGCAACACGTCGTCACTCACGTGGTCGAGGGCCTTCTCGACCTGGGGCAGAACCCATGGGCCGCGCTCCGACTCGGTCAGCGTCAGCGGGCGGTCCGGCTCGTCCCACCACACCCGGACCACGTCGGCTCCCCGGTGCTCGGCTGCATCGGCGGCGTACATGAGCAGCGGCGATGTCGGCCCGAACTGCCCGCCGGGGATGACCACAACTGTGGGCGAACTCATAGGACGGAGTTTATGGGGAGGAAACCGCCCCGGTGTGGATCGGCGCTGGGGCGCTGGCAGAATCGGGGGCATGTCTGTAGCTGCGTCTGACCCCTCCGCAGCCGGTTCCCAGCGTCGCCCTCGGGTGCTGTCCGGGATCCAGCCGACGGCGGACTCCTTCCACTTCGGCAACTACCTCGGTGCGTTGCGTCAGTGGGTGGCCCTGCAGGACGACCATGACGCGTTCTACTGCGTGGTCGATCTGCACGCGATCACGGTGGAGTACGACCCGAAGGCTCTGCGGGAGCGGACCCGCCGTTCGGTGGCGCAGCTGCTCGCCGCCGGGATCGACCCGGAGCGGTCCACGCTGTTCGTCCAGTCGCACGTCCCCGAGCACGCCCAGCTGAGCTGGGTGCTCGGCTGCCTGACCGGGTTCGGCGAGGCCAGCCGGATGACGCAGTTCAAGGACAAGTCCGCCAAGGGCGGCGCCGACCGGGCCACCGTGGGCCTGTTCACGTACCCGATCCTGCAGGCCGCCGACATCCTGATCTACCAGGCCGACCGCGTCCCGGTGGGCGAGGACCAGCGCCAGCACCTGGAGCTGACCCGGGACCTGGCCGGGCGGTTCAACCACCGGTTCGGCAAGACCTTCCGGCTGCCCGAGGCGTACATCGTCAAGGAGACGGCGAAGATCGGGGACCTGCAGGACCCGACAGCCAAGATGAGCAAGTCGAGCTCCTCGCCGGCCGGCATCATCGACCTGCTGGACGACCCGAAGGTGAGCGCGAAGAAGATCCGCTCCGCGGTCACCGACTCCGGCCGCGAGGTCGTCTTCGACCCGGAGAACAAAGCCGGTGTGGCCAACCTGCTGACCATCTACTCGGCTCTGACCGGCCGCAAGATCAGCGAGCTCGAGGACGAGTACGCCGGTCGCGGGTACGGCGACTTCAAGAAGGACCTGGCCGAGGTCGTCGTCGAGTTCGTCACCCCGTTCCGGGAGAAGACGCTCGGCTATCTGGACGACAAGGCCCAGCTGGACGCGATCCTGGCGGCCGGGGCGGAGCGCGCCCGGGCGGTGACCGAGCCGACCCTGCAGCGGGTGTACGACCGGCTGGGCTTCGTGCCGGCACCCCCGATGTTCGGGCCGGCCCTCGGATCGGGCCGGTAGGGCCCCGGATGGCGACGATCGGTGTCGCGATCCCGATCGCGGAACCCTACGGCTCGGAGTTGCAGAAGTACCGGGCCGAGTTCGGTGATCCGATGGCCTCCTCGATCCCCACCCACGTGACCCTGCTGCCGCCGACCGTGGTGGACGAGGCCGACCTGGCCCTGATCGACGACCACCTGCGCGAGGTGGCCGCGCGGTTCCCGAGCTTCCGGATCCGGCTGCGCGGTACGGCGACGTTCCGGCCGATCTCGCCGGTGGTGTTCGTACCGCTGGCCGAGGGCATCTCGTCGTGCGAGGTGCTGCAGTCGCAGGTCCGGTCGGGGCCGCTGCAGGTGGAGCTGCGGTTCCCGTACCACCCGCACGTGACGCTGGCGCACGACTTGGACAAGGAGTCGCTCGACCGCGCGTACGACGCCCTGTCGGAGTACGACTGCGCCTTCGACGTCGACGCCTTCAGCCGTTACGAACACGGCGCCGACGGCGTGTGGCGCCCGCAGCGGTCGTTCCCCTTGGCAGGCTAGGTCTCCTGCACTTCGGGGTACAGGAGACCAATGGGAATCAGGACGGCGTGGAAGCGCTTCAGCCGGACGCAGTTGTGGCGCGCCTGGAACCGGTACGGCGACCGGCGGGGTAACCGGCTGGCCGGGGCGACGAGCTTCTTCGGGTTCCTGTCGCTGTTCCCGCTGATCGTGCTGGCCGCGGCGATCACCGGCCCGCTGCTCGGTGACGCCGCGGTCGAGACGCTGAAGGAGTCGCTGACGCAGAACCTGCCCGGTATCGGCGACAAGATCGACATCGACTCGCTGATCAGCCACGCCGGCACCATCGGCCTGGTTTCCGGCGTCTCGCTGCTGATCACCGGCCTCGGCTGGATCGACTCCCTGCGGGCCTCGATCCGTTCGATGCACGAACTGGACGACCAGCCCGGCAACATCGTCAAGCTCAAGCTCGTCGACCTCGGCGCACTGGTCGGTCTCGGGGTGATCGGCGTGATCGCGACAGGTGCCTCGTCGGTGCTGACCGGCCTGTCCGAGCGCATCGTCGACTGGGTCGACCTGGACGGGACCTGGCTGGCCAACTGGGGACTCGACCTGATCAGCATCGTCCTGGGCATCGCGGCGGGCGCCGTGCTCTTCCTGTACCTGCTGACCGCGATGCCGCGGATCGTCCTGCCTCGCAAGGTCGCCCTGATCGCGGCGCTGGCCGGTGGCGTCCTGTTCTTCCTCGCGCAGAAGCTCGGCAACATCTACGTCACGTACGTCCTCGGCAGCAACGCGGCGTACGGCGCGCTGGCGTTGCCGCTGGCGCTGCTGGTGTGGATCTACCTGATGACCCGGGCGATCATGCTCCTCGCGGCGTGGACGAAGGAGGCCAGCCTTGACGCCTGGGCGAGGGAGCACTCGGACGAGCGTCGCCTGCAGATCGCGGAGGAGCCGCTGCTGCCAGGGCCGCCCGGGAAGCGCTACACGGTCGTGCCGGTGCCGCAGAAGAAGGCCGACACAGTTGCGGTCGCCGCCGGTGCCTTGCTCGGCGTGACAGCCAGCGCTCTGGCGGTGCAGCTGGCCAAGGCCGCCCGCTCCATCCGCCGCTAGGCGGTCTCTGACGGTTCCCGTCAGACACCGCCTAGTGCCTTCGTCTCCTCAGGCCACGTGGTCGTCGCAGGAACAGGCCGAGTAGCAAGACTGGTGGTGCGGCGTAGGCCCAGGCCGGGATGCGGAGTATCAGCGATTGGACGGCTTGTCCTGGGTTGAGGACAGTGCGGCTGCGCGGCGGCTGCGCCGTACCGGACTCGGACCTCGTCGTTCCGTTGGGACCGGCAGCAACCTGCGGTGGCGGTGCCGCGGGCTTGACCAGCGTGCCGACGGGGTTGAGTTGGTCGTAGTTCTTGAACGTCCAGGAGAGCAGGTTGGTCGCGTCCTCGGTGATGCCATGGGGTGCGTTCATCAGTGTCACGACCAGGGTGTGGCCGTGTCGGCGGGCCGCTCCGACGAACGTGTTGCGGGCCAGCGTCGTGTAGCCGGTCTTGACGCCCAGTGCGCCGTCGTAGCCGAACAGCAACTTGTTCTGGTTCGCGACCTGGTAGGTGCCCTTGTTTCCGACGTTCGGGAAGGCCGTGTACTTCGTCGCCGCGTACTTGGCGAAGTCGGGCCGGGCCAGCCCGGCGCGGGCGAAGAGGGCCAGGTCGTAGGCGCTGGAGTACTGCCCGTCGGCGTCGAGCCCGGTCGGGTCGGTCACGGTCGTGTCGAGCGCACCGAGTTCCTTGGCTTTCTGGTTCATCCGCTGGATCGTGCCGCGGACACCGCCCTGGTCGTGGACGCACAGGGCGTGCACCGCGTCGTTGCCGGAGGCCAGGAACATGCCCTCGAACAGCAGGTCGACGCTGTACCGCAGACCCGGGTACACACCGACCTTGCTGCCCTCGATACCGGCGTCCGCGTCGGTGCCGACCACCACGTCCGACTTCTTGAGCCGCGGCAGCAGGACGAGCGCGGTGAGGGTCTTGAGCGTGCTGGCCGGTCGCAGCTTGGCGTGCGGTGCCTTCGCGGCCAGTACTTCGCCGGTGTCGATATCGGCGACGACGTACGCCGATGCCCGGACGGCCGGCGGCGTCGCCCCGTCGGCGACCACCGTCGGCTTCGTGGTCAGCTGGTCGCCGCCGACCGGGCTTTGTGGGCCCTGGCCGGCGGCGGTTGCTGTCAGCGGACCGCTGACCACCAGTACGGCGGTAGCGGCAGCCGTCAGAAGCACACGCATCGGCGGCACTCTAGACGGCCTTCGGTGCCCACGTCACGCCCGGTACGCCGTCCACATGTTGCTGATGCGGGTGCTCTGCCCGGGAGTGAACTGGTTGTAGCAGGAGTCGTACGAATAGTCCATGTAGTTGCGGATCGGGTCCAGACCGGGCAGCGAGCACGAGTCGCGGCCGACGGGGCAGCCGCTGCTGGCACTGCCCTGGGCCGGGGTGTCCGACACGGAGTCGTTCGTGCTCGTGCAACCGCCCTGGAACGTGTGGTACAGCCCGAACCAGTGGCCGGCCTCGTGCGTGGCAGTCTTGCCGAGGTTGAAGTTCGTCGACGAACCGCCCGGCAGCGAGCTGTACTGCACCCGGATGCCGTCGATCGACGGGTTGCTCGCGTAGTCCCACGGGAACGTCGCGATGCCGAGGTAGGAGAAGTTGACCAGCCAGATGTTGAGGGCGTTCTTGCCACCCTTGCGGGTCTGCGAGCGGTACGTCGTGCTCTGGCCGTCGCGGTGCCAGGTGCTGTTGTTGTAGCGGTAGGTGCCGGCCAGGTAGAAGCTGAAGCCGGTGTTCGCCGCCTGGGACGACTCGCCGCCGGCGAAGTTCTGGTTCAGCTCGGCGATCTGCTGCGAGATCTGGGTGTCGGTCACGTCACCGGCACCGGAGCTGCTGCGCATCACGTGGATGTACACCGGCACACTTGCGGAGGCCAGCGTGCCAGCCTGTGGGGTCAGTCCGCGGGCAGCCTTCGCCTTCAGGATCTGCGCGGTTCTCGCGTCGATCGCCTTCTGCTCGGCCACCGACAGCTCGCGGTGGTCGGCGCCCTGCCCACCCCGGGCCGAGGTCGACTCGGGCGGGGTGAAGCAGGGGTTGCCGACCTGGTCGGCCGGCAACTTCGCGGTCGCCTGACCACCGAGGGGGCTGAACGCGAGCGCCGTACCAGCCAGCAGAACGGCCAGGGCGCGGGCGCGGGGACGGGTGGGGGCGGACAACGTGAAAGATCGCATAGGAGCGTCCTCCGGGATGGGGCCGCTTGGGCGGTGCGGCCGAATCCCCCGATTTTCCGCACGATGCCGCAGAGTGCAAAGCCGTTCACTGACCGTCCAGTGCCACGGCACCACCGCGCCGACGCACCCTCAGGCCAGTTCCTCCTCGGCTCGCTGGATGGCGGCGAACTCCTCTTCGGGGGCGGCGGCGACCAGGTGGTGGCGGCTGTAGAACCAGAAGTACGCGATGGCGACCACGAAGATCGCGGCGGTGATGGCCGCGGCCTTCTCGTCCACGAAGAACGTGGCCACCACGGCCGTCACGGCCAGGACCAGCGCGATGCCGGTGGTCACGCGCCCGCCGGGCGTCCTGTACGGCCGGTCCAGGTTGGGCTCGCGGACCCGGAGGACGATGTGGGCGAGCATCATCAGCACGTACGAGACGGTCGCGCCGAAGACGGCGATGTTGATCAGCAGCGCGCCGTCCTGGGTGATCGCGGCGAGCAGGAAACCGATCAGGCCCGGAACGGTGAGGGCGAGGTACGGCGTCTTGCGCTTGCCGGTGACCGACAGGAACCGGGGCAGATAACCCGCCCGGGACAGCGCGAACAGCTGCCGGGAGTACGCGTAGATGATCGAGAAGAAGCTCGCGACCAGCCCGGCCAGCCCGACGTAGTTGACGAAGTCTGCCACCCAGGTGTCACCGCCGAACGCCGTCCGCAGGGCCAGCGGGAGCGGGTTGTCGGATTCGGCGATCACCGAGGAGCCCGCGCCGCCGGCGGTGAAGACGAGCATCAGCGCGGCGAAGACCAGCAGGACCCCCATGCCGGTGATGATGCCGCGGGGCATGTCCTTGCGCGGATCCCGCGCCTCCTCGGCGGCCAGTGGCACACCCTCGATCGCGAGGAAGAACCAGATCCCGTAGACAAGTGCCGCCAGCACCCCGGCGTACCCGAACGGGATGAAGTCGCTCGCACCTGCCGCGGTGTTCGGCACGATGTCGAACAGCTTGTCGGCGTCGAACTTCGGCACCATCGCGATCACGAACACCACCAGCGCGACCACGGCGAGCACGGTGATCCCGAGTGTCAACCGGAGCGCCTCGCCCACGCCGTACAGGTGGATGCCGACGAAGATCACGTAGCAGGCCAGGTAGACCGGCCAGCTCGACGTCAGCCCGAACAACCCGAGCGCCTCGATGTAGCCGCCGATGAAGGTGGCGATCGCGGCCGGCGCGATGGCGTACTCGATCAGGATCGCCGTCCCGGTGGCGAATCCGCCGAGCGGGCCGAGCGCCCGGCGGGCGAACCCGTACCCGGCGCCGGCGACCGGGATCGCGGAGGCGAGCTCGGCCAGGCCGAACACCATGCAGGTGTACATCGTGGCCATCAGCACGGTCGCGATCAGCAGGCCGCCCCAGCCACCCTCGGCCAGACCGAAGTTCCAGCCGGCGAAGTCGCCGGAGATGACGTAGGCGACGCCCAGCCCGGCGAGCAGGACCCAGCCGGCCGCGCCGCGCTTCAGTTGCCGGTGTTCCAGGTACTCCTTGCCGACCTGCTGGTAGTCGACACGGGTGTTCTTCCGGCTCATCGTGGGCCCTCCAATGGTCTACCGCCATACCACTAGGAATGGCACGAGGTTCCTCGCGCCACGACCCGGTGTCAAGAGAAACGCCGGATTGACATCCAGGCCGACGCTTGCGTCAATGGACTGACCGCAGACCAATAGACCTCCGGGAGCGACCGTGGACTCGAACACCGGCAAGCTGACCGTGCAGGCACTCCGCGAACTGGTCGCGGCCGGGCAGATCGACACCGTGCTGGTCGCGATCACCGACATGCAGGGCCGGCTGCAGGGCAAACGCTGCGGCGCGCGGTACTTCCTGGAGGAGGTGCTGGCGCACGGCACCGAGGGCTGCAACTACCTGCTCGCGGTCGACGTCGACATGAACACGGTCGACGGCTACCAGATGTCGTCCTGGGAACGGGGCTACGGCGACCTGTTGATGGCGCCAGACCTCGACACGCTACGGCTGATCCCCTGGCTCGAGGGCACCGCGATGGTGCTCTGCGACGTGCAGTGGCTCGACGGCAGCCCGATGCCCGCCTCACCGCGGCAGATCCTCCGAGCCCAGCTGGACCGGCTGGCCGAGCGCGGCCTCAACGCGTACGTCGGGACCGAGCTCGAGTTCATGGTCTTCGACGAGACGTTCGAGTCGGCCTGGAACAAGCGGTACCGCGACCTGACCCCGGCGAACCAGTACAACGTCGACTACTCACTCCTCGGCACCACGCGGGTCGAGCCGTTGCTGCGCGACATCCGCAACGGGATGACCGGAGCCGGGCTGTACGTCGAGTCGGCCAAGGGCGAGTGCAACCTCGGCCAGCACGAGATCGCGTTCCGGTACGACGAGGCACTCGTGACGTGTGACAACCACTCGATCTACAAGAACGGCGCGAAGGAGATCGCCGCCAAGCACGGCAAGAGCCTGACCTTCATCGCGAAGTACGACGAACGCGAGGGCAACTCGTGCCACATCCACCTGAGCTTCCGGTCCACCGAGGGCGAGGCCGTCCTCGCGGGTGATCGCCAGTACGGGTTCTCCGAGCTGATGGAGCGGTTCATCGCCGGCCAGCTCGCCTGCCTGCCCGAGTTCACCTACCTGCTCGCACCGAACATCAACTCCTACAAGCGCTTCGTGAAGGGCAGCTTCGCGCCGACCGCGGTCGCCTGGGGGCTGGACAACCGCACCTGCTCGCTCCGCGTGGTCGGGCACGGCGAGTCGCTCCGGGTCGAGAACCGGCTGCCCGGCGGCGACGTGAACCCGTATCTCGCCGTCGCCGCGATCATCGCCGCCGGCCTGCACGGCATCGAGAACGAACTGCCGCTCGAGCCGCTGCTCGAGGGCAACGCCTACGACTCCGACAAGGAGCATGTGCCGACGACGCTGCGCGAGGCGGCCGCGCTGTTCACCGGCTCGAAGGTCGCCCGCCTGGCGTTCGGCGACGAGATGGTCGACCACTACACCAACGCCGCGCGGATCGAGCTGGACGCGTACGACGCGGCCGTCACCGACTGGGAGCGGGTTCGTGGCTTCGAGCGCCTCTGACAAGCCGAGGATCGGCATCACGACGTACCTCGAGCCGACCGTCTGGGGTGTCTGGGAGCGCGATGCCGCCCTGCTCCCGCGGGTCTATCTCGACGCGGTGGTCGCGGCCGGCGGCGTACCGTTGCTGCTCCCTCCGGTCGGCACCGACACCGCCGTGCTCGACGTGCTGGACGGCCTCATCGTCGCGGGCGGCTGCGATGTCGACCCCTCGACGTACGACGCCACGCCGCATCCGGAGACGGTCGGCACCAGGCCGGGCCGGGATGAGCACGAGACGATCCTGATCCGGGCGGCGCTCGACCGAGACCTGCCGCTGCTCGCGATCTGCCGCGGACTGCAGATGCTCAACGTCACGCTCGGCGGAACGCTCCAGCAGCACTTGCCCGACGTGGTCGCGCACGACGAGCACCGGCCGTCGCCGGCCGTGTTCGGGACCACCGAGGTCAAGATCGAGCCGGGCACGCTGACCGCACGGCTCTTCGGCGACCGGACGAGCGTGCGCTGCTACCACCACCAGGCCCTGGACGTGGTGGCGCCGACGCTTCAGGTCACCGCCCGCGCCGGCGACGGGACGGTGGAGGCGGCCGAGGTGGCAGGCCATGACTTCGCTCTGGGCGTGCAGTGGCACCCGGAGGAGAACCCCGACGACCTGCGGCTGTTCACCGCACTGATCGCAGCAACCAGGAGCCCATCATCCGGGAGCACAGCATGAGGTACGACGTGATCAACCCGGCCACCGAGAAGGTCGTCCGGACGATCTCCCTGGCCACCGAGGAGGACGCGGACGCGGCGATCGCGCGGGCCGCGAAGGCCTTCGAGGAATGGCGGGACGTCGCCCCGGCGGACCGCGGCCGGCTGCTGCGCCGGTTCGCTGACGCGGTGGACGCCGACCTGGACAACCTTGCCGCCTTGGAGGTCGAGAACGCCGGTCACACCATCGGCAACGCCCGTTGGGAGGCCGGTAACGTCCGCGACGTCCTGACCTACTACTCGGCCGCGCCGGAACGCCTGTTCGGCAAGCAGATTCCCGTTGCCGGCGGCATCGATGTGACGTTCCAGGAACCGCTCGGCGTGGTCGGCGTGATCGTGCCGTGGAACTTCCCGATGCCGATCGCCGGCTGGGGTTTCGCACCCGCCCTGGCCGCGGGCAACACCGTCGTACTGAAACCGGCCGAGCTCACGCCGCTGACCGCGATCCGGCTCGGTGAGCTGGCGCTGGAGGCCGGGCTGCCGCCGGGGGTGTTCGAGGTCGTCCCGGGCAAGGGCTCGGTCGTCGGGCAGCGGTTCGTCACCCATGCGGGCGTACGCAAGGTCGTCTTCACCGGGTCGACCGCGGTCGGCAAGCAGATCATGGCCGGGTGCGCCGAGCAGGTGAAGCGGGTGACGCTCGAGCTCGGCGGGAAGTCGGCCAACATCGTGTTCGCCGACGCGGAGCTGGACAAGGCCGCGGCCAAGGCGCCGTACGGCGTGTTCGACAACGCGGGTCAGGACTGCTGCGCGCGATCGCGGATCCTGGTCGAGCGGTCGGCGTACGACCGGTTCCTGGAACTGCTCGAGCCGGCGGTGAAGTCCTTCAAGGTCGGCGATCCCAGTGACCCCGCGACCGAGATGGGGCCGCTGATCTCCGCCGGGCAGCTGGAGCGGGTGGCGTCGTACGTGCGGAACCCCGCGTTCCAGGGCGCCGCGCCCGAGGGGCCCGGGTTCTGGTTCCCGCCGACGGTGCTGGCACCGGTCGCGGTGGACGACCGCGTGGTCCGGGACGAGATCTTCGGGCCGGTCGTCGCGGTGATCCCGTTCGAGGACGAGGCCGACGCGGTGCGGATCGCGAACGACAGCGAGTACGGGCTGTCCGGGTCGATCTGGACCCGCGATGTCGGCCGGGCGCTGCGGGTCGGCCGCGGCGTGGAGGCGGGCAACCTGTCGGTCAACTCGAACTCGTCCGTCCGGTACTCGACACCGTTCGGCGGCTACAAGCAGTCCGGGCTCGGCCGCGAGCTCGGCCCGGACGCGCTGGACGCGTTCACCGAGACCAAGAACATCTTCATCAGCACGGAGGACTGAATGGACGTGAAGGCAAGCCGGCTGGAAGGCCGGGTCGCGGTCGTCACCGGCGGTGCGAGCGGAATCGGCCTGGCCGCGGTACGGCGGCTCGCGGCCGAGGGGGCCAAGGTCGTCATCGGCGACCTGGACCCGGCCGCCGGCAAGGCCGCCGCGGACGAGGCGGGCGGGCTGTTCGTCGCCACCGACGTCACCGACCAGGCGGCGGTGGAGAACCTGTTCCAGCAGGCGTTCGACACCTACGGCAGCGTCGACATCGCGTTCAACAACGCGGGGATCTCACCGCCGGACGACGCGTCGATCCTGGACACCGGGCTGGACGCGTGGCGCAAGGTGCAGGAGGTCAACCTGACCTCGGTGTACCTGTGCTGCAAGGCCGCGATCCCTTACATGCAACGGCAGGGCAAGGGGTCGATCATCAACACCGCGTCGTTCGTCGCGGTGATGGGCGCGGCCACGTCGCAGATCTCGTACTCCGCGTCGAAGGGCGGCGTCCTGGCGATGAGCCGCGAGCTCGGCGTCGAGTTCGCCCGGCAGGGGATCCGGGTCAACGCGCTCTGCCCGGGGCCGGTGAACACGCCGCTGCTGACCGAGCTGTTCGCGAAGGACCCGGAGCGGGCCCAGCGCCGGCTGGTGCACGTGCCGATGGGCCGGTTCGGCGAGCCGGAGGAGATCGCCGCGGCGGTCGCGTTCCTGGCCAGCGACGACGCCTCCTTCATCACCGCCAACACCTTCCTGGTGGACGGCGGCATCTCGGGTGCCTACGTGACCCCGATCTAGTCTGTGACCATGGTTGCCCAGGCAGACGACGCGTTGTTCCGGCCGGTGCGGACCGGGAACCCGTTCGAGGAGACGGTCGAACGGTTGCTGCAGGCAATCAAACTGGGAGTGGTCGGACCGGGAGACCGGCTACCGTCCGAACGCGACCTGGCGGCCCGGCTGAACGTCAGCCGGGTCACCTTGCGCGAGGCGCTGCACGCGCTGACCGAGGCCGGGTACGTTGAGTCCCGGCGCGGGCGGTACGGCGGTACGTTCGTGAACGCGCAGCTGCCGAAGCCTCGTCGTACGCCGGCCAAGCGGCTGGCCCGCGAACTGGCTGACGGGCTGGACGACGCCTTGGTCCTGCGCTCCGCGCTGGAGACCGGCGCTGCCGAAGCGGCCGCGGCCCGCTTGTTGAGCTCTGCCGAACAGGACCACCTGCGCCGGTGTCTCGCCGAGACCTCGGCCGCGTCGCTGACCGACTACCGCCGCTTGGACTCCCGGCTGCACCTGGCGATCGCCGAGGTCACCGGCTCACCCTCGCTGACGTCGGCCACCGCCGACGCGCGCATGCGGCTGAACGAGCTGCTGGATGCGATCCCTCTGCTGGAACGCAACATCGAGCACTCCAACGAACAACACGAGGCGATCGTCGACGCCATCCTGGACGGCGCTCCGGAGGCCGCCCGGCGCGCGATGCAGGAGCACCTGTCCGGCACCGCCGCCCTGCTCAGAGCCTTCCTCAGCTTCCCCTGACGCGATCCGTGTCCCGAGCTTTCCCGCCGGCGGAGGCTCTGGCTTTTGTGTACAAGGTGCGGGTGTTCCATTCGTGCCCCGGCACAACAGTGCCGTTCTGACCGCTCTGATCCGGCCTGCGACGGGTGACAGGATGGTGACGGGATGGTTTCCTCATGTGACACTCGCCGTGTCGGATGGTCATTCAGCGTGATAATCGGCGAGGGTAATCCTTCGAGGAGTTTAGTGATCGATGACTGACGACGAGCTGGTCGGCCGCGCCGGGCTGGTCGAGCGTGCCCGGAAGCAGCTCGAGACCAGCGGCAGCGTGCTGCTCTACGGCCCGACCGGGATCGGCAAGTCCGCGCTCGGCCGCGCCCTCGTCGCGGATCGGACCCGGGGCGGCTGCAGGGTCCTCAGCGCCGCCCCGTCACAGTCCGAAGCCGGTCTTCCGTACGTCACCCTCCTCGACCTCCTCTCCAACCAGCTCGAGCTCGCCTGGCAGGTCCTGCCCGACCACCTCCGCCAGCCGCTCGAGGTCGCCCTGCTCAAGGCCAGCGCGCCCGACACTGTCCGCGACGAGCTGGCCGTGCGCCTCGCCGTCCTGCATGTCCTCCGCCGCCTGGCGGCAAATGGCCCGGTGTTACTCGTCGTGGACGACATCCAGTGGGTGGACCCGTCCAGCCTCGAAGTCCTCACCTTCTGCGCCCGCAGGCTGACCGACGGGGTCCACATGCTCGCCACCGAGCAGGTGGCCGACGGCGACCTCCCGGTGATGGCCGAAGCGTGCCCGGAGCCGCTGCTGCAGCTGGAGGTGCCACCGCTCACGGAGCCCGACGTACTCGGCCTGCTGCGGCAGCGTCTCTCCAGTCCGCTCCCGGTGCGCACAGCCCGCCGCATCTTCACCGCGAGCGACGGCAACCCGTTCATGGCGCTGGAGCTCGGCCGAGCAGTGCTGCGGCACCCGCAAGGCGTGTCGCCCAACGACCCGCTCCCGGTGTCCAGCCGCCTCAAGACGTTGCTCGGCGACCGCCTGGCCGACCTGTCGTCGGGTGCGCACGAGCTCCTGCTCCACGCCGCCTCCTCTCCACGCCCGACCACGAGCCAGCTCGCGCAGTCCCTCGGACGGCCGATCGACTCCGAGCTCGCCGAGGCGGAGGCGCTGGGGCTGGTCGACGTGTCATCGGAGCGGTTGCGGTTCACGCACCCGCTGCTGCGGGAGTTCGTGTACGCCGAGGCGACCTCGGCCGCACGCCGTCAGGCCCACGCGCAGCTGGCCGCCGCGGTGGACGAACCGGTCGAGAACGCGACCCACCGGGCGCTCGCTACCCAGGAGGCCAACCCGGGGCTCGCCGTCACCATCGAAGAGGCCGCCGCGGTCGCGGCCAGTCGTGGTGCGCCCGGTGCCGCGGCGACGCTCTGGCGACTGGCGGCCGAACGTACGCCGATCAGCCTGCCGGACGATCGCGCTCGACGCCTGACCCGCGCCGCTGACGACGCCGCAGCCGCCGGACATCTCGCGGAGTCGGCCGAGATGGCGCGTCTCGCCGTACAGGCGGCGACCAAGTCGGAGACCAAGGTGCCCGCGCTGCTGCTGCTGGTGGATGCCGCCTGGCCCGACCGTGAACGGCGGGTCGAGCTGCTCGCTGAGGCGTTCGAGGCTGCCGTCGGGGACAAGCGGCTCGAGGCTCGGGTGCGGATCATGCGCAGCCACAGCGCGTACTTCGACCGCCGGCTGGACGCGGCGCAGGATGACGCGCGGGTGGCCGAGGCGCTCGCGCGGGAGTGCGGTGACACCGAGGCGGTGGTGGACGCGTTGAGCGCGTCGAGCTCGGTGCAGATCGCCCGGGACGCCGAGCAGACCGCTGACGCGCTGCTGCAGGAGGCGGCTGAGCTGGCGCGCGACCTCCCGCTCACCAAGACCGTGGTCAACGCGCGGCAGATGGCGGCGATGCGGGAGCTGTTCCGCGGTCGGACCGCCGAGGCGATCACCGCGATCAGCGCGCTGGTCGACGAGGTCCGCGACGGCGGCGCGATGCGCTGGCTGGCGTCCGTACTGATCTCGGCGACGGCGATCTACGAGCGCAGCGGCCGTGGTGCGGACGCGCTCGCGGCGGGCCACGAGTGCTACCAGCTGATGCAGGACATCGGCGAAGAGGCCGAGGTCGGGATGATCATCGCCAGCCGGGCGGAGTGGGCCGGCGGTTCGGCGGCGATGGGCCGGCAGTTGGCCGAGGCCGCGCTGGAGGGTGTCCGGCTGGTCGGCAACGACGAGTGGACCGGTCCGGCGCTGGCCAGCCTGGGGCTGATCGGCGTACTGACCGGGGATCCGCAGCGTGCGGTCGAAGCGTTCGACGCGATCGCGGACTCAGGCGAGGCGGCGATGCCGTGGGACCCGGCCGTCATCCCGTGGCACGCCGACTATGCGGAGGCGTTGGTCGCGTCCGGGCGGCTGGAGGATGCGGCCGCGCTGATCGCCGAGATCCGCCGGCGGGCCGAGATCCTGGACCGTGCGGTCGTGCGGGTCGGCCTGGCGCGTTCGGAGGCGCTGCTGATCGCCAAACAAGGTGATCCGGCCGCCGCGCTCGACCTGCTGGAGCAGACGATCAGTACGGCGGGGGACCGCGTCTACCCGTTGGACCTGGCCCGGTGCGAGCTGACCCGCGGCCGGGTAGCGCGCCAGGCCCGTCGCCGCTCGGTCGCGCGGACGGCCTTCCTGGACGCGATCGAGCAGTTCGAGACGTACGGCGCGCCCGCCTGGCGAGAGGTGGCCGAGACCGAACTGGCCCGCCTCGACGTTCCCAGCCGCAGCCGCCAGCCCTCCGAACTGACCGACAACGAGCAGCAGATCGTCGCCATGGTCCGCGACGGCTCGACCAACCGCGAGATCGCCGCCGCTCTCTACCTCAGCGTCAAAGCGGTCGAGTCCCAGCTCACCCGCCTCTACCGCCGCTTCGGCGTGGCGAACCGTACCCAACTCCTGCGCATGGTCGACCGCCCCAACCCCTGAGCGACGTTGTCGGTTGAAGGTCGTACGGGTCTGCAGGGAATCCCTTGTGGTGACCCGCTGGTAGCTCGACATCCCTTGCCGCTCTCCGGCCGGTGCCTCAGGGTCGATGACGTGAGTTTCGCCGCTCGCCCCGGGGCGGCCGAGTGAGGCGCGGCCGCCCCGATTTCCTCGCCAGGGACAATGGACAGGTGAAACTCGAACGCAAGCACGCACTGGTCCTGCTCGGGATCGCGGTCTGGAACGTCGTCACCTACCTGCGCTTCATCAAGGCACTCGCCGACACAGAGGGCCGCCCGACCGGGTACTACGTCGCCCACACGATCCTGATCGTCGTCAACCTGCTGATCGCGGCGGTCCTGGGTACGTGGGGCGTCCGGGCGTACAAAGCCTCCCGGACCAAGGTCAACGCCTGACGAACCGCGCCGGGGTGACACCCAGCATGCGGCGGAAGTGCCGGTTCAGGTGTGACTGGTCGTAGAAGCCGGCCAGCGTCGCCACCTCGGCGGGCGGGCACCCGTCGAGCAGGTACCGCCGTGCCAGATCAACCCGTCGCCCGGTCAGATACCGGTGCGGCGGCATCCCGTACTCGCGGCTGAACGCCCGGACCAGGTGCGCCGGATGGGCATGCACCAGCTTCGCCGCGTCGTCCAGCGTGATCCCAGCCGGCACGGACTCATCCAGTACGTCGCGCAGCCGCGAAGCCACCCCGGGATCACGGCGATCGGGCGGATCGCCGACATTCCGCTGCAGGTGTTGCCGCAACCGCTCCTCGATCAGCGTGAGCCGGCTCTGCGCCTCGAGGTCTTCCTTCCCGTCGAGCAGTACGCCGTGTAACTGGTGGATGCGGTGTCGCAGGACGGGATCGACGTACTCCGGCTGGTCGACAGCCGCGCCGATCACGTTGTCGCCGAGTCGACCGGGGTCCAGATACAGCACCCGTTTGCGGAACCCCTCTGGCCGGACCGACCGGCCGTCGTGCGGCACGTTCGGCGGGAGCAGCGACACCTGCGCCTGAGCCAGCCCGTGCTCGCGGTGGTCCAGGTCATAGCGCACCGCACCCTCGTCCACGATCAGCACGGTCCACGCGTCGTGCGTGTGGCTCGGGTACGCGTGGGAGGGGAAGTGGGCGTGCAGAACCTCGACGACACCGCTCAGCGCGGGCCGCCACGCCTTGACCTCAGCGCCACTGCTCACGGTAAAGAACATACGCTGCCTGCCGTGAAGGTCTATCTGAGCGTGGACATGGAGGGCATCACCGGGCTGGTCGACGCGGAGGACGTCCAGCCGCCGGGGCGGGACTACGAGCGTGGCCGGGTCCTGATGACCGAGGACACGAACGCGGCCGTTCGGGGTGCGTACGACGCGGGCGCGACCGCCGTCCTGGTGAACGACGCTCACGGCCCGATGCGCAACCTGCTGCCCGAGCTGCTCGACCCGCGCGCGTCGCTGATCAAGGGCCGCCCGAAGCCGATGGGCATGATGGAGGGCCTGACCAGTGAGCACGACGCCGTCTTCTGCATCGGCTACCACGCGCGCGCCGGGGTGCTCGGCGTACTCAGTCACAGCTTCATGGGCCACGAGATCGAGGACATCTGGCTCGACGACCAGGTCACCGGCGAGATCGGCCTCTTCCACGCCGCGGCCGCCGCGTACGGCGTACCCGTCGCCATGCTCACCGGCGACGACACAGCCTGCACCGAAATGACCGCCTGGGACCCCGCCGTGGCCACCGTCCCGGTCAAGTACGCCAAGGACCGCTTCGCCGCCCAGTTGGTCCCTGTCCCCGAGGCCCGAGCCGCCATCGAAACCACCGCCCGCACGGCCCTGGCGAACCTCCCACCCCTCCCGGCCAGCCGAACCACAACCCGCCAACTCACGGTCCGCTGGCAATCAGCCTCAGTCGTCTCCCACCTCACCGCCATCCCGGGCGTCGAACGCCGCGACGACCGCACAGTCACCGTCCACGCCGACATGCTCCACCTCTACCGCCTCTTCAACCTCTTCCTCCGCGTAGCCACCGCGGTAACGACCAACCCGCCCTACTGCTGACTCGGCGGGGGTGATGCGGTGGCGCCGGCCAGAGGTCAAGAACGTACAAGACGGGGCGTTGGGCGGCCCGCGACGATGGGTGGGTGGATGATGAGACGGTTCGGTTCGATACCAAGATCGCGGTGTTGTTGCGGGATGACCTGGCGGTGTGGCAGCGGCTCAACGTGACGGCGTTCCTGGTGAGTGGGATTGCGGGGACGCGTGCCGAGGTGGTGGGGGAGGCCTATCAGGACGCGGATGGCACCACCTACCTGCCGATGTTCAGGCAGCCGGTGATGGTGTTCGAGGGGTCCAAGGAGTTCATGCGTACGGCGCACGAGCGGGCGCTCAAGCGCGGCATCGAGCACTCCGTGTTCACCCAGGAGTTGTTTGCTACGGGCAACGATCGGGACAATCGGGCGGCGGTGAAGGCGGTCCGGACAGCGGAGCTTGACCTGGTCGGGATCGCGGTCTACGGGCCGAGGAACGCCGTGGACAAGGTGCTCAAGGGCGCCGCCAAGCACCCGTGAGCGCGTAACGCGCTGCCGACCTTCCCCAGACAGCAACCAACCTGTCATTCCCTCTCCGTGTTCGAACCGAGATCCAACCGACGATAGCCGTCACCCAGGCGACGAAAGCCCCTGGACCGGGCGCGGTCCAGGGGCTTACGGATGACGGCAGGGGTCAGACGCGGCGGAAGATCAGCGCCCGCTTCACTTCCTGGATCGCCTTGGTGACCTCGATACCGCGGGGGCAGGCGTCGGTGCAGTTGAACGTGGTCCGGCAGCGCCAGACACCCTCCTTGTCGTTCAGGATCTCCAGCCGTTGCTCGGTGCCCTCGTCGCGGCTGTCGAAGATGAACCGGTGCGCGCCGACGATCGCCTGCGGGCCGAAGTACTGGCCGTCGGACCAGAACACCGGGCAGGACGTCGTACAGGCGGCGCAGAGAATGCACTTGGTGGTGTCGTCGAACCGGTCCCGGTCGGCCTGCGACTGGATCCGCTCCCGGGTCGGCTCGTGGCCGCTGGTGACCAGGAACGGCATCACCGAGCGGTACGCGTCGAAGAACGGCTCCATGTCGACGACCAGGTCCTTGAGCACCGGCAGGCCCTTGATCGGCTCGACGGTGATCTCCTTCTCCGGGTTCAGGTCCTTGATCAGCGTCTTGCAGGCCAGCCGGTTGCGGCCGTTGATCCGCATCGCGTCGGAACCGCAGACACCGTGCGCACAGGAGCGGCGGAAGGTCAGCGTGCCGTCCTGGTCCCACTTGATCTTGTGCAGCGCGTCCAGCACCCGGTCGGTCGGCTGCAGGGTGACCGAGTAGGTCTTCCACTCGGCCTCGTCGACGACCTCCGGGTTGTACCGCAGGATCTTGACCTTGACGTCCATCAGTACTTGCGCTCCATCGGCTTGTAGCGGGTCTGGACGACCGGTTTGTAGTCGAGCCGGATGTTCACATTGCCTTCGGCATCGACCTCGCGGTACGCCATCGTGTGCCGCATGAAGTTGACGTCGTCGCGCTTGTCGTAGTCCTCGCGGAAGTGACCGCCGCGGGACTCCTTGCGGGCCAGCGCGGACACCACCAGCACCTCGGCCAGGTCGATCAGGAAGCCCAGCTCGACCGCCTCGAGCAGGTCGGTGTTGAACCGTTTGCCCTTGTCCTGAACGGCGACCCGGGCGAACCGCTCCTTCAGCGCCTCGATGTCGACCAGCGCCTGCTTCAGCGAGCCCTCGGTCCGGTACACCTGCGCGTTCAGGTCCATCGTGGCCTGCAGGTCGGCCCGGATCGCGGCCACCCGCTCGTCGCCGGTCGCGTTCCGCAGCCCCTCGACGAGCTCGACCACGAAGGTCTCCGGTGCGGCCGGCAGCTCCTCGAAGGCGGCGGTCTCGGCGTACTCGGCGGCCGCGATACCGGCCCGGCGGCCGAAGACGTTGATGTCCAGCAGCGAGTTCGTGCCCAGCCGGTTCGCGCCGTGCACCGACACGCAGGCGACCTCGCCCGCGGCGTACAGGCCGGGGATCACGTCCTCGTTGTTGGCCAGCGCCTCGCCCTTGATGTTGGTCGGGATCCCGCCCATCGCGTAGTGCGCGGTCGGGAACACCGGGATCTGCTCGGTGTACGGCTCCACGCCGAGGTAGGTCCGGGCGAACTCGGTGATGTCCGGCAGCTTGGCGTCGATGTGGGCCGGCTCCAGGTGGGTCAGGTCGAGCATCACGTACGCGCCGTCCGGGCCGCAGCCGCGCCCCTCGCGCACCTCGTTCGCCATCGCGCGGGCGACCATGTCACGCGGCGCCAGGTCCTTCACCGTCGGCGCGTACCGCTCCATGAACCGCTCGTTGTCCTTGTTCCGCAGGATGCCGCCCTCGCCGCGCGCCGCCTCGGACAGCAGTACGCCGAGACCCGCCAGGCCGGTCGGGTGGAACTGGAAGAACTCCATGTCCTCCAGCGGCAGGCCCTTGCGCCAGACGATGCCCATCCCGTCGCCGGTCAGCGTGTGCGCGTTGGACGTGGTCCGGAACACCTTGCCGAACCCGCCGGAGGCGAACACGACCGACTTGGCCGAGAAGATGTGCAGCTCGCCGGTGGCCAGCTCGTAGGCGACGACACCGGTGGAGCGGCCGTTCACCATCAGCAGGTCGAGCACGTAGAACTCGTTGAAGAACTCGACGTTCTGCTTGATGCACTGCTGGTACAGCGTCTGCAGGATCATGTGGCCGGTCCGGTCGGCCGCGAAGCACGACCGCCGGACGACGGCCTCACCGTGGTTGCGGGTGTGGCCGCCGAAGAAGCGCTGGTCGATCTTGCCCTCGGCGGTCCGGTTGAACGGCAGGCCCATCTTCTCCAGGTCGAGGACCGCGTCGACGGCCTCCCGGCACATCACCTCGGCCGCGTCCTGGTCGACCAGGAAGTCACCGCCCTTGACCGTGTCGAAGGTGTGCCACTCCCAGTTGTCCTCCTCGACGTTGGCCAGCGCGGCGCACATGCCGCCCTGGGCCGCGCCGGTGTGCGACCGGGTCGGGTAGAGCTTGGTCAGGACCGCGGTCCGGGTCCGCTTGCTGGACTCGAGGGCGGCGCGCATACCCGCTCCGCCCGCGCCGACGATGACTACGTCGTACTGATGCCGCTGCATCTGTGAGCTGTCCTTACTTGTTGCAGACCGACAGCGTGGAGCTGGGGTCGAGGCAGGGGTCGAAGGTGAAGATCACCAGGGTGCCGAGTACGACGATCACGATCGAGGCGGTGATCAGCAGGGACTTCAGCCAGAACCGGGTCTGGTCCTTCTCGGCGTAGTCGTTGATGATCGTGCGCAGTCCGTTGGTGCCGTGCAGCATCGCCAGCCACAGCATCAGCAGGTCCCAGACCTGCCACAGCGGGTTGGCCCACTTGCCGGCCACGAAACCGAAGTCCAGCGCGTTGATCCCGTCGCCGAGCATCAGGTTCACGAACAGGTGGCCGAGCACCAGGACGACGAGGGCGAGGCCGGACAGCCGCATGAACAGCCAGCTGTACAGCTCGAAGTTGGTCTGCCCGGACCGGTTCCGGCCGCCGCCCTTGAGCGAGCGGGAGCGGGAGCTGGACCGGGGTGCCGCGATGTCGGTCATCTCAGCCTCCGAAGACGTGTGAGAGGTGCCGGATCACGAACGGCACGAACAGCACCACCCAGATCACGCCCACGCCGATCATCAGCTGCCGCTGGTAGCGCGGGCCCTTGGCCCAGAAGTCGACCAGGATGAGCCGGATGCCGTTGAACGCGTGGAACAGGATCGCGGCCACCAGACCGACTTCGAGCAGGCCGACGAGCGGGTTCTTGTAGGTGCCGATGACCTCGTTGTACGCCTCCGGGGAGACCCGGACCAGCGCGGTGTCCAGCACGTGCACCAGGAGGAAGAAGAAGATCCCCACCCCGGTGATCCGGTGCGCGACCCATGACCACATGCCCTCCCGGCCGCGGTAAAGCGTGCCGGCTGGTTTGCTGGGCAAACCGATCCTCCGATCGGACGTCAGACCGAGAGCCGATGCACGCGGCACGCCGGGACCTGAGTTGGGCCCCGCGCAGTCTCACGGGGCGGCCGCGATCGGCTCGGCCCGGCGAAAACCGGACCGGTTCGATGCTAGTCCTGCCGGTCGGCCCATTTTGTCCTGACAGGTGTGACATCGCTCTCCAAGTGGCCCGTTGGGCAAGACCGGGAGTGGCCCTCGACGGACCGCCGACGATGTTCTTGACTTCAACTGAGCTTGAGAGCCGAGACTCTGGAACGGCCCGGGATGTCGCCCGGGTCACAGCGAGGGGAGAACACAGTGAGTTTCTGGATCTGCGCGACCTGTGCGGTCGAGCACTCCGAGCAGGGCGAGGTCTGCGCGATCTGCGCCGACGAACGCCAGTGGGTGCCCGCCGACGGCCAGCACTGGACCACACTCGACGAGCTCGCCGCGGCCGGCACCCAGGTCGTGATCGAGGAGGTCGAACCGGACCTGTACGGCGTGACGTCGAAGCCGCCGGTCGGGATCGGCCAGCAGGCGATGTTGGTGCGGACGGCCGAGGGCAACCTGCTCTGGGACCCGATCGGATACGTCGACGACGACGCCGTACGCCGGGTGCGTGAGCTCGGCGAGGTCGCCGCGATCATCGCCAGCCACCCGCACATGTACGGCGTACAGGTCGAGTGGAGCCACCGACTCGGCAACGTCCCGGTCTACGTCTCCGAGGCGGATGCCGAATGGGTCGCCCGGCAGGACCCGGTGATCCAGACCTGGTCGGGCAAGCTCACCCCGCTCCCGGGCATCACCGTGATCCAGCCCGGCGGCCACTTCCCAGGCAGCGCGGTGGTGCACTGGGCCGGAGCCGCGGACGGCAAGGGCGTCATCCTGTCCGGCGACACCATCTTCGCCAACCCCGACCGCACCTCGGTCAGCTTCATGCGCAGCTACCCGAACCGCATCCCACTGTCCGGCGCCGTCGTCGACCGGGTCGCCCGGTCCCTCGACGTCTTCGACTACGACCGCCTCTACAACAACTTCGGCTCCGTGATCCCCGTCGACGCCAAAGCCGTAGTCCGCCGCTCAGCCGACCGCCACGCCGCCTGGGTCCGCGGCGACTACGACCACCTGACCTGACCTGTGCTCGGACGCCCCCTGTGTTTTGGGGCGTCCGAGCCCTTCGTCAGGTACGGCCGACAGCGAGGCCGTCGATCTGGACGAGTTTGCCGGTGGAGGCGGAGACGAGCTTCAGTGTGCCGCTGAAGAGCGTGCTCTGGACCGGGAGGCCGAGCAGGATCTGGCGGTGCGTGGTCGGGTAGGCCAGGTTGACCGTGGTCAGGTACCTGTTCCCGGCGTACACCGCGACCGATCCGCAGGTCGGGCAGCGGGTGGCGACCAGGAAGAACCGCTTGCCCTGCACGGTCCGGGTCAGCGACTTGCCGTACGCCGTGGTCTGCGTGGTGGTGCCGTAGTAGAACGCCGATCCGGTCGCCCGGGTCCAGCCGGTCGAGGCCAACGTCAACGACCGGTCGTCGAGCGGCCGCGAGAAGCACCGCTCCACACTCCACTGGCCGACGTTCCCCAGCTTGTCCTTCGCCCGCACCGAAACGCAGTACTCGTACCCGGCCGCGACGGCAAGGTTCATCGACGTCGCGGTCGTATTCGTCCACGGCTGCACGTAGGCGCCGTACGCCCCGGCGGAGGTGGCCCGGCGGTAGCGCACGTCGTACGACGCCACCCCGTTCGCATCCGTGGCGGACACCGTCAGCGTCGCCGTCGCGGCCACCGACGCCTGATACCCCGGCCCGGTCATTCGAGCCTCCGGCCCTCTGACATCGGCGTTCAACGTCCGGAGCGCCTTGGTGACCCGCCCGTCCGGCTCCGTGGCGACGATCGCCACGGTGTTCTCGCCCGAGCTCACGATATCTGCCACGTACGGCGAGGTGCACGGTGTGGACGGGAGCGCGAGGATCCTGCAGGTGAACGTCGTCCCCGGGAGGAGTGCCGAGGCGTCGAACGCGACGGAGGTCTGCGGACCGACAACAGCCGGCGTCGGTGCGATCGTCACACCGAGCCGCTGCCAGGCGAGATCCAGGCGGGCCTCGTCCTTGTCGGGTCCGAGCCTGACCGCGGGCTGGTCGACCTTTCCGAGCGTGACTCCGAGCTGGAAGATCCGCCCCGCGTCGGTGAGGGCGACCAGCTGACCACCGTCGGGATCCCAGCTGATCGAACGTACCGTCGCGCCAAGCGACGGGCCCGTGCTCGGCGTCAGGGATGTGGAGTCGATGACCTGCACAGCGGTCCCCGACCCGAACGCGACCCAGTTCCCGTCCGGCGACACCCGGACCGGTGTTCCGTCCGCCGGTGCGACCGGGGCGGGCATCGTCTTCAGCCTGGTGCCACCCGGCTTGGCTTCGATCCGCGCGATCCGGTCGTCCGTCAGTCGGCGGTCGACCACGATCAGGCTCGCCGCATCCGGCATCCAACTCGGGCTGGTGATGTCACAGGCCACCTTTGCCGGCGTACCACCGGCGGCCGGGATGACGTAGACGCAGGGGGTGTCGTTCTCGGGTGCCTGGAAGGCGATGCGGGTGCCGTCCGGTGACCACGACAGGTGGGTGATGGCCGCTGATGACGTCCACAGCTGTACCGGAGCACCGAGCCCGTCCGGATCGAGGCGGCGCGACCACAGGACCCGCTCGCCAGTGTTCGTCACGTAGGCGAGTGAACGCCCGTCGGGCGCGCTGGCGACGGCCTCCTTCGGCTGGTCGGCGGTGCTGTCGCCCGGGAGCGGTACGGCCCATCCGGACAGGCTGGCCGCCATCAGTTCACCGGCCGTCGGCTCACCCTGGATGATGGCGAGCTGAGCCGGCACGCGGCCCGGCGCCGTGCGTGGTCCCGTCGGGCCCTCGCCCACCTCGTTGACGACGGAGACGGCGTACTCGACTCCGGCCGGCGGGTCAGCGTCGGCGACACTCATGATCTTCGCCGACAGGACGGCAGCGATCCACTGCGTGGTTTCCGCACCGTTCAGGTAGCGATGGAGGTAGTAGCCACGCACCGGGGTGCCACCGGACGCCTGCAGACTCGCCCAGGTCACGGTATGACCCGTGAAGGTGCCGGCCACGCTCACACCCATGGAGGTCGGCAGCTGGACACCCGTGCCCGTCGCCAGCACGCTGTGCATGCCGGACGTGGTGGTGTCGTCGATCGTCAGCCGAGCCGAGTAGGGGCCATCCTGCCGCGGCCGGAACTGCATGGTAAGCGCGCACGAGGCGGCCACGGGCAGTGTGGCCGGGCAGTTGTTCGAGGTTAGCGCCCAGTCGTTCCCGGCGCCGGTGTTGAGCCATGCCTTGACGATCTTCACCGGCTCGGTGCCGGTGTTCTTCACTGTGATCGGGACGTCGCTGGAGCTCTTCCCCGTCATCACCCGCCCGAAGTCCGGACGGTCCGGCGTGACCGAGAGGTTCTGGTAGCCGGCCGTGCTCCGGAAGCGGATGTCGAGGTCGGTGCGAACGGTGGTGCCACCGCAGAAGGGGACCTGCAGGTTGGCCGTCAGGGTCTCGAGTGCGAGGTCTGGCGTGTAGGTGACGGCGGTCACCCAGAGCTCCCCCCAGGTCGTGCAACTGCGATCGCCCTGCGTCAGCTCGACCTTTGTCGCAGGCAAGAAGATGTAGCCCGGTCCGGACAGAAGAGCCGGGATTCGCAGCTTGAGCGAGCCGGCCGACAAGATACGCGATCCGTTGTCCGGCGCGGACGCCGTGACCGGTCCGGCGGTCTCGTCCCGCAACCAGGTGTCGCCCGCACCGTGGTGGGCGTTCAGAACGAGTACGTCGGTGTCGCCGACGGACGGCGCTTCGGCGACGCGGGTGGCTTTGACCTCCGGGCTGGTGGCCGGGTCGGTGCCGGTGGTGGCGACGCGGTAGTCGGCGGTAGTGCCGGCTGGGATGGTCTCGTCGATCCAGGTGGTGGTCGAGTCGGTCAGGGGGCCGCTGATGTCCTGCCAGTCGGCGGTGCCCTGCTTACGTTCGACGCGGTAGCCGGAGGCGTCCACGTCGGTCCAGGTGACACCTATGCCTTGGCGGGTCGGGAAGACCTGGGCGGTGGGTGCGGTGACGGTCTCGTCGCCGAAGGCGGCGTGGGCGAGGAAGGGGATGGTGATGGCCGCGAGGGCGGCGGCCAGGGCGTAGCGGAAGAGGGCGGGTCTGCGGGCGCGGCGCATCGAATCTCCAAGCAGGGGATTTCCGGCGCGCGCCCCGAACGCACCGGCGAGAAAGGAACTAACTATCGCGGTTTCGGTCTTCGCCGCAACCCGCTTGCAGCTTTAGGCAGCGAGGCGGGGCTGCACCAGGCGCTGGTGCAGTGCAAGCATCCGCTGGACGCACGTGCTCCAGTCGTAGAGTTCGGCCCTTCGGCGGGCGGCGGCTCTCCGGCCGGGGAGTTGGGCCAGTTCGCGGACGGCGTCGGCCAGGGACGTTGGGGTTGCGGGTGCCCAGCGGCCGCAGGATTCGTCGACCAGTTCTCGGGCGCCGCCGGTATTTGCGGTGACTACCGGGGTGCCGGCGGCTAGGGCTTCCAGGACGGCGAGGCCGAAGGTTTCGCCGGGGCAGACGGAGAGGGCTATGTCGGCTTCGGCGAGGTGCCTCGCCAATGTCTGCCGGCCGTCGACGTAGCCGTGGAAGGTGATCGGAGCGGAGCCCGCGATGGCGATGAGTTCGTCGAGGTGTGGGCCGGAGCCGTAGATGTCCATGCGCATCGGGACGCCCCGCCGGTGGAGTTCGGCAGCGGTGGCGACGGCGAGGTGCGGGCTCTTCTCCCGGGACAGGCGGCCGGCGTGTACGAGCTTCAGTACGCCGTCGTCCACCGGCGTCGCCAGAGATGGGTGGAAGGTGTCCAGGTCGACACCGAGCGGGATCCGGACCAGTGGGGTCGTCACCTCGTCGAACTCGGCGGCCGCATAACGCGACGTCACCACGACGGCGTCGTACGTCCGGCTGAGGAGCTTGTAGAGAGCGCCGACTCCGGCCGCGACGCCCAGTTGACGACCGGTCCGGAGCGACAGCATCGCGTCCAAGCGTTCATGGCTGAAGAGCACCGCTCCGATGTCGTTGCGGCGGGCCCAGCGGGCCACCGGGAGGAGGGTCGACTTGTCCGAGATCTCGACCGTGGTGGGCCGGAAGCGCTCGAGCGTGTCGATGACCTTCCAGGGGTCGGTGATCAGGCGGTAGCCGCCGCCGACCTTCGGTGCCTTCATCCGGATCACCGTGCCGGCCGCCGTCTCGGTCACGGTGTCGCGTTCGCCGGGGGTGATCACGATCCGTTCGGCGCCGGCGTCGGCGTACCCCTGACCGAGGTGCTCGATCGCGGTCCGCATCCCACCGGACGTCGGCCCGACGAAGTTGGCCAGCTGGGCGATCCGCAGCACGCTCATCCACGTCCTCGCTTCGCTCCGGGCGCGGATGAGACACGAACGGGGCTGTGTTTGATGATGAACTCGCTTCGCTCGTTCATGCGACCCGCCGGACGGCCGCGGCCTCGTGGAGGACCTCGGCGTAGTGCCGGTCGACCAGGTCGTCGACCACTGCCGGCCACGTCCTGGTCTGCACCCGTTCCAGGCCGTTCGCCGCCACCCGGCTCCGGGCCGCCGGGTCGTCGAGCAACGTCTTGACCGCCTCGCGGAGCGACCCCGGCCGGCCGGGGTCGAACAACAGCCCGGTGGAGCCTGGACGGATCAGGTCGAGCGGGCCGCCCGCGGCCGGGCCGACCGTGGCGACGCCGGAGGCCTGCGCCTCCTGGATGGTCTGGCAGAACGTCTCGTGCTCGCCGGTGTGCACGAACACGTCCAGTCCGGCGAAGATCGAGGCCAGGTCGGCACCGCGGCGCATTCCCAGGAAGGTTGCTCCTGGCAAGGAGTTCTCCAGGGCGGCCCGGTCCGGGCCGTCGCCGACGATGACGACGCGGCAGTTGAGATCGGCCAACTCGGCGAGGCGGCGGACCTTCTTCTCCGCGGCCAGCCGGCCGACGTACCCGACGATCGGCCGGCCGTCCGGGGAGATCTCCCGGCGCCAGTTCTCGTCGCGGTGCTTGGGGTCGAACAGGTCCAGGTTCACGCCGCGACCCCACAGATGGACCCGCGGTACGCCGCTCTGGACGAGCTGCTGGACTGACGCGGTGGACGGGGCGAGGGTGCGGTCGGCGCGCGAGTGCACCCGGCGTACCCAGCGCCAGACACCGCGGTCGGCCGCGGCGAACCACGGGTACTGACGGGCGAACCCGGCGATGTCGGTCTGAAAGATCGCGACCGTCGGCAGACCGAGCTTGCGCGCGCTACGCAGGCCGTAGGCGCCGATGATGAACGGCGAGGCGAGATGGACCAGGTCGGGCCTGAACTCGGCCATCGCCCGCTCGATCGACGGATCGGGCAGCCCGACCGGGAACTCCTTGTAGCCCGGGATCCCGAAGCTCCGCGCCCGCAGCACGGGCACGTCGCGGTAGCTGTCCGGACCGGGGCCGGCGGCAATGATCAGCAGCTCGTGCCCGCGGGCGAGCAACCGGTCGGCGACGTGGCGAACCGTGTTCGCGACGCCATTGATCTGCGGCAGGAAGGACTCAGCGACCATCACGATGCGCACGCCCCGAACGTTCCCCACCGCCCATGAACCCTCGGCGACACTCGAGTGACAGCACGTCGATCCCCTGCTGACACCTGCACGGACGTCAAGTGGACTTGAGGTAGCCACCCGGCGGTACTTGGTGAGTACCACGCAAACGCCGGGGAATCACCGCCGCCGTGGTCGGCGTAGCGGCCGCCGCGAAGCGAGTCTCAGCTTTCCGGGCTGAGGAGGGGGAGGTTCGGGAAGTAGGTCCGGTACCGGGCGGGGTCGCGGGTGAGGAGCCGGTGGCCGGCGACCGCGGCGTGGGCGCCGATGTAGAAGTCTGCGAGGGGGGATCTGCGGGCGCCGCCTCGGCGGCGATACGTCAGGTAGGCCTTGCCAGCTAGGAATCCCGCGTCGAACGGCAGCGGTTCGCGGCGCAGGTCGGCATCGTCGAGAACCTCGTCCAGTTCCTCGATCGACGTGAAGTCCACCGACACCTCGGCGTACACGATCGGGTTGATGACGAGCGGTCCCTCGTCGGCGGCCTGCGCGATCGCCTCCTCCGACCAGTCTGCCCACTTCGGATCGTTGGTGGTGAGGTCGAGGATCACGCAGGCGTCGACGAGCGTCGTCGGGGGAGGGACCAGACTCAGGTCAGTCCTCGCCACGGAGCAGGCCCATGATCTCTTCGGTGCTCATCCCGCTCGTGCCCCGACCACGCAGCCGCGAGGCGATCCGTCGCCCGTGCGATCGGTTCGCCTGCGCCCGGGTCAAGTGAACGACGTTCCCGTGGATGGTGAACTCGACCTCGTCGCCCTCGTGCAGGCCGAGGTGCTGCCGGATCTCGATCGGGACCGTCAGCTGACCTTTCGACCTGAGCTTCATCCAATACACCTCCTCGGTAGGAATCCAACTGGTAGGAATCCTACTCCGCCACGTGACGCCGCGACCACCTGACCTCCTCATGAAGGGGGTCACGCGCCGGCGTCGGTCTTCTCACCTGGCCGAGGATCCCGTATCGCACGGTTGTGCTGGAGCCCACACCGGTGGCGTGCCCTGGTGCATACCAGTGGTGGGGTGGTTCGGCCTACCGTGGGGGGATGAGTCGTCGGAGTGAGTCGGGGTTCGAGTTCGCGCCGGTGTATGGGCCGGAGGTGCTGGACGGGTTCGAGGCCGAGGCGAAGCTGGGGGAGCCGGGGCGGTTCCCGTACACCCGCGGGGTCTACCCGACGATGTACACCGAGCGCCCCTGGACCATGCGCCAGTACGCCGGTTTCGGTACGGCGGCCGAGTCGAACCAGCGGTACCACCAGCTGATCGACCACGGCACCATGGGGCTGTCGGTCGCGTTCGACCTGCCCACTCAGATGGGGTACGACTCCGACGCCCCGATCGCGCACGGCGAGGTCGGCAAGGTCGGCGTGGCGATCGACTCGATCGACGACATGCGGGTGCTGTTCGACAAGATCCCGCTGGACCAGGTGTCCACCTCGATGACGATCAACGCACCCGGCTCGGTGCTCCTGCTGCTCTATCAACTGGTGGCCGAGGAGCAGGGCGTTCCCGGCGCCAAACTGACCGGCACGATCCAGAACGACGTACTGAAGGAGTACATCGCCCGCGGCACCTACATCTATCCCCCGAAGGAGTCGCTGCGGCTGATCAGCGACATCTTCGCCTACTGCAAGGCGGAGCTGCCGCGCTGGAACACCATCTCGATCTCCGGCTACCACATGGCCGAGGCTGGTGCGACCCCCGCGCAGGAGATCGCCTTCACGTTGGCGAACGGGATCGAGTACGTGCGGGCCGCGCTCGCGTCCGGGCTGGACGTGGACGAGTTCGCGCCGCGGTTGTCGTTCTTCTTCGTCGCCCGGACCACCCTGCTGGAGGAGGTGGCGAAGTTCCGCGCCGCCCGCCGGATCTGGGCCGCGGTGATGCGGGACGAGTTCGGCGCGAAGAACCCGAAGTCGATGATGTTGCGGTTCCACACCCAGACCGCCGGCGTCCAGCTCACTGCGCAGCAGCCTGAGGTCAACCTCGTCCGCGTCGCCGTCCAGGGCCTGGCCGCCGTACTGGGTGGCACGCAGTCGCTGCACACCAACTCGTACGACGAAGCGATCGCGCTGCCGACCGAGAAGGCGGCCCGCCTCGCGCTGCGCACCCAGCAGGTGCTCGCCTACGAGACCGACGTGACCGCGACCGTCGACCCGTTCGCAGGCTCGTACGTCGTCGAGTCACTCACCGACGAGGTGGAGGCGGCCGCGCTCGAACTGATGGAGCAGATCGAGGAGTACGGCGGGGCCGTCGGCGCGATCGAGAAGGGATTCCAGAAGCAGGAGATCGAGCGGTCGGCGTACCTGATCGCCCAGCAGATCGACTCGGCCGAGCGGGTCGTCGTCGGGATGAACAAGTTCAAGGCCGCCGAGGAGGAGCCGTACGAACCTCTCCGGGTGAATCCGGCCATCGAGGCGCAGCAGACCGAACGGCTCGCCAAGCTGCGGGCCGAGCGCGACCAGGCGGCGGTGGACGAGGCGCTGGCCGCCCTCAAAATCGCTGCCCAAGGCAACGACAACTGCCTCTACCCGATGAAGCAGGCGCTCAAGGCCCGCGCCACCGTCGGGGAGGTGTGCGACACGCTCAGGGACGTCTGGGGCGTCTACGTCCCCGCCGACACCTTCTAGCAGTCGCTCGTAGGACGCCAGACATCAGATTCCAAGCTTCCTGCCGATGTAAGCAACTCTCGCCTGGCGAAGTTGATGTCTCCGCCATCGACCTCTGCCATCAGAAGCTCTCCCTTGCTGGCGAACCGTTCTGCACCTGTAGGGGCATGTCAGGGTACCGAGGTTTCGGCTGGCATGGGCATCGGCGGACCGGGAGTTGATCTGGGAAGCCCGTTGGGCCAGACGCGTGTCAGTCGAGGAGGGCGGTGGAGGTGAGGAGGGTCATGCCCAGGGGGATGGACTCTTCGGAGGGGTCGAAGCCGGGCGTGTGGAGGTCGGCCGCTGTTTCCACCGACGGCGGGCGGACGCCGAGGCGGGCCATGGCGCCCGGGACATTTTCCAGGTACCAGGCGAAGTCCTCGCCGCCGAGGCTCTGGTCGGTCGGGGCGATGGCGCCGGCACCGAACGTCTGGCGCACGGCGTCGTGCAGTACCTCGATGGCGCCGGCGTCGTTCATCACCGGGGGAACACCACGGGTGACCTCGGTGTCGACCTCGACGCCGTACGGCGCGACGAGGTGCGCGGCCAGCTCCGGGATCAACTCGGCGGCGAGGCGCCAGGCGTTGACGTCGAGGCAGCGCAGGGTGCCTTCGGCCTCACCGCGGGCGGGGATCGCGTTGGCGGCCGAGCCCGAGGTGATGCGGCCCCAGACGAGTGACATCCCGGCCCGCGGATCGACTCGGCGCGACAACGCGGCTGGGAGCTCGGTGACCAGGGTCGCCAGCGCGTAGACGAGGTCGCCGGTCAGGTGTGGGCGAGACGTGTGACCGCCGGACCCGGTCAGGTGAACGAGGATCCGGTCGGCGGCCGCGGTCAACGCGCCGACCCGTAGACCGACCTGGCCGACCTGCAGGCGGGGATCGCAGTGCAGCCCATAAAGACGGCGGACTCCGTCGAGTCCGCCGGCCGCGATGACACCGAGCGCTCCGCCTGGCATCACCTCCTCCGCCGGCTGGAAGATCAGCCGCACCCGCCGATCGAGCTGCCCGTCGCGGGCCATCCCGGCGAGGACGAGTCCGGTGCCGAGCAGAGCCGCGGTGTGTACGTCGTGACCACACGCATGCGAGACACCGTCGATCGTCGATCGCCATGGCGCCTCCACGGCGTCCGGCACCGGTAGGGCGTCGATGTCGGCCCGCAGCGCGACGCACGAGTCACCCGACCCGATGTCGCAGATCAGTCCCGTGCCGGTCGGCAGCACCCGGGGAGAAAGCCCAGCCCCGACCAGCTTGCGCTCGAGGACTTCCGTCGTACGGACCTCGTGCCAGCCGAGCTCGGGATGGGCGCGCAGGTCACGGCGTACCTCGATCGCCTCGTCACGAATCTCCTCGACGCGCGCCAATACGTCGGCGACCAGCAACTGGTGAGTCATCCCGCGATTGTTTCATCCCGCAACCGTGGTACTGGCCACGTGTCCAATCCGGTGACACAGCGTCACGACCGCAGAGGGGAGCGCGACCACGGAGCGTGCGCACAGTGACCTGCGTGGCGCGCTGGGTAGCTGGGCCGGAGGAGTTGTGGAGATGTGACGAAAGCGCCGGTCACTTTCCGGTATCGAGGTCCTCTTGACGTTCAAAGAAGGACGGACCGCGCCCTATAGTCTGCGGATGCGGCACGCTGGGGGATGGCGTGCCGGACACGCAATCTGGTCGACGAAGGAGACGTCCGGTGAAGAAGTACGTGCGGGGAACGGCGATCGTGGGTGTGGTGACGCTCGCCGTCGCCGCTTGTGGCAGCCCTCCGGCGGAGGACACCTCTGGCGGCAGCGCCAACAAGGACTTCAAGGCGTGCATGGTCTCCGACTCGGGTGGGTTCGACGACAAGTCGTTCAACCAGACCTCGTACGCCGGTCTCCAGGCAGCGGTGAAGGAGAAGGGCCTGACCGAGGTCAAGGCGGAGTCGAAGTCGGATAACGACTACCCGACCAACATGACCGCGATGGTGAACGCCAAGTGCAACATCATCATCTCGGTCGGCTTCAAGCTGGAGGACGCCACCGACAAGGCGGCCCAGGCCAACCCGGACATCAAGTTCGCCATCGTCGACTCGGCCCCGGCCAAGCCGATCGAGAACGTCAAGCCGCTCGGCTTCAACACCGCCCAGTCGAGCTTCCAGGCCGGCTACCTGGCCGCGGCGATGAGCCAGACCGGCAAGGTCGGCACGTTCGGCGGTATCAAGATCCCGCCGGTGACCATCTTCATGGACGGTTTCGCCGAGGGCGTGCGCTACTACAACAAGCAGAAGTCGAAGAACGTCCAGGTGCTCGGCTGGGACGACGCCAAGCAGACCGGCCTGTTTACCGGTGACTTCGAGGACAAGGCCAAGGGTCAGAACAACGCCCAGAACCTGATCACCCAGGGCGCCGACATCATCTTCCCGGTGGCCGGCCCGGCCGGTCTGGGCGGCCTGCAGGCGGCCAAGGCCAGCAACGGCAAGGTGAACGCCATCTGGGTCGACACCGACGGGTGCGAGAGCGCCGCGGAGTACTGCTCGGTGCTGCTCACCAGCGTCAAGAAGGGCATGGACGTCGCCGTCAAGGACGCCATCGTCTCGGTGGTCGACGACAAATTCGACAACAGCCAGTTCATCGGCACGCTGGAGAACGGCGGCACCTCGCTGGCACCGTTCCACGAGTTCGACAGCAAGGTCCCGGCCGAGCTGAAGAGCGAGCTGGACCAGATCAAGACCGACATCATCAGCGGCAAGATCACCATCCAGTCCAAGGCGCAGCCGAAGGCGTCCTGAACCACGGCGTCACCGCGTAGTACGGTGCGAGCCAGGAAGGCAGACCACAGGTCACGCCTTCCTGGCTCGCCGTCTGAAAGGAAGGCTGCGCATGCATCTCGAGCTCTCCGGGCTCACCAAGAGCTTCGGCTCCCTGGTCGCCAACGACCACATCGACCTGGTCATCGAGCCGGGTGAGATCCATTGCCTGCTCGGCGAGAACGGGGCCGGCAAGAGCACCCTGATGAACATGCTCTACGGGCTGCTGCAGCCCGACTCCGGCGAGATCGTGATCGACGGCGAGAAGGTGAGGATCACCTCGCCGAGCGACGCGATCGAGCACGGCATCGGCATGGTGCACCAGCACTTCATGCTGGTCCCGGTGTTCACCGTCGCGGAGAACATCATGCTCGGCCGGGAGAACACCCATCCCGGCGGCGTGCTGGACCGGAAGAAAGCGCACGCGCTCGTCACCGAGCTGTCCGACCGGTACGGGTTCGAGGTCGACGCAGAGGCGCTGGTGGAGAACATCCCGGTCGGCGTGCAGCAGCGAGTGGAGATCATCAAGGCGCTCACCAACGAAGCGCGGGTGCTGATCCTGGACGAGCCGACCGCGGTGCTCACCCCCGCCGAGATCGACGAGCTCATCGGCGTGATGCGCCAGCTGAAGGAGAACGGCACCTCGATCGTCTTCATCACCCACAAGCTCAAAGAGGTGAAGGCGATCGCGGACAAGATCACGGTGATCCGCCGTGGCAAGGTGGTCGGCAGCCCGGAGCCGTCGGCGTCGGAGGAGGAGCTCGCCGAGCTGATGGTCGGGCGCGCGGTCGACCTGGTCGTCGGCAAGGAGCCAGCCCGTCCGGGTGACCCGGTACTGCGGGTCGAAGGGCTGACGGTGATCGACGAGCGTGGGTTCGCCGCCGTCGACGGCGTGGACCTGGAGGTCCGGGCCGGCGAGATCCTGGCCGTCGCCGGTGTCCACGGCAACGGCCAGACCGAGCTGGCCGAGGCGGTGCTCGGACTGACCCCGGTCGCGGCCGGCAAGATCTCGCTCGACGGCAACGACCTGACCGGCCGGACCACCCGCCAGCGGCTCGACGCAGGGATCGGGTACGTTCCCGAGGACCGCGCCCATGACGGCTACGTCGGCTCCTTCTCGGTCGCGGAGAACCTGGTCCTCGACCTGTTCCGCCAGGCGCCGTTCGGCAACGGGCTCGCGCTGAGGACCGACGAGATCGAGAAGAACGCGCGGGATCGGGTCGAGGAGTTCGACATCCGCACCCAGAGCACCGACCTGGCCGTGTCGTCGCTGTCCGGCGGCAACCAGCAGAAGGTGGTGCTGGCCCGCGAGCTGTCCCGGCCGCTGAAGCTGCTGGTCGCGTCCCAGCCGACCCGAGGTGTCGACGTCGGCTCGATCGAGTTCCTGCACACCCGGATCGTGGGCGAACGCGACCGGGGCACCGCGGTGCTGATCGTGTCCACCGAGCTCGACGAGATCGCGGCGCTGGCCGACCGGGTCGCGGTGATGTACCGCGGCAAGGTGGTCGGCGTCGTACCGGCCGACACCCCGCGCGACGAGCTCGGCCTGATGATGGCCGGCGCCTCCCGGACCGAGGCGCACGAAGTCGCGATCGAGAACCCGACCACGTTGGGAACCATCTAGATGAGCACAGAAACTACGGTCGAACCGACGCCGGCCGCACCCCCACCGGCCAAGGCGCCGCAGCGGTCCGGCCTGCCGTCGTGGGCGGTCCAGGGCCTGGTCTCGCTGAGCGCGATCGTGCTGGCGCTGGTGGTCGGCGCGATCCTGATCATCGTCGGTGACGACCAGGTGAAGGCGACCATCGGGTACTTCGGTGCCGCGCCGATGGACACCATCTCCGCGGCGTTGTCGGCTGTCGGCGAGGCGTACAAGGCACTCGCGGTCGGCGCGCTCGGCGGGGTCACCCCGATCACCGAGTCGTTGACCCAGGCAACACCGCTGATCTGCGGCGGTCTCGCCGTCTCACTCGCGTTCCGCACCGGTCTGTTCAACATCGGGGCACAGGGCCAGCTGATCGTCGGCGCCATCCTGGCCGGTTACGTCGGTTTCGCCTGGCACCTGCCGCCGGTTCTACACCTGGTCCTCGCGGTGATCGCCGGCCTGATCGGTGGCGCCATCTGGGGTGGTGTGGTCGGCCTGCTCAAGGCGCGCACCGGGGCGCACGAGGTGATCGTCACGATCATGCTCAACTACGTCGCCATCTACTTGCTGCAATGGTTGCTCACGACACCGACCTTCCGGCGGCCGGGGCGAACCGACCCGATCTCGCCGATCGTCGACGCCAACGCGCAGTACCCGCAGTTCGGCAGCACCCGGCTGCACGCCGGCTTTATTCTCGCCCTGCTCGCCGCGGTCTTCGTCTGGTGGCTGCTCAACCGCTCGACCGTCGGCTTCGAGCTGCGCGCCGTCGGCGCCAACCCCGACGCCTCCCGTACGGCGGGTATGTCGGTCGGCCGGGCGTACATCATCGCGATGGTGGTCGCCGGCGCGCTCGCCGGTCTGGCCGGGACGCAGCAGGTGCTGGGCACCGACCTCCCGCTGACCGACGGCGTCGCCGCCACGGTCGGGTTCGACGCGATCACGGTCGCGCTGCTCGGCCGCGGTACGCCGCTCGGCACGGTGCTCGCCGGTCTGCTCTTCGGCGCCCTGAACGCGGGCGGCCTGCAGATGCAGCTGCTCACCCAGACCCCGCTCACCCTGACCACCGTCCTGCAGGCCGTGATCGTGCTGTTCGTCGCGGCCCCAGCGCTGGTGCGCTCGGTCTTCCGGTTCCTGCCGAAGCAACGCGGTGCCGGCGCCGTCCTCGCGAAAGGCTGGAACGGATGAGCCAGACGAGCACGGACACCGTTCTCCCGCCGGCACCGGCGAACATCGAGGGCCCGGCCGACCGGGTCCGCCGGCTGCGGGTCGGCGGTGTGTTGCTGGTGTTCGCGCTGATCGGCCTCGTGCTGGGGATCGCGACCAAGAGCGGCGAGGCGACGTTCCAGCTGGTGTCGGGGGATCTGCAGAACAACCTGCTGGGTCTTCCCGCACAACCGGTCGGCATCCTGCTCGGCATACTCGGTGTGCTCACGGCCGTCGCGTACATCATGCGCCGGGTCCCGCGGAAGTACGGCGGTTGGCTGGCCGCCGTACTGGGTGTCTGCTTCATCGGCGCGTTCCTCTGCTGGGCCGCGGCGGGCAAGACGTTCCCGCTGGCCAACCAGTTCCAGGGCACGCTGAACTTCGCCACCCCGCTGATCCTCGGCGCGCTCGCCGGTGTGCTGTGCGAGCGGGCCGGTGTCATCAATATCGCCATCGAGGGCCAGTTCCTGGTCGGCGCGTTCACCGCCGCCGTTGTCGCGAGTACGACGAACAGCGCGGCGGCGGCCCTGATCGCGGCGGCGGCGACCGGCGTGGCGATGGCTTGGCTGCTCGCGGTGTTCTCGATCAAGTACCTGGTAAACCAGGTCGTGCTCGGCGTCGTCCTGGTGGTGTTCGCGTCCGGTATCACCGGCTACCTGTTCGACCAGTTCCTGCAGGAGGACGCGGAGAGGCTGAACACCCCGAGCGTCCTGTCCGCGGTGAAGATCCCCGGTCTCGGTGACATCCCGTTCATCGGGCAGATCCTGTTCAACCAGACAGTGCTGGTCTACCTGACCTACCTCGCGGTCGCGGTGGTGACGTTCGTGCTGTTCCAGACCCGATGGGGTCTGCGGGTCCGCGCGGTCGGTGAGCACCCGAAGGCGGCGGACACGGTCGGCATCAAGGTGAAGCGGGTCCGGTACTCCGCCGTCCTCTGGGCCGGTGTGCTCGCAGGGCTCGGCGGGGCGTTCTTCACGGTCGGCTACGCCGGGTCATTCAGCAAGGAGATGACGGCCGGCAACGGGTTCATCGCGCTGGCCGCCCTCATCATGGGTCGCTGGCACCCGATCGGCGCGATGGTCGCCGCCCTGTTCTTCGGTTTCGCGACCCAGCTGCAGTCCCAGCTCCAGATCATCCAGACCCCGATCCCGGGCGAGCTACTGCTGATGGCGCCGTACCTGGCCACAATCATCGCGGTCGCCGGCCTGGTCGGCCGGGTTCGCGCCCCGAAGGCGGATGGTGAGCCCTACGTCACCGAGTAAGCCGTACGACGCTGCGCCGACTCCCGCTGTGGAGTCGGCCTCGGGTGCCGCGGTGCGGGATGCTGGTGAGGTGGAGATCGACTGGAAGGTGCTGCGGTCGGCCGCGGTCGACGCGATGGGCCGGGCGTACGCGCCGTACTCCCATTTCCCGGTCGGTGCCGCGGCGCTCGTCGACGACGGGCGGGTGGTGACCGGGTGCAACGTGGAGAACGCGTCGTACGGCCTGGGCCTGTGCGCCGAGTGCGGACTGGTCTCGGAGCTGATGAACACCGGCGGCGGACGCCTGGTCGCGTTCACCTGCGTGGACGGTCGCCGGGACCTGCTGACACCGTGCGGCCGGTGCCGCCAGCTGCTGCACGAACACGGCGGCCCCGAACTGTTGCTCGAGACAATGGCCGGGATCCGGCCGCTGCGTGAGCTCCTCCCCGAGGCGTTCGGGCCGGAGTTCCTGAAGGAGGAGAAGTGAGCTTCGACGCCGTCGACGTCATCCGCACCAAGCGAGACCGGGGCGAGTTGAGTGACGGGCAGATCGACTGGGTGATCGACGCCTACACCCACGGTCAGGTCGCCGACGAGCAGATGTCCGCGCTGGCGATGGCGATCCTGCTGAACGGGATGAACCGGCGCGAGATCGCCCGCTGGACCGAGGCGATGATCGCCTCCGGTGAGCGGATGGACTTCGCCCGGCTGTCCCGGCCGACCGCGGACAAGCACTCGACCGGTGGTGTCGGCGACAAGATCACCTTGCCGTTGGCGCCGCTGGTGGCGGCTTGCGGCGTCGCCGTACCGCAGCTGTCCGGGCGCGGCCTCGGCCACACCGGCGGGACGCTGGACAAGCTGGAGTCGATTCCGGGCTGGCGGGCCACGCTGTCGAACGACGAGCTGATGCGCCAGCTGGAGGACGTCGGCGCGGTGATCTGCGCCGCCGGTGACGGGCTGGCGCCGGCCGACAAGAAGCTCTACGCGCTGCGGGACGTCACGGGTACTGTCGAGGCGATCCCGTTGATCGCCAGCTCGATCATGAGCAAGAAGATCGCCGAGGGGACCGGTGCGCTCGTACTGGACGTGAAGGTCGGCTCCGGCGCGTTCATGAAACAGCTCGCCGACGCGCGCGAGCTGGCCGAGACGATGGTTGCCCTCGGCACCGATGCCGGGGTGAAGACCGTTGCCCTGATCACCGACATGTCCGTCCCGCTCGGCCTGACCGCCGGGAACGCCCTGGAAGTCCGCGAGTCCGTCGAGGTGCTGGCCGGTGGCGGCCCGGCCGATGTCGTCGAGCTCACCGTCGCGCTTGCCACCGAGATGCTCGCTGCTGCGGGCGTGACGGACGTCGACCCGGCCGAGAAGCTCCGCGACGGTACGGCGATGGACGTCTGGCGCACGATGATCGCGGCCCAGGGCGGCGACCCCTCGGCCGACTTGCCGGTCGCCCCTGAGCAGCACGTCGTACCAGCGCCTGCCTCGGGAGTTCTGTCGAAGCTCGACGCGCTGGCCGTTGGAGTCGCCGCCTGGCGCCTCGGCGCCGGCCGCGCCCGCAAGGAGGACCCGGTGTCCGCCGTCGCGGGCGTGGAACTGCACGCCAAGCCCGGTGACGTGGTCGCCGAAGGACAGCCCCTCCTGACCCTCCACACCGACGACCCAAGCCGCTTCGACCGGGCCCTCGAGTCCCTGACCGACGCGGTCGAGGTCGCCACGTCGTACGAACCGAACCCGCTGGTCATCGACCGGATTGGCTGAACCGGCAGCATCTCGGTTGCCGCAGGCGACGAAGTGGTGTTTCTGGAGAACCGCTGCGTGGTTTCCGGAGGATTGTTTGCGGTGGGCGGCAGTGATCTTCCGGAAAGCAGATCAGGCGGCTGCTTGTCGCGACAGGTCAGGCTGTGAGGAGCGTTTGGATGCGGTGCCGGGCGGCCTTTGGGTGCAGGGGCTCGCACCCGGCGTCGAGACAGCGGCGGACCACCTGCGGATCGTCGCGGAGCAGCAGCAGGCCGCGGCGCAGCAGGGTGAACGGCGGCTTGCGGTGTTCCCGCAGGTCGCGCTGGAATCGGCGGACGAAGGTGACGAGCCGGTGGTGCCGGACGCAGATGGCGGCGGCGAGCAGCCCGCGGTCACGCAGTGCGCCGACGACCTGGTCCGCGAAGATGCCCTCGGCAATGATCAGCGGCGACCCCAGGGTGGAAACCGGCCGGTGCCCGACCGTCCCGTCGGCGGCGATGTCGTAGATCGGCAGGTCCGCGACCCCCGCCGTACACAGGGTCTCCAGTGCCGCGACGGCCCGGTCGCCGTCCCACGAGCGCGGGTCGTCCCAGTCCACGATCCCGAGCGGTGACCGCGGCATCGCCTCGTCGTCCCCGTCCCGGTAGAAGTCGTCCAGCCGTACGACGGGCAGCCCCGCCACCTCGGCCAGATGCGATTTCCCCGCCCCTGAAGGCCCCGCCAGCAACACCACTCGCGAACTCACCGGCTCATTGTCGGCCACTTCCTGCAGTAACAACCAACCCGCTCCCGGCGATAGGCGGACTAGACTCGTCCCGACCCGTCAGGAGCCCCCGTGCCGAAGCTGAAATTGGGTGCGGTGGTCTACGCCCTGATCGCCATCGCCTTTGCGATCGAGGCCGTGCGGATGCTCCGGCACGACGGGCGATGGGGCCAGGTGCACGGCTGGCAGTTCACGGCGTTGCTGATCGTTGTCGTCCTGACGGCCTCGCTGCTCGCTGTGGGCGCGGTGACCCGCAGAGGGCTGGCCGCCGGCGATGGGCCGTGGGTCTGCCAGAACGGCTGGATCGTGCTGATCGCGATCGTGGCGTGCGAGTTCGTCGTTCTGATGTTCGGCAGCGAGGAGATCTCGCGTTGGCCCAGCCCGGCCATCGTCTTCCTGCCGCACTTCATCCGCAGGTTGCACGAGTCGTACTACGACGGTGTGGCCGAGGCTGAGCGGGAGATTGCGGCGGTCAGGGGAGGAGAGCCTGGCGAAGGGCCTCCGCCTGGTCGGTGAACCAGCGGTTGGTCCGGTCGGTGAGGTCGGCCTCGCCCGTGGTCCAGCGTTGGTGGAACCACGGGTGCCCGGTCTCCGCGCCCCGGCGTACGTAGTCCATGCACCACTCGTGATTGAGCGCCGCCGCGTCGACGAGCCGAGCGCGATCGGCGGCGGAGAGCCCGTAGGCGTCCGCGAATCGCCGCAGGCGGGCTAACGTACGACCTCGGCGTACGTCGTCGATGTCGGCATCCGGCCGCAGTGGCGCCCAGAGCCGGATCGCGGCCGCCACGTCCCACAACGCCGATCCCGGTCCGGCCAGGTCGAAGTCGATCAGCGCGACCGCCACCCCGTCGCGGAAGACGATGTTGTCCAGGTTCGGGTCGTTGTGGCTGACCAGGCCGTCGACGTACTGCGCCGGCACCGGCTCGGCCCACTCCAGCTCACCGGGTGAGAAGTCGGCGACCGCGGAGTGGTAGCGACGCAACAGGTGGGCCACACTCTCGAGCGCGGCGTCCGTCATCGACCAGCTCGGGTACGGCGCTGTCACCGTCTCGCCGGGCAAGTACGACAGAACCTCCCGGCCGGCTGAGTCGATCCCGAGCAGCGTCGGCGCGCCGTCGAAGCCGACCCGCTCGAGGTGCTGAAGCAGCGCATGTGTCGCCGGGCTGCTCGGCCGCAGCGGACGTCGTACGGTGTCGCCGACGCGCACGACCAGACCACGGTTGGCGGTGCCGCCCAGGAGCTGGGTCTCAGCCTCACCCATCACTTGCCAAGGATGTCTCGTCCAGCAGGGCCTTGGCGAGCGGGCTGTGGGTGACGAGTCCGTTGACCAGGCCGCTGCGGACGGCGGCCCGGACGGCCTGGACCTTCGCCATCCCGTACGGGATCGCGATCACTTCGTCGATCGCCGCCATCTGCGCGGCGCTGATCGCGATCACCCGGTCGGTGACGCGGCTCTGCACCGCCTCGCCGTCCGCACTGACGAACACCCCTGAGATGTCGGCGGCGACGCCGCGCCGGTGCAACTGCTCACGGGCCTTCTCGTCCATCGCGTCGAACAGCGTCGACTGCCCGGCCGTCCACGAACCCAGGCCGACCACCGCCTTGGTCACGGACTCGAAGTGACTGATCGCCTCGGCCACTTCCGGCTGCTGTCGCAACGCCCGCGCGGTCGCGGCGTCCGGCACGACGAGCGGTGCATAGAACAGGTACGCCGGCCCGCCCGACAGGCGAGCCGTGTG
Source organism: Kribbella sp. NPDC023972 (assembly GCF_040639075.1). Lineage (NCBI taxonomy): Bacteria > Bacillati > Actinomycetota > Actinomycetes > Propionibacteriales > Kribbellaceae > Kribbella > Kribbella sp. NPDC023972. The sequence goes on along the minus strand of NZ_JBEZZH010000015.1, from coordinate 63,889 downwards.
CCGCACCAGCTCCACCGAGTTCGCCTCGACGTCCGGGCGGGTCAGCGCGCCGGTGAGCTGGACGACGGGAACCGGGGCCAGTGAGGTCAGCTGCTCGGTCATCGCGGTCACGGCCCGGGCCCACGCGAGCCCGAGGACGTCGTCAGCCGTGACGATCTCGGACAGCAGATCCGCGGCCGCCTTGCCGAGCTGGGTCCGGAGCGCCGCCGGATCCTCCTCCGGCGTGTCCACCACGATCGCCCGCCGGAGCCCGAGGGACTCCTGCAGGCGGGCGGACAGGTCCAGGTCGATGGAACCGGGATGGCTGATCTCGATCCGAACCAGCCCACTGCTGCGCGCGTGATCCAGCAGCCGGGCCACTTTGAACCGGCTGAGCTGGAACTCGTCGGCGATCTCCACCTTCGATCGCCCGTCGACGTAGTACCGGCGCGCGATCGACGCCGTCAGGACGAGCTGTGCCGGTCCGTAGGCGTTGGTGCTCGGCTCCATTCTGCCTCCCCGCTCATATGAGCACACCTGCGCCCTAGTGTTGCACAGACTCTTGACAGGTCAAGGCGTTCCCGGTTCACTCTTGTGTGAGCAGACCGGTGCTCATATGAGCGACCCTGACCGACAGCTATCTCTGACCGAAGGAGCGGCTCGTGCTGGGACAGCGGAAACGCATCGGGGCCGTCGCGATCGCATTCCTGGTGAGTGTGGTCAGCGGCTGCGCCGGGTGGGGCGGCGGTGCGGGCGGCGGCGGGGCCGACAGCATCAACGTGCTGATGGTGAACAACCCGCAGATGGTCGACCTGCAGAAACTCACCGCCGACCACTTCACCAAGGAGACCGGGATCAAGGTCAACTTCACCGTGCTGCCGGAGAACGACGTCCGGGACAAGATCAGCCAGGAGTTCTCCAGCCAGGCCGGGCAGTACGACGTGGCGACGCTGAGCAACTTCGAGATCCCGATCTACGCGACCAGCAAGTGGATCGCGCCACTGTCGGACTACATCGACAAGGATCCGTCGTTCGACCAGGACGACGTACTGAAGCCGATGACGGCATCGCTGTCCGGTGAGGACGGAAAGATCTACGGCGAACCGTTCTACGGTGAGTCGTCGTTCCTGATGTACCGCAAGGACGTGCTGGCCGCGAAGGGCATCACGATGCCGGCCAAGCCGACCTGGCAGCAGGTCGCCGAGATCGCGGCCGCGGTGGACAACGCCCAGCCCGGGATGCGCGGCATCTGCCTGCGCGGCCAGCCCGGCTGGGGTCAGGTGTTCGCCCCGCTCACCACGGTTGTGAACACCTTCGGCGGCACCTGGTTCACCGAGGACTGGCAGGCCAAGGTCGACGCGCCGGAGTTCACCGAGGCGGTCAAGTTCTACGTCGATCTGGTCCGCACGCACGGGGAGGCAGGCGCACCGCAGGCCGGCTTCACCGAGTGCCTGAACAACACGGTCCAGGGCAACGTGGCGATGTGGTACGACGCCACGTCGGCAGCCGGCTCGCTGGAGGCGCCGAACTCGCCGGTGAAGGGCAAGATGGGCTACGCCCCGGCGCCGGTCGTGAAGACGGACAGCGCCGGCTGGCTGTACGCGTGGGCCTGGAGCATCCAGGAGGCCAGCAAGAAGAAGGACAACGCCTGGAAGTTCATCTCCTGGGCGTCCGGCAAGGAGTACGAGCAGCTCGTCGGCGAGCAGCTCGGGTGGTCCCGGGTGCCGGCCGGCAAGCGGGCGTCGACGTACGAGAACCCGCAGTACCTGAAGGAGGCCGGGGCGTTCGCGGAGCCGACCAGGCAGGCGATCGAGACCGCCGACCCGCGCAACCCGGGCACTCAGCCGCGGCCGGCGATCGGGATCCAGTTCGTCGACATTCCGGAGTTCCCGGATCTCGGGACGCAGGTCAGTCAGGACGTGAGCTCGGCGATCGCCGGGCGGATGAGTGTGGACGAAGCGCTGAAACGCGGGCAGGAGCTCGCCGACGACGTCGCGGAGCGGTATCGCTCCCGTGAAGCGAAGTGAGGGGAGCGATCAATGTCCACGTCAGTCGACACTGAGACCCGGTCCGGTCGCGCCGCGCCGCCGCCCGGATCCGAAGGCACGACGATGCGCAAGGCGGGCGACTGGGCCCGCCGCGCGCCGCTGCTGCCCGCGCTGGTGTTCATGATCATCGTGACCCAGCTGCCGTTCCTGGTCACCGTCATCGTGTCCTTCATGGACTGGAACGCCTACTACCCGGACGAGCGCGGGTTCGCCGGGGTGGACAACTTCCGCCGGGTGCTGACCGACGCGAACACCCGGAACGCGATCTGGGTGACGATCCTGCTGACGGCGGGCGTCGTCCTGATCAGTCTTGTCCTCGGGCTCCTCATCGCCTTGCTGCTGGACCGGAAGTTCCGCGGTCGCGGTGCCGTCCGGACGATGATGATCACCCCGTTCCTCGTCGTACCGGTGGCAGCGGCGCTGCTGTGGAAGCACGCGCTCTACAACCCGACGTACGGGCTCTTCAACGGGGTGCTGACGTGGATCTTCGGTGACAACGCGCCGCAGCCGGACTGGATCAGCAACCAGCCGTTGTGGTCGATCATCTTCGCGCTGGTCTGGCAGTGGACGCCGTTCATGATGCTGATCCTGCTGGCCGGGCTGCAGAGCCGTCCGCTGGACGTGATCGAGGCGGCCGGGATCGACGGCGCCAACCAGTGGGAGATCTTCCGGTACATGACGCTGCCGCACCTTCGGCAGTACCTGGAACTGTCCGCGTTGCTGGGCTCGATCTACGTCGTACAGAACTTCGACGCGGTCTTCACCATCACGTCCGGCGGGCTCGGGACGGCGAACCTGCCCTACACGATCTACCAGACCTTCTACACCGCACACGACTACGGCCGGGCCTCCGCGGCCGGCGTGATCGTGGTGATCGGCACGATCGTGATCGCGACGCTCGCGCTGCGGTCGGTGTCGACGCTGTTCCGAGAGGAGACCGGACGATGAACGAGCGAAGCGAGTTCACAATCAGGCACAGCCCGGTTTGTGCCTCAGCCGCGCCCGGAGCGAAGCGAGGACGCGGATGAGTTCCCAGGTGACGATGGTGACGGGGCGGCCGCGCCGCGGTGGCGGCTTCGCGCTGACCGGGCTGGCGTGGATCGTCGGCATCCTGTTCGTGCTGCCGGTGCTGTGGATGCTGCTGACGTCGTTCCACACCGAGGAGGACGCGGCGAAGAACCCGCCGGACCTGGCCGCGCCGCTGGGCCTCGACGGCTACCGTTCGTTCTTCGACACCGGCCCCTGGCCGTCGCTCGCGAACTCGCTCACCGCGAGCATCCTGTCGACGGCGCTGGTGATCCTGCTGGCCTTCCCGGCGGCGTACGCGCTGTCGATCAAGCCGGTGAAGAAGTGGACCGACGTGCTGTTCTTCTTCCTGTCCACCAAGATGCTGCCGGTGGTGGCCGGGCTGCTGCCGATCTATCTGTTCGCGCAGAGCGTCGGACTCCTGGACAACATCTGGCTGCTGATCATCCTCTACACATCGATGAACCTGCCGATCGCGGTGTGGATGCTGCGCAGCTTCCTGTCCGAGGTGCCGGTCGAGATCCTCGAGGCGGCCTCGGTCGACGGCGCGAACCTGACCCGCACCCTGCGCTCGGTGGTGGCGCCGATCGTCACCCCGGGGATCGCGTCGGCGGCGCTGATCTGCTTCATCTTCAGCTGGAACGAGCTGCTGTTCGCGCGGGTGCTGACCGGCACGGTGGCGCAGACGGCACCGGTGTTCTTGACTGGTTTCGTGACCAGCCAAGGATTGTTCCTCGCCAAGGTCTGTGCCGCGTCCATCGTGGTGTCGCTGCCGGTGCTGATCGCCGGGTTCGCCGCCCAGGACAAGCTCGTCCAGGGCCTGTCGCTGGGAGCGGTCAAGTGACGGTGCTCTCATCGGAGGCCTTGGATGCTCTGGGCAACGAGGTGGGTGTGCCGTCGTACGACCGTACGGCGGTGCGCCCGGGCATCGTGCACTTCGGGGTCGGCGGTTTCCACCGGGCCCACCAGGCGATGTACCTGGACCAGTTGATGAATGCCGGCAAGGCGCTCGACTGGGGCATCGTCGGGGTCGGCGTGCTGCCCCAGGATCGGCGGATGTACGACGTACTGCAGGCGCAGGACTGCCTTTACACGTTGGTGGTGAAGTATCCGGACGGGACGCTCGAGCCGCGGGTCATCGGCTCGATCGTGGACTACCTGTTCGCGCCGGACGACCCGTCGGCGGTGCTGGACCGGCTGGTCGATCCGGCGACGCGGATCGTGTCGCTGACGATCACCGAGGGCGGGTACCACGTCAACCAGGTGACCGGTGAGCTCGACGCCACCGATCCGGCGCTGGCGGCGGACCTGCGGCCGGGTGCGGTGCCGGTCAGCGTGTTCGGCTTCATCGTCGAGGCACTGGCCCGGCGGCGGGCGGCCGGGGTGGCGCCGTTCACGGTGATGTCCTGCGACAACATCCCGGGGAACGGGCACGTGGCCCGGAAGATGCTGACATCCTTCGCCCGGCTGAAGGACGCTTCGCTGGCCTCGTTCATCGCCGGCGAGGTGCGGTTTCCGAACTCCATGGTGGACCGGATCACGCCGGTGACCGCGGACTCGGACCGGGTCGCGCTGACCGAGCGGTTCGGGGTCGAGGACGGCTGGCCGGTGGTGTGCGAGCCGTTCACGCAGTGGGTGCTGGAGGACGCCTTCGGTGGCTCACGGCCGCCGTTCGAGGATGTCGGCGTACAGATCGTTGCCGACGTCGAGCCGTACGAGCTGATGAAGCTGCGACTGCTGAACGCTAGTCACCAGGCTCTGTGCTACCTGGGTTATCTGGCGGGGTACCGCTACGCGCACGAGGTGTGCCAGGACAAGCTGTTCGTCGACTTCCTGCTGGGATACATGGACGTCGAAGGTGCGCCGACCTTGCCGCCGGTGCCCGGGGTGGACCTCGATCGCTACAAGCATCAGCTGATCGAGCGATTCGCGAACCCGGAGGTGCGGGACACGCTGGCGCGGTTGTGCGCGGAGAGCTCCGACCGGATCCCGAAGTGGCTGCTGCCCGTCGTCCGCGAGCAGTTGGCGGCCGGCCGGGAGATCGGGCGGTCGGCGCTGGTCGTCGCCTCCTGGGCCCGGTACGCCGAGGGCGTCGACGAGCAGGGTGAGCCGATCGAGGTGGTGGATCGGCTGAAGGACACGCTCATGGAGCGTGCGCGACACAACCGGCAGGATCCGCTGGTGTTCATCTCGGATCCAGACCTGTTCGGTGACCTGGCATCGGATCCTCGCTTCGTCGCGGAGTACACCTCGGCGCTGCGATCCCTGCACGAACGCGGAGCGCGGGCGACCCTGGAAGTCGGGGCCGGATGACGGCCGTCGGCACCATGCGGGTGGCCGTGCTGCGTCGCGCCGGGGACGTGGTGACGCAGCGGCGTGCGGTGCCGCGTCCGGGAGCCGGCGAGGTGCTGGTGAAGGTCGCCGCCGTCGGGGTGTGCGGGTCCGACACGCACTACTTCGACCACGGCCGGATCGGGCGATTCGTCGTCGACCAGCCGCTCGTCCTGGGGCACGAGGCGTCGGGCGTGATCGTCGAACTCGGTCCAGGAGTGACCGGCCGGCAGATCGGGGACCGAGTGTCGATCGAGCCCGGCCGGCCAGACTTCACCTGCGAACAGTGCCTCGCCGGCCGGTACAACCTCTGCCCGGAGATGCGGTTCTTCGCCACCCCGCCGGTTGACGGTGCCTTCGCCGAGCTGGTCGTCGTACATCAGGCGATGGCGCACGTCGTACCAGACAGTGTGAGCGACGAGGCGGCGGCTCTGCTGGAGCCGTTGTCGGTGGCCGTGTGGGCCTGCGGCAAGGGCGCGGTCGGTGCCGGTTCGCGGGTGCTGGTCACCGGCGCCGGGGCGATCGGCCTGCTCTGCGTCCAGGTGGCGCGAGCGCTCGGTGCGACCCTGATCGCGGTCTCCGACGTCAATCCGGCGCGTCTCGCGGCAGCGTCGGAGCTCGGCGCCACCGATGTGATCGACGCTCGTACGGCGAAATTGTCCGAGCTGGACTGGTCGCCCACCGTGTTGCTCGAGTGCTCGGGACATCCGCCCGTCGTCGCTGAGGGCATCCGCGCTCTCGCCCCGGCCGGCCGCGCGGTCCTCGTGGGCATGGGTGGCGACGAGTTGCCGTTACCGCTGTCGTATGTGCAGGAGCATGAGATCGAGGTGACCGGGACCTTCCGCTACGCGAATACCTGGCCGACGGCGATCGCTCTGGTGGCGACCGGCCGTGTCGACCTGGATCGGCTCGTGACAAGCCGCCACGGACTCGAGCAGGCACCGGATGCGCTGACCGCCGGCCGCCAGGATCCTGCGGCCATCAAGGCGATAGTCCGCCCCGGAAGCTGACCGGCCCTGAACGCCGGCGCCCGCGGCCACACCCGGTCCGGCTGCGGGTGCCGGTCCGCTTGTGGACAACGCCGTACGCGCTCTGGCTCGGCCGGTTAGGGTTGGTTCCGCCCGCGCTCACGAGGAGGCCGAATATGAGTGAATCAAGGCTTGTCGCCGGTGTGGATTGCTCCACGCAGGCGACCAAGGTCGTCGTGTGCGATGCCGACACCGGCGCGGTACTGCGCGAAGGCCGGGCACCGCACCCGGACGGGACCCAGGTGGATCCGGCTGAGTGGTGGAAGGCGTGGGAGATCGCGTCCGACGGGCTGCTCGACGGGGTCGAGGCGATCTCGATCGGCGGGCAGCAGCACGGCATGGTCCTGCTGGACGACGCCGGCGAGGTCGTCCACCCGGCAGTGTTGTGGAACGACACGTCCTCCGCGGACGCGACGGTGGAGCTCATCTCCGAGCTCGGTGGTCCGGGTGCGTGGGCGGCGGCCGTAGGGTCGGTGCCGGTGCCGAGCTTCACCGTGACCAAGCTGCGCTGGGTTCGCGATACCGACGCTGCGTCCCGCGCGGCGGCCGTCGTCCTGCCGCATGACTGGATGACGCATCGGCTGGCGGCCGATCGGCGGGGCATCGAGGGCATCAGCACGGACCGCGGTGACGCCTCCGGGACGGGCTGGTGGTCGCCGGCCACGAACAGCTACCGGCCGGACCTGGTCGAGCTTGCTTTCGGTCGGTCGCTGGAGTTGCCACGCGTCGCTGGGCCGGCCGAGATCGTCGGGCAGACCGCGGCCGGTGCCGCGCTCGCAGCCGGTACGGGTGACAACATGGCGGCCGCGCTTGGATTGGATCTGCAGCCGGGCGACGTCGCCGTCTCGCTGGGCACCAGCGGTACGGCGTTCGCCCGCTCGGCCGACCCGACCGCTGACGCATCGGGCCTCGTCGCAGGATTCGCCGATGCGACTGGGGGCTACCTGCCGCTGGTCTGCACGCTGAACGCCGCCCGGGTCCTGTCGGCCACAGCTGAGCTGCTCGGCCTGGATCTCGAGGCCTTCAACGATGCTGCCCTCACCTCGGCGGGCAGCAACGGCTTGGTTCTGCTGCCTTACCTGGATGGCGAACGTACGCCGGACCTCCCGCATTCGACCGGCCTGATCTACGGACTCACCCGCGCCACCGCGCAGCCGGCGACCATGGCCCGCGCCGCGGTCGAGGGATTGCTGTGCGGCCTGGCCGACGCCGTCGACGCCCTCCGCGCTCAAGGCCTTCCGGTCCAGCGCATCTTGCTGCTTGGTGGTGCCGCCCGCTCGCGCGCAGTCCAGGCCCTGGCCCCAGCCCTCCTCGGCGCCGAGGTCGTCCTCCCCGAACCAGCCGAGTACGTCGCCCTCGGCGCCGCCCGCCAGGCCGCCTGGGCACTGTCCGGCGCCGACACCCCACCCACCTGGCAGGTTCCTACCGGCAAGCCCGAGTCCCCAGTCATGACCGACAGCGAAGCCGCCCAGGTCCGCGCCCTCTACAGCCAGGTCCTCGCCACCACCCGCCCCCTCCTCTCCACGCCGTACAACCGCTAGGGAGCCGGCAGCCCAGGTCGGGCGTCGTACTCAGGTGGAAGAGGGTGCGGAGGCCGCGGCGAGGGACACAGCGTCGCGGCAGAAGAGGAAGCGTCGCTGGCGGTTCGATCGCGAAGGTCTGATGTGCGCCGTCGCGGCGGTTCTTCTGGCCGGGGCGGGATATGCCGAGGTCGAGGACATGTACTGGCTGCAGCGGCGGGGTGAGGTCGTCACCGCGACCGTCGTCGACGAGTACTCTTCCGGGCGCTCTGGCGAGCGGATCGATGTTCGGTTCGTGACCCGGGACGGCCGCACGGTCGAGACCGACACCTCGAACTACCTGGACGCCGAGGCCGGTACGACGATTCAGGTGATCTACGATCCGGTCGAGCCGACTCGGCTCCAAGCGGCCGACTACGGGTTCGACTACTGGCTGCCGGGCGTCTTCTTCGGCAGCGGATCTCTGCTGATGCTGACCATCGCCGTCTTCCGCTTCCGCGACTGAACGTGGCCTAGAGACGAGGGCCGAGGGGGTCTTCCTCGGGTGGGGTGGGGGTTCGGCGGGTGGTGTTGGTGAGGGAGCGTTCGGGGAGCCAGAGGACGAAGGTGCTGCCGATGCCCACCTCCGAGTGGAGGGCGACGGTGCCGCCGTGGGACTCGGCGATCTGGCGGACGATGGCGAGACCGAGGCCGGCCCGGCGCTGGCCGGTGGACGGCACGGTGGCCGGCGGCTGGCGCTGACCGGAACGGAAGAACCGGTCGAAGACGCGGTCGGCGTCCTCAGCGGCGATACCGGGACCTTCGTCGCGGACGGCGATCCAGGCCCAGCCGCTGCGACTCCCCACGGCCAGGACCAGTTCGCTTCCACCACGGGCCAGCCGTACCGCGTTGGAAAGCAGGTTGTCGACCGCCCGCCGGAGCGCGGACGCGTCCCCGGCCGCGATCGGTCCCGGCGACAGGCGCCGTACGACGTGAAGCTCGCGATCGGCCGCGAGGAGCTCGTACTCCTCGGCCGCTTCGCCGGCGATGGCGGCCAGGTCGACGTCCGCGTCGACGAAGGCCGGTGAAGAACGGCGGGCCGACGCGAGCAGGTCCTCCACAAGCCGGGTCATCCGCTGGATCGCGCGGCTCACGATCGCGATCGCCTGGGCCCGGTCCTCGGCCGTGGTGTCGTCATGCGCGAGTACGGCGTCCACGTTCGCCTGGATCACCGCGAGCGGATTGCGCAGCTCGTGTGACGCGTCGTCGACCAGCTGTCGCTGCGCCACGAAGGCCGACTCGAGCCGGCCGAGCATGTCGTCGACGGTGTCGGCCAGGCTCCGCAGTTCGTCCCGCGGCCCGTCCAGCGCGATCCGCCGGGACAGGTCGGTTGCCGAGATCTCCTGCGCTGTCGCGGTGATCCGGCGGACCGGACGCAACGCGCGACCGGACAACCACCAGCCGGTGCCGAGACTCACCAGGAACAGCACGCCCATGCCGGCGACAGAGTAGTTCCGCAACGTCTGCAGGGTCTGGTAGTTGACCGCGGACTCGATGCTGGACAACTCAGCCGCCTCGATGACGTGGCCTTGCTTGACCTTCAGGTTGCCGTTCGCATCCTTGTAGACCTTGTTGACCGTGATCGGATTCAGCGGCTTCGGATCCAGGAACGTCGACAACGCGACGTACACCCCACCGAGCAGCAATGCCGACAAAGCGATCAGTACGGCGGAATACGTCAGCGTCAGCCGGAACCGAATCGTCTGGGCCCACGGCGGGACCTTGCCACGCAGGGATTTCATGTCTCACCTCGGAGGCGGTAGCCGCGGCCGATCACGGTTTCCAGGACGGGCTCTTCGCCTTCCTGGGTGAGTTTGCGGCGCAGGGTCCCGACGGTCACCCGGACGCTCTGGGTGAACGGGTCCGCGTTCTCGTCCCAGACGTGCTCGAGGAGCTCTTCGGCCGAGACGACGTGTCCAGGGCGCGACATCAGATACCGCAGTACGCCGAACTCCTTCAGCGTCAACGGGAGCTCGCGGCCGGCCCGGGTCGCGAGGTGGCGGGACGAGTCGAGCACGAGGTCGCCGACGTGCAGCTGCGTGCTGCCGTTGGTGACGTCACGGCGCAGCAGCGCGCGGATCCGGGCGAGCAGCTCGACCAGCGCGAACGGCTTGGTCAGGTAGTCGTCCGCGCCCTCGTCGAGGCCGCGGACCCGGTCGGCCAGCGAGGCGCGCGCGGTGAGCATCAGCACCCGCAGCTCGCGGCCGGACGCCACCTCGATCTCACCCCGGCGTACGGCGCGGCACAGGTCGAGGCCGCTGGTGTCCGGCAGGGTGATGTCCAGGATGGCCAGGTCGTACGCCGTGGTCGCGAGCTTCTCCATTGCCTCGGCACCGGTTGTCGCCGTGTCCACGGCATAGCCGGCCCGGCCGAGTCCGGAGCGCAGCGCGCTGACCAGGCCTTCCTCGTCCTCCACCACCAGTAGTCGCACGAGACCAAGGTAGCCGGACGGAGCGGGTCGTCCAGCCTGCGCTTTCGCTGGACTTTCGCTGCGCTTTCCGGTCGTTTTCGCACTCCTTTGATGGTCTTGGGGCCAATCGACCGAAGGAGTTTTCATGAACGTCCCAGGGAAACGGCTCATTCTCGGTACCGCGGTCGCGGTCGCGGCACTCGGCGCCGGCGGGATCGCGTACGCGACGACCGGTGACCCGGCGCCCGAGCAGGGCTACGTGACCATCGAGGAGGACGCCGCCACCCCGTCCCCGGGCACCGGCGCCGAGGGCCAGGGCACCCCAGGCACCGCCGGCCGCAACGGCCAGGACTGCCCCGAGAAGAACGGCCAAGGCCAGGGCCAGGGCGAGGATCAGCAGACCCAGCCGTCGCAGCCTGAGCAGACGCAGCCCTCGCAACCCGAGCAGACCCAGCCGGACGCGGCCGAAAACGCATGACAAACCCGGACCCAGCTACCGCGCCGGGTGCCCCCAGGCACCCGGCGCGGGCGGGCGCGGGAGTGGTGATGGATGGGCGGCACTCGGGGCCTCAGTGGGCGGGGCGGTTGGACGGGGGTTGGAGACAGCAGATGGAGGTAGGTGTGGAGAGGCGAGCGGAGGCTCGGCGGGAGCTGGGGGTTTCCTCGGCCTTACTCGAGCATGCGTTGTTCGAGGTGAAGCGGGTCGTGGTCGGGCAGGACCAACTGGTGGAGCGGATGCTGGTCGGGCTGCTGGCCCGGGGGCATTGCCTGCTGGAGGGCGTGCCCGGGGTCGCGAAGACGTTGGCGGTCCGGACGCTGGCCGAGGTGATCGGTGGCAGGTTCTCGCGGCTGCAGTTCACGCCGGACCTGGTGCCGGGAGACATCATGGGCACGCGCATCTGGCGGCCGTCGGCGGAGGGGTTCGACACCGAGCTCGGCCCGGTGTTCGCCAACCTCGTACTGGCGGACGAGATCAACCGCGCACCGGCCAAGGTGCAGTCGGCGTTGCTCGAGGCAATGGCTGAGCACCAGGTCAGCATCGGCGGCACCAGCTACAAACTGCCCGCGCCGTTCCTGGTCCTCGCGACTCAGAACCCGATCGAGTCCGACGGCGTGTACGCCCTGCCCGAGGCGCAGCGGGACCGGTTCCTGCTGAAGATCACGGTGGACTACCCGAGCCCGATCGAGGAGCTCACCATCCTGCAGCGGATGAGCGCCCACCGGCCGCACGCGAACGCCGTACTCACCCCGCAGCAGGTCGTTCAGTTGCAGGAGGCAACGGACGACGTCTTCGTCCACAACGCGGTCGCGGAGTACGTCGTACGCCTGGTGCACGCGACCCGGGTACCGCAGCAGTACGGCATCAACGACCTGCAAGGCGTCCTGGAGTTCGGCGTCAGCCCCCGGGCCACGCTGGGTCTGGTCGCCGCCGGGCGGGCGCTGGCGTTGCTGCGGGGACGCGACTACGTGCTGCCGGCTGATGTGTACGACGTCGCCCTCGACGTGATGGCGCATCGCCTGGTCCTCACCTTCGACGCGCTCGCCGACGGTGTCGACCCACGGACCGTGATCTCCCGCATCCTGCACACCATCGAACAGCCGCATGTCGTCCCCGCCGACGACGCCCAGGGGTCGGCAGCATGAACGAGCGGAGCGAGTTCATCAGAAAGCGCAGGATGACTCGTGCCTCATCCGCGCCCGGAGCGAAGCGAGGACGTGGATGAGTCTCTCAAGCCCGGATCTGCTCAAAGGGCGGGAGCGGGCGCTGCGCACGCTGGAGCTTTCGGTGAAGCGGAAGCTGGAAGGTTTCCTGCACGGAGAGACCACCGGGCTGCGCAGCGGTCCGGGCAGCGAGCCGAACGAGGCGCGGCCGTACCAGGCCGGCCAGGACGACGTACGCCGGATGGACTGGAACGTCACGGCCCGCTCGCTCGAGCCGCACGTCCGGGCGCCGTTGGCCGAGCGGGAGCTGGAGACCTGGGCGTTGCTCGACGCCTCGGCCAGCATGGACTTCGGCACCGCGCTCAGTGAGAAGCGTGATCTCGCCATCGCCGTGGTCGGGGCGGTCGGACTGCTCGCCGACCGGCCCGGCAACCGGCTCGGCGTCCGCATCGCCGTCGGTGACCACTTGTCCCGGATCCCCGACGTCGGCGGCGCGGCAGCACTTCGCCGTACCCTCAGAACGCTGTTGTCGTTGCCTAGGGCAACACCTGGCGAGCACCCGGCCGTCCCGCTCGGCGCGGCGGTCACCCGGTTCAACCGGGAGCATCCGCGACCTGGGTTGCGGGTGGTCGTCTCGGACTTCCACGACGACACCTGGGCGGATCCGCTCCGCCGGCTGGCCGCGCGGCACGAGGTGATCGCCGTCGAGGTGCTGGACCCGCGCGAGCTCGAGCTCCCCGAGGTCGGCCTGCTCACACTGGTCGACCCGGAGACGGGCCGCCGCCGCGAGGTCCAGACCAGCAGCAAGAGACTGCGCCGGCGGTACGCCGACGCGATGACAGCCAAACGTGAACAGACCGCTCGCGACCTCCGGGCCGCCGGTGCGGCGCACCTCGTCCTGCGGACCGACTCCGACTGGGTCCGCGACGTGGCCGCCTTCGCCGCCGCCCGCCGGCGCGCGAGCGTCCGCCGGAACCCGATGGGAAGGACCGGTATCCGATGAGATTCGAGCAACCGCTGTGGCTTTGGCTGCTGGTGCTGGTGGCGGCGCTGATCGCCGCGTACCTGGTCGCCCAGCGCCGCCGCAGCAAGTACGCCGTACGGTTCGCGACCCTGCCGATGCTGGAGAAGGTCGCACCGACCCGGCCCGGCTGGCGCCGGCACGCGCCGGCCGTCGCGTTCCTGGCCGCGCTGACCGTACTGACGATCGCGATCGCCCGGCCGGTCGCCGACATCCGCGTTCCGCGCGAACGCGCCACCATCGTGATCGCGATGGACGTCTCCAACTCGATGGCCGCGACCGACGTCGCGCCGAACCGGTTCGAGGTGGCGCAGCAGGCGGCGGTCGAGTTCGTCGAGGAGCTGCCGGAGAAGTTCAACGTCGGCCTGGTCTCGTTCGCCCGGACCGCGACCGTGGTCACACCGCCGAGCACCAACCATCAGGCCACCGTGGACGCGATCAACGGGCTCGAGCTGACCGACAGCACCGCGATCGGTGACGCCGTACTGACCAGCCTGCAGGCGGTCCGCACGATCGACCCGGAGGATCCGCCGCCGAGCCGGATCGTGCTGCTGTCCGACGGCGGGAACACCTCCGGCCGTCCGATCGACGAAGCCGCCGAGGCCGCGACGCAGGCCGGCGTACCGGTGTCGACGATCGCCTACGGGACGCCCGAGGGCACCGTGAACATCGAAGGCCGGGACATCCCGGTCCCCGCCGACACCGAGGCGTTGCAGAGCCTCGCCGACGCGACCAGCGGCGAAGCGTACGCCGCCGAGAGCGACGAGCAGTTGCGCGACGTCTACTCCGACCTCCAGTCGTCGATCGGCTGGACCACCGAACCACGCGAGATCACCAACCTGGTGGCGGGAATCGCCCTGGTCGCGGCGCTCCTGGCCGCCCTGGCCTCGCTGCTCTGGTTCTCGCGCCTCCCCTGAACCGTGAAGGAGCCTTCGATGAGCCCTCATCTCGGTCACCCGTTCCGCGGGCCGCACTACGTGCCCGGTCCACCCCCTGCGGAGCCGCTGCCGGCAGCGGAACCGCCGTACCCCTTCTCCGTCACCCCGGCCTCCGCTGGGTCGGCTCCCCCCTCTCCGGCCGCGGCACCTCAGGCCGGGGTGACGGTCTCACCAGCAGGTAGGTCGGCACGCCGCGGGCGGATCCTGGTCGCCAGCGTCGCATTGTCGATCGTCGCCGGCGGACTCGCGGGTGCCGTGACCGGTGCACGCGATCCCGAAGCCGCATCGGCCGAACTGCCGCAGGCGGCCGCGCCACCCGCGGCCGCCCAGGGCTCGATCACCGCGGCAGCCGCGAGTGTGCTGCCCGGTGTGGTGTCGGTGCGGGCCGGCCGGGCGACCGGGTCCGGGTTTGCGATCGACCAGCAGGGTCACGTGGTGACCAACGCACACGTGGTGGAAGGAGCTAGCGATGTGTCGCTGGTCCTGTCGAACGGCCGCCGGGTCGACGCCGAGATCATCGGATCGGACGAGGACAACGACCTCGCCGTACTCCAGGTCTCGACCGCCGATGCCGAGGGACTGCGCGCGCTCACGCTCGGCCGGTCCGCACAGCTGCGGGTCGGCGACCCGGTGCTGGCCGTCGGCTCACCGCTCGGGCTGGAAGGAACGGTGACCGCCGGCATCGTCAGCGCGGTCGAGCGCCAGGCGCGTTTCGGTGACAACGGCAACCGCCAGTCGGCGATCCAGACCGACGCCGCGATCAACCCGGGCAACTCCGGCGGCCCGCTGGTCAACTCCGCCGGTCAGGTGGTCGGAGTGAACACCGCCATCGCCACCCTCGGCACCTCCCGCTCCGGCAACATCGGCATCGGCTTCGCGATCCCCGTCGACCGGATGAAGACGATCGTCGAGGGGATGCTGGACTAGGGCGGACCGCCAGGCCATCACAATCGGCCCGGCCGTCGCAGGCCAGGCGTGGTGCGGCGCATCGCCGCGATTGTGATGGCCTGGCGGTTCGCCACCCGCTCTAGAGTTGGTGAATGGTGTTCTTCGGTGGACTGCTCGCCCTCATCGGGCTGGCGACCCTGGTGTTTCGCGATGGCGAGGTCGCCGGGGTGCCGGCGGTCGGTGTCGGCGTGGGCTTCCTGCTCGTGGGCGCCGCGGTGGCCGGACTCGGCGTCGTACGACGGAAGCGGCTGCGACGCCGGCGGAGGGAGCGCGGCGAGCCGGAGCCGATCGGAGATGTGTTCGAGCGGGCTCGTGCGTTGCCGCGACTGGTGCGGGCAGCGCGGCGAGGTGACTACCCCGGGTTGCCCAAGAGCCGGATGGCCCTGTGGGGGCTCGCCGTGGTGTACCTGGTGTCGCCGATCGATGTGCTGCCGGAGTTGTTGCCGATCATCGGGGTGGCCGACGACGCGGGTGTGGCGGTCTGGCTACTCACGAGCGTGTCGACGGCGACGGGCCTCTACCTGCGTCATGAGCGGGACCGGGGGACGTTGGGCAGCGGTGGAGCCAGTCGGTGATGTCGTCGGCGGCTTCAGCGGGATGCTCGTAGGCGAAGAGCTGTAAGGGGTCGGTGGGAGGTGCCGGCTCGGAGAGCCGGGTGGCCGCGGCGAGAAGCTGGCGGGCGGCGGCCAGCACGAGCTCGGCCTGGGCGACGACCTCGGCAGGGTCGTGCAAGGTGACCGCTGACCGGGCCAGATCGGCGACCTCGCACGCCTGGTAGGCCATCGCGATCCGGTAGCGGTCGTCCGTCATCGTGCCGCCCTGACGAAGAACAGCGCGGTCATGGCGATCGCGGTGGTCAGGACCAGAGCACGCAGTACGGCGGCCGGCAGCCGGCGGACCAGGTGGGCACCGGCATAGCCACCGACGACGGCGCCGAGCAGGAGCGTGACCAGTTCCCCGGGCTGTCCGGTGACGTCGGCGGCGAAGAGGAAGATGATCCCGGCGGTGAGGTAGACCGCGGCGACCTGGATCACCCGGAGCGGGTTGCCTTTGGCGGGATCGAGCGAGGTTGTCGCGGTCCAGAAGGCCAGCATCATCAGGCCGACGGCGCCGCCGAAGTACCCGCCGTAGATCGACAGCACGAACTGCCCGGCCAGGATCACCGCCGGTCCGGGGGTGCCCAGCCGGACCGCCCGGGTGAGCCGACGGCCGAACGCGAGCACGATCGTCGCGAACGCCAGCAGCCACGGCACCGCGGCCTCGAACGATGCCGACGGCAACCACAGCAGCAGCCCGGCGCCGAGTGCACCGCCGATCACACTGGCCAGTGTGAGGCCGAGCGTCGACGGCCGCTGGAAGGCGTGGATCTCCCTGCGATAGACCCACGCGCTGGTCGCGCTGCCGGGCAGGAGGGCCACGGTCGTGGTCGCGTTCGCGGTGACCGGAGGCATGCCACCGGCGACCAGCGCGGACAGTGCCACGAAGCTCCCGCCACCGCCGACGGCGTTGAGGGCGCCGGCCGCGACACCGGCCAGGAGGATCATCAGCACCCCTCGAGCATCACGGCTCGGCTGTCCCTTCACAATGCGCGATCTCCGTAGCCAGCCTAAGGCTGAGACGTAGGCTGGACCCATGCGCTACGACCTGGACGACCTTCGGCTGTTCACGCACGTTGCGGCAGAGGGCTCGATCACCGGTGGCGCCCGGCTGATGCACCTCAGCCTGCCTTCGGCCAGTGCGCGGATCAGGGCCCTCGAAGCGCAGGCCGACGTACCGCTGCTGATCCGCGAACGCCGCGGTGTCCGGCTCACGCCCGCCGGCGCCACGCTGGCCCGGCATGCCCGCGAGGTCCTCGCCGAGACCACCCGTCTCGACAGCGCCGTCGCGTCGTACGCCGTCAGCCGGACCGCGCCGATCCGGTTGGTCGCCGGCGGGTCCGCGATGCACCAACTCGTCCCGGCCGCCCTGGCCACCTTCCTGCGCGACCATCCCGAGTACGACGTGAACGTCCGCGAACGCCGGACGATCCGGAGCGTGCGCATCCTCGCCGCCGGCGAGGCCGACCTCGGCGTGATCCTTGACGACGAGCCGACCGAGCTGCGGACCGAGCCGCTCGCCGACGACTCGCTGGTCGTGATCGGCCAGGCCGGCGGCGTCCTGTCCGGCCGCACCTCGATCGCGTACGCCGAAGTCGCCGAACACCCCCTGGTCGGCCTCGACCGCGGCTCACCGCTGACCCAGTGGATGGAGGACCGCCTTGGCCCACACGCCCCAGCTCCTCGCTACCGGACCCTCGTGCCGACCCTGCACACCCTGATCACTCTCGCCACCGCTGGCGCCGGCCTCGCCATCGTCCCCCGTCGATCCGTCGATACCAACACCGCCGTAGAGATCTGCCCACTCCAAGACACCTGGTCCACCCGAGCCCATCTCCTTGCCTACTCCTCGACCGCCCCCGAGCCCGCCCACCTCCTGGCCGCCCACCTTCGTGCGGCAGCTAGCGTGCGGGTATGAGTGCGGATGAGGGGATTCCCTTGCAGGCGTTCAGTGCGTTGCTTTACAGCGACAACGTCGCGACTGTGTGCCGGGCGCTGAACATGTACCAGGTGGCCGCGTCGTACACCCGGTTGTCGGGCGGGAATCCGTTGGAGCCGCTGGGGGGTGAGGTGCGGCAGGTTGCGCGGGCCGTGTTGTCGCGGCCGCCGGTGGCTGGTGATGCGGAACTGCGGGCGGCGTTCGATCATCTGAGTGCGCTCAACGTGCTGACCAGTCTTGCTGAGGCTGAGGATGCGGAGTTGATCGCGGGCGTGCTCGAGGGAACCGAGGACGCCGATGTGCGGGCGACGGCTCTCCTCGCCGCGGCCGCCGTACCGGCTGATCCGGGTGCGCGGCTGGTTGGTGTGCTCGATGCGATGGTGCAGGACGAGACGCTCGACGAGCGGGACCGGGCGCGGGCGCATGCTGTGCGCGAAAAGCTGACGGCTCCTTAGCGGCGCTCGGATAGCGTGCAGGTATGCGCGCGCTGACAGTGGAAGAGGCCCGGCGACGGGCGGCGGACCTTGCGGTCCGGTCGTACCAGGTGGACTTCGATCTGACCGGGACAGGGGACACCTTCGTCACGACGAGCCGGATCCGGTTCGCGGCAGTGAGTGACTCGACCTGGGTGGATGTGAAGCCGGAGCGGTTGCTCGCGGTCGAGCTGAACGGCGCCGTGCTGGACGTCGGCCTGCTGGCGGAGGGCAGGTTCCCGCTGACCGGTCTGCAGAGTGAGAACGAGCTCGTGGTGACCGCGGAGCTGAAGTACTCCGTGGACGGCGAGGGGCTGGTGCGATCGGTCGACGCGGCCGACGGACGCGTCTACACCTACGGCATGTCGTCGCTGGAGTCCGCACCGCGCTACTTCCCGTGTTTCGACCAGCCCGATCTCAAGGCGCCGTACACGGTCAAGGTGAAATGCCCCGAGGACTGGGTTGTGCTGGGCAACGGTGCGGCGACCGAGACCGGGCCGGGGGAGTGGGAGCTGGCCGAGACGAAGCCACTGGCGTCGTACTTCGTCACGATCGTGGCCGGCCCGTATCACCTGATCAGGAGTGAGTACGACGGGATCCCGCTCGGACTCGCCTGCCGGCAGTCGCTGCGGGAGCATCTGGACCGGGACGCCGACGACCTCTTCCGCACCACCGGGCAGGCGTTCGACGAGTACCACCGGCTGTTCCGGCGGCGGTACCCGTTCGGCGAGTACTGGCAGGCGTTCGTGCCGGACTTCAACCTCGGCGCGATGGAGAACCCGGGCTGCGTGACGTTCGCGGACCACCTGGTCTTCCGCAGCAAGGTGACCGAGGCCGAGCGCAGTACGCGGGCGCGGATCGCCGTCCACGAGATGGCGCACATGTGGTTCGGCGACCTGGTCACCATGAAGTGGTGGAACGACATGTGGCTGAACGAGTCGTTCGCCGAGTACATGGCGCACCGGGTGTCCGAGGACGCCACCGACTACCAGGGCAACTGGACCGACTTCGGCTTCGTCCGCAAGTGGTGGGGGATGCAGACGGACCAGAGCAGTTCGACCCACCCGGTCGCGCCGGACAGCCTGAAGGACGCGCGGCAGTCGCTCGACGACTTCGACGGGATCTCGTACGCCAAGGGCGCCGCGGTGCTCAAGCAGCTCGCCAAGTACCTCGGCGACGACGTGTTCCTGAAGGGGGTCAACGCCCACCTGGAGGCACACGAGTACGGCAACGCCGACCTGCACGAGTTCATCGCCAAACTGACCGAGGCCGGCGCCCGCGACCTGGACGACTGGTCCGGGCAGTGGCTGCGAACCTCGGGCCTGGACACGATCACGGCGGAGCGCACCGACACCGGTGTCGTCCTGCACCGCACCAGCCCGGACGAATCCAGCCGGCCGCACAAGCTCAGCGTCCGCGGGTACGACGACAGCGGCGCAGGCAGCGCGGTCGAGGTCACGCTCCAGGACAGCTCCGTGAAAGTTGCTCTGAGCAATGACCTGGCGGTGATCGTGCCGGACGCCGATGACGACACCTGGGCGAAGATCCGGCTCGACCCGACCACCATGGCGAACCTACCCGCCGTACTGCCGAAGATGGCCGACGGAACCACCCGCGCGGTGATCTGGAACTCGGTTCGCGATGCGACCGCGCATGCCGAGCTGGATCCGCGGCAGGCGCTGGACCTCTTCGTCACCGCGATCCAGTACGAGGACAGCGATGTCGCCGTCGGATCGCTGGTCCGCTGGCTGCAGGAGCGGGTGCTCGGCGGCTACCTTCCGTACGACGAGTCTCGCGGTGCCGTCGCGGATGCCCTGGGCAACAAACTGGCGACAGCCGAGCCGGGCAGCAGCCTGCAGTTGGCGACCGTGCGCGGATTCATCGCGACCACCGACGATGCCGAGCTGCTGCAGGCCTGGCTGGATGGCTCGCGGGTGCCGGACGGTCTCGCAGTCGACGCCGAGCTGCGCTGGGCCCTGGTACTGCGGCTCGTCCGGCTGAACGTGTTCGGCGCGGCCGAGATCGACCGCGAGCTGGCCCTGGACACCTCGACCGAGGGCGTCAACCACGCCGCCCGCTGCCGGGCGGCGCTGCCGGACGGCAAGGAGGCCGCCTGGACCCGGATCATGACGGATCCGACCGTCGGCGTGCAGGAGTTGCTGGCCGCGGCCGACGGGTTCTGGCATCCCGGTCAGTCGGCGATCACCGCGCCGTACGTGGACCGGTTCTTCACCGACATCCACCACACGGCCGAGATCCGGTCCGGCATGGTGGTGCCGCTCACCGTGCAGCGGATCGTGCCGGAGTTCGTGGTCGATCCGGAGCTGCTGGCCCGGGCCGAGGCGCTGGTCGCGGACGAGACCGTCGCACCGGGCATCCGGCGGCAGACCGCCAACTTCGCGGACAACCTGCGGAAGGCGGTGGCGGTACGCCGTACCTTCGGCTAGCTGATCGAGCAGTGTCGCCGGGCGCTAGCGGAGCGTCAGTCGCTCCGCCACGGCCTTCCGGGCCTGGTGGATCCGGGCCTTGACCGTGCCCAGCGGGACGTCCAGCCTGTCGGCGATCTCGGCGTACGTCATGGCGCCGAGGTCTCGTAGGACAAGCGGTTGAACCAGTTGGGGATGGCTGGATTCCAGGTTCTCGAGGGCTTCGAGCAGGTCCAGCCGGGAGCCGGCGATCACCGAGGTCGTGCGCGGGTCGACGGCTTCCGGCAGCACCTCGGCGGACTGCTCCATCGAGCGCCGCTTGAGCGAGCGGTACGTCTGCCGGGCCTGGTTGGTGGCCACGACCGTCACCCAGCCCGCGAAGCTGCCGGTGCCCTTGAAGGTGTGGATCTTGTTCGCCACCTGGAGCAAGGTGTCCTGGACCGCCTCCTCGGCGTCCTCGCGGTACGGCAAAAACTTGGCCACCCGTCGCTGCACCTGCGGCCGGATCGCCTGCAGCAGTTCCGGCACCACCGATCGATCCCCCGCCGCGGCGCGTGCCGCGAGTCGCTCCAACTCCTCGTTCATGCTCCCCCAGAGTGGTGTTCGCCTGACGGCCCGACTGTGATCGACAATAGCCCGGATGGATGTCATCGGGCGGTACCGGCTGCAGGACAAGATCGGCGCGGGCGCGTTCGCGACCGTCTGGCGTGGATACGACGACGACCTCGACGTGGACGTCGCCGTCAAGGTCCTCGCCGACAACTGGGCGACGCGGGCCGACGTCCGGGAGCGGTTCCTGTCCGAGGCGCGGCTGATGCGCCGGATCGCCAGCGACCGGGTGGTCCGGGTGTTCGACCTCGGCAAGCTGCCGGACGGGCGCCCGTACTTCGTGATGGACTACGTCGGCGGCGGGACGCTGGCCGAGGTGCTGCGATTCGGGCCGCTGGACCCGGCTGAGGCGTTGTGGTGGGGTGCCGACCTGGCCCGTGCGGTCGCGGCCCTTCATGCCGAGGGCGTCGTACACCGCGATGTCACGCCGGCCAACCTGCTGCTGCGGCCGAACCAGGGCGACGAGTCGGGCGGTGGGACCCACCGGATCGTGCTGGCCGACCTCGGGTTGGCGAAACGGGCCGCCGAGGCGTCCGGACTCACCCAGGCCGTCGGTACGCCGGCGTACATGGCGCCCGAGCAGGGCCGTGGCGACGGTGGGTTCGACGAGCGGGCGGACATCTACGCGGTCGGTGCGGTGACGTATGCGCTGCTCACCGGGCATCCGCCGTACTCGGTCAGCTCGATCACCGACGTGCTCAACCGCGACCCCGACCTGCCGCCGCCCAGCCTGCGGCCGGCACTGCACGACGCGGTCGGTCAGCTCGACGACATCCTGGCTCGTGCGCTGGCCTACAACGTCGCCGACCGCTGGGAGCGAGCCGACAGCCTCGCCGAACGGTTGGAGGCGGAGGCCTACCGCTTGGAGCAGGAGGCGCCCCTACGTGCGATGCAGCGAACCCAGATCAGCGACGACGACGAACTGCCCACGACAGTCGCCACGGACGCCCCAGTACGCCGCACCCGCAAGGCCCGGGCGCTGTTCCTGCTAGCCCTGCCAGTCGTCTTCGTCCTCGCCGGTGTAGGCGGCTGGTACCTGTTCGGCCAGTGAGACGAAGGACTCTCCCCACGCGGTCTGCTGCATAGAGTAGTCATATGGCTACTCACCGCAGTGTTCTGCCTCTCGGGGTTGCCGTTCTTCCGCTGCTTTCAACTCCACGCCCACCCTGCACCTCGATCGCGGCGTCCTCGTCATCAAGGTCGCCGGCCCGAGCCCCGGGGGGCCAACTACCAACTCCCGTCGCTGTCCGTCCGGCTCAAGTCCGGCCGTCGCGGCGTCGTCGTCGAGACCAGACTCAAAGGCACCAGCTACGACGATCCGGGGCTGACCCTCCAGGCCAAAATCAAGTGGAAGCTCGTCACCATCACCTCGCCGGTCTCCTGCTTCCCCGACCCCAACCCCGCCCTCACCCGAACCGTCGTCCGCTGACCTCGCCCGCCGGAACTTCTGCATGCCAACGCCTGCGCCTCCGACGTCGACGGCTGCTGACGTCACGCTGAACAGGTCGGCGGGCAGGTCCCGCCACCCCCGCGCCGCACTCCATCGAGTCGTCAATCCCGGTCCACAACACGCCGACTCCCCAACCAAATTCGACGACTCGACGCCCCCTCACCGCCCGCGGCCTTAAACAACGGTTAGGGGCCGTGAACAGGTTGTTTCGGCTCTTCTGCTGGCTGTATGGGTGGTCTTTCGTTCAAGGTGGGTGGTGTCAACGGCAGCCGAATGTTGATCAGCTGGCGGCAACGGAAAATTGATCGATGGTGGACTGGGGAGGGTTTTGCGCCGGATCGGGTGCAAAACTCTCCCCGGTCGGCAGGATCGGACCCGCTGGTCTGGTGACTCTAGTACGTCACCGTGATCCGTCCAGCGACCGGATCCACGCGCCCCGTCCCGCCGTACGGCAGAATCTGCTGGGGATCGGTGTGCCCGATGTCCACCCCAGTGATCAACAGAGCCGACGGGTTGTACTCGGCCAGCGCACGACGGGCCGCCGCGTACTGACCCTCGACGTACGACGCCGACTGCTCGGACGTCAGCTGCTTGTCGAGGGCCCAGGACTTCGGCCGTCCCCACAGCACGGCGTCGAAGCGCTCGAGCAGACCGCGTTCGCCGAAGTTGCGCAGCATCCGGTAGACCTCGGTGTCGCTCGGCATCTCCTCGCTGGTCTCCAGGAAGAGGATGCCGTCGTACTCCGAGACCGGCCGCATCCAGCGTCCGACCGCGAGCTGCCAGTCGAGGATCTCCAGGCAGCCGCCCCACAACCTCCCGCTGACCGGTTGGGAATCGCCGTGCCAGCTCCAGCCCGTCCCGGGGAAGAGCGGCGGCTCGGTCTTCAGGTGGGAAGGATCGGCCCAGTCGCGGTCGTGGTCGGTCCACCCCGCGGCCGGGGTCAGGTCGAAGTCACCCGGGGTGAACAGCGCGGCCCGCAGCGAGCGTTCGGTGTCGGGGTGCATCGCGCCGCCGCGGCCGAACTGCACCATCACGCTGCCGCCGTGGTACGCCGGCAACCCCAGGAAATACAGGAAGTTGAGCAGGTTCGTGTTGTCGCTGAAGCCGAAGAACGGCTTCGGGTTCGCCCGGAACACCTCGGGATCGAGGTGTTTCAGCACGGTGAGCTGGTCGTCGCCGCCGATCGTCGCGATCACCGCGCGGATCGACGGATCCGACCAGGCCGCGTGCAGGTCGGCGGCCCGATCGGCCGGCGTCGTCCCGAGCTTGCGGGTGGTCGGATACTCGACCGGCTCGAGGCCGAACGAGCGCAGCCGCTCCAGCCCGAGCCCGTACGGCGCCGGGAAGATCTCCGGCAACCCACCCGACGGTGAGACGACCGCGACCTTGTCACCAGGTTGAACCATGCGCAGACTGTACGACGCCGAACGCCCACGGGTGAGCGATTTAGACGCCGATCGGGTGCCAGACCGTCTTGAGCTCCAGGTACTGCGTCAGGCGCGAGAGCCCGGGCGACTCCGACCAGTCCTCGGCGGCGGGACGGCGTACCCGCTTGAGGTTCTCCGCCGCGGCGGCCTCCAGGTCGCGAGCCTCGTCGGCGTCCTCGATCCCGCACAGGTCGATCGCGTTGACATCCAGGTGGGACGCCAGCCACGGGCCGATCTCGGAGGCGGAACCGGTCAGGATGTTGACCACCCCACCCGGCAGGTCGGAGGTCGCCATCACCTCGCCCAGTGTGACGGCCGGCAGCGGACGTTCGTACGACGAGACCGCGACGACCGTGTTGCCGGAGACGATCGCGGGCGCGATCACGCTGGTCAGCCCGAGCAGGCTGGACTCCTGCGGCGCCAGCACCGCGATCACACCAGTTGCCTCGGGCAACGAGAAGTCGAAGTACGGGCCGGCCACCGGGTTGCTCGAGCCGACCACCTGGGCCAGCTTGTCGGCCCAGCCGGCGTACCAGACCCACCGGTCGATCGAGGCGTCCACGAGGGCGCGCGCCTTCGCCGTCGACAGCCCTTCGGAGGCCGCCACCTCGGCGGTGAACTGCTGGTGCCGCCCCTCCAGCACCTCGGCGATCCGGTAGAGGATCTGGCCGCGGTTGTACGCCGTCCGGCCGGACCAGCCGCCGAACGCCTTCCGGGCCGCGACCACCGCGTCCCGGGCGTCCTTGCGGGAGGCCTGTGACGCGTTCGCCAGGAACTTGCCCTTGGCATCGTTCACGACGTACGACCGGCCCGACTCGCTGCGCGGGAAGGCGCCGCCGATGTACAGCTTGTAGGTCTTGCGCACCTCGAGCCTCGGGCTCTGCTTGGGGGTCGAGTCCTTAGTGGGCAAGGTAGGCCTCCAGACCGTGGCGACCGCCCTCGCGGCCATAACCCGACTCCTTGTAGCCGCCGAACGGCGAGG
The DNA here is from genome assembly GCF_040639075.1 of Kribbella sp. NPDC023972. Classification (NCBI taxonomy): domain Bacteria; kingdom Bacillati; phylum Actinomycetota; class Actinomycetes; order Propionibacteriales; family Kribbellaceae; genus Kribbella; species Kribbella sp. NPDC023972. The sequence continues at coordinate 39,037 of NZ_JBEZZH010000015.1, read as the reverse complement.
TCGGGTCGAAGCGGTTGAACGTGTTCGCCCAGACCACACCGGCGCGCAGCTGGTTCGCCATCCAGAGGATCCGGGAACCCTTCTCGGTCCAGATCCCGGCGGACAGCCCGAACGGGGTGTTGTTCGCCTTCTCCACCGCCTCGGCCGGGGTACGGAAGGTGAGCACCGACAGCACCGGCCCGAAGATCTCCTCGCGAGCGATCCGGTGCGCCTGCGAGACGCCGGTGAAGACGGTCGGCGGGAACCAGTAGCCCTCGGCCGGCAGCTCGCACTCCGGCGACCAGCGCTCGGCGCCCTCGTCCTCGCCGATCTGGGACAGCTCGCGGATCTTGGCCAACTGGGCCGACGAGTTGATCGCGCCGATGTCGGTGTTCTTGTCCAGCGGGTCACCGACGCGCAGGCTGCCCATCCGGCGCTTCAGTCGCGCGAGCACCTCGTCGTACACGCTCTCCTGGACCAGCAGCCGCGAACCCGCGCAGCAGACATGACCCTGGTTGAAGAAGATGCCGTTGACGATGCCCTCGATGGTCTGGTCGATCGGCGCGTCCTCGAAGACGATGTTCGCCGCCTTGCCGCCGAGCTCGAGGGTCACCTTCTTGTCCGAGCCGGCCACCGCCTTGGCGATCGACCGGCCGACCTCCGTCGAACCGGTGAACGCGACCTTGTCCACGTCCGGGTGCTCGACCAGCGCCTGACCGGTCCGGCCGGCGCCGGTGACGATGTTCACCACACCGGGCGGAAGATCCGCCTGCTGGCAGATCTCCGCGAACGCGAGCGCGGTCAGCGGCGTTGTCTCGGCCGGCTTGAGTACGACGGTGTTCCCGGCCGCCAGCGCGGGTGCGATCTTCCAGGCCAGCATCAGCATCGGGAAGTTCCACGGGATCACCTGACCCGCGACACCCACCGGCCGCGGATCCGGGCCGGCACCGGCGTACTCGAGCTTGTCCGCCCAGCCGGCGTAGTAGAAGAAGTGCGCTGCCACCAGCGGGATGTCGACATCACGCGACTCGCGGATCGGCTTGCCGTTGTCGAGCGACTCCAGCACCGCCAGCTCGCGGGAGCGTTCCTGGATCAGGCGCGCGATCCGGAACAGGTACTTCGCCCGGTCCCGGCCGGCCATCGGTCCCCAGACCTTCTCGAACGCCTTCCGGGCCGCCTTGACCGCCTTGTCGACATCCACCGGACCGGCCTCGCTGACCTCCGCGAGCACCTCCTCCGACGACGGGCTGACGGTCTTGAACGGCTTCCCGTCGGTCGCCTCGATGAACGCGCCGTTGACGAACAGCCCGTACGACGACTTGATGTCGACGATGGCCCGGGACTCCGGGGCCGGTGCGTACTCGAATCTGCTCATGCCTCAGTCCAGCGTGAAGTAGTCGGGTCCGGGGTAGTGCCCGGTGGCCAGCTTGGTGCGTTGCATCAGCAGGTCGTTCAGCAGACTGGAGGCGCCGAAGCGGAACAGCTCCGGGTCCAGCCAGTCGGGCCCGGCCGTCTCGTTGACGGTGACCAGGTACTTGATCGCGTCCTTCGCGGTCCGGATCCCGCCGGCCGGTTTGACGCCGATGTGCAGGCCGGTGGCCTCGTGGTAGTCGCGGACCGCCTCGAGCATCACCAGCGTGACCGGCAGCGTGGCCGCGGGGGACACCTTGCCGGTTGACGTCTTGATGAAGTCCGCACCGGCCAGCATCGCCAGCCAGGACGCCCGCCGGACGTTGTCGTAGGTGACCAGCTCCCCGGTCTCCAGGATCACCTTCAGGTGCGCGTCACCGGCCGCCTCGCGGATCGCGGCGATCTCGTCGAAGACCAGACCGTACCGGCCGGACAGGAACGCGCCGCGGTCGATCACCATGTCGACCTCGTCGGCGCCCGCGGCCACCGCGTCCTTGGTGTCCTGGATCTTGATCGCCAGGCTGGAACGCCCACTGGGGAAGGCGGTTGCGACACTCGCCACGTTGATCCCCGAGCCGCGCAGCTCGTACTTGGCCGTGGCCACCAGGTCCGGGTACACACAGACGGCCGCGACCTGCGGAGCGCTCGGGTCGGCAGGGTCGGGCCGTTGCGCCTTCGCGCACAGGGCCCGCACCTTGCCGGGGGTGTCCTGCCCTTCCAGCGTGGTCAGGTCGATCATCCGGATCGCCAGGTCGAGTGCGTACGCCTTGGCGGTGGTTTTGATCGACCGCGTGCCCAAGGTGGCGGCTCTGGCCTCGGCGCCGACCTGGTCGACGCCCGGCAGGCCGAGCAGGAACCGGCGCAGCCGGTCCTCGGACGAGGTCACGTCGGCCAACGAGTCGACGCCGCTGTCGAGTGTGGTCACCTCCGCAGTCTAAGCCGTGTCCCGGTGGCCAGGTTACGATCCGTACTTCACTGTGGGGCCGGTGACCGGTCGCCGGTTACTTTGTGCGGGTGAAATCGAAGCACCCGGAGAGCGAGCAGTACCTGTCCACCTCGAACCGGATCACCGGCGCGGTCGTGCTGGTGATCGGTGCGCTCGGGCTGCTCGACATCGTGCTGGAGTGGCGGACGGCGAGCGGCCTGCTGGTCGCGGCGCTGATCGGGCTCCTGATGGTGCTCGCGTACGTCGGCCTGGTCCGGCCGTCGGTCACCCTCAGCCCCGATCACATCCTGCTGCGTAACCACCTGCGCGACCACGCCATCCCGTGGAGCAAGGTCACCGGCGTGGACGTCACCGACATCCTCCGCGTGCACACGGCCGACAACCGGTTCCGCGCCCCCGGCGTCCAGCTCGTCATCCGTGATCTCAGGAAACAGCGGGTCGGCGGCCGCAAGCTCTCCGACGACAGCTCGATCTCCCGGGCCGACTTCGTGGTCGACCGGATCGAGACCCACATGGAGCACTACAGCTCCACGTCCGACGGTGAGATCGTCACCGCCTGGGCCCGTCCCGAGCTGGCGGTCGCGGGTTCCCTGGCGGCTGTCGCCGTCCTGGCCGCACTGCTCCGCTGACCGGCGCGGCCGTCATGTCACCGCTCTCCCGGCGCACCGTGATCCGCACGGGGGTGGCCGCCACGGTCGCCGGAGCCGCTGGCGTGGCCGGCCTGGAGACCGGTGTCATCCCCGGTCGCGCCCGGGTGCACGACGCTCTCGGGCTGACCGGTCCGGACGGCGTCGTACCCGATGTGCCGGCCGGGCCGGTCGAGTCCGGCTCCTTCGAGTCGTTCGGACGTCGTACGACGGTCGGCTACAGCGTGATCTATCCCGACGGCTACGGGCCGTCCGCCGAGATCCCCGTCGTACTCGTGCTGCACGGACGAGGCGGCGACCACACCTCCGCCGTCAACGACCTCGGCATCGACCGCTACCTGACCGCCGCTGTCCAATCCGGTACGCCGCCTTTCGCGCTGGCGACCGTGGACGGCGGGCGAGACACCTATTGGCATCGCCGGGCCAGCGGTGAGGACCCCGGGTTCATGCTGGACCAGGAATTCCTGCCCCTGCTGGCGGAACGCGGCCTGGACACCTCGCAGTACGGCCTGCTCGGCTGGTCGATGGGCGGGTACGGCGCCCTGCTGTGGGTCGCGTTGCATTACTGGCAGCGGCGCGTCCGGCCGGCCACCCAAGCGGTCGCGGTGGGCGCCCTCAGTCCGGCGCTGTGGCGCCGCTACGAAGACGCCACACCCGGTGCGTTCGACGATCGCAAGGACTTCGAGACCAGCCAGGTGTTCGGCCGCAGGAGCGGTTTCCGGGATGTTGCCGTGCGCATCGATTGTGGGCGGGACGACCCCTTCGCCGACGCGGCCGACGCGTTGCGGACCGAACTCGGCGCGGTGGGCGGGGTGCAGCTGGGCGCGCACACGCCCGGCTACTGGCGGCGCATGCTCCCTGACCAGCTGCGGTTCCTGGGTACGAAAGTCACCGGCTGAGCGGAACTCCGTTGTGATTCGCGGCGTCAGAGCCCGTGTTCAGCCTGGGATGGACCCCTGTTCACTCCAAGATGAGCACGACAGGTCCCTAACTCGAGAGTGGAGAACATGCCCAACCTCTCCCGTAACACCCTGCGTGGTCTGGCCGGCGTCGCTGCCTTCGCCGCCCTCGCGGCCTTGACACTTCCGAACGCGCAGGCAGCCCCGGTCGCGGCCGCGGGCCACCCGGTCCTCCCGCAGCCGGGCGAGACCCCGGACCAGGCGGTCAGCACGCCGCCGGCGGGCGAAGGCCTGACGACGATGGCTTCCTCGCCGACGAACGTCGTCCGCTACAACCGGCTTTACAACACCCCGGCGATCACGCCGTCGAAGTGCGCGGAGGTCAACGTCTCGCTGCGCACGGTCGCGGGCGTCCAGTCCTACTCCAGCAAGCTCTGGACCTGCATGTACGCGGCTTGGGCGGTCCCGCTGAAGTACGCCGGTGCGGCGTACAAGGTGAAGCCGAAGCTGGTCGTCCACACCGGCACCAAGATCAACACCGGCTGCGGGATCGCCTACAACACCACCGGCTACTACTGCAGCGCGAGCAACGGTGTCATCTACATCCCGGCTGCCTACATCATGCAGAGGTGGGGCCAGAACCCGACCTACGCGCGGGCGTGGCTGACCCAGATGATGGCGCACGAGTACGGCCACCACGTGCAGTTCCTGACCGGCATCCTGAACGCGTCGTGGACGCGTCAGCGGGCCTTCTCCACCAACGCCGCGCGGCTCGAGGAGAGCCGTCGCCGTGAGCTGCAGGCCTCCTGCCTGGGCGCGGCCTACATCGGCGCGAACAAGCGGTACTACCCCATGAGCGGCGGCCTCCTGACGCAGTTCAACTACCTGATCAGCCACATGGGTGACCAGCCGGGTGGCGTCCGTGACCACGGCTCGCCGAAGAACCACGCGTTCTGGTCGACGGCCGGCTTCAACGCGAAGCACACCTACACCGTCGCGGGCAACTGCAACACCTGGAACGCGAGCTCGACGTACGTCGCCTGACCTGTTCAGCGGTCTAACGTAACTCAGCCGCCCGGTGCGCGTTGGCGTACCGGGCGGCTGTTGCGTTTTGCCGACACGTACACGATCTGCGATTGTGTGGTTACTTGTTCGGGTGCCGCACGCCGTACAGTTCTCCAGCGAGCAGTCTCACGGCAGGAGTAGGACAGTGAACTACGACGAGTTCAACACCGAGTACGCCAAGGTGCTGGACAAGATCAAGAGCGGCAGGTGCAGCTGGTCGGAGCTGTCCGGTCACGTGACCCGGCTCCGCCAGGCGACCGCCGGGATCACCGCACCGGTGGAGCGGACCCAGGTCGACCACGACCTGGCGGCGCTGAGCCAGATGGTCGACATGTCGCGGCGGACGAACGACAAGGAAGACGTCTGGACGGTGACGTCCGAGGCGATCCGCCGGGCCAGCAGCCAGGAGGGCACGGTCGCCGACCGGATTGCTCGGATCGACGCCAGCATCACCGAGATCACCAACCTGGCGAACCGGAACCCGGACGAGCGCGACGCGCTGATGCAGTCGACCAGCACGCTGCGCATCCTGCACTCGTCGCTGCAGAGCTCGCTCCGCGCCGAGGAAGCCGAAGCCGCGGCTGCCGCCCGCTGATCTCAGCCCGGGCGCTACCCGCCAGGTGCTCCCGGACGTAGTACGTCAGCCGCCGACCCGGAGGTCGCGCGGCTGACGTCTTGCGCTTTTCGGAACCCTTTTCAGAGCCCCAGGGCCGTGGACAGCGACTGCTTGATAGCGCTCAGGTCGGTGGCGGCCTGGGCTCGGGCGGCCGCCACGTCGGTGGTCACCGGGATGACGACCTCCAGGTAGCACTTGAGCTTGGGCTCGGTGCCGGACGGACGCACCACCACCCGGGCACCCTCAGACAGTATGTAGCGAAGGCCGTCGGTCGGCGGCAGCGTCTCGGAGCCTTCGCTCAGGTCATCCACCCGCTCGACCGTGTGACTGCCCAAGGACGTCGGGGGAGTGGCCCGCAGCCGCTCCATGGTGGTCCTGATCAGCGACAGGTCCTCCACCCGGACGGACAGCTGGTCGGTCGCGTGCAGCCCGTGCTTCACCGCCAGGTCGTCGAGCAGATCCAGCAGCGTGCGGCCCTCCGACTTGGCCCGGGCAGCCAGCTGCAGCACCCGGACGAGCGTCGAGACGCCGTCCTTGTCCTTCACCGCCACCGGGTCGACGCAGTACCCGAGCGCCTCCTCGTAGCCGTACACCAGCCCCGGCACCCGGCCGATCCACTTGAAGCCGGTGAGCGTCTCGACGTACTCGACGCCGTACGACGCCGCGATCTTGCCGAGCAGCGACGATGACACGATCGAGCACGCGGCCACGCCGGACGGCCGCGACGAGAGCAGGAACTCCCCGAGCAGGCCGCCCAGCTCGTCCCCACGCAGCATCCGCCAGCCGTCCTGTGCCGGATTCTGGGCCGGATTTTGGGCCGCCGGATCCGGTACGGCGACCGCGCACCGGTCAGCGTCCGGATCGTTGGCCACCGCGAGGTCCGCGCCCACCGACCGGGCCAGCTCCAGCGCCGCGTCGATCGCACCCGGCTCCTCGGGGTTCGGGAACGACACGGTCGGGAAGTCCGGATCCGGCTCCGCCTGCGACGCCACGACCGCCGGAGCGGCGAAACCGGCCCGAGCGACCGCGTCCTCGACCAGCGACCGCCCGACCCCGTGCAGCGGTGTGTAGGCGACGCTCAGCTCTCGCGGCGCGTCCGCCGGAACCAGCTCCGCGATCCGGTCCAGGTAGGCGCTCAGCAGCTCGTCACCGGTCGTCTGCCAGTCGTCCCCGCGAGGGACCGAGTCCAGCGGCCCGACGGCGGCGATGGCCGCGGCGATCTCCGCGTCCGCGGGCGGCACGATCTGCGACCCGTCACCCAGATAGACCTTGTACCCGTTGTCCTGGGGCGGGTTGTGCGACGCCGTCACGACCACGCCGGCCACGGCCTTCAGGTGCCTGATCCCGAAGGCGACCACCGGCGTCGGAGCAGGCCGATCCAGCAGTACGGCGTCCAGGCCGGCACCACGCACCACGGCGGCCGTGTCCCGCGCGAACACGTCGGACTTGTGCCGGGCGTCGTACCCGATCAGGACCGGGCCGCCGGTGAGGCCCTTCGCCTTCAGGTACGCGCACAGGCCGGCGGCGGCGCGGATGACCACGACCCGGTTCATCCGGTTCGGCCCGGCGCCGACGGCTCCGCGAAGTCCCGCCGTACCGAACTCGAGAGTGCCCGCGAACCGGTCGGCCAGCTCCTCGGCGGCCCCCACGTCCAGAAGTTGCTGGAGCTCAACGCGCGTGTCGGGGTCGGGATCCTCGCTCAACCAAGCTTCGGCGGCGGCCCTGAGGTCATCATTGACGGTCACCCCCGCAAGATAGCTAATGTCCCGACGACTGGCAGGGGCGCGCGCGGAGGTCGGCAACGTAGTCGTCCGGGGCGCCGGCGGCTTCGGCGGCCTCGGCGAGGATGCCCAGGTAGCGGGCCGACGGGAGACCGCCCTCGTAGGCGTTCAGGACGTACATCCAGGCCAGCTGCTCACCGTCCAGGGTCTGCACTCGGACCTGGATCTTGCGGTAGACGCCCTGGTCGATCCACTCCCACTCGTCCAGCCGCTCGACGTCCTTGGGGTGGATGTCGTACAGCGCGACGAAGACCTGGTTCGTCGGGTCGGCCGGGTCCTCCACCACGGTGGCCATGGCCCCCTCCCAACCCAGTTCCTCACCGCCGAAGGTGAGGCGCCAGCCGACGATCCACCCGGTGCCGCGCAGGGGGGAGTACGGGCACCGCTCGGCCATCAGGTTCGGGTCCAGATTCGACGCAAACGCGGCGTACAGGGTCACGACGACACAGGATACGGAAGAATGACCTCCCGTGGCGCGAGTTGTGATCATCGGTGGCGGTCCGGGCGGGTACGAAGCGGCCAGTGCGGCCGCCCAACTGGGCGGGGAGGTGACGGTCGTCGATTCCGACGGAATCGGCGGTTCAGCCGTGCTCACCGACTGCGTCCCCAGCAAAACGCTGATAGCGACGGCGGAGGTGATGACCGAGGTCGAGGAGGCCGGTCAGCTCGGTGTCCGGCTCGAGGACGGTGACGACGATCCGGCGAACTCCGTGCGTGTCGACCTCTCCGTCGTCAACCAACGGGTCAAGCGGCTGGCCACCGCACAGTCCGAGGGCATCACCCGCCGGCTGGACCGGGACAAGGTGAGGATCATTCAGGGCCGCGGCCGGCTGGACGGGCCGGAGACCGTCGTGGTCGGCGACGAGCGGCTCGACGCGGACGTCGTACTGATCGCCACCGGGGCGCGGCCGCGGATCCTGCCGGGCTCGGAGCCGGACGGCGAGCGGATCCTGACCTGGGAGCAGGTCTACGAGCTGGAGGAGCTGCCGGAGCGGCTGATCGTGGTCGGGTCCGGTGTCACGGGTGCCGAGTTCGCCAGCGCGTACGACGCTCTCGGCAGCGACGTCGTCCTGGTGTCGTCGCGGGACCGGGTGCTCCCCGGTGAGGACGCCGACGCGGCCGCCGTACTGGAGGACGTGTTCAAGCGGCGCGGGCTGACCGTGCTGGGCAAGTCCCGGGCCGAGTCGGTGAAGCGACAGGGCGACGGGGTCGTGGTGACCCTGACCGACGGCCGGACGGTGGAGGGTTCGCACGCGCTGCTCGCGGTCGGATCGCTGCCGAACACCGATGACATGGGCCTTGTCGAGTCGGGCGTGTCGCTCGGCGACGGCGGCTTCGTCACGGTCGACCGGGTCAGCCGGACCACGGCCCGCGGGGTCTACGCGGCCGGCGACTGCACCGGCGTACTCATGCTGGCTTCCGTCGCGGCCATGCAGGGCCGGATCGCGATGGCGCACGCGCTCGGCGACGCGGTTGCGCCGCTGGACCAGTCGACTGTGTCCGCCAACGTGTTCACCGCGCCGGAGATCGCCACCGTCGGCGTCTCCCAGGCGGTCGTCGACGCCGGCGGCAGTACGGCGATCGTCGTCAAGGTCCCGCTGGCCGACAATGCCCGAGCCAAGATGCAAGGTGTCCGGGACGGTTTCGTGAAGCTCTTCTGCCTGCCGAACACCGGCATCATCGTCGGCGGCGTCGTCGTCGCCCCCCGCGCCAGCGAGCTCATCCACCCGATCTCCCTGGCTGTCGGAGCCCGCCTGACCGTCGACCAGGTCGCCCAGTCGTTCACGGTCTACCCCTCGGTCTCCGGCTCCGTCGCCGAGGCCGCCCGCCGCCTCCACCTCCGCCACTGAACCGGCGATCCCCGGCCACCAGCGCGGCGGCCGGGGATCGGGTGTTCATTCGCCGTACAGCGGCGGGGTGGCGTCGATGGTGTGGAGGTAGTAGACGGGATCGTTGTAGACACCCGGGACCTTGCCGAGGCCCTTGATGACGGTGGACGTGCCGTTGGCGTGGCCGACGGCGTACAGGTAGGCGGAGCCGGTGTCCTTGTCGATCGCGGTGAGCAGGGTGCTCTGCGTGCCGCACTTCTCCGCGACCAGGTGCTCGAAGGTCTGCCAGGTGGACGTGCGGACCTTCTTGACGACCGGCTTGAGGGCGGCGTCTCGCGGGACGCGGATCGTGTAGAGCGCACCGCCGCGGGTGTTGGCCAGGAAGGTGTCGTAGGCCTTGGTCTCGCTGATCAGCGCCATCGTCTTGACGGCCGAGAAGCCGGTGTAGCGGGTGACGGTCGCGCCGCCGTGGGGGTCACTGAGGTCGTACTGCCATCGGTAGAGCACCCCGTCGTTCCGCAGCCGGTACGTCGCGTTCGGGATGCCCGCGTACTCGTACGACACCCTCTCGGTGACGATGTAGCTGCCGTAACCGGTGCCTGAGCGGCTCATGCCAGTGACCGGGCCTCCGTCGTCGCCCACGCCGTACCAGGCGTCGTACAGCGTGGTGTTGAGCAGAACTTCGCCGCTGGTCATGTGTCCGGCGGGCACCTCGGGCCTCCAGGTCCAGGTCGAGCTCATCTTCGTGATGCCCGGGGTGAACATGTGGACGCCGGTCGACTGCTTGGCCGTGACCGGCGATCCGGCGGTGATGCGCGCCGAGCCGATGTCACCGCCGCTGGTGACGGAGCCGACGGCCATGGTGCAGGCCGCGGTCGACGATGCGACTGCCGCCGTACTCGCGGGCACGGTCGCCAAGGTGCCCAGCAGCAGAGCCGACGCCGCGACCGCGGACGCTCGCTTCACATTCATATCTCAGGTCCTTCCGGAGGGGGTATCTCGATCACCTCGATACGGTCGCGGCCGAAAAAGTTGCAGGTTTCCGGGTAGCCGCAACTTTCCCGGCGGCGTCGGTATCAAGCCCTTCGAGAGAGGGGAGATCAGATGAGCTGGAAACGAGTCTCTGTCGTGATCGCTGCCGCCTTGCTGGCCGGCGCGACCGCGATCCCGGCGACCGCGGTCCCGCCGAAGCCGGGGCCGGAGCTGAAGGAAGGGCCGCGGAAGACCGCGGCAACGGCCGCCACTCCGTGCGGCATGTATGTCGGGGCGGTCGATGCGGCCGGTAACAAAGGTGGTGCGGACGTCATCGCCACCCGCCCACCGACGGCCGAGGTATTCGATCCGATCAAGCTTTTCCAGGTCAAGGAGAGCACGACCTGGTACTACTCCGCGCTGACGGCCGAGTCCTGGTGGTACGGGACAGTGATCAGCGGCACCGGTCTGTACTCCGCCGAAATGCGCTGGGACGGAGTGGAGCCGGACCCGGCGATCACTTCGCGCCGGATCGGTGGCGGCTGGGACAGGTTCCGGCAGATCGAGGAGTCCGACGCGTCGTTCGTGAGCAAGCCGCACAGCTACCTCTACGGCCTGCGCGACGACGGTGTGCTGTTCCGCTGGGACCGTAACGGCTTCAAGTCGCTCGGTTCGTACCCGGGCTTCTCCGCGGTCAAGACGATGGCGGTCATCAGCGAAACGAGCACGTACGACACGCTGCTGGCCACCACCCGCGGCGGCGCCCTCTACACCATCCGAATCCCGCTGACGTCGCCGATGAAGCCGATCGTCAAGCAGGTCCGGACGTCGACCTGGCAGGGCTTCGAGTCGATCGTCGCGTACAAGTGCGGCAAGCAGGGCACTCTGCTGACCGGCATCGACCACGACACCGACTCCGCCTACCTGTATGCCGTCGGACACGCCAACGGCACGTCCACGGTGATCCAGGGCCTCGGCAAGATCCCGGTGCCCTTCCCCGGCGTCACCCACCACGCCATGACCGGCGAAGCCGAAGACCTCTTCGGCGAGTAGCCGGTTACACTCGCGCGGCTGCCGAATACTCGGTGGCCGCGCGAGCGGTTGGTGGTGATGGGCAACTTTCTCGGGTGGGGCGGTATCGAGGTGATCGAGAACCTCTCCGGAAGGACTTCACAGATGAAACTGAACCGAGTCTCCGCGGTGGCGGCGTCCGCTGTGCTGCTGGGGACCATGGCAACTGTTCCCGCGGGCACGGCGGCGGCGAGACCGACCGCACCGTGCCGGCAGACGGTTGGATCGATCACCAGCGGCGGCGCCCTCGGCTACACGGGCGTGACGGCGTCGGCGCCACCGACCGCCGAGCAATCGCCCGGCCGGCAACTGTTCACCGCCGGTGCCGCGAAGGTGAGTTCGACCTGGAGCTGGGATCCGGTCCCGGCCGGGGATGTCACCACCGCCTACGTCGTCCTCGGGTCGTCGCTGTACCAGGCGGTGTACGGCCACACCGAAGCGGGCGAACCGACCAGCGACCTGACCAGGATCGGCGGTGGTTGGGGCAACTTCACCGCGGTCGAGCAATCCTTCTGGGGCGCGTACCCCACCACCCGGTCCGCCCGGTACGGGCTGCGGGCCGACGGCATGCTGTTCCGGTGGACGAACGGGTTCCGCACCGTGGCGTCGTACCCGGGATTCTCCGCGGTGAAGACGATGGCGCTGATCAGCGAGACCAAGACGTACGACACCTTCCTGGCCACGACTCGCGGCGGGGCGCTGTACACGATCCGGATCCCGGCCACGACCCCGATGAAGCCGATCGTGAAGCAGGTCCGGTCGTCCACCTGGCAGGGGTTCGAGCACCTGATCGCGGAGAGGTGCGGCACGCAGAGCACCCTGCTGACCGCGATCGACAAGGACACCGGCTCGGCCTACCTGTATGCCGTCGGCCACGCGAACGGCACCGCCACCGTCATCAAGGGCCTCGGCAAACTTCCGGGCAGCTACCAGGACCCGGTGTACTCCCTGCACACCGCCGACGGGGCCTCGCCGCTCTTCGGCGAGTAACCCGCAACAGCGGAGCCCCGGCAACCGTGACGGTTGCCGGGGCTCGTTGAGGTCGGGTCAGAAGTCTCCGCCGAAGTCGCCGCCGCCGAAGTCCCAGCCGCCGGAGTCGCCGCCGCCGAAGTCTCCGCCGAAGTCGCCGCCACCATCTCCGCCGCCGTCGCCGCCGCCGTCACCGCCGCCGCCGTCGCCGCCCTCGGAACCCGCCGCGTAGTCGCCGTACCCGCCGCCGGCGAACATGCCGCCGAGCATGGTGCCGAGGAACATACCGGTCATCACGCCGCCGAGGGCGCCGAACATGCCCTGCGCGTACGGCGAGTAGGCCGGGCCGGCCTCCCAGTACGGCACCCGCTGCGGGCCCACCATGACCTTGCGGACGTCCGGCTCCGCACCGGCCCGGACCCGCTCGGCGTCGGCCGCACAGGCCGGCACCTCACGCGGCGCGCCGCCCGGCGGCGCCCAGGTCACGTCCTCGACGGACGGGCCGTGCTGCGGGTTGAAGAAGCAGGACGGGCGGCGCTGCGGCAGCGGCTCGCCGTTCACCCGGGCCCGCACGCAGGCCGCCGCGTAGCGGCCGTCCTCGAGGATCTCGATGACGTGCTTGATCTCGTCGGCCTGGGTGACCTTGCCGACCGCCTCCTTGGCCGATTCGTACGAGTCCAGGGCGCGCTGGTAGTCCTGCCGCGCCCCGTCGCCGAGGTCCTTGCCGACCATGTCCAGGTCCAGGTCCTGCAGCTCCTCGCCGAACCTGGTGATGTCCTCGTCGGCGGTGCGCTTCACCGACTCGAGCTCAGCGGCGGTGATCTCGTGCTGCTTGCGGTTCTGCAGCTGGGTCCGCCGGTACGACCGGTATGCCAGAACAGCGATCACCACAACCGCGATGATCAGGATGAACTCCATGACGGGCCTCTTCCGCCTCTCAAGGCTGGTCTCGCAGGGGCTTTACGGAGAGCCTATCCAATCGCTCAACCGCATCGCGCCACGAAAAGTGAGCGCCACTACTATTCAACTGGTCACTGAGCGCGCATACTTGACTACTGCCCGGATACCGCTTCCCCCACGCTGGAAGGCTGGCCATGATCAGGACCTCCCGACTTCTGTCCGTCGCAGTAACGGGTCTCGCCCTGACTGTCCCGCACGTGCCGCTTCAAGCCCGACCGGCGGCGCCTGCGCCATCAGCCGCCGAGCAGGCGCCCGTCGACGCGTCGTACCAGGAGATCCCGCTGCGTCAGAGCTCGCGTGCGTTCGCGGCCACGGATGCCACCGGGACCAAGCCCTTCGAGCTGGTCGGCATCACGTGGCCAAAGAGCACGCAGAAGGTGACGGCCCAGGTGCGCGTCCAGCGCGACGGCGCGTGGTCGAAGTGGGAGACGCTGGACGTCGAGGACGAGCACGGACCGGACCCGGGGACGCCTGAGGGCAGAGGCCGTTCTGGCACCGATCCGCTGTGGGTCGGCAAATCTCAGGGTGTGCAGGCCAGCGTCACGAGTTCCGACGGTAGGACGGTCGACGACGCGAAGGTGGTCCTCATCAATCCCGGCGTACTGGCGACCGACGCCGAAGAGCCCGCCGCGGAAACCTTCACGACGATGGCGACCGGCGAGACGCCGTACCCGATGCCGGCCATGGCCAGTCGCAGGGCATGGGGCGCCGACGAGCGGCTGCGCAGCTACAACCCGGGCTGCGTGGTTCCGAAGTACACGAGCACCGTGCAGGCCGCGTTCGTCCACCACACGGCCGATCGCAACACCTACACCCGCGAGCAGGTCCCGGCGATCATGCGCGCGACGTACGCCTACCACGTGAAGAGCCGCGGTTGGTGCGACATCGGCTACAACTTCCTCGTCGACCGCTTCGGCCGGGTCTTCGAAGGCCGGTACGGCGGCGCGCAACTGCCCGTCCTCGGCGCCCACACCGGAGGGTTCAACACGAACTCGTTCGGCGTCGCGCTGATCGGCAATTTCCAAAGCGCCACGCCGACGTCGGCGATGCTCGAGAAGACAGCTCGGGTGATCGCTTGGAAGTTCGACGCCAACTATCGGTCGCCGCTGACTGCGATCGTGATGAACGGCGTACGGCTGCGCACCATCTCCGGACATCGCGACACCAAGGCGACGGAATGCCCGGGCCGGCTGCTCTACAACAAACTTGGTTGGCTGAGGCAACGGGTTGGTGTGCTGATGGGAGGCAGTGTCTCGACGCCGATCTACCGGTTCGCCAGGCAGGTCGGATTCAGCAGCACCGGTGAGCCCTTCTGGGGTGAACACAGGACGAAGACCGGCTGGGGGACCTACTTCGCCAACCGCGACGTCTTCTACTCCCAAGCCACCGGCACCCATTCGACCGTCGGCGTGTTCCGGTCGAAGTATCGGAAACTCGGCCTGGACGCCTCCGCGCTCGGCCTGCCCGTCCGGGAGTACGGCCAAGGTAAGCGCGGCACCTTGATTCAGGCCTTCCGCTACGGCGCGCTCTACTGGTCGAAGCCCTACGGCATTCACCCGGTCGCCGGTCCGATCTTCCGCTCGTACGTCGCTCTCGGCGCGGAGCAGTCGCGGCTCGGGCTGCCGATGACCGACATGTACACGGTGACGAACGGAATCCGGCAGAAGTACGAGCGCGGGTGGCTCACCTACAACGCCCACCAAGGCAAGGTCTACGTCACCTACCTGAACGGCTGATGAGAAGCGCGGGCTCGCCGGTGATCGGTCTGATCCTGCCAGTGGAGTGGTACGGCGCTATCGCGGTGCGCTCCGAGCCATCGACATATCAGGCGCGCATCCGGAGACGGTGAACGTCGTGTCCTTGGAGCGCTACCTCCGTGGCGTCGTACCGCGGGAAGCTTTGTCCACTTGGCTTCGCGCCACACTCCAGGCTCAAGCTGTTGCCGCGCGCACCTATTCCGTCTACCACCGCAATCAGGCCGTGTGGCGAGCGTACGACCTGTGCGACACGACCGCCTGCCAGGTGTGCGGCGGCTACGACTCGGAGCAGGCGTCGACGAACACCGCGATCGCCGCGACGGCAGGACAGATCCGGCTGTACGAAGGCAAGCCGATCATGGCCGAGTTCTCCTCGTCCAACGGCGGTGCGACGGCAGCCGGTCCGGCGCTTCATGCCTGATATACCAACTGATGCCGGCGAAACCGCAGGTCGCCGAGCCATTGACGCGTTCTCCCTGCTCCGGTTAGAACTTGACATCGATGTCAACCGCCACCGCCCAGGAGGAGCAGGTCGATGCGCAGAAAATTTGGTATATCAACCAGGATCGCGGCCGGTGTGCTGGCGGTCGCCGTACTCGGGTCTCTGCACGTGTCCTCGGCTGATGCCGTGACCAGTCCAGCGGCCCGGGCCAATGCGTCGTACGAGGCGCTGAACAAGTACTTCGACGCGGGGAGGGACCTGCTGCTCGAGGAATACCCGAACACGCACCCCAACCCGTACGCCTACGTGTGGCCGTACTCGCAGGCGGCGATCGCGGCCGAGAACCTGGCCGGTATCCCGGGGGCCGGGATCAAGGCGTCGCAGGAGGCCGACCGCCGGATCGCGGCGTACGAGCCGTACTGGAACTCCGAGACGACGCCGAAGGGGTACGACTCGTACGTGCGTCCGCCGCTGGGGCAGGGCGGGGACAAGTTCTACGACGACAACGAGTGGATCGGGCTGCACCTCGTCCAGCACTACAAGCGGACCGGTGACCGTGCGGCGCTGGCCCGGGCCAAGGAGATCTTCGACCTGGTGGTCTTTGGCTGGGACACGGATCCGTCGCACCCGTGCGCCGGTGGCGTCTTCTGGACCCAGGCGCCGTGGAGCCAGGACCGCAACACGGTGTCGAACGGGCCGGGTGCGGAGCTGGGTGCGCATCTCTATCTGCTGACGCGGGACCGGTCGTACCTGACCTGGGCCAAGCGGATGTACGAGTGGACCCAGGACTGCATGCTCGCACCGAACGGGTTGTACTGGGACCACATCGACCTGGCCGGGAACATCGAGAAGACCCAGTGGAGCTACAACCAGGGTGTGATGCTCGGCGCCGGCGTACTGTTGTTCAAGGCAACGGGTGACCGGAAGTACCTCGAGGATGCCAAGTCGGTGGCGAACGCGTCACTCGCCTTCTACGCCGAGGACGACCGCCTCTGGAAGCAGCCGACCCGCTTCAACTCCATCTGGTTCAAGAACCTGCTGATCCTCGACTCGGTCGCGCCCGACCGCCGCTACAAGCAGACCATGCAGGCCTACGCCGACCGGGCCTGGACCGAGGCCCGCAACCCCGCCACCGGGCTCTACCACTTCGTCGACGGTCCCGTGCAACTGCTCGAGCAAGCCGGCATCGCCCAGATCCACGCCCTGCTGGCCTGGCCCCGCTCCAAGTACGGCCTCCTGGCCTGACCCAGCATTTGCCTGGTTGACCAGGGCCATTGGGGGTTTGCCACCCTGATTCAGGGTGGCAAACCCCCCATTTCGTGGGTCAACCAGTCAAATCACGACAGCCCTGCTGCCGGGCGTCAGGCGGCCGCGGTGGCGGTTTCGATCTTGACCGGGGTGACGGGGGTGCCGTCGGTGGGGCCGTTCTGCGGGGTCACGCCGGCTTCGGCGACCTTGTCGATGAGTTTGAGGCTGGGCTCGTCGATGGTGCCGAACGCGGTGTAGTCCGGGCTGAGACCGGACCCGTCGCCGTACACGATGAAGAACTGGCTGCCGTTCGTGTTCGGCCCCGAGTTCGCCATCGCCAGCACACCGCGGCCGTACTTCAGCGTTGGGAACACCTCGTCCGCGAAGCTGTACCCCGGGCCGCCCCCACCAGTCGCGGTCGGGTCACCGCACTGCAGCACCTGCAGGCCCGCGCCGACGGTCAGCCGGTGACACGTGGTGTCGTCGTAGAACTTCTGCCCGACCAGGCTGAGGAAGCTCTTGACCGCGCAGGGTGCGAGTGAGCTGTCCAGGGTGAGCTGCAGGTCACCGATCGACGTGTTCAGGCTGACCTTCGACGTACCGGACGCCTTGGTCTTGCCGTCGGCCGGCGGATTCACCTTCTTGCTCGCCGCCTCGGTGCCCTTCTTGTACGTGCAGGTCACCTCGGCCGGCAAGGCGGTCGCCCGCTTCGGCGCCGCCGCGAGCGCCGTCGGGATGCTCTGCGGCTTGTTGTCCGGACCAGCCGACGCAGCGGGGGAGGCGTCGTCCCCGTTGCCGAGCACGACGAAGACCCCGACCACGACCACGACCACCGTGACGATCGCGGTGATGGTGACCGTCAGATTCCGCCGCTGCCGCCGCTGCTCGGCGACCCGCTCGGCCTGCCGCTTCGCCTTCCGCGCCGCCAGCTGCTGCTGATGGGTCTTCTTGGACATGCAGAACCCTCCTCACCGAGATACCTGCAGGGAACCTACAGCCCCAACCTGAGAACTGTCTGTCAATCCGGGGCGCAAAATCGGCAGTGCAAATAGGACACCGCTACGCGGCGACCGTCCAGCTGCCCGCCTTCGCTCGCTAGTCATCCTCCACCCGCTGATCCTCCAGCTCCACCAGGCGCCAGCGGAGATAGCGGTCGTCGAGGTACGGGTGCCAGGCCCGGGCCGACCAGTACGGGGCTGCCGTGGTGGACTGGGGAGGGTTTTGCCCCGGATCGGGCGCAAAACCCTCCCCGGTCGGCTGGACCGGACCCGCTGGTCGGATCCCGTACCGGTGAACGATCACCCACACCTGGCATGAGAGCCGGAAATAAGCTGTTCAAGCCCCCGCTGGGTGGTTCAGCGCCCGAGGCCCTGGCGGTTTCAGGTTGGGGTGTCCGGTGTCAGTCTTTGATTTCGCAGAGGATGGCGCCGGCGGTGACGGTGGCGCCGACTTCGGCGGTCAGGGCTGTGATGGTGCCGGACTTGTGGGCGTTGAGGGGTTGTTCCATCTTCATGGCTTCGAGGACAACGATGAGGTCGCCTTCGGCGACGGTGGCGCCTTCCTCGACGGCGAGCTTGACGATGGTGCCCTGCATGGGGGAGGTCAGCGAGTCGCCGGAGGCGGCTGAGCTCTTGCCGGAGCCGCCGGCGCGGCGGGTCGGCTTCTTCTTCGTGCCCGCGGCGGTGCCACCACCGGCGGCCGCGGCCGCGCCCAGGCCTGCCGGGAGGACGACCTCGAGCCGCTTGCCGCCGACCTCGACAGTCACCTTCTCGCGCCCGCCGGCTTCAGCGGGCTCGCCCACGGGGCCGTCGTACGGCGGGATCTGGTTGTCGTACTCGGTCTCGATCCAGCGGGTGTGCACCTTGAAGCCGTCACCGCCGATGAAGGCCGGGTCCGACACGACCGACGCATGGAACGGGATCACCGTCGGCATGCCCTCGACCACGAACTCGCGCAGCGCGCGGCGGGACCGCTCCAGCGCCTGCTGACGATCACGACCCGAGACGATCAGCTTCGCCACCAGCGAGTCGAACGCACCCGGCACGGTCTCGCCCTGGTCGTAGCCGCCGTCGAGCCGTACGCCGGGACCGGACGGCGCGTGCCAACGGGTCAACGTGCCCGGCGCCGGCAGGAATCCACGTCCAGCGTCCTCGGCGTTGATCCGGAACTCGATCGAGTGCCCTGACACGACCGGATCGTCGTACCCGAGCTCCTCGCCCTGGGCGATCCGGAACATCTCCCGGACCAGATCCAGACCGGTGACCTCCTCCGAAACCGGGTGCTCGACCTGCAGCCGGGTGTTCACCTCGAGGAAGGAGATCAGCCCGTCCTGCCCGACCAGGAACTCACACGTGCCGGCACCGACGTACCCGGCCTCGCGCAGGATCGCCTTCGAGGCCGAGTACAACGTCTCCAGCTGCTCCTCGGACAGGAACGGAGCGGGCGCCTCCTCGACCAGCTTCTGGTACCGGCGCTGCAGTGAGCAGTCCCGGGTTGAGACGACCACGACGTTGCCGTGGGCATCGGCCAGGCACTGGGTCTCCACGTGCCGCGGCTTGTCCAGGTACCGCTCGACGAAGCACTCGCCGCGGCCGAACGCGCTGACCGCCTCACGGACGGCGGAGTCGTAGAGCTCGGGCACTTCCTCCAGCGTCCGGGCCACCTTCATGCCCCGACCGCCACCGCCGTACGCCGCCTTGATCGCGATCGGCAGGCCGTACTGCTCGGCGAACGCGAGCACCTCGTCGGCGCCGGAGACGGGGTTCGGCGTACCCGGGACCTGCGGGGCGCCGACCTTGTCGGCGATGTGTCGTGCCTTGACCTTGTCGCCGAGGGAGTCGATGGCCGACGGCGGCGGGCCGATCCAGATCAGCCCGGCGTCGATCACCGCCTGGGCGAACTCGGCGTTCTCGGCCAGGAAGCCGTACCCCGGGTGTACGGCGTCCGCGCCGGAGCGGGCCGCGACGTCGAGGAGCTTGGCGATGTTCAGGTAGGAGTCGGCCGGTGTCGCGCCGTCCAGCGAGTATGCCTCGTCGGCGAGCCGGACGAACAGGGCGTCGCGATCCTGCTCGGCGTACACGGCGACGCTGCTCAGCCCTGCGTCGGCGGCGGCGCGGACGACCCGGACGGCGATCTCGCCCCGGTTGGCGACCAGCACCTTCGTGATCTGCTTGCTGTCGGACACAGCTGACTCCCTTCGGCCAGCCCGAGTCTAGGGTCAAGCAGCCCTTCGGGGAGACAGGGCGTTTCTCACATCTTGGCTCTCGTCCGGGCGCACTGGTCGGCCTCGTACGCCTTGGCGGCGGTCCAGGCCTTGGCGAGCAGTTTCTCCAGCGTGTCGCGCTCGGACGGGGTGAGCGCCTGCAGGGGCGGGGAGTCGGTGCCGCGGATGTCGTTCATCCGCTCGAGCATGGCCCGGCCCTCCGTCGTCACCACCAGCGTCTTGACCCGGCGGTCGTGCGGGTCGACCTGCCGCTCGACCAGGCCGGCCTGCTCCAGCCGGTCGACGAACGGCGTCACGTTGGACGGGTCGCAACCGAGCATCGACGCGAGCGCGCGGGTCGGCACCGGATGGTCGGGATCCAGTTGCAGCAGGGACCGGGCCAGCGTGTCGGTCAGGCCGAGGTCGGCGGCGAAGCGCTGGTGGTAGTGCCGCGCCATCCACAGCGAGACGTCCATCACCTGCTGGGCGAGCCCGGCCAGCTGATCCCGTTCCGAAGCCATGGACCCGAGTTTACCCAAGGATCTCAATAGTTGACTTCCTCCAGCATTCCGGCGAATGATGGAGAAGCTCCATTATTGATAATCTCCAGGAATGCGAGGCTCCATCATGTCCGCCACCGCTGTCACCCCGGTCCCTGCCGCGCGCACCCGCCGTACCGCTCGCGCCCTCGCGGCTGTGCTGGCCGCCGCCGGCGCGTTCCTCGTCTGGCTCGTCGCCGACCCGCTGCTGGGCGTCGACTTCACCGTCACCAACTCGGGTACGACGACAGTCGTGGGCCCGGGTCTGGTGATCCCCATGGCACTCGCCGCCGGTCTGGTCGGCTGGGCCTTCCTGGCCCTGCTCGAGCGGCTCGCCGGACGCCGAGCGCGCCGGGCCTGGGTGATGACGGCATCGGTCGTGCTGCTGCTGTCGTTCGTGATGCCGTTCAACTCGGGCGAGATCGCCACCGACGCCAAGGTGGCCCTGCTGCTGATGCACGTGGTCGTCGGCGCAGTCCTGATCCCGCTCTACGCCCGTACGACGAAGTAGGAACGAGGTCCACTCACCGGGCTTTCGGCCGCGCGCCGTACCCGGACGGCATAGGGTTTCCGGTGGATCTGCAGGCGAGTCGTGGAGGAATGACGATGACGGGCATTCTCGAGCCGCTGGCCGGTACCGCGCCGGCTGTCTGGGAGAAGCTGGACGACCGGTTCGCCGGGATCCGCGGCGACCGGCTGCTGGAGCGGTTGTGGACCGGCGGACGGTGGGTCGAGGGACCGGTGTACTCGCCGGCCGGTCGCTACCTGCTCTGGAGCGACATCCCGAACGACCGCATCCTGCGCTGGGACGAGACGTCGTACCAGGTCTCGGTCTTCCGGCACCCGGCCGGGAACACGAACGGGCACACGCTGGACACCGAGGGCCGCCTGGTCAGCTGTGAGCACGGCAACCGCCGGGTCACCCGGACCGAGCACCACGGCGCCGTCACCGTGCTCGCGTCCGAGTACGACGGGAAGCGGCTGAACAGCCCGAACGACGTCGTGGTCAAGCGGGACGGATCGGTCTGGTTCACCGACCCGGCGTACGGCATCGACTCCGACTACGAGGGGTACAAGGGCCTGATCGAGACGGGTGGTTGCCACGTCTACCGCGTCTCGGCGGACGGGGCGCTGACCCGGGTCGCCGACGACTTCAACCGGCCGAACGGGCTCGCCTTCTCGCTGGACGAGTCGTTGCTCTACATCACCGATTCGGCGGAGGCGACGATCCGCGTCTTCACCGTCGACGGCGACAAACTCTCCGGCGGTGAGCTGTTCGCCGAGTGCGGTAACGGGGTCTTCGACGGCATCCGGCTCGACACCGAGGGCCGGATCTGGGCCTCGGCCGCGGACGGCGTCCACGTGTACCACCCGGACGGCAGCCTGCTCGGCAAGCTCCTGGTCCCCGAGACCGTCTCCAACCTCACCTGGGGCGGTGCCAAGCGCAACCGCCTCTTCCTGACCGCGACCACCTCGGTCTACTCCCTGTTCACCACGGTCAACGGCGCCCCAGGCGCGTACGGACCCAGCATCTGACGAACGGGCCTGGGGACGACGATCGTCGTCCCCAGGCCCGTTCTTGCGGTCAGAAGTTCTTCTTGACCTGGTCGATGACGGTGAAGACGGCCAGCGCTCCGAAGGCGAGGAACGCGAACAGCAGAACCGCGGTGCGGAACCGGGTGATCCGGATGGCGTGCGGGAGGGCGTGCGAGTTCATCCACCAGAGCAGGCCCGAGTACACGAACATCATCGTGCCCGCCGTGCAGGCGGAGATGACCAGCAGCACCAGCGGCTGGGTCAGGCCGGCCAGCAGCACGAGGATGCCGAAGGCAACCAGTCCCCAGACCAGCCAGAAGTACAGCTTGGACTCGGAGATCTGTGAGTTGCGCAGGTAGCGGGCCTTGATCATGTCCGAGGTCAGCCGGGAGGTGTAGTCGACGATGCCGGCCGCGGACGCGAACAGCGAGAACGCGCCGATCGCCCAGAACAGGGACCCGAACCAGCCGCCGACCACGTTCTGCAACGTGGTGCCCTCGATCTTCAGGAAGCTGATGTTGTTCTTGACGCTCTCGTCGCCGAACAACGTCGCGTGTGCCAGCATCGAGGTGAACAAGATGGTGAGCACCGTGATCAACACGAACGTCGTGGCCTGCTCGACGTTGGCGAACTTCCACCAGCGCCGCCAGCGGGCCATGTTCGCTTCGTCAGTGGTGAAGATGTACCCGTTGGCGCTCGGGTCCGCCTCCGGCTGACCGGTGATCGGCGAGACCAGGCGCGGCACGTGGGTGCCCATGCCGAACCCCTTGTCCCGGATCCAGTTGCTCTGGACCAGGTTCTGACCGCCGCCGGCACCGGCGTACGCGATCGCGCCCATCATCAGTGCGAAGCCGAGCGTCTCCACCGGGAACTGCGGGTTGGTGACGGCGTCGCCCAGCGCGCTGTAGGTCCGGCCCCGGATGGCGAAGATCAGCGCCAGTACGACGAGCAACGCGACGGCCGCGACCTTGACGAAGATCAGCCGCTCGAGCATCACGTACACCACTGGCGCCAGGGTCAGGATGACGCCGATGAAGAGCAGGATGCCGATCGCGATCCAGCGCGGGTCGCCGGCGCCGAACAGGTAGGTGAGCATCGACGCCGAGCTGGTCGCCCAGCCGGGCCACATGTTCGCGAGGTACGTCATGATCGCGAAGAACAGGCCCCAGTGCTTGCCGTAGCGGTTGAAGCCGGTCAACGCTGTCTCACCAGTGGCCAGCGTGTACCGCTCGATCTCCATGTTCAGGAACCACTGGATGATGACCCCGACGACCATCCCCCAGAGGAACACCAGGCCGACCTGGCTGGAGATGTACGGCCAGAGGATGAACTCACCGGACGCCAGGCCGACGCCGGCGCCGACCATGCCCGGGCCGATGATCCGCCAGGTGTTGCTGGGCGGTTCGGGCAGGTCGCGGACCTGCGGGGCGGGAAGGTTCTTGGTCGGCAGTGCGAATCTGCCATGTTCACTGGATGTGATCTCTGCCATGAGCTCCTCACTTCCTCGGCCCCCGCACGTTGGTCGCGGCTGGACGACCAGACACGACCATCTCCGGACCATAGCGAACACAGTCGACACTGGCGACCCGACACAGGGGAGCTTTCAAGAGGACTTGAGCATCTCGACCGCTTTGGTGATGCGGCGTACGCGGGTTTCCGGCTTCTTGGCGTCGTTGATCGCGTTGACGTGTTCGCGCCGGTGGCTGTAGCTCAGGGCATCGAAAGTGTTTCGGAGCCCGGCCTCCTCGAGTGCCGCGGCGAAATCCGCCGGCACCTCCACCGTCCGCTCGGCCGTGTCGCGCTCGACCGTCACGGTGACCGGATCACCGTCGCCCTTGCCCAACTGACTCCGGATGCCCTTCAGCAGGCCCAGCGCCATGCAGCCACCCATCGACGCGATCGACCCGCGGTACGCGATTCCGTCGAACGAAGCCTGCACCGGTATCCGCCCACCGCCCCCGAGCGCGGCGACCACTTCATCCGGCACCTCCACCCACGCCCCACCCCCGTCGTTCATCACAATCGTCGCTTCGAAGGTCTCCATAGGCCGCACCTCAGGACGCCAGCTTGCTGGGCCACCAGGTCTTCTTGCCGAGGTCGTAGGCGAGGGCGGGGACGAGCAGGGAACGGACGACGGTCGTGTCGAGGAGGACGCCGAAGGCGACCATGAAGGCGATCTGGACCAGGAACAGGATCGGCAGTACGGCGAGGGCCGAGAAGGTGGCCGCGAGCACCACGCCGGCCGAGGTGATCACCCCACCGGTCACCGCCAGGCCGACCAGGATGCCCGGTCTGGTGCCTTGTTCCCGGGACTCCTCCCGGACCCGGGTCATCAGGAAGATCGAGTAGTCGATGCCCAGGGCAACAAGGAAGACGAACGCGTACAGCGGGATGCTCGGGTCCGCGCCGGGGAAGCCGAACACGTGGTTGAACATCAGCGCGCTCACCCCGACGGTGGCGCCGAACGAGATCACGTTCGCGACCACCAGCAGGACCGCCGCCACGACCGAGCGCAGCAACAGCATGAGTACGACGAAGATCACCGCCAGGATGGCCGGGATGATCACCCGCAGGTCGCGCTCACTCGCCTCGAGCACGTCCAGGTTGATCGCGGTGTTGCCGCCGACCAGGATCTCCGGCGAGACCTTGTCCAGGTCGGTGCGCAGGTGCTCGACCACCTTGGTGGCCGCCGGTGAGTCGGCCGCCACCTCGAGCGTGGCCTGGACCAGAACCTTGCCGTCGACAACCTTCGGCGGTACGCCGGGTGCCGCCGAGGCGGACGCCGTACCGACGCCGTCGACCTGGGACGCGACCTGGACCACCTGGTCGGCCTGGGCGACCGGGGTGAGGATCTGGACCGGCGTACCGGCGCCGGCGTCGAAGTGCTCGGCCAACTCCTCCTGCCCGGTGACGGACTCGACCTTGTCGAGGAACAGGTCCTCCTGCGAGATGCCGCTCGCCTTGAACGTCGGCAGGAACGCCGCACAGCCGAGCAGCGCCAGCGCGGTGATCGCCCAGACCTTGCGCGGACTCCGCCCGACCAGACCGGACACCCGGCCCCACAGACGACGGCCGCCGACCTGGTCGCGGGCGTGCACGTGGTCCACCCGCGGGATCGACGGCCAGAAGATCCGCCGGCCGAAGGCGAGCAGGATCGCCGGCAGGAAGCTCATCGAGGCGACCAGCGCCCCGGCGATACCGATCGCGCCGACCGGGCCGAGGCCCTTGGTGCTGCCGAGCTGGGACAGCAGCAGGCAGAGCAGCCCGAGGATGACGGTCGCCGCACTGGCCGCGATCGGCTCGATCGACGCCCGCCACGCGATCCGCATCGCGTCGTACTTGCTGGTGTAGTCGTGCAACTCCTCTTTGTAACGAGAGACCAGTAGCAGCGAGTAGTCGGTCGCGGCCCCGACGACCAGGATGAACAGGATGCCCTGACTCTGTCCGTTCAGTTCCAGTACGCCGCTCTTCGCCAGCGGATACACCACCAGCGCGGCCAGGGCGAGGCCGAAGACAGCGGTCAGCAGTACGGCGATGGGCAGGATCGGGCTGCGGTAGACGATCAGCAGGATGACGAACACCACCGCGAGCGCGACGCCGAGCAGGATTCCGTCGATCCCGCTGAAGGCGACGACGAAGTCCGCGAACACGCCGCCCGGGCCGGTCACGTAGACCGTCAGACCAGTGGGTGTGAGGTCTTGTCCTATCTCCGTCCGCATGGCGTGGGCGGCGGCGTACAGGACGGTTTCGCCCTCCTTCACCACGTCGTCGGCGCGGTCGCCGTCCAGTTCGACGGTGAGCAGCAGGGCCTTCCTGTCCTCCGACGGGATCACCGTCTTCGCCGGTGACGCGAGGTAGTCACCGATCGTCCTGCCGTTGCCGAGGTCCAGGGTGGGCACCTTGGCAAGGAAGGAGTTGGCTGCGGCCAGATCGGCCGGAGTGATGCCGGCGTCGCGGGTGATCAGGACGAAGTACGGCAACGCCTTGGAGTCGACGAACTTCGCGGACTCGTTACTGACCAGCGTGGACTCGGCTTGTTTCGGTAGGAAATTGGCGTTGTCGTTCTCCTGGACCTCACTCAACTTCCCTACCGTCGGGCCGCCCAGCGAGGCCAGCACCAGCCAGCCGATCAGGACGGCGGCGATAGCCGCCCGCCAGGCCCAGCGCGCACCGGACGGTCCACCCCGGCCGCCGTCGGCAGTCTCCAGACCTGGTTGCTCGGTGGTCCGCTCAGTCTGTTTCAACGTTGTCCCCTCGCCCTCGGTAGGGGCACAGTACCCAGCCGCATCGCCTCTTCTCTCACTGCCCGGCCACGGGTGTGCGGGAGCCGTTTCGGCGGCGTAACAACAAGATGACTACGCGGAAACACCCCGGTCATAGCGTCCTGGCCTAATCAGTGAGGTCGGATGATCGGAGACAAACGATGACGCTCGAGGCACGACCAGACGTCACTACCCGCGACGGAAGTGGCGCGGTGGGGACCGTCGAGGCGCCGCGGCGCGGCCGCTGGATCGACGTCTGGGACCCTGAGGACGCCACCTTCTGGGCCGAGAAGGGCCGTGCGGTCGCGCGGCGTAACCTCTGGCCGTCCATCTTCGCCGAGTTCCTCGGCTTCTCCGTCTGGCAGCTGTGGAGCATCGTGGTCGTCTCGATGCCGCGGGCCGGCTTCGGCTACAGCACCGACCAGTTGTTCTGGCTGGTCGCGCTGCCGAGCCTGGTCGGCGCGACGCTGCGGCTGCCCTACACGTTCGCGGTACCGCGGTTCGGCGGCCGGAACTGGACCATCGTGTCCGCGCTGCTGCTGCTGATCCCGACCATCGGGCTGTCCTACTTCATGACCCAGCCGGACACGCCGTTCTGGCTGATGGCGCTGGTCGCGGCCACCGCGGGTGTCGGCGGCGGCAACTTCGCCAGCAGCATGACGAACATCTCCTTCTTCTACCCGGAGAAGGAGAAGGGCTTCGCGCTCGGCATCAACGCGGCCGGCGGCAACCTGGGCGTCGCGGTGGTCCAGCTGGTGGTGCCGGTGGTGATCGTGCTCGGCGCCGGGCTGTCGCTGAACCGGGCCGGCCTGCTGTGGATCCCGCTGGTCCTGCTGGCCGCCTTCCTGGCCTGGAAGGTGATGGCCAACCTGTCCGTCGCGAGCTCGTCGTTCTTCACCTCGATCGCGGCGGCGAAGCGGCCGCACACCTGGATCATCTCGTTCCTCTACATCGGCACCTTCGGCTCGTTCATCGGCTTCGGGGCGGCGTTCCCGCTGCTGATCAAGACCAGCTTCCCCGACATCACGGTGTCCCACGTCGCCTTCCTCGGTGCCCTGGTCGGCTCGGTCGCCCGCCCGTTCGGCGGCAAGCTGGCCGACAAGCTCGGCGGTGCCCGGGTCACGGTCTGCGCCTTCGTGGTGATGGGCGTGGGCATCCTGGCCGCGATCGCGTCGCTGAACGCGGGCAGCTTCACCGCGTTCCTGCTCAGCTTCCTGGTCCTGTTCGTCGCCAGCGGCGCCGGCAACGGGTCGACGTACCGGATGATCCCCGCGGTGTTCCGGCTGACCACGCCGGATGACCCGGGCCGGGCCAAGCGCGAGGCGGCGGCCTGTATCGGGATCGCCTCGGCGGTCGGCGCGTACGGCGGCTTCCTGGTCCCGCGCGGGTTCGCGATGTCGACAGGCAACTTCGGTTCGCTGATCCCCGCGCTGTACGTCTTCTGCGGCTTCTACGTGGTCTGCCTGGCCGTGACGTACTTCTGCTACCTCCGCAAGAGCGGCCCGCTCAGCCAGGAGCGCGTGTGACGGTGTTGAATGCCGCGCTGCCGCGCGGCGGGTCTTGGGGCTTTGACTCCCGCCCTTCCCTCGTCGCTCCAGTCGCTGCGCTCCCTCCGCTCCTCAGTCCAGGTCGGGAGGCCCCATGACGGCAACCCCCACCCACTGTCCGTACTGCGCCCTGCAGTGCGCCACCTCCCTGCACCCGGTCGACCGGCCGGGTGCGGTGGAGGTGCGGCCCCGTGACTTCCCGACGAACAAGGGCGGGCTGTGCCGGAAGGGCTGGACTGCTCCCGAGGTGCTGACCGTGCCGGACCGGCTCACCACGCCGCTGGTCCGGGACGCGGCCGGCAACCTGGTGCCCGCGACCTGGGACGAGGCGCTCGACTTCGTCGCCGGCCGGATCCGGGGGCTGCAGGCCGAGCACGGCAACGACGCGGTCGCGGTGTTCGGTGGCGGTGGGCTGACCAACGAGAAGGCGTACGCGCTGGGCAAGTTCGCCCGGGTGGCGCTGAAGACCGCGAACGTGGACTACAACGGCCGGTTCTGCATGTCGTCCGCGGCGGCCGCGACGAACCGCGCCTTCGGGATCGACCGGGGGCTGCCGTTCCCGCTGGCCGATGTCGCCGGAGCCGGGGCCGTCCTGCTGGTCGGCAGCAACCTCGCCGAGACGATGCCGCCGGCGGTCGCACACCTCGACGGCGTCCGTGACTCGGGTGGGCTTCTGGTCGTCGACCCGCGCCGTACGGCGACCGCCACGCTGACCGAGGACGGCTCCGGTATCCACCTCCAGGCGACACCCGGGACCGACCTGGCTCTCGTGCTCGCGCTGACCCACGTCGTACTGCAGGAAGGTCTTGCGGATACGGCGTACCTGACCGAGCGCACTGACGATCCGGACGCGCTGTTCCGCTCGACCGCCGCCTGGTGGCCCGAGCGGGCGGAACGCGTGACCGGCGTACCGGCCACGACGATCCGGCGGGCGGCGCGAGTCCTTGCGGCCGCGGCACCCGTGCACGGGGGCGCCGGAGCGTTCATCCTGACCGGTCGCGGTGCCGAGCAGCACAGCAAGGGCACCGACACGGTGACGGCATGTATCAACCTTGCACTCGCCTTGGGCCTGCCCGGTCGCCTTGGCAGCGGGTACGGCTGCATCACTGGTCAGGGCAACGGTCAGGGCGGTCGGGAGCACGGTCAGAAGGCCGACCAGCTTCCTGGCTACCGCAGCATCGCCGACCCGGCCGCAAGGGCTTACGTGGCTTCGGTTTGGGGTGTCGATGCCGAGGAACTGCCGGGCCCGGGGAAGAGCGCGGTTGAACTGATCAACTCGCTGGGGACGCCTGGCGGCCCCAAGGCCCTGCTCGTTCACGGCAGCAACTTGCTGGTGTCGGCGCCGCGGCTGGCGTCCGTGCGGGAGCGGCTCTCGGCTCTGGACCTGCTCGTGGTGGCGGACGTCGTACCGTCCGAGACCGCTCTGCTGGCCGACGTCGTCTTCCCGGTCACCCAGTGGGCCGAGGAGGAGGGCACGATGACCTCGCTCGAGGGCCGGGTGATCCGTCGCCGGGCCGCCATCTCTCCACCCGGTGACGTTCGCAGCGACCTGGCAGTCTTCGCCGGTTTGGCCTCGAGGCTCGAATGCCCGGTGCCGTTCTCCACCGACCCGGCCGAGATCTTCGAGGAGCTGCGGCTCGCCAGCAAGGGCGGCAAGGCCGACTACTCGGGTATCACCTGGGACCGCATCGACGCCGGTGAGGCGCTGTTCTGGCCGGTGCCGACCGAAGGTCACCCGGGTACGCCGCGGCTGTTCGCGGACTCCTTCAGTACGCCGGACGGCCGCGCGCACGTGGTCGCGGTCGACCACCGCCCGGTCGCGGACGACCTGAACGCGGCGGCGCCGGTCTACCTGATCACGGGCCGGCTGCTGCAGCACTACCAGAGTGGTGCCCAGACCCGCCGGGTGGCGGAGCTGGACGAGGCCGAGCCCGAGGTGTTCGCCGAGATCCACCCGCGGGTGGCAGCCCAGCTGGGGATCTCCGACGGGCGTCCGCTTCAGCTGCGCACCGCGCGCGGTTCGATGATCCTCCCGGCCCGGGTGACGGCCGACGTACGACCGGACACGGTCTTCGTACCGTTCCACTACGGCGGCGCCGGCGCGGTCAACGAGCTCACCAACGACGCTCTCGACCCGGTGTCCCGGATGCCCGAGTTCAAGGCCTGTGCCGTCGAAGTCACAGCCGCCAGCCTTCCGGCGACTGGAGTTCCGGCATGAACGAACGAGTCGTGATCATCGGAGGGGGCATGGCCGGCCGGCGGCTGGCCGGGCTGCTTCCGTCGTACGACGTGACCGTCCTCGGCGACGAGGGGTCGTACAACCGCGGCCGCCTGACCGAGTACGTCGCCGGCCGCGCGGCCGAACCGGTCATCGGAGCCGAACCCGTCGCGACCGCGGCCCGGGTGGATCGGAACCGGCGCGTGGTCACCGATGTCGAGGGTCGCGAGTGGGCCTACGACCAGCTGGTGTTCGCGACGGGTGCGACGCCGATGGTGCCGAAGGGTGTTCCCGACGCGCCGGGGATCCTCACCCTGCGGTCCGCTGCCGACGCCGCGGCGGTCGTCGACCGGGCGAACCGCGTACGGCGTGCCGTGGTCCTCGGTGGCGGTGTGCTCGGCGTCGAGACGGCGTGCGCACTGCGCGAGCGGGGCGTCGCGGTGACGCTGGTGCACGACGGCGAAACCCTGCTGGACAAGATGATCCGGCTCTCCGCCGGTCGCCGGATCACCCGCGCGGTGCGCGAGCTCGGCGTCGAGGTGCTGCTCAACACGACCCTCGAGGGCACCGATCTGCGAGACGAGCGCTTCCGGGCGCTGCGGTTGCGTGGCGGCCGGCAGGTCTTCGGCGAGCTCCTGGTTGTGGCGTGCGGAGTGAAGCCGCGCACCAACCTCGCCTCCGGCCTGACGGTCCGGACCGGCATCGTCGTCGATCAGACGCTGACCAGCCCGGACGACCCGCGCGTGCATGCGATCGGCGACTGCGCCGAGATCGACGGTCGCGTCACCGGCACGGTCGCGTCGGCGTGGGCTCAGGCCGAGGCGCTGGCACAGCACTTGCTCGGCACGCCGGCCGACGTACCGGACTACGAGGTCGTGCGCGTGACGGCGGGCGGCCTGGATCTGCTTGTCCTCGGTGGCAAAGAGGACGAGGGCGAGGTCGTGCGGCTCGAGGACGGTGAGCGATACGTCCGCGCCGTCCTGCGGGACGGCATCGTCCGCTCCGCCGTCGCGGTCGGGGCTCCCGACGTGGCCGCGGAGCTCGTGCTGCTGGCGGACCGGGGTACGCCGGTCACCGCCGACGGGTTGCTGGCGGCGCCCGACGTACCGACGAAGAAGGTGGCCACCGTCTGCCGGTGCAACGGGGTCACCAGGGCCGCGATCGAGGCGGCCTGGCGTGGAGGTGCCGACAGTGTCGCCGGCATCGCCGCGAAGACGCGGGCGACGACCGGGTGCGGCAGTTGCACCGGCGCCGTCGGCGATCTGCTCGACCGCTTCCGCCGCGGCGAGACCGAACCAGTTCCAGCCAGGAGGGCGACGATGACAGAGCTGAACAAGGCCCGGCACGTAGTGGTGGTGGGCGGAGGAATGGTCGCTCACCGGTTGGTCGAGGCGCTGCGTTCCCGGGACACCGAGATCCAGTGGCGGATCACCGTGCTGGCCGAGGAACCGCGGCTGCCGTACGACCGGGTGGCGCTGACCAGCTACTTCTCCGGCCGCGACCCGCACGACCTGTCGCTGGGCGACCCGGAACTGTGGGACGACCCCGCGGTCACGCTGCGCAAGGGCGTGCAGGTCACGTCGTTCGACAGCGCGGCCAAGGTCGTGACCACCGCTCGTGGCGAGAAGATCGAGTACGACGAACTGGTCCTGGCGACGGGTTCGTCGGCGTTCGTGCCGCCGGTCAAGAACAACGACGCCCAGGGCTGTTTCGTCTACCGCACGATCGACGACGTGGCCGCGCTGCGGGTGTACGTCGAGCGGCTGCGGAGCGAGGGCAAGGACGTCCACGGCGTCGTGGTCGGCGGTGGCCTGCTCGGGCTCGAGGCGGCTGGTGCGCTCCGGGCCCTCGGCGCGGCGACCAAGGTGGTCGAGTTCGCGCCGCGGCTGATGCCGCTGCAGGTGGACGAGGGCGGCGGCGCCGCGCTGGCCCGGCTGATCGAGGGACTCGATGTCGACGTGCTGGTGTCGACGCAGTGCACCCGGGTCAAGCTCACCTCCCAGGGTGCCGCGCGGGCGATGGCCGTTGCCGACGGCCCCGATCTGCCGGCCGACGTGGTGGTCTTCGCGACCGGTGTCCGGCCGCGCGACGAGCTGGCCCGGGAGGCCGGCCTGACCGTCGGCGAGCGCGGCGGTGTCGTGGTCGACGAGGCCTGCCGGACGTCGGTGCCTGGTGTCTGGGCGATCGGTGAGGTCGCCTGTATCGAAGGCCGCGTCTGGGGTCTGGTCGCACCCGGCTACACGATGGCCGAGATCGTGGCCGACCGGCTGCTCGGCGGCGAGGCGACCTTCCCGGGTGCGGACACGTCGACGAAGCTGAAACTGCTCGGTGTCGACGTGGCCAGCTTCGGCGACGCCTTCGGTACGTCGGACGGCGCGCTCGACATCGTGTACGCGGACCCGATCGCGGGTGTCTACAAGAAGCTGGTGCTGTCCGACGACGCGCGGACGTTGCTCGGCGGCATCCTTGTCGGCGACGCGTCGGCGTACTCCGGGCTGCGGCCGATGGTCGGCCGGGAGCTCGGCGCGGACCCGGCGGCGTTCCTGCTGCCCGAGGGCGCCGGGCCGGTCAAGCTCGAGCTCCCCGACGACGCGGCGGTCTGCTCCTGCAACAACGTGTCGGCCGGGACCATCCGGTGCGCGGTCCGGGACGAGGGCTGCACCGACATCAAGTCGGTGTGCGGCAAGACCAAGGCCGGCACCAGCTGCGGCTCGTGCCTGCCGATCGTGAAGAACCTGCTGAACACCGAGCTGACCAAGGCCGGTGTCGAGGTCAGCAAGGCGCTGTGCGAGCACTTCGCGCTGTCGCGGGCTGAGCTGTTCGACGTGGTCCGGGTGACCGAGCTGCGGACGTTCAGCGAGATCGTCGAGCGGCACGGCACCGGTCGCGGCTGCGACATCTGCAAGCCGGTGGTCGCGTCGATCCTGGCCAGCCTGGACCCGGCGGGGCACGTCCTCGAAGGCGAACGGGCAACGCTGCAGGACACCAACGACCACGTGATGGCCAACATGCAGAAGGACGGCACCTACTCGGTCGTCCCGCGTATCCCGGGTGGCGAGATCACCCCGGAGGGCCTGATCACGATCGGCGAGGTGGCCCGCGACTTCGGCCTCTACACCAAGATCACCGGCGGCCAGCGGGTCGACCTGTTCGGCGCCCGGATCGAGCAGCTGCCCGCGATCTGGAAGCGGCTGGTCGACGCGGGCTTCGAGTCCGGTCACGCGTACGGCAAGGCGCTGCGGACGGTGAAGTCGTGTGTCGGCTCCACCTGGTGCCGGTACGGCGTCCAGGACTCGGTCGGGATGGCGGTCGCGCTGGAGCTGCGGTACCGCGGGCTGCGGTCGCCGCACAAGCTCAAGCTCGGTGTCTCCGGCTGCGCGCGGGAATGCGCCGAGGCGCGCGGCAAGGACGTCGGCGTGATCGCGACCGAGAAGGGCTGGAACCTGTACGTCGGCGGCAACGGCGGCATGACCCCGCGGCACGCCGAGCTGCTCGCCTCGGACCTCAGCGACGACGAGCTGTTCCAGGCGATCGACCGGTTCCTGATGTACTACATCCGCACCGGCGACCGGCTGCAGCGGACCTCGGTCTGGATCAACGAGATCGAGGGCGGCCTGGACCACGTCCGCGACGTCGTCCTGAACGACTGCCTCGGCATCGCCGCCGACCTGGACGCCGCGATGGCCAAGCACGTCGACGCCTACGTCGACGAGTGGCGGGCGACCCTGAACGACCCCGACAAGCTGGCCCGGTTCGTGTCCTTCGTGAACGCGCCGGACCAGCCCGACGCCGACCTGCGGTACGTGGTCGAGCGCAACCAGCCGCGGCCGGCCACCCCGGCGGAGCGCGGACAGCTGGAGCCGGTGCTGCTGGCCGGCCCTCGATTGGAGGTACGCCGGTGAAGGAGCGAAGCGAGTTCACAATCAAACACAGCGTGCTTGGTGCCTCATCCGCGCCCGGAGCGAAGCGAGGACGTGGATGAGTATCACTGCGA
Source organism: Kribbella sp. NPDC023972 (assembly GCF_040639075.1). Classification (NCBI taxonomy): domain Bacteria; kingdom Bacillati; phylum Actinomycetota; class Actinomycetes; order Propionibacteriales; family Kribbellaceae; genus Kribbella; species Kribbella sp. NPDC023972. The sequence goes on along the minus strand of NZ_JBEZZH010000015.1, from coordinate 5,148 downwards.
TGAGTCAGACCGTTGTCTGCCAGTACGACGTACTGCTGCCGGAGCGCGGGGTCGCCGCCTTGATCGGAGACGTGCAGATCGCGTTGTTCCGCACCCACGACGGCTCGGTGTACGCCATCGGCAACCAGGATCCGTTCAGCGGCGCGAATGTGATGTCGCGCGGCATCGTCGGCAGCCGGGGCGACGTACAGACGGTGGCGTCGCCGATGTTCAAGCAGGTCTTCGATCTGCGCTCCGGAGTGTGCCTGGACGATCCGTCGGTGTCGCTCCCGGTGTACCCGGTGGAGGTTGTCGACGGACAGGTGCTGGTGACGTTCGGTGAACAGTAAGCCGGGGCCCTTGAGCGGCTGCACGATCGCGATCACCGCGCACCGTCGCGCGGAGGATCTGATCGCCTCGTTCGAGCGCCGCGGCGCGAAAGTGCTGCACGCGCCGACGCTGCAGATCGTGCCGGTCGCCGACGACCATGCGCTGATCGAGGCGACCCGGCGGGTGATCGCGAACCCGCCGGACGACGTCGTCGTGACCACGGCGGTCGGCTTCCGCGGCTGGATCGAGGCGGCCGACACGGCCGGGCTGGCCGCCGACCTGCTCGGCACCCTGGAACAGTCGCGCATCCTGGCCCGCGGCCCCAAGGCCAGAGGCGCGATCCGGGCTGCCGGACTGGTCGAGCACTGGTCCGCCCGGTCGGAGACGACCGCCGAGGTGGTGGAGTGGCTCCGCGACCAAGGCGTCGACGGGCGGAAGATCGTCGTACAACTGCATGGTCTGTCCGACCCGGGTCTGCAGGACTCGCTGCGGTCCGTTGGGGCGTCCGTGCGCGGGCTGGAGGTGTACCGCTGGGGTCCGGCGCCGGACCCTGCGCTGGTCGAGCGGATGATCGGTCAGCTCTGCTCCGGTGCGGTCGACGCGGTGGTGCACACGTCTGCTCCGGGCGCGCAGGCGATGCTCGACGCCGCGGCGCTGTCCGGGCAGTACGACGCTCTGCTCACGTCGTTGCGGACGGGTCGGGTGCTGAACGCCTGCGTGGGTCCGGTGACGGCCGGCCCCTTCGTGGCGTTGGGACTGGAACCGCTGGTCCCGGACCGGTTCCGGTTGGGTGCGTTGATCCGGATCGTGACCGATCGGCTGACCGACGACAACGCGCGGTCGATCGAGACGGAGTTCGGGCAACTGGTGATTCGTGGTGGTGCGGCGGTCCTGGACGGTGTGGTGTTGCCACTCGGTCCAGGGCCGCGCGCCGTACTGGCCGCCCTGGTGGCGGCCGGTGGTGATGTGGTGTCGCGACCGGAGCTGCTCGCGGTGCTTCCTGGTGCTGAGGACGTGCATGCGGTGGAGGTCACGGTGAACAGACTGCGTACGGCGGTGGGTCGCCCGGAGCTGGTGCGGACAGTGGTACGACGCGGCTACCGCCTCGCGGTCGAGTCGTCCGGAGTGGCGTCATGACGACCGACCTGATCGCGGCGGCCCACGGTACGGCGGATCCGCGAGGCATCCGCGAGGTGCACGCGCTGGTCCGCCTGATGGCCCAGCGGCGGCCCGACGTCCCGGTCTCGCTGGGTTTCGTCGACGTCGACGTACCGGCGCTGCCGGGTCTGGTCAGCCGTGTAGTTGCCGACAGCAACCAAGCGATCGTGGTGCCGCTGTTGCTGTCGAGCGGCTACCACGTGTACGTCGACATCGCCGCCGAGGTCCGCCGCTGGCCCGGCCGGGTCGAGGCCGCGCCGGCGCTGGGGCCTGACCCGGTCTTGGCCGACATCATGGCCGACCACCTGGGGGACCTCAGCCAGGTGGACCGCGTCGTCATGGCCGCCGCGGGCTCCTCCGATCCCCGAGCGCTCAAGGACTGCACCGAAACAGCCGGATTGTTGTCGGCCCGCGTCAACCGCCCAGTCGAAGTCGGCTACGTCTCCGGCGCCGGCGAACACCTCACCTCGGTCCTGGCCCGCACACCGGGGCGGGTAGCCGTAGCTACCTACCTGCTGGCCCCTGGCTACTTCGCCGACAAGGTCCGCCGCCTCGCCGCACACCGCCCCGTAAGCCCACCCCTCGGCGCCGACCCGCGCCTGGCCGAGCTCGCACTACGCCGCTACGAGTCCGCGTTCCGGGAAGCCGCCATCGCAGTCTGAGCCGGCCTGTAGGTACCGATCACGACACCAGTTGTCGTGGTGATGCTGTCGGTGAGTTCCAGCGCTTGGTAGTGCTCGAAGAGGCGCTGGCCCGTGCCGAGAGTCAGCGGGTTGTCCGGCTGCTTGGGCCAGAAGGCGGCGAACTGTTCATAGGTACGGCGGCCGAGCAACATGCCGCCGGAACGGCCGGCGCGTTGGCCGAGCACACGGCCCATCGCGTCCTGGCTGTACGGTGCGGCCCAGCCGCCGTACGGGAAATCGCCGCGCAGGTCCTCGTCCGGTAGTCCCGGCGCCTGCATGACGCCGTCGAGCGTCAGGTTGCACACAACGCTGATCTCACCCATCACTGCCTCCTCGAGTAGTTGTCGTCTCACCCCCTACACGAACGGGTGTCCATCGGATCGACGAGGGCCTTGCTACGAGTCCGTCCACCGCCGGGGAACCACGGCCTAGTCTTCGGGGGTGGGGATTTTCGAGGAACTGACGCGCGACACCGATGACCCGGACGCGATCGAGGGGCTCCGGGGCAAGATCGAGGCCTGGATCCGGCCCGGCTTCTACGAGCGGGCCGAGGTCGTCGACTACGCGACCGACTACCGCGACGACGACGAACTGCCGGTCACCGACGAGCAGCTCGAGCAACTGGTCGGGGAATTGTGGCAGGCTCGCTTGGCCGAGCAGGAGTCCTGGCCGGAGCGCACCGATGCGGACAGGCTGGCGGCCGCGTTCGACGAGCTGGATACAGCCGGGGTGATTGCCCGGATGAACTTCACCTGCTGCCAGACGTGCGGTACGGCGGAGATCGCCGACGAACGGCCGGCCGACCGGCTGTCGTCGGGATACGTGTTCTTTCACCAGCAGGATGCCGAGACCCTGGTTGACGACCCGGCTCACCTCTTCCTCGCCTACGGGCCATTCGAGCCGGAGCGCGACAGGTTCGCCGACCAGGTCGTCGAGGTCGGCCGGCAGGTGGTCGCAGTACTGGAGTCCCACTCCCTCCCAGTCACCTGGAACGGCACCGCGGGCGCCCGAATCCAGATCGGCCCGATCACCTGGCTCCGCCGACTACCAGCCTGAGCCCGCCGCCGGCACTAAGCGGTCCCCGGATGGAGTTGGCGCGGTTTCCGGAGGATCACTGCCACCAGGTGCAAATCTGTTTCCGATGATCGACGACTCGGTGAGGCTCAGCGGGAGCGCAGGGCCTTGAGGTCGGCTTGGCAGCGGGCTTCGACCTCGGCTAGTTCGTGGAGGGTTTCTTCGATGTCTTGGCGGCGTTGTTCGAGGTCGGCCCGGCGGGTGGTGATCTGGTCGAGGAGGTAGACGAGCTGGCCTTCCTCGCCGGGTTCGGCGTCGTACATGTCGACGATGGTGGCGATCTCGTCGAGGGAGAAGCCGAGGCGCTTGCCGCGCAGTATCAGGCCGAGGCGGACCCGGTCGCGGGGGTGGTAGACGCGCACGGTGCCGCGGCGCTCAGGCGTGAGCAGACCGCGGTCCTCGTAGAACCGGATGGTCCGCAGAGTGACGTCGTACTCGGCGGCCAGTTCGGCGATCGACCAGGTCTGAGCGGGCACCCGGATATTGTGCACATACCCCAGCGTGCTTTACGTTTACGTAAGCGTCAAGCACGAGGAGTGCGTCATGTTCGAACTGTCCGAGGAGCACCGCGAGTTCCGCGCCAGCGTCCGCGACTTCGCCGAGGCTGAGATCGCCCCGCACGCGGCGGAGTGGGACCGCAAGCACTACTTCCCGGTGGAGGTCGTGCACAAGATGGGCAGGCTGGGCCTGTTCGGGCTGACCGCCCCGGAGGAGTACGGCGGCTCCGGCGGGGACTTCACCAGTTTGTGCGTGGCAATCGAGGAGATCTCCCGGGTCGACCAGTCGATGGGGATCACCCTGGAGGCGGCGGTCGGGCTCGGTATCAACCCGATCCTCACCTTCGGCACCGACGAGCAGAAGCAGCAGTGGCTGCCGGATCTGGTGGCCGGCCGGACGCTGGCCGGGTTCGGGCTGACCGAGCCGGAGTCGGGCTCGGACGCGGGCGCGACGAAGACCCGGGCCGTGCTCGACGGCGACGAGTGGGTGATCGACGGCGCCAAGCAGTTCATCACCAACTCCGGCTCCAGCATCACCTCCTGCGTGACGGTGACCGCCCGGACCGGTGAGAAGCCGGACGGGCAGCCGGAGATCTCCACGATCATCGTCCCGAGTGGTACGCCGGGTTTCGCGGCAGAAGCGGCGTACGACAAACTCGGCTGGCACGCCTCCGACACGCATCCGCTGTCGTTCGTGAACTGCCGGGTGCCGGCGGGCAATCTGCTCGGTGAGCGCGGCAAGGGCTTCGGGCAGTTCCTCGCCACGCTCGACGACGGGCGGGTCGCGATCGCGGCGGTAGCGCTCGGCTGCATCCGGGCCTGCCTGGAGATGTCGGTCCAGTACGCCGGTGAGCGCAAGACCTTCGGGGTGCCAATCGGGCGTAAACAGGGTGTCGCGTTCCAGATCGCCGACCTCAAGGTGATGGCGGACGCGGCCGAGTTGCTCGTGTACCGCGCCGCCGCGTTGAAGGATGCCAACGCGTCGAGGCAGGAGTTCAAGCAGGCGGCGTCGGTGGCGAAGCTGTACGCGACCGAGTCGGCGGTGACCGCGACCCGGATCGCGACCCAGGTGTTCGGCGGCTACGGCTTCATGGAGGAGTACCCGGTGACCCGGTTCTACCGCGACGCCAAGATCCTCGAGATCGGCGAGGGGACGTCGGAGGTCCAGCGGATGCTGATCGCCCGGAGCCTCGGGCTCCCGGTGGAATGACGGCCTTGCGATCGCCGAATGTCAGGATGACTGTATGACCGTATTGATGCCCCGCCTCCGGCGCGGCGGGTCATGGGGCTCTGGCTCCCGGCCTTCCCTCGTCGCTGTGTCTTTGGCCGGGCCTTCGGCGCCGGCGGGTCATGGGGCCCTCGGCTCCCGCCCTTCCCTCGTCACTCCGGTCGCTGCGCTCCCTCCGCTCCTCAGTCCAGGGCGGGAG
>NZ_JBEZZH010000014.1:0-161450 GCF_040639075.1 Kribbella sp. NPDC023972 | reverse complement strand
CCTGGACTGAGGAGCGGAGGGAGCGAAGCGACCGGAGTGACGAGGGAAGGGCGGGAGCCAAGGGCCCCATGACCCGCCGGCGCCGAAGGCCCGGCAAGGCACAGTGACGAGGGAAGGGCGGGAGCCAAGGGCCCCGTGACCGGCCGAGCCGGAAGCGAGGCCAAAGGCACAGTGAGCGGCGAGCCTGACTGGTCGAGCACAGAGCCGATCCTAAGATGCAGGCCATGAGCAGCCTGCTCCATCCGGTCGGGCACCTGCCCGCCAGCGTGTACTGGTTCCGCCGGGGACTGGTGCTTGCTGTCTTGGCGCTGCTGCTCTTCCTGGTCCTCCGGATGTTCGGCGGTGGCGACGACGACCCGCAGAACACGGCCGCCACCGGCCCTCAGCAGGACCCCACCACGGCCCCGGTGGTCACGCCCAGCAGTACACCGGCGACCACCGAGAAGTCCGAGGAGCCGACGAAGACCACGACGACGCCGCGGGACACGAAATGCGACGGCTCCGAGGTCCGCGTCGAGGTCCTGCCCACCAACCGGAGGATCGTGTCCGGCTCGGTGCTGAACTTCGTGGTCCGGTTCGAGGCCGTCTTGGACGAGTGCAAGGCGGCGATCGACTCCGGCGAGCTGACCGTGACGGTTACCTCGGGCAACGACCTGATCTGGACGACAACCCATTGTGGGAAAGCGGTTCAGCGGACCACCCTGGTTGTTGCCAAGGGCAAGCAAGTCGCGACGACGGTGCCATGGGACGGCCGCCGGTCCGGGCCTGGCTGCCTGCCCGGCCAGCCGGTCGCCAAGCCCGGAACCTATGTCGTCAAGGCAGTCTTCGACGACCGTGCGTCAATTGCGCAGGCCTTCCAGGTCGTTTGACCCCGCGGTCGGCGCCTGCCGCAGGTGCTGCGGCTTGACGAACAGCAGAGCCGCCACCACGCCCAGCAGCAGGACCGCGGCCGGCAGCAGCAGCGACTGCGCCATCGCGTCGCTGAAGCCCTGGTGCAGCATGTCCGGCAGTGTCCCGCCCGCGGCACCCTCGCCCGCCGGCGCACCGCCCGGCGTAGCAGGCAGGTTGTCTGCCAACCGCGACTCCATCAGTACGGCGATCCCCGCGCTGCCGAGAACGGCGCCGACCTGTCGGGTCGTGTTGTAGACGCCCGCACCGGCTCCGGCCTGGTGCAACGGGAGGTTCCTGGTCGCCGTACTGCCGATCGGACCCCACATGAAGGCGTTCGCCACACCGAGCAGTGCGATCGGCAGCAGCAGCTTCCAGATCGGTACGTCGGGCTCGATCACCTGACTCAACCAGAACAACGCTGCCGAGCAGCACGCCAGCCCGAAGGTGGCCAGGTACCGCGGATGCGCGCGGTCGGTGAGCCGCCCGGAGAACGGCGACAGGACACCGGTGATGACGGCCATCGGGACGAGCAGCAATGCGGACTTCGTCGGGCTCAGGCCGCGCACTGTCTGCGCGTAGAGCATCAGCGGGAACGTCATCGCGGTGATCGCGAAGCCGACCGTGGTGATCGCGGTGTTGGCCAGCGAGAAGTTCCGGTCCTTGAACAGGCCCAGCGGCAGCAGCGGCTCGCCGCGGTTGCGGTACTGCCAGATCACGAAGATCGCCAGCACCACCAGGCCGGTGATGATCAGCGACCAGACCGAGATCGGGCCGTCGATCGTGCCCCAGTCGTACTTCTGCCCTTCCTGGATGCCGAACACTAGGCAGAACAGGCCGATCGAGCTCAGCGCCACCCCGACCAGGTCGAACCTGTGCTCGTGGGTCGGCAGATCCGGTACCAGCCGCATCGCCAGCACGAACGCGATCACGCCGACCGGCGCGTTCAGGAAGAAGATCCACTCCCAGCCGAGCCCGTCGACCAGGACGCCGCCGAGGATCGGGCCGACCAGCGTCGCCACCCCGGCGGTCGCACCCCACAGGCTCATCGCCCGGCCGCGCTGGTCCGGCGGGAAGATCCGGGTGATCACGGCCATCGTCTGCGGAGTCATCATCGAGGCGCCGAGCCCCTGGAACACCCGGGCCACGATCAGCAACTCGACCGAGGTGGTCAGCCCGCACCACACTGACGCGGCGGTGAACAGCGCGAGACCGGTCAGGTAGACCTTCTTCGGCCCGATCTTGTCACCGAGCCGCCCGGTCACCAGCAGCGGTACGGCGTAGGCGAGCAGATAGGCGCTGGTCACCCAGATCACGTTGCCGACGTCGGTGCGCAGGTCGGTCATGATGGCCGGGGTCGCGACCGACACGATGGTCGAGTCGACCAGGATCATGAAGAAGCCGATCACCAGCGCCCACAGCGCCGGCCACGGCCGAACCTCCGGCCTCACATGTTGCGGGGTTGCCATGGCAAGTCCTTGGTCTCGATCCGTTCGATGGTGGTGGCCAGCCAGTCGCGCTCGCAGGCCAGCTGGGTTCGGAGGTAGTCGCCGGCCATCCAATACAGCTCCGGCACCTGCTCCTGGGCGGTGGCGAGGGCGTCGGACAGCTCGGCCAGCCAGTTGTCCAGGTCCGCGACCCGGCGGCGGAACCGCAGCAGGGCGTCCTGTTCGTCGAGGTTGTGCGACTCAGCCAGTACGACGGGGAACAGCGGATACTCGTAGACGTACGACTCGATCCCGGTCTGCACCCGTCGCCGCAGCGCCTCGTCTCCCTCGCAGGTGATCTCGTACGTCGTGCGCTCCGGGCGGTTGCCGGATCGTTCGGTGCCCGTCGCCCGGATCAGTTGCTGGCCGGCCAGCCGCTCGACTGTGTGGTACAGCGAACCCGGTCGGACCTTGACGATCCGGGTGTCCTGCCGCGTCAGCAGCACTTGGTACATCTCATAAGCGTGCATCGGCCGCTCGTTCAGCAGCGCCAGCACCGAGATCGCCAGCGGGGTGAGCTCGGCCATCATCTCCGTCCGGTGTGTTCCACGCGAAATATTCCATGTGGAGTATTACTTCGGCGCGGCCCTGAACGCAAGCCACCCCCGGTTCGGCAGCCGAACCGGGGGTGGTGGTCGAGAGTCTCAGACGTAGCGTTCGAGGATGCTGGACTCGGCCAGCCGGGACAGTCCTTCGCGGACCGTGCGGGCGCGGTTCTCGCCGACGCCCTCGACCGTCTGCAGGTCGTCGATGCTTGCCGCGAGCAACTTCTGCAGGTGGCCGAAGTGGTCGATCAGCCGGTCGATCACCGCACCGGGCAGACGCGGCACCTTCGCCAGCAGGCGGTATCCGCGGGGCGTCACGGCTGCGTCCAGCTGCTCGGCGCCACCGAGCTGCAACGCCCGCGCGACCTGGCCGATGTCCAGCAGGTCGGTCGGGCTGACCGCGTCCAGCTCGAGCAGTACGTCGTCCGCGGTCTTCGCCTTGCGGCCCGTGGCCGGTGGCAGGTAGTCGCGGACGACGAGCTCGCGTTCACCGGCGACCCCGGCGACGAGTTCGTTCAGCTGGAGCGTGAGCAGCCGGCCGTCGGTGCCGAGCTCGACGACGTACCCGTCGATCTCGGTGGCGATCCGGCGGACCATCTCCAGCCGCTGGGCGACCGCGGCCACGTCGCGGACGGTGACCAGGTCCTCGATCTCGAGCGCGGACAGCGTGCCGGACACCTCGTCGAGGCGCAGCTTGTACCGCTCCAGCGTGGCGAGGGCCTGGTTGGCCCGGGACAGGATCGCGCCGGAGTCCTCCAGCACGTACCGCTGGTCGTCGACGTACAGAGCGATGATGTGCATCGACTGCGACACCGAGATCACCGGGAAACCGGTCTGCCGGGCGACCCGGTCGGCGGTGCGGTGCCGGGTGCCGGTCTCCTCGGTGTGGATCGACGGGTCCGGCATCAGGTGCACGGCGGCCCGGAGCATCCGGCTGACGTCGCGGTCCAGGATGATCGCGCCGTCCATCTTGCTCAGCTCCCGCAACCCGGTCGCGGAGAACTCCACATCGATCTCGAAGCCGCCGGTCGAGATCGAGTCGACCGTCTTGTCGTGACCCAGGACGAGCAGGGCGCCGGTACGCCCGCGCAGGATCCGTTCCAGGCCTTCGCGCAGTTCGGTACCAGGTGCCACCGCCGCGAGAGTCGCGCGCATCCGGGCGCCGGTGCTGTTCTTGTCGGAATTGGGGGCCACGGTCACTGAGTCTATGCGGTTGTCCGGACGTGGTGCGGCCGAAGTCCCCGCTATCGGTCAGTCACCGGACCGCGATTGCCGCGCGCTTGCACGTGCGCGTGCAAACGCCCCGTGCACCTGATCCGTGCAGTCCGATCTCCCGCGTGCATCGGGCCCGCTCGGGTCCGGCGCCTGCCGGGTCAGGGACAGCGGATGACCTGGCCGGCGTAGGACAGGCCACCGCCGAATCCGAACAGCAGCACCGGCGCGCCGCTCGGAATCTCGCGCCGTTCGATCAGTTTCGACAGCGCGATCGGGATACTCGCGGCCGAGGTGTTGCCGGACTCGACGACGTCCCTGGCGACCACGGCGTTGACGGCGCCGAGACGCTTGGCCAGCGGCTCGATGATGCGCAGGTTGGCCTGGTGCAGGACGACACCGCCGAGGTCCTCGGGCGCGATACCGCTCTTCTCACAGACCTGCTTGGCGATCACCGGCAGCTGGGTCGTGGTCCAGCGGAAGACGCTCTGTCCCTCCTGCGCGAACTTCGCGTCGTGGCCTTCGATCCGGACCGCGTCCGACATCTCCGGCACCGAACCCCAGACCACCGGGCCGATCTCCGGCTCGTCGCTCGCGACCACCACGGCCGCGCCGGCGCCGTCGCCGATCAGCACGCAGGTGGTGCGGTCGGTCCAGTCGGTGAAGTCGCTCAGCTTCTCCACGCCGATGACGAGCGCCTTGGATGCGGCGCCGGCCCGGATCGCGTGGTCGGCGGTCGCCAGCGCGTGCGCGAAACCGGAGCACGCGGTGTTCACGTCGAGGGCGGCCGGGCTGCCGAGGCCGAGCCGGTTGGCGACCCGGGCGGCGATGTTCGGCGAGCGGTCGATCGCCGTACAGGTGGCGACCACGACGAAGTCGATCTCGGACTTGTCGATCCCGGCGTTCGCGACCGCCTTGTCCGCGGCCCGCCAGGCCATCTCGTCGACCTGTTCGTCGGGTGCGGCGATCCGGCGTTCGCGGATGCCGACCCGGCTCTGGATCCACTCGTCACTGGTCTCCACGATGGTGGCGAGCTCGTCGTTGGTCAGCACTCGCTCGGGCTGGTAGTGGCCGAGCGCGACAACTCTGGATCCGGTCATCTGACTGCTCCTGCGGTCGTCCGGCCAGGCCGGCAGGGTCCCGGGCGCAACGCTGAACCCGGCGGGGGCGTCCCCAGCGTACGTTCCCCACTCCACGCCCGTGGATCCCTCGTCTCACCACCAGCCCTGCACTGTGGCCCGGAACACACACTCAAAGCCCTGGCTGACAGCGAGCGCCGATCATGCGGGTCTGGCTGTGTAGTGGTGGTTCAGGTGAGGCCGGCGGCCAGGAGGGCTGAGGGGAGGTCGGGGGCGGCGAAGACGCGGAGGCCGTACTTGGCCTGCATGTCCATCGGTTTCAGCTCTTTGCCGCGGTTGGGAACATCGGCAGGGACTATCGCCTTGGTGAAGCCCAGCCGCGCGGCCTCCGCCAGGCGTTTCTCCAGACCGCCGACGCGGCGGACCTCGCCGGCCAGGCCGACCTCGCCGATCGCGATCAGGCCGGGATGGATCGGCCGGTCCATGACCGACGAGGCGACCGCGATCGCCACCGAGAGGTCCGCGACCGGTTCGGCGATCTTCACCCCGCCGACGGTGGCGACGTACACCTCCTGGTCGGTCAGCTTCAGGCCGACCCGGTTACCCAGTACGGCGAGGACCATCGAGACCCGGGACGACTCCAGCCCGGAGGTGGTCCGGCGCGGCTGTGGCGCCGCCGACGGCCCGACCAGCGCCTGGACCTCGGCCAGCAGCGGCCGCCGCCCTTCCATCATCACCGTCACGCACGTCCCGGCAACCGGCTCGGCGTGCTCGGAGACGAACAGGCCGGTCGGATCCGTCACCTCGACGATGCCGGTGTCGACCATGTCGAAACACCCGACCTCGTCCGACGGGCCGAACCGGTTCTTGCTCGCCCGCACCATCCGGAACCCGGAGTGCCGGTCGCCGTCGAACGCGAGGACGACGTCGACCAGGTGCTCGAGCATCCGCGGCCCGGCGATCGCGCCGTCCTTGGTGACATGCCCGACCAGCACGACCGCGATGTGCCGCTCCTTGGCCAGCCGCACGAGTGCGCCGGTCACCTCGCGGACCTGCGTCACGCCGCCTGGTGCGCCGTCCACCTCGGGATGCGCCATCGTCTGCACCGAGTCGATCACCAGGAACGACGGATCGACCGCGTCGACCTGGCCGACCACCGCGGACAGGTCGGTCTCGGCCGCGAGGTAGAGCTCGTCGACCAGCGCATCGGTCCGCCCGGCCCGCATCCGCACCTGGGCAGCCGACTCCTCACCCGACACGTACAGCGTCCGTTGACCCCGGCGAGCCGACTGGGCCGCGACCTCCAGCAGCAGCGTCGACTTGCCGACACCGGGCTCACCGGCGAGCAGGATCACCGCACCCGGTACGACGCCGCCGCCGAGGACCCGGTCGAGCTCGCCGATCCCGGTCGGGCGGGACTCGGCCTCGATCGCGGACACCTTGGCGATCGGCATCGCGGGTGACGACACCGGGCCGGCCGTGATCCGGGCCGCTTTGGGCGCGCCGATCTCGGCGACCGTGCCCCATGCCTGGCACTCGCCACACCGCCCGATCCATCGGGCCGCCGTCCATCCGCATTCGCTACATGCGAACGCCGGCTTGCCTTTCGTGCTCCCCGCTGCCTTCGCCATGCCGAACAACCTAGGCGAAGCTGCCGACAAAAGCGGAACGCTTGTCCACAGGCTCAGCGAAAGTGGTCTCGCAGTTGGGCGAGCCGGCGCCGGACCCACCCGCCGGTGAAGCGAGGGACGGGGTCGGGTTCGACCTCAGGAGCCGGCCCGGTCTCACGCGCCGCCTCGAGGTACCTCGTCAGCAGCTCGCTCTCGGACTGGCGCAGCAGAGCACTCTGCTCGAGCAGTTTGCGTGCCTCCGCGAGGTCCCCGGCGACGACCGCGGCCGACCCCAGATGCTGGAGGCAGCGAGCGCGGCCCTCGCGTTCGTCGATCGCGGCGTACAACTGCTCGGCGTGCTTCCACCAGCGCTCGGCCTCGCGCGGGCTGCGTTGCATCCAGGCGGCGACGCCGTGCAGTTCGAGGGCGTGAGCATGGCCGCTGATGTCTCCCGCGGCGGTGGCGCGGGCAGCCGCCGTCTGGAGATGGTCGAGCGCGGTCTCGGGATCCTGCTGGTACAGGTGCACGATCGCGAGGTTGATGGAGATCGCCACCTCGGCGGCAAGGTCAGGACCCGGTCGGCTCCGCCGCGCGTCGTCCAACCGGTCCCGCGCGTTCAGCACTGCCTCGTCCCGGTCGTCACCGGCCGGTGCATGGTCGGCCCACTGCAGATTCAGCAGGGCCCGGTCCACCTGCCGACGGGTCGTCAGAGCCGCCGCCGTACGACCGTGTGCCGCCCGGTCGTCCGAGTTGCCCAGCCGCTCGCTCGCACTCTGCAGATCACCCATCAGCCGGTACGCCGTCGCGGCTCGGGCTGAAGCGAGTTCCGCCAGGTCACGACGTCCGCTCGCGTCCGCAACGGCTGTCAGGAACTCACTCAGCTCCAGCAGCTCGCCCGGCTCGCACCGGCGCAGGTACCAGACCTCCAACGCGTCACAGATCCGGGCCAAGTCCTCGGCGGTGTCTTCCCGTGGCTTCTCCGTGTGCAGCAACTCCCGGAGCCGCGTCTCGTTCAGGCTGAACCACTCCGCCGCGGCCATTCCGTTGGCACCCGAGCGGAGCGAGACCATCCAGCTCTCCGCTTCCTCAGCGGCCGCGTGGAGCTTCGGAACCGGTACGGCGACCGCACCACCCCGCCGCCAGCGCCGGTACGCACGCAAGGCGAGAGGAACGTCGTAGTACGCCCAGATCAGCGCACAGCCGATGGCCACAGCGAATCCCACGACCCGGATCCAGCCGCCACTGTTGAGACTCTCCGACAGCCGCTCGCCCAGAAGGCCGGTCAGAAGTCCCGACGCGAGCGCGCTGCGGCTGAAGAAGCCACCCCGCCGCCGGTTCTCCTGCGCCTCGACCTTCGGTGTGCGCTCCGGCGCAGGGGTCGTCACGGCCTGCCCCCGACCGTCAGCCCTCGCACGACCCGCTGCCAGTTGGACAGCATCAGTACGACGGGTACGACGGAAGCGACCACACCGGCAGCGGCGACAGTCCCGGCCGATGCGGAGAACTGCCGAGCCTCACCCCACAACACCAGCGACAGCGGCGTCGTGCCAGGACCACTGATCAGGAAGCCCACAATGAAGTCGTTCCACACCAGTGCGAACTCCAACACCGCAACAGCAACCAGTGCGGGCCGATACGTCCGCTGGACAGTCGCCAGTACGGCGCTTTGTCGCGCAGGACCCTGCAGAGCCTCGGACACCAACGCGGGAGGAGCCGACGCGAACGCAGATCGCAACAGCAGTACGGCGAACGGCAGACCAGCAGCCGCATGTACCAAGGCCAGTGCGATCCGCGAGCCGGCCAACCCCGCCGTCCCCATCGCATCCCGCAACGGAGCGGCGTACATCTGCACCGGCGTGACCGCCAGCACCACGAACATGGACGTCACCACACGTCCCAGCCACTGGGGCAGTCCACCCCACGCGACCAGATAGGCAGTCGGCACGGCGATCACCAGCAGTACGGCGGTTGCCGCACCGGCGATCAGCAGAGTCGACAGCAACGCCCGGAACAGGCCTACGTTCGCGGCAGCGGCGAAGGACGAGAACCCGAAGCCCGACAACGACCACCAGCCCCGCAGGCCTGCCTCGCGTGGCGAATGCAATGCGGTGGCAACCAACACCACCGCCGGCAGGATCCACACCAAGCTCACCGCAAAGCCGACAGTCCACCCGATCCGCCGTACTCGCTTGCTGGGTTTCGGCCGACCCAGTGAGGGGTCAGGCGGCACGACAGGCACCGGCATCGCCCAGCGGCGCCGTCGTAGCCCACGTACGCCGACCACCGCGACCGCGGCCACGATCGCGAACAACACCACGCCGTGAGCCGCAGTACGACCAGGATCGTCACCGGTCGTGGTGGCACGCCACCAGTTGAGGCCGAGTACGTCGACGGACCGCTGCATCGGTCCGGGTACGACGATGAGCACCAGGTCGAAGACCCGGACTGCCGCGATGACGAGGGTCAGCGTCACCACACCGGTGATCGGTCGGAGCAGTGGGAGCTCCAGCGAGCGCAGCCGCCGCCAGCCCGTCACCCCCTCGGCGGCGATCGTGCGGCTCACGTCATCCGGGATGGCTTCCAGGCCGGCCCGGAACAACGAGACGACGTACCCGAGCCAGGTCCAGCCGAAGGCGGACACCAGGACGAGCCAGACCAGGCCGGGACCGAGCCAGACCGGGCTCGACCCGAACAGCCGCGCCCACACCGCGGTCAACGTGCCGCGCTCAGGTGCCGGGTCGAAGATCAGCCGGAACGTCGCACCCGACACCAGGACCGACACCGCGAACGGAATCACCAGCGCGGGCTGCAGGAACGCCGTCAGCCCGGGCAACCGGTAACTCACCAGAGCCAGCAGGAACCCCACCACGACCAGCCCGAGGGCGACCGCGACCCAGGCCAGACTGTTGCCTACGGCACGTAATACGTCGGGGTCGCCCATCACCGCGAAGTTGCCGAACCCGAAACCGCTCGGCGTCCGGAACGCCGCGACCACGGTCACCCCGATCGGGATCAGCAGCAGACAGCTCAGCAGCAGGGCCGGCAAGCCCAGCAGGTACGGCGCGGCCGGGCGCAGCGGCTTGCCGGGCACCGGCCGGCCGCTCACCTCGCGGCCGACGACCTCGAGCGACAGACCGTTGCTCTGCAAGCCCATCAGCCCTCCACCTTCCGCAGCTGGGTCATCGCCGCGTCCACCGCGCCGGGTACGACGTCACTGCCCTTGTCGCCGACGCGGACGAGGAAGTCGGTGAGGACTCGCCAGAGCCCGTTGATGTCCCCGATTCGGCCCAGCCGGTCGGACAGGTCGAACTGCAACGACCCAGCAGGCCCGGACAGCTGCTCGGCAAGCCGGGCGAGCTCGGGGGAGTAGCCGTAGTCCCGCCCGTCGACCAGGAACCCGCCCTGCTTGACCCACGGGTCCACCGCAGCCGGTGCGGCGAGTCGTCGTACCAGATCGAGAGCGTCGTCCGACGTGGGCTTCGGGAGCACCATCACGTCACCGCCAACCACCACAGGTGCGGCCGCACCCGGTGTGAGTGCTGGGAACGTGAAGAGACCGACGTCGTCGGGGTCTGCGGCGAAGGAGCGCACGACAGGTTCTGCGAAGTCCGAGGCGAGGACCATGGCGGCTCTGCGGTGACCGAAGACCTCGACCACTGCGTCAGGGAACTGTTGCACGAGCGATCGGTCCACGCCTCCGGCCAGGGTGCCGGGCGCTGACCACATCGTGCCCAGCAGGCGAAGCGCTGCAGCGATCTGCCGCTGACGTGACGGTCGAGGGCTGTCGGCTGTCGCAAGTGCTGCGTAGGCAGCGGGCGCTGTGCCGAGCAGTACGTTCTCGAAGAAGTCGGTGAGCACCCAGCCGTCCCCAGCCGCGAGCGACAACGGCCGTACCCCGGCAGATGACAGTGACCTGTTCACAGCCAACCACTCCGACCAGAGCCGCGGCGGCTGCACGCCGACCTCGCGGAACACCGAGGGGCGGTACCAGACCGCCGACTTGTGCGCCGTCTTGAACGGCACGCCGTACGTCGTCCCGTTGTGCACCAGAAGCTCAGCCCACAGGCGCGCCCGGCCCCGATCGGCAACGTCGTCCGGGATGGGCTCGAGGTCGCGAAGGTGCCGCGGTACCAGTCCGGGCCGGGGCAACATCACGATGTCCGGACGCCGGGCCGAACGCGCGCCGAAGGCGGTCGAGATGTCGTCGCCCAGCGGCACCACCTCCACTGGGTAGTCCAACTCGCCAAGGCCGTCCAGCACGTCGTGGAACGCCCGAAGCTCCTGACCGCTCCAGCTCACCGCAACACGCACACTGCGACGTAGCCCGAGGACATCGCTCGAACAGCCTGCGACAACTAGCGTCGCCGCGGTCCCCAGGAACGCTCGACGACTACGCCGCATCGCCGAAACCCGTCGTACGCTCAAGATCCGTCGTGATGAGCAGCAGTGCGGCGCGGCCGAGTTCGGGGTTGGGTTTGAGGGCCAGCAGCGAGCCCCACGTCGGCAGCCCGCCCGCGTCCTCCAGCACGATCACCCTGGGGTCAGCCCGGAGTGCCCGGGCCACACCGGCCAATCGACGCCGGCCTGGTGTGATCTCGTGCGGGTAGCGGTCAAGTACGTCTTCCAGGCCGCACCATTCGGCTGTCTGGCGGCTGTGCACCTCCGCGGCCTGTCGGGTCACCCGATGAGTGACGGCATGCCCATGGATCACGTTGCCGAGCACAGTCAGGTGTGGGAGCAGACCGCCTTCGGCGGGCACCAGCCGGACCGCACCGCCGGCCTTGACGACCGCACCGTCAGGCGGGTCCTCCAGACCGATCACCAGGTCGGCCAGGCGACGGGCAGCGGCGGCAGTGGGCATCACCAGGGCCCGCTGCTCACCTACCTCGACAAGAACCCGCTCCGGAAGCTCAGGTATTCGTTCGAGCAGCAGTCCGTCCATCCGTGGCTGGCGCCTCCCCAGAAAGCCCATCGACGTGGTCCGTCAACCCTACGGGGATCCCAGGTCCGTCCGCAGCCGTCGCCGCGCGGCGTTTCAGAGCAGTTTCAGAAAGCCGTTCAGAAGGTTCGGCTCCACAGGTTGATCGCGTAGTCGACCTCGGCACCGGGATGGGAGGCGATGATCCGCTCCGCGTCGGCCCGGGGGAACTCGATCCGGACCACCGCCTCGAAGTCGGCGCGGCTCTCGAACCGCCAGCCCATGTCCAGCTGGGTCCGATGCCAGCCGCGGTCGGTCCAGAACCGTTCCACCACCGGCGGTTTGATCCTCGGGTACGCTGCGCTGAACCAGCGCCCGAACGTCGACCGGCTGCCGTCGTTGTCGATCACGAACGCGGTCCCGCCCCGCCGCATCACCCGATCCAGCTCGGCCAGGCCCGGCTCGCAACCCGGGCCGAAGAAGTACGCCCAGCGCGCATGCATCACGTCGATCGACGCATCCGGCACCGGCAACCGCTGCGCCGTACCCTGCCGTACCTCGACCTTCGGGAGATCCCGGGTACGGCGCCGGGCCGCGGAGGCCAGCCTGCCGTGCGGCTCGATGCCGATGACCCGGGCCGCGGTCGCCGCGAACATCGGCAGGTGGAAGCCGGTCCCGCAGCCGATGTCGAGCACCGTCGCCCCGGCCCAGTCCCGGATCGCGCGCATGGCCGGCTCGATCACCCCGTCCGGGTCGACCGCCCGGTTCTCGACCTCGTAGACCTTCGGGTGATGCCAGATGTTGGGACTGGGGATCCCACCTTCCGCGATGCTCACCCTTCCGACCCTACCGGCGTACTCATGAGCTGATCGTTGCCGTTGGCATTGGTTTGGTGGTGGCGGCCATCACGGCGACCGGGATGAGCAGAAGGCCGCAGAGTACGGCGAGCCAGTGGAAGCCGAAGTAGGCGAGGACCGGGCCGGAGGCGGTGCCGGCGATCGAGGCTAGGATGCCCATGGTGAGGTCGGACATGCCCTGCGCCGACGTGCGGATGTCCTCGGGGACGGAGCGGGACAGCAGAGTGGAGCCCGCGACCAGGCAGGCGGACCACCCGAGGCCCAGCAGGAACAGCGCCACCCCGGTCAGGCTGTGCGCGTTGTCAGGGGACAGGGCCGCCAGTGTCATCGCGATGGCCAGGATGCCCAGTCCGATACCGATGGTGGGGATCCGGCCGAGCCGGTCCGCCAGCCAGCCCGTCACCGGAGACAAGGCGAACATGCCGGCCACGTGACCGCTCAGGACGAAGCCGACGATGGTCAGCGACGCGCCGTGGTGCCGCAGATGCACCGACGTCATCGACATGACCCCGATCATCACAGCGTGTGCTGTTGCGATGGCCAGCAGACCCAGGCGGGCGTGCGGGATGGCCATGACCTGGCGGAACGTCGCCGCGAGTGGCTGGCGCTCCAATTTCACCTTGGGTCTGACCTGGTGCAGGCGCCGCAGACCGAACCACACCGTCGCCACACTGATGCCGAAGGCGACCACGGAGAAGAGGTACGGCCCGGCCAGCGCCAGAAGGCCGACCGACGTACCGACCGAGCCGCCGACGCCGGTCAGGTTCGGTCCGATGACCACACCGATCGTGGTGGCCCAGACGACAATGGCCAACGAGCGCGCGACCTTGTCCGGATCGGCCGCGTCCGTCGCGGCGTACCGCGACTGCAGGTTGGACGCCGAGCCGCTCCCGAACAGGCAGCCGGCGAACAACAGCAGGGCCAGCGAGTCCACCTGGGCCGCGACGATGGTGAGCAGCGCACCGGCGAAAGCGATCAGGTAGCCGGTCGTCAACGACATGCGACGCCCGTGCGACCGCGCCAGCCGAGCGAGCGGTACGGCGAGAATCGCAGCGCCCAGAGTGGTCGACGTGACGACCAGGCCGGCCATCGAGGTCGACCCGGAGACGTCCTCCGCCAGCAGACCGGCCACGGCGAACCCACTGGCCGTCGCCACCCCGCCCAACGCGTTACTGGCGACCAAGACCCGCAGGGTCGTCCGTTGCAGATCGGCAGGTCTCTGGTCGGTGGTCATGGGGCCTCCCGGCCTGGACTGAGGAGCGTAGGGAGCGAAGCGACTGGAGCGACGAGGGAAGGCCGGGAGTTGAAGCCCCATGACCCGCCGCGCCGGAGGCGTGGCATCAGTACGGTCACGAACAAACCCTCTCATCAACCTGACCCGGAAGGCAGCTGGATTCGAGGTGTTCGGCAGCGTTCTCAATATTCGAGTTGCGCGCACTTCCGAACATAGACTCCGCCGATTCCCGAATATAGGATCGTCCCGACGTAATTCGACCACTTGGAGTCCGGATGCCCGACATCGCGATCGTCCCTGCCCCGCGCGAGCTCACCGTCACCGAAGGGCAGTGGGTCTGCGAGGACCCGCTGGCCGAGGCGGTCCGGACGGTGGTGGAGAACCTCGGTGAGACGGAGTACCGGATCGATGTGACGCCGGAGGGCGCGCGGCTGTCGGCCGGCTCCGAGGACGCGCTCCGGCACGCCGAGACGACGTACGAGCAGCTGCTGGACGCCGCCGTACCGGCTGAGGACGGGGAGGTCGCCGTCCCGGCGGTGCGGATCGCGGACGCGCCGCGGTTCGGCTGGCGCGGCACGATGCTCGACGTCGCCCGGCACTTCATGCCGAAGGACTTCGTGCTCAAGGTGATCGACGTACTCGCCCTGCACCGGCTGAACGTGCTGCACCTGCACCTCACCGACGACCAGGGCTGGCGGGTCCAGATCGACGCGTACCCGAAGCTCACCGAGGTCGGCGCCTGGCGGCCGCAGACCATGGTCGGCAAGATGTCGCACGAGCAGGCCGAGTTCACCTACGACGGGACGCGGCACGGCGGCTTCTACACCAAGGACGACCTGCGCGAGATCGTCGCGTACGCCGGTGACCGCGGGATCACCGTGGTCCCGGAGATCGACCTGCCCGGTCACATGCAGGCGGCGATCGCGGCGTACCCGGAGCTCGGCAACCACCCGGACCAGCCGATCGGCGTCCGGCAGATCTGGGGGATCAGCGAGGACGTCCTCAACGTCAACGACGCGACGGTCGAGTTCGTCCGGACCGTGCTGCGGGAGGTGCTGGACATCTTCCCGGGGCCGTTCATCCACCTTGGTGGCGACGAGTGCCCGGCGGTGCAGTGGCGGGAGTCGGAGGAGGCGCAGAAGCGGCAGGCCGAGCTCGGGCTGTCCGAGGCGAGCCAGCTGCAGGGCTGGTTCACCGCCCAGGTCTCGTCGGTGCTCGCCGAGGAGGGTCGCCGGCTCGTCGGCTGGGACGAGATGGTCGAGACCGACTGCCCGAGGGACGCGGTCATCATGGCCTGGCGGAGCGCGCAGCGCGGCGAGGTCGCGGCGAAGGCCGGTCACGAGGTCGTGATGGCGCCGTGCGAGTCGGTGTACTTCGACTACTACCAGGCCGACCCGGCCACCGAGCCGCTCGCGATCGGCGGCCACATCCCGCTGGAGAAGGTGTACGACTTCGAGGTGATCCCGCCCGGCCTCAGCGCCGAGGAGGAGGCCCGCATCATCGGCACCCAGTGCCAGATCTGGACCGAGTACATGGAGGGACCCGAGCAGGTCGGCTACATGCTGCTCCCACGCCTGTCCGCCTTCGCCGAACGAGCCTGGGGCTCCCCGAAGACGTCGTACGACGAATTCCTCACCCGCCTCCGCCCCCACCTGACCCGCATCGAACGCATCGGCGTCAACTACCGCCCCCTCGACTGACCGCCCGAACACCCCAAGTCAGCGGGTTGCCCACCGAGCCGGCGGGTCGCCCCTCAAAATCCAAGCGGGCAACCCCCAACCCGAGTGGGCAACCCCCGCACCGAGTGGGCAATCCTCGATCCGAGGGGTTGACCCTTGAGCTGGTGGGTTGCCCCCCCGAAATCTGGGTGGGCAACCCCCGATCTGAGCGGGCAACCCCTGGCGTGGGGGGCCCAGGGGGCGCCTGGTAGTTGTTGCCGCAGTTGCTGAGGCGGTAGCCACTCCTGGGTGAAGGTATTGGGCGGGTGTAGACGGCCTGGGGTGTGACGGCGACGATGAGAGCCGGGAACCCACGTCGGGGCGGGAGGGAACCATGACCGTACTAATGCCACGCCTCCGGCGCGGCGGGTCATGGGGCTGTGACTCCCGCCCTTCCCTCGTCGCTTCAGTCGCTTCGCTCCCTACGCTCCTCAGTCCAGGCCGGGAGGCCCCATGACCGTGGTGGGGCCGCTGGATGCGATGTTCCTGCTCGGGGAGAGCCGGGAGCAGCCCATGCACGTCGGCGGGCTGATGCTGTTCGAGTTGCCCGAGGGGGCCGGGCGGGATGACGTGTTTCCGGAACGTTCGCGGGACTACGTGTCGCGGCTGTACCAGGAGATGGTTGCGGCGCAGTCGGTCCATCCGTTGTTCGCCCGGCGGGTGCGGAACCGGGCGCGCGAGCTCGGCTACTGGTCGTGGGAGCAGGACGACGAGATCGATCTCGAGTACCACGTGCGGTTGTCGGCATTGCCGCGTCCGGGGCGGTACCGCGAGCTGTTCGAGCTGACCAGCCGGCTGCACGGCACGCTGCTCGACCGGCGCCGGCCCCTGTGGGAGATGCATCTGATCGAGGGCGTCGAGGGCCGCCGGTTCGCGCTCTACAGCAAGATCCACCACTCGATGATCGACGGCGTCACCGCCCTCCGCTGGATGCAGGACACGCTGACCACGGACCCGAATCGCACGAGCATGCCGGCCACCTACGCGCTGCCGAGCGACGGTGGTGGAGGAACAGGGTCGGACGGCGGCCCGCCGAGCGCCGCCCAGCTGTTCGCGGCCGTCGGCCGCGCACCAGGCCGGACCCTCGCGGGCGCCGCTCAGGTCGCCGGCGGTGCCGGCCGCGTGCTGGCCGACCTGGCCGGGCTTACGCCGGTCGTGGTGAGGAGCTTGGTCCAGTCGACTGCGCCGTTCCAGGCGCCGCGGACGATGTTCAACCGGCCGATCACCGGCGCGCGGCGGTTCGCCGCGCAGTCGTGGCCGATCGAGCGGCTGGAGAAGGTCCGCGCGATCACCGGCGCGACCCTCAACGACGTGCTGCTGGCGATGTGTTCAGGTGCCTTGCGCAACTATCTGCTCGAGCTGAACGCCCTGCCGGACATGGCGTTGACCGCGATGGTCCCGGTGTCGCTGCGCGGCACCTCCGACGCACCCGGCGGCGGCAACTCGCTGAGCACGCTGATCACCGATCTCGCCACCGACGAGGCGGACCCGGAGCTCCGGATCCGCCGCATCATGGCA
This sequence comes from Kribbella sp. NPDC023972, assembly GCF_040639075.1. Lineage (NCBI taxonomy): Bacteria > Bacillati > Actinomycetota > Actinomycetes > Propionibacteriales > Kribbellaceae > Kribbella > Kribbella sp. NPDC023972. The sequence goes on along the minus strand of NZ_JBEZZH010000014.1, from coordinate 144,384 downwards.
TCGACCAGCTACGGCAAGGGTGTGCTGTCCGGGCTCACCCCGCTGCAGAACCTGATCATCGGCGCCCTCGGCTTCGGTGTCGCCGGCCCCGCGGCCGTTGTCCCCGGTGTGGCCGGCCGTACGACGCCGCCGTACAACGTGGTCATCTCCAACGTGCCCGGACCGGCGGAGAGCCCGCTGTACTGGAACCGCTCGCGCCTGCTCGGCATGTATCCGGCCTCGATCGTGCTGAACGGCCAGGCGCTCAACATCAGCGTGACCAGCTACGACCAGCACCTGCACTTCGGCCTGATCGGCTGCCGCCGGACCGTCCCACACCTCCAGCGCCTGCTCGTCCACCTCGAGACCTCACTCACCGATCTCGAGAACCTCCACTAGGCCGTGTCTGATGGTCCAGCGCCGTAGGGAGCAGGTGCTCGGTGCGGCGAGGTGCCGTGCCGAGTGCCGCGCAGTAGGCGGGGGACTATCAGACACGGCCTAAGCCGCAAGAAGGGCGTCGATCTGGCTGACGGCCTGTTCCAGGCCCTCGGCCATGCCCATGCCGATCAACTGGTCCATCTGCTCGCGCGAGTCGAAGACCGATTTCAGCTCCATCCGGGTGCCGCCGTCATGCGCACTGAGCTGCACCCGGATCGTGTTGACCGGCATGTTCTCGACGGGCTTGCCGTCGGAGTCCGCGAAGCCGTCGACGAACTCCAGTGACGTGGGCGGGTTCACCGACGTCAATCGCCACCAGCCGCGGTACTTCTCGCCCTCCGGACTGGTCATGTAGTACGTGACCTCGCCGCCCGCGGTCAGGTCGTGATCGATCACGGTCGCCGGGTGCGACGGTGGTCCCCACCAGCGCTCCAGCAGTCGCGGGTTGGCCCACAGCTCCCAGACGCGCTCGGCCGACGCGTCGAAGTCGGCGATCATGGTCAAGGTCAGTGCGTCGAAGTCCTTGTCAACGCTTGTCACGCTCATCGTTCTGGTTCCCCTCTGTCTCGGTGAGCAGCTCCGACATCCGGTCGACCCGCCCGCGCCAGGTCGCCTCGAGCTGGTCGAGTGCCTCGCGCGCCCGCCGTACGGCGTCCACATCGGTGCTCACCAGTTGCTCCCGGCCACTGCGTTGTTTGGTGACGAGCCCGGCCCGCTCGAGGACGGCGACATGTTTCTGCACCGCCGCGAAGCTCATCGGATACGCCTCCGCCAGCCGCGACACCGACGCCTCGTTCACCAGGCACCGTCGCACGATGTCCCGCCGCGTCGAGTCGGCCAGTGCCTGCAGCAGCCGATCGACGACCGTCTCATCTACAACCATTTGGTTGTACGTTAGACGTGCGGACAGACCAGGTCAAGGGGTACGACGGTCTACAGTCGAACCGTGCCGTTCGGCGTCTCGAAAACGGCCGAGACGAGGCCGGGCTGCCCGTTCGGGCGCCAGTCGACGTCCACATCGTCGAGCAGGTGATCGGCGGGGTGGCCGATCCAGTCGGTGACCCGGGCCGGGTCGCCGGCGATCTCCAGCGCGGTCAGTTTGACGCCCTTGCCGCCGATCGACGGGTGCTGGCCGAGGTCGTCCCAGTGCACGAAGAAGGGCAGTTGCGGGTCGGCGATCAGGCCCTTCACGCCGATCTGTCGCCAGGTCAGGTTGACCCCGTCCGGACGGTGCCGGTTGCCGGGCACCGCCTCCCGGCCGAGGCGCTTCTCCATCCGCTCCATGTCGCGGACCGCCACCACCCAGCCGAGCCAGCCACCGCCGAGCTCCTTGCGGGCACGCACCGCCTGGCCGAACGGCGCCTTGTCCGACGCCGGGTGCTCGAGGACGTCGACCACCTCGATGTAGCGGTCGTTCTCCAAGGGCAGGATGTGGTTCACGGTGCCGAACCGTGGGTGAACCCCGCCGTCGACGAACTCCGCGCCCAGCAGCGCGGACAACCGCTCGAGCGTCGCCTCGCACCCGTCGGGCCCGCAGGCGTACGAAAGATGATCAAGACGCATGCCAGTCATTGTGTCCCCCATCACCGACAGTCGCGGATCCGGGGGTGTGTCGGTCCGGCCCGGAGACCCAGCCGACCGCCTGCCGCGCCACCTACGCCGCGGTCAAGACGCCGGTCTAGGCTGAGGAACCATGCGCACAGTCGTCATCGGCGGCACCGGACATATCGGCACCTACCTTGTACCCGAATTGGTGCGGCTCGGGCACGAGGTCGTCGTCCTCAGCCGCGGCGAGCGGTCGCCGTACCAGTCGGACGGCGGCTGGAACCGGGTGCAAATGATCCAAGTGGATCGCGACGCGGAGGATGCGGCCGGCACGTTCGGTACGCGCGTCGCCGAGCTGGAGCCCGAGGTCGTCATCGACCTGATCTGCTTCACCGAGGACAGTGCGCGCCAGTTGGCCGAGGCAGTGCGCGGGAAGATCCAGCATCTGCTGCACTGCGGCACGATCTGGGTGCACGGGGCGAGCGAGTCCGTGCCGACGCGCGAGGACGCGCCACGGCGTCCCTTCGGCGACTACGGCGTCCAGAAGGCGGCGATCGAAAGTTACCTGCTGGACCTCGCGCGCCGCGACGGGTTCCCGGCCACGGTGATCCACCCCGGTCACATCACCGGCCCCGGCTGGATCCCGATCAACCCGGCCGGCAACCTCGACCTCGGCGTCTTCGAGAGGCTCGCCCACGGCCACGACGTACTGCTGCCGAACCTCGGGCTGGAGACGCTCCACCACGTCCACGCCGCCGACGTCGCCGGAGTCTTCCTCGCCGCGATGGCGAACCGCTCGGTCGCGATCGGCGAGAGCTTTCACGCGGTCGCCGATGGTGCGATGACCTTCCGTGGCTACGCCCACGGTGTCGCAACCTGGTTCGGTCAGGAGGCGCGGCTCGGGTTCCTCCCGTTCGGCCAGTGGGAACAGCATGTCTCCCAGCAGGACTACGCGGCGACGCGGGACCACATCATGCACAGTCCGCACTGCTCGATGGAGAAGGCCGCGCGACTGCTCGGTTTCCGCCCGCGCTACACCGCGCTCGAGGCCACCCTGGAAGCGATCAGCTGGCTCGTCGACAACGGGAAGATCACTTAGAGGCCGGGTGCGGCAGCAGCCGGCCGGCCTCCAGGTAGTCACGGCAGTACGTGGCCAGTACGTCGTACGCCTTGTGGCCCATCAGCGTCTGCAACTCGACCTTGCTGGACTCGAACACGGCCTCGACGCCGATGTGCGCCTCGGTGTTGCCGGTGCAGTACCAGTCCAGGTCGTGCCCGCCCGCACCCCAGCCGCGCCGGTCGTACTCCCCGATTCCGACCTCGGTGTACGTCGTACCGTCCGGCCGCTCGACGTCGCGGAAAGTCCGGCGGATCGGGAGCTGCCAGCAGACGTCCGGCTTGGTCTCGACGAAGTGCACACCCTTCTTGAGGGCGAGCCCGTGCAGCGCGCAGCCGCCGCCACCGGGGAAGTCCGGCCGGTTCAGGAAAATGCAGGCGCCTTTCCAGACGCGGGTCTTGCGGTCACCGTCGTCGTCGGTCTCGACCCAGCCGTTCGTCCGGCCCTCCTTGCGGTACTGCCAGTCCTCCTTGGTCAGCTCCTTGACGTAGGCCTTGACCCGTTTCTCGTCGTCGTCGTCGGAGAAGTGTGCGCCGAGGGTGCAGCAGCCGTCGTTCGGCCGGCCCTTGTAGATGCCGCGGCAACCACCACCGAAGATGCAGGTCCAGTTGGACGTCAGCCAGGTCAGGTCGCAACGGAACACCTGATCGGGGTCTTCCGGGTCGGTGAACTCGACCCAGGCGCGGGGAAAATCGAGAGAAACCTCAGGCACCTGAAAAGCGTACGCGCCCTGACCGCCCAAACGTGAACGCCGACTCCAGATAAGCCTGATCCTGTGGCGGTCCAGTAGCGTGAGGGTATGCGGCTCGGCGTACTCGACGTGGGATCCAACACCGTCCACCTGCTCGTGGTGGACGCGCATCGCGGCGCCGCGCCGCTGCCGGCGTACTCGCACAAGACCGAGCTGCGGCTGGCCGAGCACCTGGACAAGGACGGCAAGATCGCGCAGTCCGGCTCCGAGGAGCTGGTGTCGTTCGTCCAGGAGGCGGCCGAGCTGTCCGAGGACAAGGGGTGCGAGTCCTTGCTCGCGTTCGCCACCTCCGCACTGCGCGAGGCGCCGAACGGCGAGAAGGTGCTGGACCGGGTCCGCAAGGAGACCAAGGTCGATCTCCAGGTGCTGACCGGCCAGGACGAGGCCCGGCTGACCTTCCTCGCGGTACGGCGCTGGTTCGGCTGGTCGTCCGGCCGGCTGGCGGTGTTCGACATCGGCGGCGGCTCGCTGGAGATCGCGGCCGGGTCCGACGAGGAGCCGACAATCGCGGTGTCGGTCCCGCTCGGCGCCGGCCGGCTGACCCGCGAGGGACTGACCGCCGACCCGCCGGACAAGGACGAGGTCCGGGCGCTGCGGAAGCGGATCCGGATGGAGATGGCCGCGGTGGCCGGCGACGTACTGCGGGCCGGCCGGCCGCAGCGCTCGGTCGCCACCAGCAAGACGTTCCGGTCACTGGCCCGGATCTGTGGTGCCGCGCCGTCGGACGACGGGCCGTACGTACCGCGTGCGCTGGACCGCGACGACCTGGCCGAGTGGATGCCGAAGCTGATCAAGATGTCCGCCGCCGACCGGGCCGAGCTGCCCGGCGTGTCGGCCGGCCGGTCGTCGCAGCTGGTCGCCGGCGCACTGGTCGCGGACGCGGTGATGGACCTGTTCGACCTGCCCTCGCTCGAGGTCTGTCCGTGGGCGTTGCGGGAAGGTGTCATCCTGTCCCGGCTCGACCAGTTGCAACCCCGATGAAGCACCACCCCTGACGAACCACCGCGAAGGCAGCAGATGAGCACCAGCAAGACCGCCCGGATCGGCCTGTCGACCGCTTCTGTCTACCCCGAGTCGACGGCGAGCGGGTTCGAGCTGGCGGCCCGGCTCGGGTACGACGGGGTCGAGGTGATGGTCGGCATCGACCCGCTGAGCACCCAGATCGACGCGGTCCAGCGGCTGATCGACTACCACCAGCTACCGGTGCTGGCGATTCACGCGCCGTGTTTGCTGATCACGCAGCGGGTCTGGGGCACCGATCCGTGGGAGAAGCTCGAGCGCAGCGCCGAGGCCGCGAAGAACCTCGGCGCCGACGTGGTCGTCGTCCACCCGCCGTTTCGCTGGCAGCGGGACTACGCGCGCGGGTTCGTCGAGGGGATCGCACGGCTGGAGGAAGAGACCGGCGTGATCTTCGCGGTCGAGAACATGTACCCGTGGCGCGCGCCGGGCCGCGGCCTGCAGGCGTACGCGCCGAGCTGGGACCCGACCGAGCAGAGCTACGCGCACACCACCCTCGACCTGTCGCACTCGTCGACCGCCGAGCAGGACTGTGTCGAGCTCGCGGCGACGATGGGCAAGAGCCTGACCCACATCCACCTGACCGACGGCACCGGCTCGGCCAAGGACGAGCACCTGGTGCCCGGTCGCGGTACGCAGCGGGCCGCGGACCTGCTGACCGGGCTGGCGAACCAGGACTTCCGCGGTCACATCATCATCGAGATCAACACCCGCCGCGCGACCAGCCGCTCCGAACGCGAGGTCGACCTGGTCGAGTCGCTCGAGTTCACCCGCAAACACTTCGTCCGCAGCTCCCGGCGGACGTCCTTCGCCGTCACCCCCGAAGGTGAGATCTCGGAGCTCACGAAATGACGCCGTCCGCGACCGGGCGGGGTGCGGCGAAGTCCGCCGGGAACGGCAGGGCGGGGCGGCGGCCGGGTGGACCGGACACCCGCGGGGAGATCCTCCGGGCGGCCCGGAAGTCCTTTGCGGACAAGGGGTTCACGGCCACCTCGATCCGCGGCGTCGCCCGCGAGGCCGGTGTCGACGCCGCGCTCGTGCACCACTACTTCGACAGCAAGGACGAGCTGTTCATCGAGGCGATGGCCATCCCGGTCGATCCGCGCCAGATCGCCGCCCGGATCCTCGACGGTCCGCGCGAGCAGCTCGGCCGGCGGATTGCGACGGTGTTCCTAGGCGTCTGGGAGTCGGCCGACGGGCAGCAGCGGATGAAGGCGATCTTCCGCAGTGTGGTGACCAGCGACGAGGTCGCGCGGATCATGCGTGAGGGCATCACCCAGATGATCATCGCGCCGGTCTCCCGTGCGCTCGACGTACCCGATGCACACCTCCGCGTCAGCCTGGTCGCGACCCACCTCATCGGTGTCGCGCTGGCCCGCTATCTGGTCGAGCTCGAACCAGTCGCGTCCACTGACCTGGCCACCCTGATCGACCGCCTGGCCCCGGTCCTCCAACACCACCTCACCGGCTGATGCAGCTCCCGACCCATCGCGAGATCCGCGACCTGCACCGCGAGCACGCGCCGACGCGCGAGGCCTTCGAGTCCGTCCACACCCACTGCGAACTCGTCTGCCAGATCGCCGAACAGTTCCTGTCCCGCGTGGATGTCGACGGCGACCTCGTTCGCGTCGGCGCCTTGCTGCACGACATCGGCGTCTACCGTCTCTACACGCCGGCCGGTGTCCTCGATACGGCCGGCTATGTCCGGCACGGCGTACTCGGGCATGAACTCCTGCAAGCCTCGGCTTCCCGGACGAGATCAGCCGGTTCTGCTCCCGGCACACCGGCGTCGGCATCACGCGTGACGACGTACGCCGCCAATCGCTGCCGATCCCGGTCGACGACTACGTCCCCGGCTCGCCCGAGGAGGAGCTCGTCCTGTACGCCGACAAGTTCCACAGCAAGCGCACCCCGCCGGTGTTCGTGTCCGGCGACTCGTACGCCGAGGCAGTCGGCCGGTGGGGTGCGGACAAGGTCGCCACGTTCGGACAGCTCCGGCAGCGGTACGGCGACCCGGACCTGACACCGCTCACCGACGCCACTGGGTACGCGCTGATCTGAACCCGTCGAACACGCACTGCGCAACCTCGCTCAACTCGTTGCCAGGATCGGAGCCCGGCAGGTCAACCGACTAACCTCCTCCCGGTTCGCGGGTGCGCCGTACCCGGTACGCCGGTAGGCCGGTGGCCGTGCCGTGGAGCGTTTGGTTGTGGGTGCTGTGGTGGTGGGTGCTTGGCAGGGCGGCTGTGGTGGTGGGTGGTTGGTAAGGCGGCTGTGGGGTCGCCTGCTGGGGTAGGACAACTGTGGGGCGCGGCTCCGGGCTGCTTGAGGGTGCCAGGGAAGGACGCAGCTATCCCGGAGCAGCTCACCCGAGTGGTCGCAGTCCAGGTGTGGATGCGGGGAGCCGGTGTGGAGCGGCCAGCTCTTTGGCCATCTGGATGGGTTGGCTGTCCGTGATTCCGGTGACTGGGCGATTTCGTCCGCATGCTGGTCAAGACCGGGCACCACCCGGGGCCTTGAACACCTTCTGGGGTCCTCACACAGGCATAACGTGTCCCCGGTCCCCAGTTCCTGTTCAAGCCCCCGGCCACTGGCTCTCGGATCCCGGGATGCGGACGAAACCGGCCACATGCCGGGCAAATCGCCCACCCGGTGCGTCCCACTGGCGGGTGATGTCACCGCTGGCGGGTTGCAGCACGCCAGCGGTGACATAACCCGCCAGTCGCACCCCCACCGCCCCGAGACGCAAGGCGCACCCCGGCCGAATGACCGCAGTGCGTCACCTGCGGACGCGCTGGTGGCGTGATCCCTCCGTAGATCATCAGACCCGATCTCGCCAAATCCCCATCCACAGGCCCTCACTGAACCCGCCCTGGGTTGCAACCACTCGGGTGAGAAGTACCAATGGTGGCTCAGCGGGCGAGCGCCTCCACGGGGCCGTATCCGGGGAGCCGATCTCCGCGGCCTATCTCCTGTCCTTCGGTCCTTCACCCAGTTGCCAACCCACCTCCTGCGCGCTAAATTCATCACATGATGAAAAACGCGGTGAGTTGCCGGGATGTCGTGGTGGTACGCGGCGACCGGGAGGTCCTGCACGGGGTCGGGTTCGATCTCCGGGCGGGGACCGTGACCGGACTGCTCGGGCCCTCCGGTTGCGGCAAGACCACGCTGATCAGGGCGATCGTCGGGCTCCAGGCCAAGGTCACCGGCGACATCGCCGTACTCGGTCTGCCCGCCGGAGCGGCCAAGCTGCGCGGCCGGATCGGGTACGTCACCCAGGAGCCGAGCGTGTACGGCGACCTGAGCGTCGCCGAGAACCTCCGCTTCTTCGCCGCCGTCCAGGGTGTGCCGGCCGACGATGTGGATCGCGTCATCGACGCGGTGGATCTGCGCAGTCATGCCGACGCGCGCGTCGACCGCTTGTCCGGCGGTCAGCGCTCGCGGGCCTCACTCGCCGCGGCGCTCCTCGGCGATCCGGAACTCCTTGTCCTCGACGAACCGACCGTCGGCCTCGACCCGGTGCTCCGGCGCGACCTGTGGAAACTCTTCCACGAGCTCGCCGACGCCGGCGCGACGCTGCTGGTCTCCAGTCACGTCATGGACGAGGCCTCGCGCTGCGATCGCCTGCTGCTGATGCGCGACGGTGACCTGCTCGCCGACGACACCCCGCAAGCCCTGCTCGACTCGATCGGTGCCAGTGACATCGAGCAGGTGTTCCTCACTCTCATCGAACGGAAGGCAGGTGCGCGATGACACCGCGAGTCACCTTCGCCGTCGCCGCGCGAGTCCTCGCCCAGTTGCGGCGCGACCACCGCACAGTGGCCATGCTGATCGTGCTGCCGGCCTTGCTGGTCAGCCTGATGTGGTGGATGTTCACCGACTCACCGGCCACCTTCGACCGCGTCGGCGGACCGCTGCTCGCGGTCTTCCCGTCCATCATCATGTTCGTCGTCACCTCGGTCGCGACCCTGCGCGAACGGTCCACCGGCACACTGGCCCGGCTCTTCACGATGCCGATGGGCAAGCTCGACTTCCTGCTCGGCTACGCGTTGGCGTTCGCTCTGATCGCCGTCGTCCAAGCCCTCGTGGTGGTGTCGATCGCTTTGTACGCATTGGATCTGGACATCCGCGGTGACGCGTGGCAGCTCGGCTTGGTCGCCGTACTGGACGGAGTCCTGGGTACGGCGCTCGGCCTGTTCGCGAGCGCTTTCGCCGCAACCGAGTTCCAGGCGGTCCAGATGATGCCGGCCGTGATGATCCCGCAGATCCTGCTCTGCGGTTTGCTCGTCCCGCGCGATCAGCTCCCCGGTGTGCTGCACGCGATCAGCGACGTCCTCCCGCTGTCGTACGCCGTCGACGCGGTCACAGGTGTTGCCATCGGCAACGGCTTCGGCGCGGGGGCGGGGGTCGACGCGCTGGTGGTCATCGCCTTCATCCTGGGCGCTCTGGGCCTCGGCGCGGCAACGTTGAGACGCCGTACAGCGTAGGTCCATTCTCATGAGCTGGTCGCCCGGGTCGAACGCGTACTGCGCTGGGTAAGAGGCATGCCGGCGATCCGCCGGCATGCCTGCCTGGTCGTCCATCTCGACACCCGGCGAGGTGCCCGGTGTCAGTGAGAGATGACCTTGACGACCTTGCCGGCGGCGTCGTACGCCGTGAGCTTAGGCCTCGTCACCGTGTCGCCGGGTCTCGGGCTCAGCCAGCTGAAGGCGAACCAGCCCTCGGTGACCGGGACTTCATGGGCCGGACCGGGACCCAGTTCGAGCCGGACCTTGGTTGCCGTCGACGACACCCGCCCCCAGCCGGTGTAGCGGTAGTTGCCGGTGCACGGCGTCCCGGGGCAGTACCCGCCGCCACCACCGCCCGCTTCGAACAGGTCCGCGGGCCGGGTGCCCTTGGGGGGAGGTGGTATGGAGTCGCTGGGGCCCAGCGAGTTCAAGGTCAGGAACTGTGCGTCCCCACCGGCCGCGGCAGCACCCAGTGGTCTCGGCGCAAGCTCGCAGGCGACTGCCTTCCGCCCGGATGGCGAGATCGCCACGAGCATCGTTGTCGCGAGGCGCTTCGACTGGTCCGACGCCACCACCCGCCACCCGGTCAGGTCGGTCCACAGTTGCACCGAGCAGTTGCGCAGCTGGCCGGCAGTGCTCGTCGGCACCGGATCCCTCGTGGTCGCGGCGACCAGCGCCGCCGATGGCTTGTCCCCGCCGGGAATCGTGCACGCCGCGTACTTCTCACCGATCTTGATGTCGTACATCGTCGTACGTCCGGCCTGGTAGCTGCCCATGCGCTTGAGTGGCTTCGTGTACTGCGGATACCGCAGCGCGCAGCGCCGCGTCGCCTCTTCCATTGTCAGTGTCTGGCCGGCGCCGGCCTCCCCGCGAGGAACGCCGGGCACCGGCTCGAACATCGACACCTGGCCTTGATCGCCCGCGACTTCCGGCTGCTTCCCGGCCACGTCGAGACTGGGCAACAGGCTTGCCGCCAGCGCGATCACAGCCACCCCGCCGATCGCGGCACCTGCCGTGAGTACTGTGCGCCGCCGCCTCCCGCGGTGACCGCGAGCCAGCAGCTTCGCAGTGTCCAACGGGTCCATCGCCTCCGCTTCGGCCAGCCTTTGTAGTTCCGCCCGGATCTCGCGTACGTCGTCCATCGTGTTCCCCTTCACAGCGCCCGGCTCGTTCGCCGCGCCTGGTCGATCGCCTGCCGGAGAGTGTTGAGGCCCCGAGCCGCCTGGCTTTTCACCGTGCCCTCGGAACAGCCGAGGATCTCCGCGGTCTGCTCGACGGACAGGTCCTCGTAGTACCTCAGAACCACGCAGGCACGTTGCCGTGGCGCGAGCCCGCGGAGTGCCTCGAGGACTTCGTTGCGCTCAGCGTGTCCGGCGGCGAAGTCGTCGCGGTCCAGCTGGTCCGGTACGTCGCCGATCGAAACCTCTCGGCGCCACGGCCGCCGGCCACCGTCGTGGGCCGCGTTGACGACCATGCGGCGGGCGTACCCGAACGGGTTCCCCACCCGCCGCACCTTCGGCCAGGACAAGTACAGCTTGTAGAGCGCGTCCTGGACGATGTCGTCCGCCCGGTGCCGGTCGCCGCTGACCAAGAAGGCCGTCCGCCGCAGCGACGCACCGGCCACCTCGACGAACTCGACGAACTCCCGGTCCCGATCCGCCATCTCGTCCTCCCACTCCTCATGTCCCCCTCAAGACGAAACCGGCGGCACCTCAGGTTGCACCCAACGCCGGTCCATCCCGCCGGGTCGAGCGGGCGTGGGGAGCACAAGCACGTGGTGTAATCGGACCAGTGGGGCCGGTGGTGTGGTGCTGGACACAGGATTAGGGGGCGTCTGGTTCAGGCGCGTAACCTGCTGACACCACTGGCATATGGGGCCGGGTGAGTTGATGAGGAGGAACACGTAGTGCTTCGGCGAGTCCTGCTGGGCATGTCCCGCAGCCCCCTGATGAAGAAGGCCGTCTCGTCGCTTCCGGTGTCCAGTGGCATCGTCGCGCGGTTCGTGGCCGGCGAGACCGCTCCGGAGGCTGTGCTGGCCACCGAGAAGCTGGTCAGCAACGGCCTGAACGTCACGCTCGACCGCCTCGGTGAGGACGTCACCGACCTGGCCGCCGCGTCCGCCACCGTGGATGCGTACCTGGAACTGCTCCGCCAGCTGTCCGACGCCGGGCTGACCAGGAACGCCGAGGTCTCGGTGAAGCTGTCCGCGGTCGGCCAGGCGCTGCCCGGCGACGGCGAGAAGATCGCGCTGGAGAACGCCCGGACCATTTGCCTCGCGGCCCGCAACGCCGGTACGACGGTCACCCTCGACATGGAGGACCACACCACCACCGACTCCACGCTGAGCATCCTGCGCGAGCTGCGGCAGGACTTCCCGGAGACCGGTGCGGTGCTGCAGGCCTACCTGCGCCGGACCGAGGCCGACTGCCGCGACCTCGCGTACGCCGGCTCCCGGGTTCGCCTCTGCAAGGGCGCGTACAAGGAGCCGGAGTCGGTCGCGTTCCAGGACAAGCGGACCGTGGACAAGGCGTACGTCCGGGCGATGAAGATCCTGATGAACGGGGCCGGCTACCCGATGATCGCCTCGCACGACCCGCGGCTGATCGCGATCGCCGGCTCGCTCGCCGACCGCGCGAACCGCCGGCCGGGCAGCTACGAGTACCAGATGCTCTTCGGCATCCGCCCCGAGGAACAGCTCCGGCTGGCCTCGCTGGGCCACACCGTCCGCGTCTACATCCCGTACGGCGAGGACTGGTACGGCTACCTGGTTCGCCGCCTGGCCGAGCGCCCCGCCAACCTCCAGTTCTTCGCCCGCTCGCTGATCAGCAAGAAGTAGTACGCGGCTCAGCAGGGCGAGCCGTACTCGGTGCCGTACCAGACACTCCAGTTGGTGAAGTTGCGGGTCTCGCCACCCTTCAGCTCGTAGAGCCTCCACCGGACACACATGCCTTCTCTGTGGTCGTAGTCGCAGTAGCCCCAGCCATCGGCGGCCGGCAGTGCCCCGCAGAAGCGGTCTTTGCCGTAGTTGGTCTGCACATGGACGGCTGTCTTCCAGCCGTTGGCGATGTTGTCCTTGACCCACTGGACGTCGCCGTACCACTGGAAGCAGGTCTCGCCGAGGTACCACGCCCAGTGACGGCAGTTGTTGAAGTTGGGCGGGGCGCCCAACGTCGAGTAGACGGTCGGCGGCGCCACCGTCGCCGGGGTCGGATTGGTCAGCGACGCGGCGTCCAGGTCGTCGGCGTCGGCGTCGGCATCTGCCGCGGCCGCGATCGTGGTTCGCTGTGGAACGGCATCCTGCGCTGCGGTGGCCTCGGTCAAGCCTGCGGTCAGCAGCAGGAGTGCGCCAGCGGTGACGGCGAACATGCGGCGGAGTCTCATGAACTGCTCCTTCGGGGCGGAGGGATAGGCAGATTGGAGAGCCTATGTCCCGCCTGGTGGGCAGCGGGCGCAATAGCTGAGCAGTTCGTCAGTAACCTGAGGCCATGACTAATCAGGTGGCCATTCTCGGGGCCGGTGTGATGGGGGAGACGTTGCTGTCCGGGCTGATTCGGGCCGGACGGCGACCGGAGGAGCTCCTGATCACCGAGCGCCGGGAGGAGCGTGCCGCCGAGTTGCGCGAGCGGTACGGCGTCGACGTCGTGTCCAATGTGGACGCGGCGGCGAAGGCGGAGACCCTGGTGCTGGTGGTGAAGCCGCAGGACATGTCCGACCTGCTCAATGAGATCGCCCCGGCGGTCAGGGCGTCGCAGACCGTGGTGTCGATGGCCGCCGGTGTCACCACCGGCTTCATCGAGTCCCGGCTGCCGGAAGGCGTCGCCGTGGTCCGGGTGATGCCGAACACCCCGGCCCTGGTGGACGAGGGGATGGCGGCGATCTCCCGCGGCGCGCACTGCGACGAGAGCCACCTGGAGCTGGCAGAGAGCCTGCTGGCCGCGACCGGCCGGGTGGTCCGGGTGCCGGAGAAGCAGCAGGACGCGGTGACCGCGATCTCCGGGTCCGGTCCGGCGTACCTGTTCTTCGTGGTCGAGGCGATGATCGAGGCCGGTGTGCACATGGGCCTGCCGCGCGGCACCGCGACCGAGCTCGTCGTCCAGACCGTGGTCGGGTCCGCGAAGCTGCTGCGGGAGACGGGCGAGCACCCGACCGTGCTGCGCGAGCGGGTGACGTCCCCGGGCGGTACGACGGCGGCCGCCATCCGCGAGCTGGAGGACCACAAGGTCCGTGCGGCCTTCCTGTCGGCCATCGAAGCCGCCCGCAACCGCTCCCGAGACCTCGCCGCCGAGTAACACCCAGGCCTGAGCGGCCGTTATTGTTAGCGCCGCAGTTTCCTGCCTTCATCAAGGGATGAGTCGACTATGGTCCCGCCCATGGGTAATCGTTCGGTCGATCCGGCCGCCACGCCTGCGCCCGAGGAAGTGAGCGCCGTACCCGCGCGGGACGAGGGGCTGCCGAGTGCCGCCGTGCCGGAGCTGCCCTGGCGGGTGCCGCTGGATCCGGCGCCGTGGTGGGCGTGGGCGCTGTTCGTCACCCCGTTCATCGCCGTACCGGCGCTGAACTCCTGGCTCTGGATGGGCGCCCGCGACATGCTCGCCGTCGGCCTCCTCACGATCATCGGCGCGTCCGTCGTCCGGGTCGCCGGCGGCGTGGTGCTCTACCGGGTGATGCTGTTCCCCACCGGCGTCAAGGCCCGCACGAGCATGCTCATCCGCAGCCTCGCCTGGCAGGACGTCGACCGCATCGACGTCGGCGACGACCACGTCGTGCTGGTGCGCGGCCAGGACGAGAACGAGATCAACGGCATCCCCAAGGACCGCACCGCCGAAGTGGCCGCCGTCATGCAAGCCCTCCGCCACCAGGCCGCCAACACCCCCACCCGCCGCCACCGCCCCCGCCCGGGCATCGGCACCCTTCTCGTCCTCACCTACCTGATCGTCTCAGTAGGTGCTTTCCTCATCCGCTGGCAAATCGTCTAGGCCCTCGGCGGGGTCAGCGCTCGTTCCAAGGCCCTTCGCCGGTGACGTGGTCGATGGTGATGCGGGCGATCATGGCTTTGGCGAAGACGCCGTCGCCGTACGGGAAGTCGGGCTTTCCGAGGTAGCGCTGGGACAGCCTGTCCATCAGGGCTTTGTAGCCCGCGGGGATTCCGGGACCTTCCAGTACGGCGGTGCCGCGGAGGACCAGGTACTGGGTGAGGCCGCGCGGGCTGGTCTCGGTGTCTTGGACGACGAGAGTGACCCGGGGATCGCGCCGCAGGTTTCGGGTCTTGCGATGGGTTTGCTCGACGCCGATCAGCAACTGGTCGCCGTCGCGTTCCGCCCACACCAGGGAGGCTTGCGGCGAGCCGTCGGGGTCGAGGGTGATGACGGTGACGTTCTTCGGTTCGGTGAAGAGCCTGTGGGTGCTTTCCGGTAGTGCTGTCATGCGAGTGACGGTAGACAGCGTCGTGGGAACCTCTGGGTACCCTGGATGGCCGTGAGAGGAATCGATCCGGGGAACGTTTTTCTGGCCGACTGTCCGGCGCGGTTGGCGGTCGAGGTGATCGCCGACAAGTGGGCGGTGGTGGTGCTCTGGGGGCTGAACGACGGGCCCCGGCGGCACACCGAGTTGGTGACGTTGATCGGTGGGATCTCGAAGAAGGTGCTCACGCAGACGCTGCGCAGGCTGCAGGTGAACGGCCTGGTGCGGCGGCAGGACTTCGGCGGCGTGCCACCACGGGTGGAATACGAACTGACCGAGCTCGGCCGGACGTTGATGGGGCCGGTCCGCATGCTGACGACGTGGGCCGAGGACAACGGTGAGGCCGTGCTCGAGGCTCAGGAAAGCGGAACATAGGGTCGCGGTATGGACTTTTCTTTGTGGCCCGCTGCGTCCAGG
The DNA here is from genome assembly GCF_040639075.1 of Kribbella sp. NPDC023972. Lineage (NCBI taxonomy): Bacteria > Bacillati > Actinomycetota > Actinomycetes > Propionibacteriales > Kribbellaceae > Kribbella > Kribbella sp. NPDC023972. Next base: position 129,152 of record NZ_JBEZZH010000014.1, on the reverse strand, counting down.
ACTTGGCCGGAAGTGCTCGAAGGAGCTGAGTACGCCGAGCGGACCGGATGGCATGGTGTCTGGATCGCCGACCACTTCATGCAGAACGGGGACGACCTGTCGGTGCCGGTCAACGAGTGTCTGGCGTTGCTCGCTGGCATCGCGGCGCGGACCGAGCGGGTCCGGGTCGGGTCGATGGTGCTCGGCAACACCTACCGTCATCCGGCGGTCGTCGCGAACCAGGCGGCGACGATCGATCAGATGAGCGCGGGCCGGTTCGTGCTCGGCATCGGGGCGGGCTGGCAGGTGAACGAGCACGAGGTGTACGGCATCGAGCTGCCGCCGGTGCGGGAACGGCTGGCCCGGTTCGAGGAGGCCTGCCAGGTCATCAAGGGCCTGCTCACCGAGGAGCGGACGACCTTCGACGGCAGGTACTACCAGCTCGCGGGCGCCCCGCTGGAGCCGAAGCCGGCCAAGCTCCCGATCATGATCGGCGCCGCCGGCGAAAAGGTTGCCCTAGGCATCGTTGCGAAGTACGCCGACGAGTGGAACCACTGGGGCCGGCCCGAGCTGGCCGCGCACAAGGGCGAGGTGTTCGCCGGCCACTGCGCGAAGATCGGCCGCGACCCGAAGACGGTACGCCGGTCCGCGCAGACCATCCTGGAGGTCGTCGTACCCGGGGACACCGAGGCGATCGAGCGCAAGGAGCGGCTCGAGGGCCGCGGGATGCACGTGATCATGGGGTCGGCGCAGCAGGTGCTCGACACCGTCGCGCAGTACCCGGCCGCCGGGATCGACGAACTCCTCGTACCGGACGCGTTCCTCGGCTCCGGCAACCGCCGCTTCGACGCCCTCGAACGCCTGCGGGAGGAAGTCCTAGCCAAGCTCTAGCGTCGCGACGACCGGCCAGTGATCGCTGGGCAACCGGCCGTCCGGACGGACGTGGGACACGGCCGCGTCGACCACCTTCCACCCCTCGGTGACCAGGATGTGGTCGATCCGGTCGCCGTCCTCCGCCCCGGTGAAGTCGTGCCAACTCCCACCGGCCTCGACGGGTACGGCGTACCGCAGACCGGCCGCCGTCAACGCCTTCAACGGCGGCGAGTCCGGTGCCGCGTTCAGGTCGCCCATCACGATCCACGGCAGCGCGCCGGTGATCCAGTGGGCGATCAACCGCGACGACTGCACCTGGGCGACCTCGCCGGCGTGGTCGTAGTGGGTGTTCGCGACGCCGATCGTCGTACCGTTCAGGTGCCGCAACCAGACCAGCGTCGCGATCCGGGTCAGGTCCGCGTCCCAGCCGACGGAGCCCGGCGTACCCGGGTCGTCGGACAGCCAGCGGGTCTCGTGTTTTTCCAGCTTCCAGTCGCCCGGCCGGACCAGGACGACGGAGTGCTCACCCGCGCTCATCCCGTCGTCCCGGCCCACGCCGACGATCTCGTACCGTGGGAACCGCCAGCGCAGATACTCGAGCTGGTCGGGCAGCACTTCCTGCAGCCCGACCACGTCGGCGTCCAGTTGCTCGATCGCCGCCACCGTCGCATTCCGCCGTACCGGCCAGGCGTTGTCGCCATCCGGAGCGGAGGAGTTGCGGATGTTGAACGTGGCGGCGCGAATCCTCATGGCGCCGATCCTGCCAAACCCATCGCGTGCACTGCCGCCCGGAGTCGCGGCGTACTCGCCTCGATCGCCCGGTCCCGGCCCTGCGCGAGCAGCCCGTCGATCGCGGCCGGGTCGGTCGCCAGTCGCGCGTACTCCTTCTGCAGCGGTTCGATCACCGCCAGCACGGCGTCGGCCACGTCCTCTTTCAACGCGCCGTACGACGAGTACGCCTTCGCCAGCTGGACCGGGTCGCCGTCGGTACAGGCGGCCAGGATCTCGAGCAGGTTGGTGACGCCCGGCTTGGCAGCCTCGTCGTGCCGGACCTCGTTCTCCGAGTCCGTCACGGCCCGCATGATCTGCCGCCGGATCACGTCCGGCGGGTCGAGCAGCCGGATCGTCCCGATCGCGTCGTCGGTGTCGGACTTGCTCATCTTGGTGGTCGGGTTGGCCAGGTCCTTGATCCGCATCGCCAGCGCCGCCTTCGCCAGCTGCGGTACGACGAAGGTCTCGCCGTACTCGCGGTTGAACCGGATCGCGATGTCCCTGGCCAGCTCGACATGCTGGTCCTGGTCACCGCCGACCGGGACCTGTTCCGTGCCGTACAGCAGGATGTCCGCCGCCATCAGGCACGGGTAGGTGAACAGCGAGGCCCGCGTCATCGGCCGGCCGTTGCCCTTCTCCTTGTACTGGATCATCCGGGACAGTTCGCCGACGTACGACGTGCACTCGAGCAAGTAGGCGAGCTGGGCGTGCGCGGGGACGTCGGACTGGATGAACACGGTGCCTTCGGGGACCCCGGCCGCGAGCATCAGGGTCGCGAACTCCCGGGTCAGGGCGGCGAGTCTTCGCGGGTCGTGCCTGGTCGTCATCGCGTGCAGGTTCGCGACGAAGTAGAACCCTTCCGGGTCGGTGAACCGGCGCAAAGCACCGAGGTGGTTGCCCAGCGTCAGCCGGCCGGACGGGGTGATGCCGGATAGCGATGTCATGTCAGAGCCTTTCGGTGTGTGAGGCCCCACCGAGAGAGGACATGAAAAAGGCCGCCTCGGCGGAGACGGCCTCGTGGATGCGTGTGAACACGCCGGGGGACCGCCCTAGGCGGCCCACCACAGCTGCAAGTTCGTGTTCACGCGACCAGAGTAGCCGGAGCGCGGAAGCCCGCGCCAGCCCGGTTATCGCTGCGTGAGCGCCTGGACGATCAGCTCGTTGCGGGCGTCCTGGCCGAGCGGCACCGAGGGGTGTACGCCGTCGCGGAGGTAGTTGGCCAGGCGGTACGGCTTGATCCAGAGCCACTCGGCCCAGCGGATGATCCGCAGGTTCGGGTACTTCTCCTGCGCGTCGTACAGCTGCATGTTGAGCCAGGCGCTGTTGCGCTGGTCGGCGAGCTGTACGGCCGCGGTCTGGGCCTTGCGGACGACCTGGAGGTTGACCCAGTACAGCGTCCGGGTCGGGCCGACGATGCTGATCGCCCGGTCGACCTGCGCCGCGAACTTCGGCGGGTCGAAGATGTCGTTCGACCCGCTCGCCATCAGGATCCGCCGCGGCAGGCCGTACGTCGACGCCCACTGCTGCAGCGCGTCGACCGCGCCGTAGGTGGGCCGGCTGGACCAGTTGTGCACGGCCAGCTGGCTGCCGTCGCGGTTCAGCAGCCGGGTGGCCAGCGACTTCCCGTCCTGGACGGAGATGCTGTCGCCGAACATGTACACGCCGTTGGTCTCACGGACGCGCTGGATCTGCGCCGCGGTCGAGATGGCCCGGGTCGCGTTGGCCCAGGAACCGAGTACGCCGGAGCCGTAGAGCCCACCGTCCGTGGCTGCCGCCTCGGTGGTGGTTGCGGTGGAGACGACCACGGTCGAGGCAGCCACCGCGGCCCCCGCCGTGAAGATCTGCCGTCGATTGGGTCTCATCGAGGTCACGGACTTCGTCACGTGACGGAACTGTGAGGCCTGACTGCTACTCAGCGCAAGTCGGATCTCAAACGTTGCAACAAGCTGCCTGCCGACATGGGAAAACCGCACACACTACAGGACTAGACCACGGGTGTAACCCTCCGCAACCGAATCGCGTCCTGACTTGCAGGTTCCTGCAAGTTCTGTAACGCCTTGCAGTCCTGGACCGATAGACCGGCTGCAGGGGCCCCATCTGTAACTCCCAGTAGCCACAGCTTTGTCCGGCCTGACCGACCCGCCTGCGCGGGGCCGGCCCCGACCGGCCCGGCCGTCGGGTGGGTCCCCTGCGGAAGTGGCCGGCGCGGCCTAGGAGGGGTGCCGCGCCGCCCCTTCCCACAGCCCCTCGTTTCCACCGCCCTCGCAAAACGGTTCGAGCTCGCCGTCGTCGGTGGGTGAGGATGCCCGTATGACGCTGAGTGTGCGCCGGCTGGGTGAGGACGACTGGGCTGGGTTGCGGGAGGTGCGGTTGCGGGCGTTGCTGGACGCGCCGGAGTCGTTCTACACGACGTACCAGGACTCGGTCGCGTTGCTGGAGGCGGACTGGCGCGCGCGGCTTCGGGCCACCGACAAGGTGACTCTGCTGGCTGAGGTCGACGGGCGTCCGGCGGGGATGGTCATTGGTGCGCCCGCCAGCGAGGAGGAGCGTGATCCTGACGCTGCCCTGATGCTCGCGATGTGGGTGGCGCCGGAATCCCGCGGCCGCGGGGTCGCCGACGCGCTCACCAAAGAGTTGCTCGCGTGGTCCAGGGAGCAGTCGTTCAAACGGCTTCTGCTCTGGGTGTACGACGCCGCACCGCGAGCGGCGGCCTTCTACCGCCGGGCCGGCTTCCTGCCGACTGGCCGTATCGAGACCTTCGGCGACCCCGATCGCCGGCTCACTTTGATGGCCCAGACACTGTAGTCACGCTCTGCGCAGCGGGGCGAGGGCCGCGGATCGCGGCTAAGGTCGGGGCATGAGCGGTGAGGCGATGCTGGTCTTCGACGACGGTTTGACGGCGTACGACTTCGGCCACGGTCACCCGATGAGTCCGATCCGGGTGGACCTGACGGTGCGCCTGGCCCGGGCCCTCGGCGTCCTCGATCAACTGAAGGTCGTGCCGGCCCCGATCGCCGACGACGCACTGATCGGGACCGTGCACACCGCCGAGTACATCGCGGCGGTCAAACGGGCGGGCGAGGAGCCCGATCAACCCGATCAGGCCCACGGGCTCGGCACCGACGACACCTACTGCTTCGCCAACATGCACGAGGCCTCCGCGCACGTGGTCGGCGCCTCCGTCGAGGCGGCCCGAGCGGTCTGGGAGGGCGACGTACTGCACGCCGCCAACATCTCCGGCGGTCTGCACCACGCGATGCCTGACGCCGCAAGCGGTTTCTGTGTCTACAACGATCCCGCCATCGCGATCCAGTGGCTGCTCGACCACGGCGCCGAGCGGGTCGCGTACGTCGACGTCGACGTGCACCACGGGGACGGCGTACAGACGGTGTTCTACGACGACCCTCGCGTGCTGACGGTGAGCCTCCACGAGTCACCCACCACGCTGTTCCCGGGGACCGGGAGCGCCGGTGAGACGGGCGGACCCGGCGCGGAGGGTACGGCGGTCAACATCCCGCTGCCGCCGGGGACGGGCGATGCCGGCTGGTTGCGGGCCTTCCACGCGATCGTGCCGGATGTGGTGAAGGCGTTCCGGCCGTCGGTCATGGTCACCCAGCACGGGTGCGACTCACATGTCGAGGATCCCCTGGCCCACTTGACGAAATCGGTCGACGGGCAGCGGGCGGCGTACCTGGCCCTGCATGATCTCGCGCACGAGGTCGCCGACGGCAAGTGGATCGCCACTGGAGGTGGCGGGTACGCGATCGTCGACGTCGTGCCGCGGGCCTGGACGCACCTGCTCGCGATCGTCGCGGGCAACCCGATCGACCCGCTGACGCCGGTGCCGGAGTCGTGGCGGGAGGACGTCCGGATCCGGTACGCCCGGGTCGCGCCGCTGCGGATGACGGACGGCCGGGACGCGTCGTACACGGACTGGTCGACCGGCTACAACCCGGACACCTGGCTGGACCGCTCGATCAAGGCGACCCGCGACATCAGTTTCCCACTCTTGGGACTCGACCCGTCATATTGAGTCACACGAGACACCCTCTTTCCCATTCGTACCAACAGCCACTACGCTCGTTACATGCACGGGCGGAGGTGCCGGAGGGGAAGCCGGCGCACGATCCGTGCTGGAAGTGCGGTGCGCAATGGCATCAAAGAAGTCCGGTGGTGAGCAGCCGCTCGCCGAGGTGAAGTTCCTGACCGTGGCGGAGGTCGCCACGGCCATGCGCGTGTCCAAGATGACGGTGTACCGGTTGGTGCACTCCGGTGAGCTGCCCGCGGTGCGGGTGGGTCGTTCGTTCCGGGTCTCCGAGGACGCCGTGCACGACTACCTCAAAGGCGCCTACTTTCAAGCCGGATAACCACGAGATGCGAGGCGGCCGGACCCGTTCAGGGCCCGGCCGCCTCGCTACGTCCTGAACAGGTCACGCAACGCGGCGGAGGCCTGCTTGATCGTGTCCGCCGGGATGCCGGCCCAGAGTTCGTCGTGAGCGGCGGAGTTGGCCTTGACCGCCTGCTCGGCGAGTGCACGCCCCTGCTCGGTGAGGCGGATCTGGGTGCCGCGACCGTCGTCCGGATCCGGTTCGCGGACGACGAGACCGCGCCGGACCAGCTGATTCGTCACGTTGCTGGTGCCGCCGGAGGACAGCAGCAGGCTGCGGCTCAGATCGGACGGCTTCTGCCGGTACGGCGCTCCTGACCGGCGCAGCGAGACGATCACGTCGAACTCGGCGGTGGTGAGCCCGAGATCGCGCAGCACCCGCCGGGTCGCCTCGTTCAGCTCGGCCGCGAGCAGCATGATCCGCTTGGTCAGCTCACTCGTCGGATAGAGCGCCTCCGGCAACTCCCGCTGCCACGACGCGATCAGCCGGTCCACCGGATCACCCGCACCCACCAACCCACCTCCGCCCCACTCGCCGCCGCGTCCTCTTGGCGCCTCACTGGCAGGTTGTCGCGCCGATGACGGGTTACAACGCGACATCGGTCACACAACCCGCCAGCCGCGGCCAGAGCTGCGCCTGTTGACAGTGTAAGTGGCTTTGGTGATAGCTTTCTTTAAAGCTTTCTAGTGAGGAGAAATGATGAGGACTGTGCTGCGCGGTGGACTGGTGATCGACACCGAGCCTGAGGTGGTGGCCCGGCCGGAGACCGACGTACTGATCGAGGACGGGCGGATCGTCGCCGTCGGGCCGAACCTGATCGCGGATCCGGCCGCGGCTGAGGTGGAAGTGATCGACGCGACCGAGCGGATCGTGCTGCCGGGCTTCGTGGACACCCACCGGCATCTGTGGGAGACGGCGCTGCGCGGGGTCGCGGTCGACGCGGATCTCGGCGTCTACCTGGAGCAGGTGCTCGGCCGGTACGGCGCCCGCTACCGTCCCGAAGATGTTGCGTCAGGCAACCTTGTCGGTGCGCTGGAGTGCCTGGACGCCGGTATCACGACGGTCCAGGACTTCTCGCATGTGCAGCTGTCCGAGGCGCACACCGATGCCGCGCTCGATGCCTTGCGGACCGCCGGGATCCGCACCGTCTTCGGCTACGGGCCGTCGCCGTTGAGCGGTGCCGCGGTGAACGCGGACGGTCTGCGCCGGGTCCTGGACCGGTCGTCGGAGCGGATCCGATTCGCCGTGGCCGCGATCGGGCCCTCGTTCTCGCCCCTCGAGATCGTCCGGGCCGACTGGGAGCTGGCCGACTCCCTCGAGCTGCCGGTCGTGGTCCACATCAGCAGCAGTGCGATCGCGGTGGATCCGATCACCCGACTGCGGGATGCCGGTCTGCTGCGGCCGAACACCCTCTACGTGCACGGCAACGACCTGCCCGACTCCGAGCTGAAGCTCATCGCCGACTCCGGCGCCGCCGTCGCGACAACTCCGTCCGTCGAGGCGCGCATGGAGATGGGCCGACCGCTGGCGCCCCGGCTGCGGTCGGCCGGGGTGAGCCTCAGCCTCGGTGTCGACGCGGTGACGACGGTGGCCGGCGACATGTTCGGCGCGATGCGCGAACTCCTCGCCCTTGGCTACACAACGTTCACGGCGGCCGAGGTGCTGCGGATCGCCACGGTGGACGGTGCCCGCGCCCTCGGTCTGACCGACGTGGGTTCGCTTGCCGTCGGCAACCAGGCTGATCTCGCGCTGCTCCGACGTACCGACGTCAACCTGGCCGGTGGTCTGCACGACCCGGTCGCGACTGTCGTCACCGCGGCCCACCCGGGCAACGTGGACACCGTTCTGGTCGGAGGTACGCCGGTGAAGCGCGATGGCAAACTGCTCAGTGCGGCGTTGCCCGGGGCTCTAGACGCACTAGCCGACTCCGTTGCCCACCTGACCTCACCGCTTCAGTAGCGCGCGGATGGCGGTCGTGATCTCCTCGGGAGCTTCCTCCGCCATGAAGTGACCGGCTGTTGTCGTCTGGTGCTGGAGGTCGGTGGACCACGCCTGCCACCGGGCGGCCGCGTCGAAACCCAGCGCCGCGCCCCAGTCCTGCTGGATCACGGTCACCGGCATCCGCAGCTTGTTGCCGGCGGCAAGATCTTCCTGGTCGTGGTCGACGTCGACGGTGGCGGAGGCCCGGTAGTCGGCCACGATCGACGGTACGGCGGCGCGGCAGGCGTCCAGGTAGGCCGCGCGTACGTCGGCCGGAATCGCGGAGCCGTCGTTCGCCCAGAGAGTCAGAAAATGGCCGAAGAACGTGTCCGCGCTGGCGGTGATCATCGTCTCGGCCAGCCCGGGCGGTTGCGCCATCAGATACAGGTGGAAGCCGATGGCGGCGCTGGTCCCGCGCATCATGTCCCACATGTCGAGGGTCGGCAGTACGTCGAGGCACATCAGGTGGGTGACCACGTCCGGATGGTCGAGACCGGCCCGGAAGGCGACGAGTGCGCCCCGGTCGTGGCCGGCCAGGGCGAAGGTCGAGTGGCCGAGCTCGCGCGCCACCGCGACGATGTCGGCCGCCATCGCCCGCTTCGAGTACTCGTCGGCCGGTTTGTCGCTCGAGCCGTAGCCGCGGAGGTCGGGGCAGATGACGGTGTGGTCGGCGGCCAGGTCGGTGGCGACGTGGCGCCACATCAGGTGCGTCTGCGGGAATCCGTGCAGCAGCACGATCGGCGTGCCCGAGCCGCCGACCGCCACGTTCAGCGAGACACCTCCCGCGCCGGGGAGGCGGTGGTATTCGAATCCGTTGATCTCCATGACGGTCAGCCTCCGCGACGCCGATGAGCGTTGGATGAGTACCGTGGGCGGGTGGAGTTCGGGGTGCTCGGGGCGGTGATGGCCTGGGATGACGACGGGCATCCGGTCGTCCTGAAGGGTCCGCGGCATCGGGCGGTGCTGGCCCGGCTGATCGTTGCCCGCGGCCGCGTCGTACCCGCGACTCGGTTGGTGGATGACCTGTGGATCGACCCGCCTGATGGCGCGTTGAGCGCCGTACGGACCTTCGTTGCCGCGCTGCGCCGCGCACTGGAACCGGAACGGACACCGCGTACGCCGGCTCGGCTGCTGGTGACCGAGGGACCCGGATACGCCTTGAGAACGGATGCAGTCGACGCATGGCGGTTCGAGAAGGCAGTAGCCGCCACACTGCCGGCGGATGAGCTGTTGCCCGTGCTGACCGAGGGCTTGGCGTTGTGGCGCGGTCCGGCGTACGCCGACTTCGCGGACGAGGACTGGGCGCAGGGGGAGCGCTCACGGCTCAACGAGTTGCGGCTGCGAGCCGTGGAGCGACAGGCCGAGGCGCGACTCGCGCTAGGCCTTGCAGCTGAGGCTGTGCCCGAGCTGGACGCCCATGTGACCGAGCATCCATGGCGGGAACAGGCGTGGCGGCTGCTGGCCCTCGCGCTCTACCGCACTGGTCGCCAAGGCGATGCTCTAGCCGTACTACGCCGTGCCCGCTCGATGCTGATCGACCAGCTCGGTGTGGATCCAGGTGCTGCGTTGAGCCGCCTGGAGACCGACATACTCAACCAGGCCGAGCACTTGGAACGCGTATCGGCAGGACGCGTGTGGGAGGAGGCGGCCGCGGCTTACGACCGCACTGTCGGTGCCGGCGCGCGAGCGCGGCTGGAGTCGACGGTGGGGTTGCTGCGCAACCTGGCGGTGACCGGAGGCGGTGGACTCGAGGCTGCACGCCGCCACCGACTCGCAGCCGTCACTGCGGCCGAGGAGCTCGGTGATCCCGAGCTGACCGCGAGAGTCATCGGGGCGTACGACGTACCGGCGATTTGGACTCGGTCGGACGATGAGGCTCAGGCTGCTGCGATCGTTGCGGCCGCGGAGCGAACCTTGCCGACCCAGCAGCATCCGGCGGCCCGGGCTCGGCTCCTCGCCACGATCGCACTGGAGTCGCGTGGATCCACGGCTCCCCGCGCCTTGGCGGCGGCTCGCGAGGCCGAGAAGATCGCCCGCGGGCTGGACGACCCGGGACTCCTCGGGTTCGCGCTCAACGGTGTGTTCATGCAGACCTGTTACCGAGCCGGCCTCGCAGCCCAACGCGATGCGATCGGAGCAGAGCTGATCGACCTGTCTGAGCGGCACGGGTTGCTCACCTGGGAGGTACTCGGCCATCTGATCCGTCTGCAAACTTGCAGTGCCCTCGACGACTTCCCGTCAGCCGACCACCACGCAGCGGCCGTCGACGCACTTGCGACGAGCCATGAGCTCCCATTGGTAGGCGTATTCACCGCCTGGTACCGCGCCATGCGCCGGGACACGTCAGACGCCTACCGCCACGCAGCCACGCTCCTGGACGGCGCCGGCATGCCAGGCCTGCAGGAGGGCCTCCTGCCCTTAGCGCTCGCCTGTCACCACGTGCGACGCGGACAGCCGGTGGCCGACGTCGACTACGGGCCGTACGACCCCTGGACCCGGCCACTCGTGCTGCTGTCGCAGGACCGGAGAGCCCAAGCAGCACAGGCTTTGCGGGACACACCGGAGCCTCCGCCGGGTCTTCTGCTGGAAGCGCTCTGGTGCCTGACCGCCCACGCGGCCAGGGCGCTGGACCACCAGCAGTCGCTGGCCCGGGCGAGAGCCGCTCTGACCCCGGCCGCCGCGGAGCACGCCGCCGGCTCAGCCCTACTGACTCTCGGCCCGGTCGCCGACTACCTCTAGCTCGTCGACCGCTTCCGCGCCCGGTACGCGCGGGCCTTCATCTTGTTTCCGCAGGTCTCCATGGCGCACCACTCCCGGCGTCCGCCGCGCGATCGGTCCAAGTAGACCTGGGTGCACTCGGGACGACTGCACTCCTTCAGCAGGTCGGCATCTGAGCCGCCGAGGATCGCGATGGCATCACGTGCGATCGAAGAGAGCGCCTGCTCAGCGGTGGCCTCGATACGGCGACCAGCGGCCGTGAGCTGGGGGATCGCGGCCGGGCCGCGCGCCACCTTGTTCAGCAGGTCCATCGCATAGTCGTCGTACTCGCTGCCGAACAGTCGCGCCGCCACCAGCGAGTAGATCGCCTCCCGCACTGCGATCGCCGCGTGGAGGTCCGACGGGCCGCACTGGGTGTCGCCGTCGACGATGCCGGACTCACGCAGCCACGACTGCAGGCTCGCCGGCACGCGCAGCGTCTCGCGTGGTACGTCGTTGCGCCGAGCCTTCAGCGTGCCGACGAAGTCGAGCGCGGTGTCGCCACATGGGAAGGAATGCTCCACGTCACCAGTTTGACAGGTGACGCAACGCTGTCCAACGACGCCACAAGTTGCGTCAGAGGTTGTCGGGGGAGCCGGTCTCGGATTTCCGGTCGGCGGCCGTCCGGAGCTCGTGATGCGACTGATGTGCCGTCGTCCGGTAGGCCTCGTCGTGGGCTGCCAACGCCCCGGCGACCGCGGAGCCGTGACCATGCCGCTTGGCCCACGCGGCGAACCACGCCAGCGCGGACACCACGACCGCGAGTCCACCGAGAAACAGGACATAAGCCATCTGAGCAGGCTACCCGCGGGGCGAAATCCACGTTCCCAGGAAGCTCCCAGGGAGCTCACAGGGCGGCTGCAGTGCGGGCGGTGAGGATTGAGTCATCGCCGGGAAGGAGTCCCGGCCACAGACCCCCAGGGAGCACCTGATGCGCACGAAGATCGTGAAGACCGTTGCCACCGGCACCATTGTCAGCCTGGGCTTCGCCGCCGTCGCCTTCACCCCGGCCGCCTACGCCGGCACCCCGTCCGGCCAGTCCGCCACGGCCCGGCCCGCGGTCGGCCCTCACCTGGCCGTCCTGACCGACCCGATCGTCCAGATCCCGGTCCGCAAAGCCGCGTGATCGCGCAGGCGCTCAGCTCAGGGCGGGGCGGCGGGCGCGGACAGCCAGGGTGTGCGGGACGTGGACGTCGCCGGGCTCTTCGAAGCGTTCAAGGGTGAGGCCGGTAGTGAGGAAGGCGTTCAGGTAGTCGGCGAGGGTGATGTGGTGCATTCCGACGCGGCGCCGGATCCCGTCGTCGCCCCAGTAGGGCGACTCCTCGTGCCAGCCTGATCGGCGGTAGGAAGGATGAACGAGCCGGCTGCCATCCTCGTTCCACTCGACATGCGGCCCGTTGAAGCACGGGTGTACGCCGTACGCGACCAGCACGCCGTCCGGCCGGAGCACTCGGGTCGCCTCGCGGACGACCTTGCCGAAGTCCTCCACGTCGGTGGAGATCCACATCACCATCACGGTGTCGAAGGACGCGTCGGCGAACGGGAGTACGCCGGCGTCCGCGACCATCAGCGGACCGTCCGTGCGGGTGCGGGCCACCCGGAGCTGGTCGGCGGAGTAGTCCAGGCCGACGACCGTGCGGCCGGTCGCGCGGATGGTCTCGAAGTTGCGGCCGGTGCCGCAGCCGATGTCCAGGCAGGGCCCCGAACCGGGACCGAGGAGGTCGAGCAGGCCGGGCTGATGCGGCTCCGCGCCGACGACGAACCGGGCGTCGTACCAGTCGGCCAATCCGTCGTACCGAGCCGTCGTACCAGTGCTCATCGCGCCTCCCCAGGTCAGGCCACCAGCCTACCCAGCCGCCCGCTTTAGGTTCAGCAGCACGCCTACGGGTAAGCTTTGCCGACGTTCTCTTTAGGTTTGGAAGGTCCACTGTGGGTTCGGTTATCAAGAAGCGCCGTAAGCGGATGGCGAAGAAGAAGCACCGCAAGCTGCTGAAGAAGACGCGGGTTCAGCGCCGCAAGCTCGGCAAGTAGGCAGTTCCCGCCGCGCCGTCCTCCGGCGCGGCGTGTTGTGGGGTTGCTGTCTGGCTGGGGGTCTCTCGTGGCACAGGTGGTAATGGTGACCGGCGTCTCGCGGGACGCCGGTGCTCGCTGTGCCCGCAGGCTGGCCGACGACCCGTCGATCGGCACGGTGCTCGGCGTGGACGTGGTTCCGCCACGGGCCGAGCTGGGCCGGGTCCGGTTCGTCCGGGCCGACATCCGCAACCCCGTGATCGCCAAGGTGATCGCCGCCGAGGACGTCGACACGGTCGTCCACACCGGCGTCGTGGCCACTCCGGGCAGTGCCGGCGGCCGGTCGTCGATGAAGGAGATCAACGTCATCGGCACCATGCAGCTGCTCGCCGCCTGTCAGAAGGCGCCCGGCGTGGCCAAGCTGGTGGTGAAGTCGTCGACCACCGTGTACGGCGCGGGCCCGCGGGACCCGGCCCTGTTCACCGAGGAGATGGCGCCGCGGGCGATCCATCAGACCGGGCTGAGCAAGGACGCGGTCGAGGTCGAGGGGTACGTGCGCGGGTTCGCCCGGCGCCGCCCCGACGTCTGCGTCTCCACCCTCCGGATGGCGAACTGGATCGGCCCGAAGACCGATTCCCCGATCACCCGGTACTTCTCGATGCCCGTCGTACCGACCGTCTTCGGGTACGACGCCCGCCTGCAGTTCCTGCACGAGGACGACGGCGTCGCGGCGATCCACCACGCCACCGTCCACGACCTGCCGGGGACCTTCAACCTGGCCGGCGACGGGATCCTCGCGCTGTCCCAGGCGATCCGCCGGCTCGGCCGCCCGGCCCTGCGGCTCCCGCCGTTCACCGCGTCCAGTACGGCGGCCGTCGTACGGCGGGCCCGGCTGGCGGACTTCTCGCCGGACCAGATCACCTTCCTCACCTACGGGCGCGCGGTGGACACGACCCGGATGCGGACCGAGTTCGGGTTCGAGCCGGCGTACACGACCGCGGCCGCCTTCGACGACTTCCGCGCCTCACTCGGGCCCGGGCCCGTCTCCCAGGCGTCCCGGCTGCTCACCGCCGGATTGGGGGCGCTGCGTGGCTGACGCCGATGTGATTCCGATCGGCTCCGGCGGGCGACCGGGTCGCGGCAGCGGCCGTCGTACGACGCCCTCCGCGGCTGCCCGCGCACTCGCCGGCCAGTCTGCTGCGAAGAAGAAGCCCGACACCGCAGAGGCACCGGCCGAGCCGGTCAACGCGGTCGCCGATGAGACCCCGGTGACCGAGGTACCGTCCGGCCTCGACTTCGCCGGGCTCGAGCGGATCGTGCGCGAATTGTTCGGGGAAGACGGCGAGCGGCGGGTCGCGGAGTGGCTCGCGTTCCTGCGCCGACGGTTGAGCGGGAACTACGAGATCGACGAGTTCGGGTACGACGAGGACCTGACCGACCAGGTGTTGCTGCCGTTGCTGCGACCGCTGGCGGAGAAGTGGTTCCGGGTCGAGGTGCGCGGGGTGGAGAACATCCCGTCCGACGGTGGGGCGCTGATCGTCGCGAACCACTCCGGCACGATGCCGCTGGACGGGCTCGTCACCCAGTTGATCGTCGCGGATCACGCGCACCGGCCGCTGCGGACGCTGGCGGCCGACCTGGTGTTCCAGACGCCGTTCGTGGGTGAGCTGGCGCGCAAGGGTGGCGCGACGCTGGCGAGTAACGACGACGCCGAGCGGCTGCTCGGGCGCGGTGACCTGGTCGGCGTGTGGCCGGAAGGGTTCAAGGGGATCGGGAAGCCGTTCAGCGAGCGGTACAAGCTGCAGCGGTTCGGCCGGGGCGGGTTCGTCAGCGCGGCGATGCGGACCGGTGTGCCGATCGTGCCGTGCTCGATCGTCGGGGCCGAGGAGATCTACCCGCTGGTCGGGAACATCGCGTCACTGGCCCGGCTCCTCGGCGTGCCGTACATCCCGATCACCCCGTTCTTCCCACTGCTCGGACCGCTCGGGCTGATCCCGCTGCCGTCCAAGTGGCTGATCGAGTTCGGCGAGCCCATCCGCACCGACGACTTCCCCGAAGGCGCCGCCGACGACCCGATGCTCGTCTTCAACGTCACCGACCAGGTCCGCGAAACCATCCAGCAGACCCTCTACACCCTCCTCATGCAACGCCGCAGCGTCTTCTTCTGACCCACCCGCACCCCACCCGGCCCACCCGCGCCCCACCCGGCCCACCTCCCGCCCCTCCGGCCGCTCCCGGCCGCACCCGGTGTGGTCGTCTGTGGAGGGCTGGGACAGGGTGGCGTGGGCTTGAACAGGAAATAACCGGCCTCAGGCCCCGAGATCCTGTTCAAGCCCCCCGAGAGCTGCCGGGTCAGCCCAGGGTTGGCCGATCGGGCGAGAGTTGCCTGCGGCAAGGAGCTGTCGGGGAAGAAGCAGCGCGGGGAACGAGCTGCCTGGGGAAGAAGAAAGCCCGGCGCGGGGTTCGCGCCGGGCTTCTTGGTGTCAGGGACCTGCTACTTCCACGGGGGAAGGAGGGTCTGGATGACGCCGGGGAGGTTGATGGCGGGGGTGGTGGGGAGGGGCAGGGTCGGGAAGGGCCAGGGCCATTGGGTGGTGCCTGGTGTGGGGACAGTGGGGACGACGACCGGGGGGATGGTCGGCGGGGTGGAGGACGCAGACGACTTCGGCGGTGTCTTCAGACTCGGCGGAGGAGTGTTGGACTCCTGCACGATCGTCGTGTCCGGGAGCTGGCTCGGCGCCGAACTCGGCTGGACACTCTCACCCGTGGTCGGTTTGCTGGACGGCTTGGCGCTCGGCCTACCGGTGACCGGGGTGGTCGGCTCGCTGCCGGTCCCGGTGGCCGGCGCGGCCGGCTGGTTGGCGCCCTTGGCCGGCTTCGGCTGCTCGCACTTCGGGCAGGCGGCCGTGGTGTGCTGGGCCAGCTGCTCGATGGTGGCGAGCGCCTCGACGGCGGACTTCAGCGATTCCGGCGGCAGTTTCGGTGCGAGCTCACCAAGAGCCTGGCGGGCACCGGTGATGAACCCCGTGATCGCCGCGATCGAGCCGGCGTCGCCGTCCTGCTGGTACGACGCGACCAGCCGGGACACGCCCTTGCGGGCCTGTGCCGAGAAGTCGTCGAGAGTCGAGTTGATCGTGCCCACGTCGCCGCCGGACTCGGCCAGCGCGCGGACTTCGGACAGCCGGGTCATCGCGTGCTCGAGATCGCGCCGGCCCCGGGAGTCGTCCCCGACGCTGACGTTGGTGGAGACGTTCTCGATGCTGCGCTTCATCCCGTACAAGGTGTCACCGGGCATCGCCTGCTGAGCGGCGGCGGCAGAACCGATGCCACCTCCGAGCAGGACCAGCGCGGCGGTACTGGCCACGAGCCGGATGCGCCGGCCGTGACGATGGCGGATATCTGTTACGGACGCGTCGACGTCCTCGCGGGGCGGCGGGTCGTCCGAGTCGTCCGGAGTGCTGCGCACCATCGTCGGAGTCGTCGTTGCCGATCGCGCCGCCGCCTGCTCCATCAGGCGGTGCCGCAACTCGGCACTGAACTCCGGTCGCGGTGCCACTGCGCCGGCGGTCCTCAGCCGTCCGACGAGTTCCACAGCTTCCATCAGCTCGGGGTCATCGCTCAGTCGCGAAGAGTGACGGGGCCCGTGATCGACGGCGTGCGCGAAGGTCTCCGCGCGCGCTCGAGCCCTGTGTAGGTCACTCATGAGTTCTCGTTCTCCTCAATGGCCAGTCGGGGTCACCGACAGGTCCTCATCAGGCAAACGAGGAAACTCCCTGACGGGTTACGAAAGACATTCGTTGTCATCCGCGTCACCTCAAGTCCTTGGGGATAACCTTCGCCAAGTGCCGTACGGCCCTCAGTTGCAGTTGCTTGACGGCGCCTTCGGACTTCTCCAGCGCCTTGGCCGTTTCCGCGATGGACAAACCGGCGAAGAACCGCATCGTCAGGCAGTCGCGCTGCTCCTCGGGCAAGGCCGCGACGGCGTCCCGCAGTACGTCGGCGGTGGCGGCGGCCAGTACGTCGACCTCCGGCCCCTCGGTCTGCCGGTCGTGCGTCTCGATCTCGTCCGTGACCACCTCGAGCCGGACCCGGCCGGACTTGTAGTGGTCGGTGATGAGGTTCCGGGCGATCGTCACCAGCCAGGCGCCGAAGTCCCGGCCCTGCCAGCGGAACGAGTCCAGCGCGCGCAGCGCCCGGACGAACGTCTCACTGGTCAGGTCCTCGGCGAGTGCCGATGACGACACCCGCGCGTAGATGTAGCGATAGACGGTGAGCGAGTACTCGTCGTACAGCTCACCGAAGGCACCGACGTCCCCGGCCTGGGCGCGATCGACGAGCTCCGCACGTCTCATCCCGTCCGGGCTTGGCTCCGGCGTCGTCAAGATTTCTCCCCGTTCAACTGACACGTCTTCTGACACATCCGCGAATGGCCACAGCGGCTGAGACAGCACCGAGCGTCACGGCTGAAGCACCCGCTGTCAACAGTCCGAGGCGTGCCGCCTTTCGTCCGGTCCGATAGTCACGAATGCGCCAGCCGGCTACTTCCGCGTGGCGGCGCAGCCTGCTGTCGGGGTTGATCGCGCACGGATTCCCCACCAGCTCGAGCAACGGCAAGTCGTTCACCGAGTCCGAGTACGCCGCACAGGAGGCCAGGTTCAACCCCTCGTGCGCCGCGAGCGCGCGGACGGCCTCCGCCTTGGCCGGGCCATGGAGGATGTCGCCCACGAGTTCACCTGTATATATCCCGTCACGCTCTGCTGCAACCGTTCCGAGCGCGCCGGTCAGTCCCAGTCGCCTGGCGAGCAGCCGGGCGACCTCGACCGGAGCCGCTGTCACCAGCCAGACGCGTTCGCCGGCATCGAGGTGCTGCTGGGCCAGCGCCCGGGTCCCCGGCCAGATCCGGTCGGCCATGATCTCGTCGAAGATCTCCTCGACCAGGATCTGGACCTCGGCCACCCGGTGACCGGCGATGAACGACAGCGCCGCGGACCGCGCTTTCGCGACCGAGTCCGGCGTCTCGCCCTGGAGCCTGAACCTCAACTGAGCAAGGGCTTTCTGCGCTATCTCGCCGGTGGTGAAGAACTTCCGGCGGTAGAGCCCACGGGCCAGATGGAACATCGAGGCGCCCTGCAGCATCGTGTTGTCCACGTCGAAGAACGCCGCCACGTCCGGCACCGGCGGCGTCTCCAGCGCCGCCTCCAGCTCGGCCGCGGCCGCGCTGGCTTCCCCCGCCACCACAGACCTCGCGCGCAAATTGCGCGAAGAACCCCCAGCCATGTGTGAGGACCTTAGAGCACGGAGCCCCACCCTGTCGCCTACTGCGCGTCACCTGACCGAGCTCCGCGCCGAACTGCGCGGCACCGTCTCGAACCGGCCCCCGGCCCCCGGCGCCGTGCCCGGGCGAACGTGGCAGACTCGCCTGGTGAACTTCAATTTCGCGGACATTCTTCGTGACACAGCGCAACGTCACGGCGAACGTCTCGCGCTGGTCGACGGCGACCGGCGGCTGACCTGGAGTGAGCTCGACGCCGCCGTCGACAGGGCTGCCCAGGGGTTCTCGGCGACCGGCCTGGTGCCGGGGTACCGGGTCATCCTGCTGATGGCCAACAGCGTCGACTTCGTCACGTCCTACCTGGGGATTCTTCGCGCCGGCCTGGTCGCGGTACCGCTGAACACGGGCCTGACGGCGACCGAGATCAGTGCCGTCATCGAGCACTCCGGCGCCCGGCTGGCGGTGGCCGACGGGGACCTCGCGGGCAAGATCGAAGGCCTGCGAACGGTCCGGGCCGGCGAGCTCGAGGGTGACGCGCCGTTACTGCCGTCCCTTGACCCGGAAACTCTCGCGGTCCTGCTCTACACCTCGGGCACCAGTGGGGACCCGCGCGCCGCGATGCTGTCCCACCGCGCGCTGGCCGCGAACGTCAAGAATCTCTCCGCGCTCGGCGAGGAGCGGATGGGTCCGGAGGACGTCGTCCTCGCCGTGCTCCCGATGTTCCACGCGTTCGGCCTGAACGCGGTCCTCGGCTGGGCCGTCGCGACCGGCGCGATGCTCGTCGTCGACCAGCGCTTCGACTCCGTCCACACCCTCGACCTGATCGGCAAGTACGGCGTGACCCGGCTGCCACTCGCACCACCGGCCTTGAGCGCCCTGCTGGCCCGGCCCGACCTCCGCGACGCGTTGCGAACGGTCAAGGTCGTCCTCACCGGCGCGTCGACCCTCGATCGCGCCTTGGCCGAGCGGTTCGAGCGCGAGACCGGGAAGTTCGTCCACCAGGGCTACGGCCTGACCGAGGCATCTCCCGGTGTCACCACCACCCTCGGCCAGGAGGACCCGAAACCGGGCTCGGTCGGCCGCCCGCTGCCGAACGTCGAGCTCCGGGTCGCCGACGAGCAGGGTGAGGACGTCGAAGGTGACGATCCCGGCGAGATCCTGATCCGCGGCGGCAACCTGTTCTCCGGCTACTGGCCGGGCGGCGTCGACGGGCCGGACGAGAACGGCTGGTACCGCACCGGCGATGTCGGATTCCTGGACGCCGACGGCGATCTGTTCCTGGTCGACCGGCTGCGGGAGCTGATCATCGTGTCGGGCTTCAACGTCTTCCCGAGCGAGGTCGAGGAGGTCCTGGTCGGTGCTCCGGGGGTCCGCGAGGCCGCGGTCATCGGCGTACCGTCCGAGGAGACCGGGGAAGCGGTGAAGGCGTTCGTCGTACCCGAGACCGGGGCGGCGGTGGACCCGGCCGAGGTCCGGGAGCACGCCGGGACCCGGCTGGCGCGGTTCAAATGCCCGGTGGAGATCGAGGTGGTCGATCACCTGCCGCACTCGGTCACCGGCAAGGTGGCGAAGGGCCGGCTGCGGTAATGACCCGGGTCACGCTCTACGGCAAACCCGGCTGTCATCTCTGCGACGACGCCCGGGCGATCATCGAGCAGGTCTGCGCCGAGTTGGGCGTCGGCTGGACCGAGGT
The DNA here is from genome assembly GCF_040639075.1 of Kribbella sp. NPDC023972. Taxonomy (NCBI): domain Bacteria; kingdom Bacillati; phylum Actinomycetota; class Actinomycetes; order Propionibacteriales; family Kribbellaceae; genus Kribbella; species Kribbella sp. NPDC023972. The sequence goes on along the minus strand of NZ_JBEZZH010000014.1, from coordinate 109,429 downwards.
CGACATCACGCAGGATGACCGGTTGTTCACCGAGTACGGCGAGCAGATCCCGGTCACCTTCGTCGACGGCAGGCAACACGACTTCTGGCGCGTAGACCCGGCCAGACTCCGAAAGGCGCTCACCGCTTAGTGCTGTCGGTCACCCTGGCCGTCGCCGATTTTGTTCTCACGTTCACAAGCTCCTAGAGTAAGAAGGGCCGGCGGCCGTCAGACCGCGGCCTGAACGACCGTTCCCAGGAGAATTGTGACGCGTGCCAGCAGCCGTCGCCCCGGCCCGCCGACGAGAACCGAACGCGGCATTCCCGAGGCGACTGTCGCGCGCTTGCCGGTGTATCTGCGTGCCCTGACCGCTCTGTCGGACAGCGGTATCGCCACCGCGTCGAGCGAGGACCTGGCGACCGCGGCCGGGGTGAACTCGGCCAAGCTGCGCAAGGACCTGTCCTACCTGGGCTCCTACGGCACCCGCGGCGTCGGGTACGACGTCGAGTACCTGCGCTACCAGATCGCCCGGGAGATCGGCGTCACCCAGGACTGGGCCGTGGTCATCGTCGGGATCGGAAACCTGGGTCACGCGCTGGCGAACTACTCCGGTTTCGGCACCCGCGGGTTCCGGATCGTGGCGCTGCTGGACGCCGACCCCAACCTGATCGGCGAGCGGGTCGGCGACATGGAGGTCCGCGACTTCGCCCAGATCGAGGACATCGTGAAGGCCGACCGGGTCTCGATCGGGGTCATCACCACCCCCGCCGGCCCGGCCCAGGAGGTGTGCGACCGGCTGGTCGCCGCCGGGGTGACCAGCATCCTGAACTTCGCGCCGGTGGTGCTGTCCGTGCCCGCCGGCGTCGACATCCGCAAGGTGGACCTCTCGATCGAGTTGCAGATCCTGGCGTACCACGAACAACGAAAGTCCGGAGAGGCGGCGCTCCCCGAGGTGCCCGAGCTACCAGCGATGAACGGTCTCACCGATCTGCCCAGCGTTGGCGGGGGTGTCGGCGCATGAGCTACCTGGTCGTCGGGATCAGCCACCGCTCTGCCGACATCAACGTGCTCGAGCGGGTGGCGCTCGACGCGGACGCGGCGACCAAGCTGGCCCTGGCCGTCAAACTCACCCCGGCCGTCTCCGAGTCCGCGGTCCTGGCCACCTGCAACCGGACCGAGGTCTACGCGACCGTCGACCGGTTCCACGCCGGGATGGACGAGGTCACCGCGATTCTCTCCGACATCACCGGCGTACCGCTGCTGGATCTGGCCGAGCACCTCTACGTGCACTTCGAGGAAGGTGCCGTCGCGCACCTGTTCCAGGTCGCGGTCGGGCTGGACTCGATGGTCGTCGGCGAGAGCCAGATCCTCGGCCAGGTGAAGGACTCGCTGCGCGTCGGGCAGGACCTGGAGACGATCGGCACCGAGCTGAACGCCCTGTTCCAGCACGCGTTGCGGGTCGGCAAGCGGGCCCGGACCGAGACTGGTATCGACTCGGCCGGACGTTCGGTCGTGTCCGCCGGTCTCGACGCGGTCGGCGGTTTCGAGGGCCGCCGGGCCCTGATCGTCGGCGCCGGCTCGATGGCCTCACTGGCCGCGCAGACCTTGCTGGCCGGCGGCGCGGCGAGCGTGACCATTGCCAACCGCAACTACGACCGCGCGGTGGCGCTGGCCGATCGGGTCGGCGGTACGGCGGTTCAGCTCGCGGCTGTGCCCGACGCGCTGGCCGACGCCGATCTGGTCGTGTCCTGCACCGGCGCGCGCGGCGTCGTACTGACCGAGGAGATGATCCGGAACGCGACCGACGGGCGCCCGTTCGGCGTACTGGACGTCGCCCTGCCGCGCGACGTCGCGCCCGAGGCGGCCCAGATCCCCGGCGTCACGCTCGTCACGCTGGCCGACCTCGCCAGTACGGCGGGCGGCAGCGAGGACGACATCGACGAGGTACGGCGGATCGTCTCGGCGGAGACGGGTTCGTTCGAGGCAACCCGGCGGGCCGCGTCGGTGGCACCGACCGTGGTCGCGCTGCGGGCGATGGCGACCGAGCTGGTCGAGTCCGAGCTGGCCCGGCTGGATCGCAAGCTGCCCGGACTGGACGACACCCAGCGGCACGAGGTGGCCCGGACCATCCGCCGAGTGGTCGACAAGGTGCTGCACACCCCGACGGTGCGGGTGAAGGAACTGGCTGCCGACCCGGGCGGGCCGACGTACGCCGACGCACTCCGCGAGCTGTTCGCGCTGGACCCGGCCACCGTCGACGCGGTCACCGCCGCGAAGACGCCGGAAGAGACAAGCAACACCCGCGCCGACGCGACCGGAGGTGACCGCTGATGATCAGGCTCGGTACGCGGCGGTCCGCCCTGGCGACCGCGCAGGCGACCTGGGTGGCCGACCAGTTGCGCGCCCTCGGGCACGAGGTCGAGCTGGTCCCGATCGTGACCACCGGCGACGTCAACAAGGCACCGCTGGAGCAGATCGGCGGCACCGGCGTCTTCGTCAGCGCGCTGCGCGACGCCCTGCTGGCAGGAGAGATCGACATCGCCGTTCACTCGCTCAAGGACCTGCCGACCGCACCGGTCGACGGCCTGACCATCGGCGCCGTGCCGGTGCGCGAGGACCCGCGGGACGTGCTGGTCGCCCGCGACGGACTGACCCTCGGCGAGCTACAGGCCGGGGCCCTGGTCGGCACCGGCTCGCCCCGCCGGGTCGCGCAGCTGGACGCGCTCGGCCTTGGCCTTGAATGCACCGGGATCCGCGGCAACGTGGATACCAGGATCGGCCTGGTGGCCGATGGCAAATTGGACGCGGTGGTGCTCGCAAGGGCAGGGTTGTCCCGGTTGGGACGGCTCGCCGAGGTGACCGAGACGCTGGATCCGATTCAGGTCCTGCCCGCGCCGGGACAAGGTGCCCTGGGCATCGAGTGCCGGGCGGACGACGCCGAGGTGCTGGCTGCCCTGGCGCCGCTGGAGGACGCGGCCACGCGGGCAGCGGTGACGGCGGAGCGGCAGATGCTTGCCACTCTCGAGGCAGGGTGCACGGCTCCGGTCGGCGCCCTCGCCGAGGTGGTCGAAGGTGAGGACGGCCCGGAGCTGTGGCTGCGGGGAGCGCTCGGCCAGGAAGACGGCGTACGGCGACTGTCGGCGAACGGGCCGGTGGACGACCCGGTGTCACTGGGCAAGGCGCTGGCGAACGAGCTGCTGGAGCGAATATGACACCGGCACAGGGCACGACGACGGCCAAGAAGACGAGCAGCAGGACGAGGACGAGGGCGAAGGCAGACGTGAGCAGCGCGAAGACAGCGGCCACCGCGGCATCCAGGACACCTCAGAAAGTGCCGGCGAAGGCTGCCGCCACCAGCACGGTCAAGCCGACCAGACCACTCGGCCACGTCACCTTCGTCGGCGTCGGGCCGGGCGACCCCGCCCTGCTGACGCTGGCCGGCCGCGACGTCCTGGCGAACGCCGACGCCGTGGTGGTCGAAGGCCCCGAGCACGACGCCTTCCTGGCGTACTGCAAGCCGGGTGTCGAGGTGGTCGACGGGTCCGGCGCCGAGGGCAGCCGGGCACTGAAGGTCGCCGCCCGGGCCCGGCTGGTGGTAAAGACGGCCAAGTCCGCGGCGAACGTCGTACGCCTGCTGACCGGCGATCCGTTCACCTTCTCCAGCGGCGCCGAGGAGGCGGCCGCGTGCAAGAAGGCCGGCATCGGGTTCAACGTCATCCCCGGTGTCAGCGAGGTCAGCGCGGTGCCGACGTACGCCGGTATCCCGCTGACGATGAAGGGTGACCGCGAGGTCACCGTGCTCGACCTCGCCGAGGCCAAGCTCGACCTGACCCGGCTGCACCCGAAGCAGACGCTGGTGCTGCTGAACGCGACCGACGTCCTGAAGGACACCGTCGCCGCGCTGGTCGAGGCCGGTTTCGACGCGACCACCCCGGTCGCCGCCACGGTCGGCGGTACGACGACCTCGCAGACCAGCGTGGTCGGCACGTTGGACACGATCGTCGCCGACCTGCGCGCGGCCAAGGTGACCGGCGAGGCCGTCATCGTGGTCGGTTCCGTGGTCGAGCAGCGCGAGACGCTGTCCTGGTTCGAGACCAAGCCGCTGTTCGGCTGGCGGATCCTGGTGCCGCGCACCAAGGACCAGGCCGGTCCGCTGATGGACCGGCTGCGGCGGTACGGCGCGATGCCGGAAGAGGTGCCGACGATCTCGGTCGAGCCGCCGCGCAACCCGCAGCAGATGGACAAGGCGATCCGCGGCCTGGTCGAGGGCCGGTACGAGTGGGTCGCGTTCACCTCGGTCAACGCGGTCAAGGCGGTCCGGGAGAAGTTCGACGAGTACGGCCTGGACGCGCGGGCGTTCTCCGGGCTGAAGATCGCCGCGGTCGGCGACAAGACCGCCGAGGCGATCGGTGCCTGGGGCATCCGTCCGGACCTGGTCCCGTCCGGTGAGCAGTCCGCCGCCGGCCTGGTCGAGGACTGGCCGCCGTTCGACGAGGTGCTGGACCCGATCAACCGGGTCTTCCTGCCGCGGGCCGACATCGCCACCGAGACCCTGGTCGCCGGGCTGACCGATCTCGGCTGGGAGGTCGACGACGTGACGGCGTACCGGACCGTGCGGGCCGCTCCGCCGCCCGCGCCGACCCGCGAGGCGATCAAGTCCGGCAAGTTCGACGCGGTCGTTTTCACCTCGTCCTCGACGGTGCGCAACCTGGTCGGCATCGCCGGCAAGCCGCACGCCTCGACGGTGATCGCGGTGATCGGCCCGGCGACGCTGAAGACGGCCGAGGAGCATGGGCTGCGGGTCGACGCGATGGCCGAGACGCCGTCCGCCGAGGAGCTGGCCGACGCCCTCGCTCGCTTCGGCGCCGACCGGCGTGACACCATGATCGGGGCCGGTGAACCGGTCACCCGTCCGTCCGAGCGTCGCTCGGGATCTCGTCGAAAGAGCTGATCGTGTCTGGTGGTTTCCCGGAGGTCAGGCCGCGGCGGCTTCGGTCGTCGGCGGCGGTGCGCAGGCTGGTCGCGGAGACCACCCTCGAGCCTCGGCAGCTGATCCTGCCGATGTTCATCCGGGAAGGCGCCCGCGAGCCGATCGCGATCAAGTCGATGCCGGGCGTCGTCCAGCACACCCGGGACACCGCCCGTAAGGCGATCGCGGAGGCGGCTCAGCTCGGGCTCGGTGGGGTCATGCTGTACGGCGTACCTGCTGAGAAGGACGAGGTCGGCTCAGGAGCGCTCGATCCGTCCGGGATCCTCAATGTCGCGATCAGCGACGCGGTCTCTGAGGCCGGGGACGCGTTGCTGGTGATGTCGGATCTCTGCCTGGACGAGTTCACGTCGCACGGGCACTGCGGGGTGCTGGACGCTTCCGGCCGGGTCGACAACGACGCGACGCTGAAGATCTACGCCGAGATGGGCGTCGCGCACGCCACCGCCGGCGCGCACGTCGTCGGGCCGTCCGGGATGATGGACGGCCAGGTCGGCGCGGTCCGTACTGCTCTGGATGCGGCCGGTTTCGTCGACACGGTGATCCTGGCGTACGCCGTGAAGTATGCGTCGGCGTTCTACGGGCCGTTCCGCGAAGCCGTCGCCTCGTCCTTGAAGGGCGACCGCAAGACGTATCAGCAGGACGGCGCCAACGCCCGCGAGGCGATCCGCGAGGTCGATCTGGACCTCGCCGAAGGCGCCGACATCGTGATGGTCAAGCCGGCCCTCGCCTACCTCGACATCATCCGCCAGATCCGCGACCACGTGAACGTCCCTGTCGCGGCGTACAACATCTCCGGCGAGTACGCCATGGTGGAAGCCGCCGCCGCCAACGGCTGGATCGACCGCGACCGCGCCATCCTCGAAACCCTCACCTCCATCCGCCGAGCCGGCGCCGACACCATCCTCACCTACTGGGCCGCCGAAGCAGCCCACCTCCTCAACCGCTGACCAGAGGCCGTCCGCCCGGCAGAACCAGGGGACGCGCACCGAGCACGACCGGCGTCATCGCCCCGACGGACCAGCCAGACCCTCCACCGCTGAGGTACTGGATCTGACCCACGCGGCCCTCCCTTGCGGGCATCTCGCCCGTGGGCTGCGCGATCCTTCGTCACGCCCGACCGACTACCGCCTCGTCGCCGGGGCGGGGGCTGTGGACAACCGTGAGGAGGTGGTCCGGGCCCGGGATACGCTCCTGGGCGAGTGTTTCGTCGTTCGAGAGGAAGTGTTGGCCGTGCAGGATCAGCCGTCGGGCAGGGTCTCGGGCGCTTCCGGGGGCGAGGGCGAGCAACTGCAGCAGGTGGCCACGGAGTTGCGGGCCGCGCGCAACGGTGTTCGCTCGGCTCGCGCGGCCCTTCGCGCGGCGCTGGCGGTCGACGACCAACTCACCGATGACCTGGGCGAGGTGGAGAAATGAGCGTCAACGTGGATGCCGTCCTGCTGAGTGACCGGGTTACCGACGCACTGGCGGACGCACGAAGGCACATGCGACTGGCGGACGGTGCCCTGCAGGACGCCGATGAGGCGATCGGGCGCTCAGAGGCCGACATCAACGAGTTGCCGCAGCAAGCGAGGCTTGTCCTGCAGCACGAGGTGCCACGCGTCCCCCTGGAGAACGCGCAGTCGTACGCGGATCAGGTCTTCCGTCGGCTGGGCGGTGCGCAGGAGGAGGTCAACGACGCCGTCCGCCGGCTGGACCAGAGTGCGCAGGCTATCGGCACCGCCAGGAGCGCTCTGCAGGAGCTCGAGCAGCTGACTCCGGGCGCGGAGGGCTCCGGGCAGGAGGAGTGGCCGAAGGACGTACCGACGGTGGCTGAATTGCGCGAGCGGGTGGAGCTCTTCGACGAAGCGCTCACGGCCGCGACCGAGGGAGCCGAGGACGCCGGCTGGCGGCTCGGCAAGGCCCGGGACAGCCTCCGAACGCTGCTCACTTCGGGGACGTACATCGACGATCGGCAGCAGACCGCGCAGATGATCGCCGAGGCCGGTAGCAACGTCGGGCGTGAGACCCGCGCAGCCCACGACGAGATCAAGGGACTGGGGCAGCCTTTCTACAACGCCGACCAGGACTCAGCCGCGGCCCTCAGTGGTGCCAGCGACCTGCACAACGCCGTCCGGGCTGGCCTTAACCCGACACCCCGCTCCCAGCAAACCACTCCAGGAGCGACGGTCGAGGACCCGAGAGTCGCCTGGTCCCAAGGTCGGGACGTGGGCCAAGGCATCGACCGCTAGGCCGCGGTGAGGACCCAATCGGCGTTGGCCGAGTGGTGAGGGTCGCCGGAGCGCATTTGGCGGAGCCGTTGTGGGCTGACCGCAGCGCGCCTAGCGGTGGATCGTGTAGTCGGACTGGATGAAGCCGGCTTTGAGGGTGCGGGTGGCGTTGTGGGTGAGGGCGATGTCGTGGTCCAGCTCACCGAAGAGCGGAATGCCCGAACCCAGGAGGACCGGGGCGGTGGTGATGGTGAGCTCGTTCAGCAGGCCGGCCCGGAGGAAGGTCTGGATGACGTGGCCGCCGTCGGCGTAGACGCGTTTGGCGCCGCGGTCGTTCAGCGTCTCGATCAGGCTGTCCAGCGTGCGGTGCACGATGATCCGCTCATCGGCGTCCGGGGCGAGCGTCGTACTCAGCACCTCGACCTGCTTCCCCTCGTACGGCCAGAACCCGAAGGTGAGCACCTTCTGGTACGTGTTCCGGCCGAGGACGACGGTGTCCACCGACGCCAGGAACTCGTCGTACCCGGTGTCGCCCGCCTGCTCGCCGCGCTCGGTGAGCCAGTCGATCGACCCGTCCGGACGGGCGATGTACCCGTCGAGACTTGTCGCGATGAAAACAGCCACGTGGAAACTCACGTGACCATTTTTCCACGAACCTGGTCAACCCTTCAGTCCGGTCTGGGCCAGGCGGTCAACAGGGTCGCGGCGGTGGCCGCCGCGGTCAGCACACGTAGCTTCATCGGTCCTCCATCAGTAGCCGGTACTCAGTAGCCTTCGATGGCCGGCCAGCCGAGCTCGATGCCCTGGGCAACCAGTTGGGACTGGAACTCGCCGAGCAGGGCCGGGGTGTTGCGGACCGCGCGAGGGCTGACGCCGCGGTCCAGGCAGAAGGCCGCGAGCGCACCGGCTGCCTCGCCGATGTTCCATTCGACCGGGTGCAGCCGGTAGCAGCCGTTGGTGATGTGGGTAGTGCCGAGGTTCTTGTTCGCCGGCAGCAGGTTCTCGACCCGGCGGGGGATCAGCGCCCCGAGCGGGATCCGGAACGGGCTGCTGGCCACGTCGATGTAGTTGTCGCCACCGGTCGACGGGTGCAGGTCGATCCGGTACATCCCGATGCCGACGCTGTCGCCGTACTCGACCGCGCCCCGATCGCCGCGGACCGCGACCGACAGGTCCTGCTCGACGATCGTGTACTCCGCCTTGATCCGCCGGGACTCCCGGATGTACGGCGCCTGCGCCAGGCCGTCCGCCGTACCGAGCAGATCACCGCGCAGGCGCAACCCGGGGAAGCCGGCCCCGCCGTCGGGACGCGGAGCCTCGGTCTGCAGCCAATAGAACACTGCCCGCGACAACTCCTTCGCCGCGGCCAGGTGCTTGTCCGCATCGGGTACGTCGATGACCGGGCCCTCGAAGTAGTCGATCATCGGCCAGTTGACCAGGCAGATGTCGCTGTCGTACGCGCCCGGCTCGAAGTGCTTGCGGGCGGCGATCCGGCGGAAGGTCCACAGGTTCGTGTCACCTCCGGTACGGCGCTGGTCCGCGACCACCGCGAGCGGATCGTCGTCCGGGTTCGGCGTGAACGTCCGGAGCGAGCTCTTCAGCGTCCGCGGGTCGGGTGCCGTCCAGGACAGCAGCCGGTCACCCCAGAACGAGGGCTGGTAGTTGCGCCAGAACGAGTAGTTGGCCGGCTTGTCCCCGACGTGATCGCCGTCCACATGATCGATTGCGAAGCAGTACGACACGGCCTGCATGTTGAGCGGCTGTGCCTCGGCGGGCGCGCTCGGCTCACCCGTCTCGCTCTGCGCCTCGAAGCCGGTCACGAACTCCGTCCCGGTCAGCGGCAGTAGCTCACCGGTCTCGGTCGCATCGAGGATGTACGGCGCGGTGATCGTCAGTTGATCGCCGGCGTCGCGGTGCTGCACCGTCACCGCGGTGACCCGATCGCCATCGGTCTCGGCGGCGACGGGCTTGAACGGCTGGAGAACCTGGAGCCGGCGGCTGGCCCGATGGGGCGCGAGCATCGCTTCGAGCACAGCCAGTGCGACCCGTGGCTCATGACAGAGCTTGGACACATAGCCGGCACCGGGATTGAGCTGCGCCGCCGCACGTGACGCCGAGGTCAACGGGTAGTGGTGACGGTAGTAGTCGCGGATCCCCTCACGCAGCGCCCGGTACGACGCCGTGACACCGAACTGCTCGACCCAGGTGTGCTCGTCCGGTGGGACGGCCTGGCTGGTCAGCTGACCGCCGAGCCAGTCGAACTCCTCGGTGAGGATCACCGAACGGCCGGCCCGTAGGGCGGAGAGCGCCGCGGCGACCCCGCCGAGGCCGCCGCCGACGATCAGTACATCGCTGTGCATCTACACACCTTTCGGTGAGGTGAGAGTGGTTCCGTCGGTCAGTTCGCAGGGAAGCAGTAGTTGGCGCTCGGTGGCGGTGCCGCTCAGCACGGCCTCGAGAAGCTCGACCGCTCGCAGACCCATGGCTCGGCGAGGCACGTGGAAGCCGGTGAGGTCGATGTCGCTCTCGGCCGGCCGGGTCGAGTCACCGAGGGCGATCACGGACAGATCGGCCGGTACGTCGACGCCCCGTGCGGTCGCGGCAGCGAGCAGAGCGACCGCGTCCGTCCGCTCCTCCACGAAGACGGCGGTCACCTTCTGGTCGAGCAGGCTGTCGAGCAGGTCACCGCCGGATCGGTCGACTGTCGGCAGGTGCGGAGCGCGAGCACCGGCCGCCTGCCGGAATCCCCGCAACCGATCGGCCGACGACTCGGCGCCGGCGCCAGGACCGGCGAACGCGATCCGCCGATGGCCGAGCGCCTGGGCCCGCTCCACCACGATCCGGGTCGCCGGGGCGTAGTCGGCGCCGACGTACGGCACCGGGCCGCCGGCGTCGTCGCGACGGCCGACCGAGACGAACGGGTACTCCTCCGCGATCAGCCGGGCCAGCTCGTCACCCGGGATGTGACGACCGAGGAGCAGGCAGCCGTCGGCGATGCGGAGCCGGTTGTTCTCGTGGAAGATCCGCCGCCGGCCCGCCGTCACCGGCGCGCTGGTGAACAGCAGCAGGTCCCAGCCGAGCCGCTCGGCACACTCCTCGATGCCGGCCAGGAACGGGTGGTAGAAGTCGCCGCTCGAGCTCGGGAACACCGACTCGTAGGTGAACACGCCGAGGATCTGGTTGCGCTGCTGCACCATCCGGCGGGCCAGCGGATCGGCCTGGTATCCGGTCTCCCGGATCACTTTCAGCACCCGGTCCCGGGTCTCGGCCGGGATCCGCGCCGACGCGTCGCTGCGGTTGTTCAGCACCAGCGACACGGTCGTCTGGCTCACCTTCGCCAGCCGGGCGATGTCGCGCTGGGTGAGTCGGGTGGTCGCCTTGTCCGGCATGGGATCAATCCTTCGCAGTAATACGCATTGCCGGGAACCGTAGAACAGTCCGCGAACAGCCGTCAAGAGGTTATTGCCCGTGGTAATGCGGATTAGCAGCGACAGCATACTGACTGGCGCCGATCGCCCGGAGAACACTCGGCCCACGTCCTCCGCATTCCGCACGACGGCGTACTCGAGACGACTGTCCGGACGAGGTAGCCAGGGACCGAGCAGGGTTCGTCCGGATGCCCCGGACGCCTTCACCGGATAGCGTCACAGCCAGCGAACGGGAGGGGCACGGATGAAGGTGGTCGGGCAGCAGCGGTACGGCGGGCCGGAGGTGCTGGGGATGAAGGAGGTCGACCAGCCCGAAGTCGTCGGCAACGAGGTGCTTGTGCGAGTCCGGGCGGCGTCGGTGAACGCGCGCGACTGGCACGTCATGCGTGGCGATCCGTACATCGCCCGGCTGATGGATCCGGGGGCGTTCGGGCTCCGGGCGCCCAAGCAGGTCCTGGGCACGGACTTCGCCGGTGTGGTGGAGGCCGTCGGGCCCGAAGTACGCCGCTTGAAGCCAGGCGACGAGGTGTACGGCGAAGCCCCCGGAGCGTTCGCCGAGTACGTCGTCGCACCGGAGACCGTGGTCGGCCCCAAGCCGGCCAACCTGACCTTCGAGCAGGCGGCCGCGATCCCACTCGCGGCGAACACCGCCCTGGTCGGACTGCGGGACGTGGCTCAGCTGAAGCCGGGACAGAAGCTCCTGATCAACGGCGCTTCCGGTGGAGTCGGGACGTTCGCCGTACAGATCGCCAGAGCGCTCGACGCGGAGGTGACCGCTGTCTGCAGCACGAAGAACGTCGACCTGCTGCGGTCGCTCGGCGCCGACGAGGTCGTCGACTACACGCGGGACGACTTCACCAGCAAGCGGTACGACATCGTGCTCGACCTGGTGGGAAACCGTTCACTCGGCGACCTCAGGCGCGCGCTGGCGGCGAGCGGGACACTCATCCTGTCCGGTGGCGGTGTGTCCCGCGGCGGCAGCGTGGTCGGCCCGGTCGGCCTGATCCTGCGCGGCGTACTGCTGTCTCGCTTCGTCAGTCAGCGCATCGTGACCTTCGACGCGAAGCCGAGCGCGGAGAACCTCGAGACGCTCCGGTCGATGGCCGAGCACAGACAGCTCATCCCGGCCATCGACCGCAGCTACCACTTGGCCGACGCTGCTGAAGCCATCCGGTACGTGGAGACGGAGCACGCTCGCGCCAAGGTGATCCTCACCGTCTAGGAAGTGCGCAGCTGCAGGGTTTGGCGGCCCGGGATGCGGCCGGTGAGGTACACACGGAGGCCGTCGGGCGTGAGGCTGCCGCCGAGGTAGGTGTAGCGCTCGCCCGGATCCATCGAGACCCGGGCGGCGCCGTTGCCGGGGCCGAACTCGATGCGGTCGGAACCGACGGTGTAGGAGCCGGTTCCGGACACGAGCTGGTAGTTGCCGGGAGCATCCAAGGCCTGGACCCCGGACAGCGTGCCGCCGGATCGGAAGCAGAGCTCGATCGCGTATGCCGTCTCGTCACCGTCGAACTCGAAGGACAGGTCCCAGCCGTTGCCCAGCTCGACGATCGTGACCTCGGTCCGCAGCGTCCGGTACTGCTTCGGCCGGTGCGGGAAATCCATCGCCGCGTAGAAGCGGCCGTCCAGAGTCAGCGCGTACAGGCCGTCCTCTCGCCGGTATCGCTTCGGCAGCGGCAGGTGGTACGGCACCTTCACCTCCTGCGCCAGCTGGTACGTGCGCGGGCCGATACGGCGCATACCGTCGCTGCGGAAGTGGCCGGTACTGAAGAACTGCGGCGACAGCCGGACCGAGTCGAGGATCGCGGCGCCGTTGCGCAGCTTGAAGAACGTCGGGTTGGTGGACAGCCCGGACGCGATCACCGGGATGTCGTGGAAGTCGGTGCCGCCGAAGACGGTCGCGGTCTTCGTGTTCCGCCGGATCCGCGCCGACGCCTGCGACGGGAAGTGCTGGGCGAAATCGGTCGGCGCCGGCTTCGGAGCCGGCAGCACCGCCGCGATCTCCGGCCGTTCCAGCACCTCGGCCAGGAAGTCGCCGATCTCACCGGTGCCGCGCTGCTCGATGCTCTTGGCAACAGTCGAGAACCGCCCGTCACCCGAGTGCAGGGCGAGCTCGCGGAACTGGGTCAGGTACCACCACACCTCGCGGATCCGGTTCTGGTCCTGGCGCCGGGACGCGATCGTGTCGACCTCGCCGTTCGGCTCGATGAAGTACAGCGTCGCGTCCAGGTTGCGCCGGACGTACTCGAGCAGCTGGGGCTTGTTCCGCAGCCAGGCGACGGTGAGCAGGCAGTGGTTCGTGACCTCGGACGCGTACGTCGAGCTGCGCTCGCTGTAGATCCCGTCCGGCGTCGCGTCGATCCCCTCGTCGAGCCAGTCGTCGATGCGGGCGGCGTACCGGCGATCCGGGAACAGGTGATGGGTGCGCGCCAGTGCCGCCGCGATCTCCCACCGGTGGTTGGGCGTGTGCACTCCACCCGCCGCGATCGCCGGCCCGGCCTTGCGCAGGACCTGCTCGAGAATCGCCCGGTGCGGCTTCGTCGCCGCCTGGTCGTCGTCGGCGAGCAGGCCGTAGACCATGCAGACGTCCTGGATCGCGAATGAGCTGTCCGGCGGCGAGTGCAGGTTGCCGACGTCGTACAGACCGTCCTCGTGCTGGCGCGCCGCGAGCTGCTCGGCCAGCCAGAGCAGCGGCGCCAGCAACGACTCGTCATGGTGGTACGACGACTTGCCCCAGACGTACCCGGAGACGAGCCGGCGGGCCTTGCGGGCGACGGCCCGGACACTGTCGGACGGGTTCTGGAGATTGCCGAGCACCAGCGGGATCTGCGCCTGGTTGGCCTTGGTCAGTACGGCGAGGAAGTCTTCGTCCACGGCTGCTACTCCAGCATTGGTCGTCCCGGCCGCGGTGGCCGGGTAGAGGGCACCGACCGTCAGCGTGGTCAGTGATCCGGCGAGGAACGTACGGCGCTGCATCGAAGCCTCCAACAGGACAGGGGACGCAATCGCTGACCGGCCGGACCTCCGGGGACATGGCGGCAAGCGGTTGCCAAATGCCCAGTACTGTGTCCTTGCACCTTTGTCCTGTCAATACTTCGCAGCTGTCCGCATCTGGTCGGACCAGGTTCATTCGAGGTCTTGTGTGAACCGGTTTCCTGGGCTAACTTGACCGGCCAAGGCAAACGCTTTCCGCCGCCCGCAAGGTTTCCGGAGGTAAGAAAGTATGAGTGCGCTGGGCGAGCTCGGCTCGCTCCGGCAGAAGAAACCCGCAGGGCAGAAGAAGGACAATCTGGCCGCGTACCTGTTTCTCGCGCCGTGGCTGCTGGGACTGTTCCTCATCACGATCGGGCCGATGCTGGCCTCGCTGTACCTGTCCTTCACGGACTACAACCTGATCCAGGCGCCCCAGTGGATCGGATTCGAGAACTTCACCCGGATGCTGTCCGACGAGCGGCTGCACAACTCGCTGCGCGTGACGTTCACCTACGTGTTCGTCTCGGTGCCGCTGCAGCTGGGGGTCGCGCTGCTGCTCGCCGTCGTGCTCGACCGCGGCGTCCGCGGGATGGCGTTCTACCGTTCGGTCTTCTACCTGCCGTCGCTGCTCGGCTCGAGTGTCGCGATCGCGATCCTGTGGCGGCAGGTGTTCGGCACCGAGGGCCTGCTGAACCAGGTGCTCGCCCTGATCGGTGTCGAGGGCAAGGGCTGGATCTCCGACCCGAGTACGGCGCTGGGCACCCTGGTGGTGCTGAACGTGTGGACGTTCGGCTCGCCGATGGTGATCTTCCTGGCCGGCCTGCGGCAGATCCCGGCGATGTACTACGAGGCCGCCTCCGTGGACGGTGCCGGCGTGCTGGGCCGGTTCTTCCGCATCACGCTGCCGCTGCTCACCCCGATCATCTTCTTCAACCTGGTGCTGCAGATCATCCATGCATTCCAGTCGTTCACCCAGGCGTTCGTCGTCTCCGGGGGAACCGGCGGGCCGTCGGACTCGACCATGTTCTTCACGCTCTACCTCTACGACCGGGGCTTCGGCAATTTCGACATGGGCTACGCCTCCGCGATGGCGTGGTTCCTGCTCGTGATCATCGGGGCCTTCACCGCGGCGAACTTCTTCGCCTCGAAGTACTGGGTGTTCTATGACGACTGAGACGCTCCGCAGCACGGTGACTGCGCGGCCCGCGGTGATCAGCTGGGTCCGGATGCGGCCGGTGGTGATCCACCTCGCGCTGGCGGCCTCCGCCCTGGTGATGCTCTACCCGCTGATCTGGATGGTGGTCAGCTCGCTGCGGCCGGGCAACGAGATCTTCCGCGACCCGAGCATCCTGGCCAAGGATCTGCGGATCGAGAACTACCGGATCGGCTGGAACGCGCTGACCGAGCCGTTCACCCGCTACCTGCTGAACTCCGCGGCCGTGGTGCTCGGCAGTGTGGTCGGCAACCTGGTGTCGTGCTCGATGGCGGCGTACGCGTTCGCCCGGCTGGAGTTCGTCGGGAAGAAGTTCTGGTTCGCGATCATGCTGCTGAGCATCATGCTGCCGATCCACGTGGTGATCGTGCCGCAGTACATCCTGTTCTCGCAGGCGGGCTGGATCAACACGTTCCTGCCGCTGGTCATTCCGAAGTTCCTGGCCACCGACGCGTTCTTCGTCTTCCTGATGGTGCAGTTCATCCGCGGCATCCCGCGGGAGCTGGACGAGGCGGCCCGGATCGACGGCTGCGGCCGGGCCGGGATCTTCCTGCGGGTGATCCTGCCGCTGATGGTGCCGGCCCTGGCCACCACCACGATCTTCACGTTCATCTGGACCTGGAACGACTTCTTCAGCCAGCTGATCTACCTGACCGACCCGAAGATGTACACCGTCCCGGTCGCACTGCGCGCGTTCGTCGACGCGACCGCGGAATCGTCCTGGGGATCGATGTTCGCCATGTCGGTCGTGTCCCTCATCCCGATCTTCCTAGCTTTCCTGCTCGGCCAGCGGTTCCTGATCAAGGGCATCGCCACCACCGGCATCAAGTAACTCCGAAAGGTGCACACCATGAGGCAGCTCATTCCACCCACAGCGCGCCGGCGCCTGCGTGCGCTGGCCGCTGTCGCGATCGCCTCCGGCCTGCTGGCCGCCAGTGCCTGCGGCGGTGACTCCGGTGGCAGCAGCGACTCCGCGGACGGCAAGGTCACGCTGCGGTTCACTTGGTGGGGTGGCGACACCCGCACCAAGTTGACCCAGCAGGCGATCGAGGCCTACCAGAAGGACCACCCGAACGTGACGATCAAGGGTGAGTTCGGCGAGTGGTCCGGGTACTGGGACAAGCTCGCCACCACGGTCGCCGCGAACGACGCGCCGGACATCATCCAGATGGACGAGAAGTACCTGCGCGAGTACGCCGACCGCGGCGCGCTGCTGGATCTGAAGAAGGCCGAGGGTCTGGACACCGGCAAGTTCGAGGAGGACACCCTCAAGGCCGGTGAGTTCGACGGCGGTCTCTACGGCCTCAACGCCGGGATCAACTCGTTCGCGATCGTGGCCAACCCCGCTGTCTTCAAGGCCGCCGGCGTGGCGCTTCCGGACGACACCACGTGGACCTGGGACGACTACACCAAGCTCGCCGCCGAGCTCACCACCAAGCTGAAGGGCAAGGCCTGGGGGACGGGCGCGCCCGGCACCAACGAGGCCGCGCTGAACCTGTGGGCCCGCCAGCACGGCGAGTCGCTGTGGACCCAGGACGGCAAGCTCGGCGTCTCGGCCGACCAGGTGACCGCGTTCTACCAGCAGGTGCTGAAGCTGCGGGACGCCAAGGCCATCCCGTCGGCGGAGTTCGTCTCGCAGGACATGAACGCCGCGCTCGACCAGTCCGCGATGGCCACCGGCAAGCTGGCGATGGGCTGGATGTGGAGCAACCAGCTGAACGCCATGAGCAAGGCGGCCGGTCAGGAGCTCAAGCTGCTCCGGGTCCCCAGCGTGGACGGCAAGGCCAGCGCGAACGGCTCGTACTACAAGGGATCCATGTTCTGGTCGATCTCGTCGCGGTCGAAGCACCAGAAGGAAGCCGCCGAGTTCGTCAACTTCCTGGCCAACAACCCGGCCGCCGGCAACATCCTGCTGGCCGAGCGGGGCGTGCCGCCGAACACCGAGATCCGCGCCGCGGTGACGCCGAAGCTGCAGCCGGCCGACGCCGCCTCGGCGAAGTTCATCCAGGACATCGGCAAGGAGCTCGGCGACCCGTCGCCGGCGCCGCCGGTGGGTGGTGGCCAGGTGGAGAAGATCATCCAGCGCTACACCACCGAGGTGCTGTTCGGCCGGCAGACGCCGGACAAGGCGGCGAAGGGATTCATCGACGAGGTCAACGGGGAGCTCAAGTAAGTGTTGCTGATGGCAACTGATTGCAGATGACCGCTCGGGTGGCCGTGGCGGGTGTCCACGGCCACGGGGCTTCGCACGTCCGGAACGTGGCGCGGCTGGCCGAGGCCGGCCGCGCCCGCCTGGTCGCCGTCGCCGATCCCCGGCCGGCCGAGGACCTGCCACCTGACGTCCAGGTCTTCGCCGGCCTGGACGAGCTGCTCGCGGCGACCGAGGTCGACGTGGTGATCATCAGTACGCCGATCCAGACGCACCTCCCGCTGGCCACGTTGGCGATGCGGGCGGGTGCCGACGTACTGCTGGAGAAGCCGCCGACCGCTTCGCTGGCCGAGTTCGAGCAACTGTCCGCGGTGGTCGCCGAGACCGGCCGGGCCTGCCAGGTCGGCTTTCAGGCACAGGCGTCCGCGGCCACGCTGACGCTTGCTGAGCTGATGGCCGACGGACGGCTCGGCGAGATCCGTGGCATCAGCGCGGTCGGCAAATGGGTGCGGAAGGCTCAGTACTTCCAGCGCGCGCGGTGGGCCGGCCGCCGTACGCTCGACGGGGTCGCGGTGGTCGACGGCGCGGTGACCAATCCGCTCGCCCATTCGACCGCGGCCGCGTTGCTGCTCGACGGTTCCCCCGGCGCGGACGACGTACGGTCGGTAGAGACCGAGCTGTTCCGGGCCAACGCGATCGAGTCCGACGACACGTCCACGGTCCGGATCGTCACCGGTCGCGGTACGACGATCCTGATCGCGGTGACGTTGTGCGCCGCGGAACATCTCGAGCCGCAGGTGATCGTGCACGGCTCGACCGGTCGCGCCGTCCTGAAGTACGCCTCGGACACCCTCGAGCTTCCGGACGGGTCGGTCGAGAAGTACGACCGGGAGGACCTGCTGGAGAACCTGCTCGCCCATCGCGCGGATCCCGCCGTACCGCTGTACTGCCCGCTGTCCGCGACCGGTGGGTTCACCAGGGTCGTCGAGGCGGTGCGGGTGGCGGAGGCGCCGGCCGAGATCCCGGAGGCGCTGGTGCGCTGGGAAGGCGAAGGACTCGAACGCCACCCGATCGTGCTCGACGTGGAGCAGTGGATCGACCGTGCGTCGGACGAGCTGGCGTTGTTCAGCGAGCTCGGCGCACCCTGGACCAGCCAATCGAAACGGGAGAATCATGACGCAGAACCTCGGTTGTAACCATGCCGTCGGCCGATCGATCCAGGTCACGGCGGGGGACGGCGAGCTGTTCACCTATGTGTACCGGGCGACCGATCCGCAGCTGGAGTCACCGCGTCCGTACATGCACCCGATGCGGACGCTGGGTGGCGACCTGGTCAGCGTGTTCCGGCCGCACGACCACGTCTGGCACAAAGGCCTGACCTGGTCGCTGCCGCACTTCGGGCACGAGAACTTCTGGGGCGGGCCGACGTTCTCCAGGGAGGCCGGGTACCAGCAGCTCGACAACAACGGCTCGATGGACCATGACCGGATCGACGCGCTCGACGTGTCCGACGACCTGGTCCGGTTCGTCCACCACTTGTCCTGGCGGACCCAGGCCGGTGCGCACGTCGTCGACGAGTCGCGGTCGCTGACCACGCGGTTCGCGGACGACGGCTGGGTGCTGGTCTACGAGACCGCGATGACGAACGTCTCCGACGAGACCGTCCAGATCGGCAGCCCGACCACGGCCGGCCGGGAGAACGCCGGGTACGGCGGCCTGTTCTGGCGCGGGCCGCGGTCGTTCACCAACGGCACCGTGCTGGCGCCGCAGGGCAAGGGCGGCGACGAGCTGCGCGGCCAGCGGGCGGCGTGGATGGGCTTCAGCGGCAAGCACGACAACAACGACCGCGCCTCCACCGTCATCATCGCCGACGCCGCCGACAACGTCCGCCACCCACCCCAGTGGTTCGTCCGCTCGGAAGACTTCGCCGCCGTCTGCCCCGCTCCCTTCTTCTCCGAAGAACTCCCCTTCGAACCCGGCCAGACCCTCCGTTTCCGCTACGCCGTCCTGGTCGCCGACGGCCCCTCCGACGACCAACGCGCCACCGGCCTCGCCGCCCAGGCCCAAAAGGCCCTGGCGGCCGGCTGAGGTGCGAACCGCCAGGCCCTCACAATCACCGCTAACGCAGGCCCTCGCCGCGCAAAGGCGCCGTGGGCGGCCCATTGTGATGGCCTGGCGGTCCGGTCCCGGCCCGACGCGCTGACTGCTCGGCGAAGGGTTCCCCAAGGCGCCTAGGGTCGGGGTATGTCGGAGCCGGTGCTCGAGATTCCGTTTCAGGATGCGTTTCAGTTCGATCCGTCGCCTACGTTCGCGCAGTTGCGGGAGAACCGGCCCGTCGCCCGGGTTCGGACGCTAGCGGGGGCCGAGGTCTGGTTGGTGACCCGGTACGACGATGTGCGCCTGGTGCTCGCGGATCCGCGGTTCTCGCGGGCGGCGGTGGTGAAACACGGAGCGCCGCGGGTCGCGTTGGCCAAGCCGATGCCGAACAGCCTCACCACGACGGACCCGCCGGAGCACACCCGATTGCGGAAGCTGGTGTCGTCGACGTTCGCGCATCGGCGGATCGAGCGGACCCGGCCGTGGGTGGCGGAGTTGTCGGCTCAGCTGGCCGAGGACGTGGCCGTGGCCGTGGCCGGCGATGGTGCGGACATCCGGCAGCTGGTCGCGTTGCCGCTGCCGATCCAGGTGATCTGCCAGTTGCTCGGCGTACCGTACGACGACCGCGAGCAGTTCCGGGAGTGGACCGAGCTCGGGTACAGCATGCGGATGGCGGAGAAGGATCTCGTCGAGGACGCGATGACGAACCTGACCGCGTACATCGAGGCCCTCGTCACCAAGAAGCTGGCGAACACCGACCAGCCGGCCGAGGACCTGCTCGACGAACTGGTCCGGGCACGCGAGGCAGGCGACCGGCTCAGTCAGGACGAGCTGATCGCGTTCGGCGTGAACCTCCTCGTGGCCGGTCACGAAACCTCGGCGAACCAGATCTCCAGCTGTGTCGCGACCCTGCTGCGCTGGCCGGAGAACTGGGCGAAGCTGGTCGCGAACCCCGACCTGGTTCCGTCGGCGGTCGAGGAGTTGCTGCGGTTCAACCGCTTCAGCGAGGTCGGCCAACTCCGCGTCGCGATCGAGGACGTCGAGCTGCACGGCGTACGGATCAAGGCCGGTGAAGGCGTGATGGCGGCGCTCAACTCGGCCAACCGGGACCCTCGGGCGTACGACGAACCCGACGAGCTGCGGCTGGACCGGAAGGACAACAAGCACTTGTCGTTCGGCTTCGGTCCGCACTTCTGCCTGGCCGCCCAGCTGGCCCGGATCGAGCTCCAGGAGTCGTTGCTGGCGCTGGTACGCCGCTTCCCCCGGATGAGTCTGGCCAAGCCACCCGAGGCCCTCGAATGGCGTCGCGTCCTGGTCAGCGGCCTGGCCGAGCTGCCGGTGAACCTCGGCTGAGACGTTACGTTCGAAGAAGTGGCGAGACGTCTCACCACTTCTTCGGACGTCAGCGTCAGTTCTGGGAGGCGAACACGACGCCGTGCTCGGTCTCGTACTGCTCGATGAACCGAGCGGCCATCGGCTCGCTCGACGCGATCGCGTCGGCCAGAGTCTTCGCGGTGCGCTCACGACCAGCCGGCCAGTCCGACAGGAGCGCGTACGCCCGCATCCGCTTCTTCTCCAGCGCGGTCGGCTCCGGCTGATCCTCGGCCGGCTTGTCGTCCTCGGTCTTCGCGACGACCACCGGCACCGGATCCGGGAGCACCTGCTCGACCTTGGGAGTGGTGATCAGCGCCGGCGGCTGGGAGTCGGTGGCGTCCGCGAACGGCGACGGCGGCTGCGGCTTCCGCACGACCGGCTCCGCCTTCGGCTGCGGCGCGTACGGCTTCAGCTTGCCGTTCACAGCCGATGACGCCGTACCGTTCTGCGCGACGTGCTGTCGCTCGCTCTCGTCCTCGACGACGACAGCCTCGGCGACCGGCTCGTCACCGTCTTTTTGGTCCGGCGTCTGGTCGACGATCGCCATCAGCTCGCCGGTCCAGGCGTCCTCGTCGCGCAGCGACACGCCGGTGCTGTCCGCACGCAGCGGCCGCGGCTGCCCGCCTTCGAGCACCCACACCGCTGCCGGCATCCGTGCTCCCTCTTCGGGCTGCTCCGGCGGCGGCGAGATCGCCTTGGTCAGCTTGTTCGTGATGACCTCGTAGTTGATCCGCTCCTCGAGCATCCCGGCCAGCCGGTCCGGGTCGTACGTCGTCTCGGCGATCTTGGCCAGCCGCTCGTCCTGGTGCTCGGAGCGGATGTACTCGGCCACGGTTCCGGCGATCGCCTCACGCCGGGTCCTGTTCCGGATCTGGTGCCGGGCCGCGCGCAGGCTCTCGTACAGGCCGTACCCGTGCTCGATCGCCAGCGACCGGGCCAGCCAGGTGACCTTCGGCTCGCGGGCCCACTGGACGACGCCGTACACCGGGCCGGTCTCGCGCATCTGGCCCGCCCGCCGCAGAGCGTCGCGGCGACGGGCCGAGCTGTGGATCAGCCACAGCACATAGGCGAACGCGGACAGGCCGCCGAAGCCGAAGGCGAGGAACCGCTCCTCCGGCCGCCAGTGCCCGACCACGTTGAAGATGACCGCGACCAGCGCCGCGAACAGCGACATCGCGCGGTACGCGTAGGCCTGCTCGCCCTTGCGCCGGCGCAGGTCGGCGAGCGCGGCGGTGGCGACACCACCGAGCTCGAGCACGGCCACCGCGGGCGTGACGAGGAGGATCTTGAGGAACGTCGAGAAACCTTCCTCGGGCCAGGGGATGTGGGTGACGCCGGCCCAGACCTGACCGACGAGGGCGGCGGTGGCCGCCGTGGCGTAGAAGGCGTAGGCGACCTTGTCCGCACCGGTGAGAGGTACGTTCTCCAGTTCGCCAGGGCTGGTGCTGGTGGTGTTCTCCTGCAAGACGTGGTCTCCTGACCGGTTTGGGCTCTCCGGCAGTTTCGTCGGGATGGTAAGGCGGCCTCCCGCTAAGGGCGCTGCAAGAGGCTACCGGTTTCCGGCCCCGGAAGGGGAGGCGAATCCGGAAACGTCTCGAACCTCCCCACTCCACCGCCGCTTCACACCTCCGAGTTCTAACCTCTACTTCGTGATCCCGACTCTGCGTTCGCTGCCCGACCCCGGCGCAATGACGATGTACCTGCGCGAGCGCTACGGCCTCGGGTTCACCGGGTGCACGCTGCTCCGGTCCCTGGTGAACGACGTCTACGAACTGGCCACGGCCGATGCGCGCTACATCCTCAAGCTCTACCGGTACGGCGGCCGGCGCCCGGACGAAATCCGTTGGGAGACAGGGCTTTCGGCGCATCTGATCGCCAACGGACTGCGGACGCCGGCCGTTCATCCGCTCCCTGACGGCGACCCGGTCGGGCTGCTCGACGCAGCCGAGGGACCCCGCCCGTTCGTGCTGCAGGAATTCGTCGACGGGTCCAAGCCGCCGTACCAGGAGAACCTCTACCGGGAGTTCGGTGGACTGGTTGCCCGGTTCCACGAAATGGCCGATTCCTACGTGCCCGAATTTCCGCGACTGGCGCCGGATCTATCA
The DNA here is from genome assembly GCF_040639075.1 of Kribbella sp. NPDC023972. Taxonomy (NCBI): domain Bacteria; kingdom Bacillati; phylum Actinomycetota; class Actinomycetes; order Propionibacteriales; family Kribbellaceae; genus Kribbella; species Kribbella sp. NPDC023972. The sequence continues at coordinate 86,911 of NZ_JBEZZH010000014.1, read as the reverse complement.
CAACAGTTCGACGAACTCCGGCCGCACCTTGCACCCGCGCAGGAAAACCTGCTCCGGGCACTGACCGACGCCGTACGGAACAACCTCGCGCGGTACAGTCTGGCCTCCGGCATCTGCCATGGCGACGTGACCCTGGACAATCTCCTGGTCGCCGGCAACGGTCTCGTTCTGTACGACTTCGACCTCGCCGCCGTCGGCTACCGGGCCGCCGACTTCACCGGCGTCGCGGCCACGCCGTACTGGGACGCCTTCAAGGCCGGCTACTCCGCCCACCGTCCGATCACCGCCGACGACGAGGCCGCCATCCCCTATCTCGGTGTCGTCGCGCGCATCTCCAACCTGCACTTCCACCTCGTCGACAAACCGCTCATCCGCGGCGCCGAGTCCCGCACCGAAGGCTGGGCCGATCGCGAGCTCACCGCGCTCGAACAAGCGGCTGAGCAACTTCTCTGACCCGTCAGGATTCACAGCGAGGTGCCAGGATTCGCCCAGGAAGCGCCAGGGATCGACGCGCATCCTGGGGTCATGATGCGCCGCTTGCTGCCCACCTCGCTGACCGCGCGGGTGACCGCGGCCGTTGTCTTGCTGATGGCAACGGTCAGCCTGGTGATGAGCGCGTTGATCACGGCCGCGATCGGCTCGTACCTGACCAGGCAGCTCGACAACAAGGTGTCCGCGTCCCAGAGCCGGGCGATCGGCGTACTGAACAAGCCCGTGTCGGACGAGTTCCAGCCGCCGGACTTCGGCAACCCGCACGGCCAGGACGCGGGCACGATCACCATCTACCGGACCGGCTCGGGGACCAGTGCGAACGTCATCACCGCGGACGGTGAGCTGGCCGGCCTGTCCGCGCAGGCGATCGCCGCACTCTCCTCGGTCCCGGTCGATGCGGCGAACGAGACCGTCAACGTCCCAGGGCTCGGCCAGTACCGCGTCCGCGCGTCACAGATCGGCGGTACGGCGGTGATCACCGGCCTGCCCACCAAGGACATCGACGACACGATCAACTCCCTGATCGGCTGGGAGGTGCTCTTCGGCTGCGTCGGCGTGATCACTGCCGGAGGTGTCGCGATCATCGTCGTACGGCGCCAGTTGCGGCCACTGCGCCGAGTCGCGCAGACCGCCCGCGAGGTGGCCGGCCTGCCGCTGGCCACGGGCGAGATCGGCGTCACCGCGCGGGTACCGGAAGCGCTCACCGATGAACGGACCGAGGTCGGTCAGGTCGCGGTCGCGTTGAACACCTTGCTGGGACATATGGAGAACGCGCTCGATGCCCGGCATCGCAGCGAGCAACAGGTCCGCCAGTTCGTCGCGGACGCCTCACATGAGCTGCGTACGCCGCTCACCACGATCCACGGCTATGCACAGCTCAGCCTTCGTAGCCCGGAGCATCTACCGCTGGCCATGGGGAAAGTGATGGTGGAAGCCACCCGGATGGCGGCGTTGGTCGAGGATCTTCTACTGCTGGCCCGGCTCGACGCAGGCCGGCCGCTCGACCTCAGACCCGTGGACCTCGCCCGCGTGGCGCTGGACTCGGTGACCGACGCCCGCATCGTCAGCCCCGACCACCACTGGACCCTGAACCTGCCGGCGGAACCGGTGGTCGTCACGGCCGACGAGCAGCGGTTGCACCAGGTCGTCACCAACCTGCTGAGCAACGCGCGCCGGCACACACCGGCCGGTACGACGGTGACCGTCGGGCTGACCACCGACGACGTACGCCAGTCCGCCGTACTCAGCATCCATGACGACGGCCCCGGCATCCCGGCCGATCTGCAGCCCACCGTCTTCAAGCGGTTCACGCGCGCCGACGCATCCCGCACCCGCGACTCCGGCGGCGCCGGACTGGGCCTCTCGCTGGCCCAGTCCATCACCGAAGCCCACGGCGGCGCGATCACAGTCGTCTCCGAACCAGGCAGCACCAGCTTCACCCTGGCACTGCCGAGGTAGTACCGAACCGCCAGGCCATCACAATCGGGCGCCGGCCACCCCGCTCAGTCATCGCCTTCTTCGCCTCCGACGACGCCCGCTGGGTCACCGGCGAAGTCTTGGAGGCCAATGGGGGGCTGTGGCTGGGGCCTGGCGAGAGGTGACCGGGTACCGAAGAACAGGAGGTGCCCCGGCTGTGCGCCGTGAGCTTCGCTCGGATCGGCGTCGCGAGGCGGCTACCTCCTGTTCTTCGGCACCGCTGCTACTCAGCGCCGAAGGTGTAGGTGGTGGTGGAGGTGTAGGTGTCGCCGGGGCGGAGGACGGTGGAGGGGAAGTTGGGGTGGTTGGGGGAGTCGGGGAAGTGCTGGGTCTCGAAGGCGAAGGCGTCGCCCTGGCGGTAGGACTTGTTGCCGATGCCCTGGAAGGTGCCGTCGAGGAAGTTGCCGCTGTAGAACTGGGCGCCCGGCTCGGTGGTGTGGACGGTGACGGTGCGGCCATCCTCTGGTTCCCAGAAGCGGGCGGCGAAGCGCAGGCCGTTCTTGTCCGGTTCGCCGCCGACGACGAAGTTGTGGTCGTAGCCGAGCCCGATCGCCAGTTGCGGGTGGTCGTCGCGGATCCGCTTGCCGATCGCGGTCGGCTTGCTGAAGTCGAAGGGCGTGCCGGCCGTCGGTGCGATCTCGCCGGTCGGGATCAGCCCAGCGTCGACCGGGGTGTACGCCGGAGCGTCCAGCTGCAGCACGTGGCCTTCGACGGAGCCGCTGCCCTCGCCGGCCAGGTTGAAGTACACGTGGTTGGTCAGATTCACGATGGTCGGCTTGCCCGCGACCGTCGCGTGGTAGTCGATCCGCAGCGTGTCCCGCCCGTCCAGCGTGTAGGTCACGGTCGTGGTCAGCTCACCCGGGAAGCCCATCTCGCCGTCCGGGCTGACGTAGCTGAACGCGACCCCGATCGACTTGTCGCCGCGGACCACCTTGGCCGTCCACACCCTCTTGTCGAACCCGATGGTTCCGCCGTGCAACGCGTTCTCGCCGTTGTTGACCGGGATCTGGTACGTCGTACCGTCGAGGGTGAACCGGCCTTTCGCGATCCGGTTGCCGTACCGGCCGACGGTGGAGCCGAAGTACGGGCTGAGCGTCGCGTAGTCCGGCAGGTTGTCGAACCCGAGGCTGATGTTCTCGGTCCGGCCGCGCCGGTCCGGTGTCTCGACCCGCTGGATGGTGGCGCCCCAGGTCAGCATCGAGATGGTGACCCGGCCGTTGGTGAACGTGTAGACGTCCACCTGCTGTCCGTCGGGTGTCGTGCCGAACGGGTCGTTGCGGATCTCGAAGCTGTCGTGGTGTTCGCCCATGGCGGTCAACTTATCCGCCGTACCAGCAGTCGAACTGGCCTGGGTGGCGGCGTTCGCGGTGCCGCTGAGAGCGCCCGCGACGGCGATGCACAGCCCGGCTCCCAGCCCTCTGACCGGATCGGTCCGGCACCGGCCCCGATCGAGCCTTCCGCGGTACGCCGGCCGGCCGCGAGGATGGGGGTCATGAGCCGAACCGCGCTGATCGTGATCGACGTCCAGGAATCCTTCCGGGTCCGCCCGAACTGGCGGGCCGTGAACCACCCCGACATCGCCGAGCGGGTCGACCGCCTGGTCCGCGCGGCCCGGGACAAGGGCGACCTGGTCGTCTGGGTGCTGCACACCGAGCCGGGCACCGGTGGTGCGTTCGACCCCGCCAACGGGCACGTCCGGCTGATGGAAGGACTGGAGCCCCTCGGCGACGAGACTGTGATCAGCAAGACGTCTCACAACGCCTTCACCACAACGAATCTGCCGCAGCTGCTGACCCAGCACGGCGTCACCGAGGTCGTGATCAGCGGCATCCGCACCGAGCAGTGCTGCGAGACGACCGCGAGAGTCGCCTCCGACCTCGGGTACGACGTCGTCTTCGTCACCGAGGCGACCGCGACCACTCCGTTGCCGCACTGGACGATGCCGGCCGACGCGACCCTCGAGGAGATCCTGGCGGACCCGCGGACCCTGGCTCCCGACGTCGTCACCGAGCGAACGGAGTACGCCTTGGCCGGCCGGTTCGCCACCATTCGGACGCTCGACGAACTCACCGGCGTACCCGTGCCATCCTGACCGGATGAGCCTGAGGTCGTCGCTCGTCATCCCGCGCCTACTGCGCGGCACTCGGCACGGCATCTCGCCGCACTGGCGCAAAGGCCACGATGCTCCGCATCGAGACCTTCGCTCCAGCACGCCGAGCTACCGCGCCGAGCACCTGCTCGCGACGGCGCGGGATGACGAGCGACGACCTACACAGGTCGCGTTCCTCCTGGTGCCGAAGTTGCACCTGCTGGATCTGGCCGGGCCGGCGCAGGTCTTCTCGACCGCGAACGACCTCGGCTGCGGCTACCGGCTGAGCTACGTGGCCGAGACCGACGAGATCCTGACCGCGCAGGGCGTCCCGGTGAAGGCGCGGCTGGACTGGCCCGACCTCGGTCCCGGCGACCTGATCGTCGTACCGGGGTGGAGGTCGCCGCGGTTGTCGCCGGTGCCGCCCATCGGACCGGAGACCAGGCAGCGGCTGCGCACTCATCACGCCGGCGGAGGCTCGGTCGCGAGTGTCTGCTCGGGAGCCGACGCGCTCGGCGCGGCCGGACTGCTCGACGGGCGGCGCTACACCACGCACCACGACCTGACCGCCGAGCTGGCCGCCCGGTACCCGAGGGCGACGATCGTGCGCGATGTCCTCTACGTCGTCGACGATCGGGTGATCACGTCCGCGGGGATCGCCAGCGGGATCGATCTCGCCCTCCACCTGGTCGCGGTCGAGCACGGTGCCGAGGCGGCCGCGCGGGTGGCGCGGGAGATGGTCGTCTACGCGCGGCGGAACGGCGACGAGCTGCAGGAGAGCGCGATGTTGCGGCATCGGGCTCACCTCAGCGATCTCGCGCACCGGGTGCAGGACGTCATCGACGCCCGGTACGCCGACCGGCTGCTGCTGGCCGACCTCGCCCAGCAGATCGGCGTGAGCGAGCGAACCCTGACCCGGATCTTCACCGCGGCCACGGGTTTGACTCCGCTTCGCTACCAGCAACTGCTGCGGCTCGAACGCGCCGAGCACCTGATTGGCCACGGTGCGACGGTCGAGGCCGCCGCGCGGTCGGTCGGGTTCGAGGATGCCCGGATGCTCCGCCGCCTCCGCTCCCGCACCGCCGAACCCGTCGCGGGGTAGGTCTAGGTCCACCCCGGCCGGGGACTCAAGACTCCTGAGTTCCGGCTCTGGTCCGGTCAGGCTCGTCCTGACCGAACCAACGGAGAGGTGGACAGGGTGAGCAGGGGTTCAGTGACTGTACTGAATGCCACGCCTCCGGCGCGGCGGGTCATGGGGCTTTGCTCCCGGCCTTCCCTCGTCGCTCCAGTCGTCCGCTCCTCAGTCCAGGCCTGGAGGCCCCATGACCGTGCGCGTCGCGCGCTGGAGTGCTACCCATCCATGGCGGGCGATCGGCCTCTGGCTGCTGCTCGTCGTCGTCGCAGTCGGGATGTCGGTGGTCATCCCGAAGCAACAGACGCAGAGCAAGGACACCTGGGTCGGCCAGTCCGGCCAGGCGGCGGAACTGATCGAGAAGGCAGGACTCGGCGACCGCCCGACCGAGACAGTCCTGCTGACCGACCCGGACGGAACGCTGGACAAGGCGGCCGCGAGCACGGCGATCGCCCAGCTTCAGCAGAAGCTCAAGGCACTGGACTCGATCCAGTCCGTCGGCCAGCCGGTCTGGTCGGAGAACGGCAAGGCCGCACTCGTCCCGATGGAGCTGAAAGGTACGGCGGACGACGCCTCCGACAACATCGAGAAGATCGTCGCCACCACAGCTGAAGTGCAACAGGCGAACCCCGGCCTGACCATCGCGCAGGCCGGCAGCGCGTCGGTGGATGCGGGAATCTGGAAGCAGGTCGGCTCCGATCTCGCGAAGGCGGAGAAGCTCAGCCTGCCGATCACGTTCGCGCTGATGCTGCTCGCGTTCGGTGCGCTGATCGCGGCCGGGATCCCGGTCCTGCTGGCGTTCTCGGCCGTCGGCGCCGCGCTCGGCTTCTACGCGCCGCTGTCGTACCTGTTCCCGGACGGCGGCTCGGTGGCGAACGTCGTCCTGCTGATCGGGATGGCGGTCGGCGTCGACTACTCGCTCTTCTACCTCAAGCGCGAACGCGAGGAACGCCGCAAGGGTCGCGACACCCTGGCCGCCGTCGAGATCGCCGCGGCCACCTCCGGGCACTCGGTGGTCGTCTCCGGCCTGGCCGTGATCGTCTCGATGGCCGGCCTGTACGTCGCTCAGGACGCGACCTTCGAGTCGATGGCGACGGCAACGATCGTGGTCGTCGCGGTAGCGGTGCTCGGCTCACTGACCGTGCTGCCGGCGCTGCTCGCGAAGCTGGGACATCGGGTCGACCGGCCGCGCGTTCCGCTGCTGTGGCGGCTGAACCGGCGGATCGGACCGGGTGGTATCAGCCGTCGCATCCTGGCTCCGGTACTGCGTTATCCCCGGGCCGCGCTGTCGATCTCCGCGGTCGCCGTGGTGGCCCTCGCCGTACCGGCACTCGGGATGAAGACCGAACCGGCCGATCTGAACACGTTGCCGCAGAGCATCCCCGAGGTGCGCACGCTCAAGGAACTGCAGGCCAGCTTCCCGTCCCAGGGCGGTCTCTCGTACGACGTGGTCGCGCAAGGCGGGGAGGCGGTCGCGGCGTTGGGCCGGCTGCAGGAGTCCGCCGTACAGAGCGGCAAGTTCGTGGTGCCGCCGGGGGAGGCGATCCGGCAGGCGGACGGGACCGCGGTACTGACGTTGGTGTCGGTGCTGCCGGAGAGCAGCAAGAACTCGGAGGTCGCGCTCGACCAGTTGCGGACCGAGCTCGCGCCGGCGGCGTTGGGACCTGTGAGCTGGGCGGTCGGCGGTGAGTCGGCCGAGTCCGTTGACTATGGCAACAATCAGCGGGACAAGCTGCCGTACGTGATCGCGTTCGTGCTGGCGCTGACCCTGGTGATGATGGCGGTGACCTTCCGCAGCGTCGCGATCGCGGTGGTGACCACGCTGCTGAACCTGGCTTCGGTGGCCGCGTGCTTCGGCGTACTGGCGCTGGTGTTCCAGCACTCGTGGGCGGAAGGGTTGCTCGGGTTCACCTCGGCCGGGTTCGTGGTGTCGTGGATCCCGCTGTTCCTGTTCGTGATCCTGGTCGGGTTGTCGATGGACTACCACGTGTTCGTGCTCGGCCGGATCCGCGAAGGCGTCACGGCGGGGTTGGCGCCACGGGAGGCCGTCCGCAAGGGCATCACCGAGTCGGCCGGCGTGGTGACGAGTGCGGCCGCGGTGATGGTCTCGGTCTTCGCCGTCTTCGCCACCCTCGGCATGCTCGAGATGAAGCAGATGGGAGTCGGCCTGGCCGTCGCCGTCCTGATCGACGCCACCCTGGTCCGGATCGTGGTGCTCCCGTCGATCATGGTCCTGCTCGGCCGCAAGGCCTGGTGGCCGAACAAGCTGCCGGCCGCGGCCACACCCGAGGTCCGGGATCGCGAACTCGCGTCGGTCTAGCCCGTTTCCAACCTTTTCGCCGGAACCTGCGTCTCCCGGTCGAACCGACCCACGAGGGGATGGGTGACGGCCGGGATGGTGAGGGGCCGTCCCGGCCGTCGCTCGTGCTAGCTGAGCCTGAAGGCCGCCGTCAGCTTGTTGACGGCGGCACCGAGCTGTCCGGTCAGGAGCAGGTGCTCGGCGTCGGAGGTGAGTTTGGAGGTCGGCTCATCGACGTTCTGGCCGATGCGGTTCTGCGCGATCCATCGGGCGGCGCTCACCACCGCGTCGCCCTCGGCGTGGGAGTCCGCCGTCGTCCGCTCGAGGTACCGAGCAGACTGTGCGAGGGCGGCGAGCGCGATGGTTGCCTGCGGCCCCGACCAGTCCTCGACGCGGAGCGCGACACCGGCAGCGACACCCGCGGCTACCGCGTACGGATCGTGTTTGCGCAGCAGGACGTTGCGAGCCTCCGCCAGCTTCTGCCGGGCCGTCGCCTGCGTGGTCAGACCCCAGCCGTAGGGGTACTGCGGATCGTAGGACGCATCACCGACATTCAACGGCTGCTGGTCTTCCGCGCGCGGCCAGCTGACCGGGAGGCGACCGGTGAAGGGCCGCATGCCGAACAACACGTCCGCGACCCCCGCACCCTCGGTGCCCGGCAACCACGACGCGACCAACGCGTCGATCGTGCCGAGCTGTTCCGCGATCACCTGCGGCCGGCCGGACACGATCAGCACGACGCACTTCATCGCCGCGCACACCTTGTCCACCGCGGCCTTGTCGGCGGCCGACAGCTCCAGGTCATGACCGTTGCCCACGTCACCGATTCCCTCGGCGTACGGGCGTTCGCCGACCACGACCACGCCGACGTCATGACCGTCCACCGGAGCCGACGCGTCCGCGCTGAACGTTGCCGACGGCACCACTTGCCTGATCCCGTCCAGGATCGTCGTACCGGTGGTCGTCGTACCCGAACCGCCCTGCCAGCTGATGCTCCAGCCGCCCAGCTGGTTGCCGAGATCGTTCGCGTTGCTGCCGGCCACGTAGACCTTCGCGGTGGAGGCGAGCGGCAAGAGGTTGCCGTGGTTCTTCAGCAGCACCTGCGACTTGGCCGCGGCCTCCCGTCCGACCGCTCGGTGTGCGGCCGATCCGATCTCGGCGATGCGTGAGGTGTCGGCGTACGGGCGCTCGAACAGCCCGAGCTTGAACTTCTCGGTCAGGATCCGCCGGACCGCGTCGTCGATGCGGCTGACCGGAACCCGGCCGGCGTTGACCTCGTCGGTCAGGCCCTGGGTGAAACCCTGGTAGTTCGTCGGCACCATGATCATGTCGAGGCCGGCGTTGACCGACGTCCGGATGTCACTGGGGTAGTCACCCGGGAGTTGGTCGATCGCCTGCCAGTCGCTGATCACGAACCCGTCGAAGCCCATCCGGTCCTTCAGCACCCCGTTGATCAGCTCGCCGTTCCCGTGCATCTTCACCGGCGCCTGTCCGTCGACGGCGACACTCGAGTACGACGGCATCACCGTGCCGACGCCGAGGTCGACCGAGGTCTGGAACGGCGCGAGGTGCACCTTCTCCAACTGTTCCCGGGTGACTTCGGTGATCCCCTGGTCGATCGTGTAGGAGCCGGTCGTCGATGATCCGAACGTCGTCCCGCCGTCGCCGACGAAGTGTTTCGCCGTCGCCAGCACGCGGTTGTTCTGCTTGAGCTGGCTGCCGTCGGCCTTGCCTTGGAGGCCGGTGATCACGGTCGCCATCGACTGCACCAGCGCCGGATCCTCGCCGTACCCCTCGTAGGTCCGGCCCCAGCGGTCGTCGCGCACCACGCACACGCACGGCGCGAAATCCCAGGGGATGCCGGTCGCGCGCACCTCGCTCGCGGTCACCTCGCCGGTGCGGCGGGCCAGGTCCGGATCGCGGGTCGCGCCGATGCCGATGTTGTGCGGCAGGATCGTCGCACCGACCACGTTGTTGTGCCCGTGGACGGCGTCGACACCGTAGATCAACGGGATCTGCAGCCGGGTCGCCTGCGCGTTCAACTGGAAGGTGTCGATCATCGCGGCCCACGCTGCCGGGGTGTTCGGCGTCGGCACCGAGCCGCCACCGGACAGCAGTGAGCCGAGAGCGTACGTCGCGATGTCGGTGCGGGACCGGAGTGCGTTGCGTTCGGCCTGGGTCATCTGGCCGACCTTCTCGGCCAGCGTCATCCGGGACAGCAGGTCCGCGGCGCGCTTGTTCACCGGGAGCTTGCTGTTGAGGTAGGGCAGGTCGTGCGCGTTGATCACCACGGTCGGCTGGGTCGACGGTGGCTTGGCGCCCGTGACGGTGAGCTCCAGCGGGATCGTCTCGGCGACCTCGGCGGTGTTGTCCTTCGTCGTCATGACGTCGACGACCTGTGCTGCGCCGGACGGCGTACCAGCGGGGAAGGTGATGGATCCGGTCACGGGTGTGTAGTCGTCCGGCGCGGCGCTGCCGGTGCCGGTGCGGTAGGCGACCGTGACAGGCTCCTCGAGTGGCGTGCTGCCGGTGGTCGCGACGGAGATCTTGACCTCGGCGGTGCCGCCTTCCTTCACCGGGTAGACGCCGGCATCGGTGACGACACTGGCCTTCAAAGCCGGGTCGGCCTTGCCGAACACCTCGACCTGGTCGATCGCGAACTCACCCGGCGACCCGGCCGGCATGGTGAAGGCGTAACCCCACATGTGGGTCAGGCTGAGCACCTGGTCGATCCCGCCGACCGGTTGGTAGTCACCGCGGTAGACCAGGTCGCTGAACGGGATCTCGACCAGGTGCCAGCCCTGCCAGTCGTCGGTGAAGGTGGTGTTCCACAGCTCGGAGGCCTCGGCGTTGGTGCCGCCGTCCTTGATCTCGAAGAAGATCCGCTTGCCCGACCCGGGCGGCAGCGGCGCGGTGTTCTGGCCGTACCACCAGAACCGGACGCCCTTGTACGCCGACCAGTCGCCCGGGTTCTGGTCGAACGTCACGTTGTGGGTGAACCCACCCCAGCCGCTGATGTTGTATGTCCCGTGCAGCACCTTCTCGCCGCCCGGTGCGTCGGCCCGCGCCTGCTGCTCCATCGTCGGCGGGTCGTCACCGTCACTGCCCCACCCGAAGATGCCGGGACTCGGCGGCGACGCGAATGGCTCCGCCCCCTCGAACGCGGCCAGCACGATCGGCGCCGGATCATCCGCCGCCTGCGCCGCGGGGAGGAAGCTTGCGATCAGTCCGGCCGCGACGATGACCGCCGTACGACGTCGTGGTCGAAGAACAGGCCACCTGGGCATGGGCGACTCCTAGACTCGGGCGCGGGGCCTCACCCGCGTCTCGGGCCGACTCTCAGCGCTGCCCGGCACCGGGTCAAGACCTCACCGGTTCCGGAACTAGAGCGCTCTCACGCCGTCGGTGATTCAGAAACCGCAGTGGTTCGATTGAGAACGAATTCAGTAGTCACAGCGATGGACCGTGGTGCGGCTCGCCGGAAAGGATGGGGGTATGACTACACGTTTCGGCATTTTCGTTCCGCAGGGCTGGAAGATGGATCTGGCGCAGATCGCGGATCCGATCGATCAGTGGGAGGCGATGACCGCGGTCGCCAAGCGGGCCGACGACCAGTCGTGGGACTCGATCTGGCTGTTCGACCACTTCCACACCGTGCCGGAGCCGAGTGACAACACCACCTTCGAGTGCTGGTCCGCGACCGCGGCGCTGGCCCGCGACACCCAGCGGGTGAACATCGGCCAGATGGTCGGCTGCAACGGATACCGCAACCCGGCGCTGTACGCGAAGATCGCGTCCACCGTTGACGTCGCCAGCCACGGCCGGCTGTACGCCGGGATCGGCGCCGGCTGGTACGAGCACGAGTGGAAGGCGTACGGCTACGAGTGGACCGAGGTGAAGCCGCGGATGGCCGCCTTCCGGGAGGCCACCGAGATCATCTACAAGATGTGGACCGAGGACAAGCCGGTCTACAACGGCAAGTACTACTCGATCAACGAGCCGATCAACGAGCCGAAGGGTGTGCGCAAGCCGCACCCGAGCTTCTGGATCGGCGGCGGCGGCCCGCAGGTCACGCTGAAGCTGGTCGCGGAGTACGGCGACGCCGCGAACATCGGTGGTGGCAACCCCGAGGTGATCAGGGAGAAGTGCGCCATCCTGCGGCAGCACTGCGACAAGCTCGGCCGCGACTACGACGAGATCATCAAGTCGACCAACTTCAACGTGTTCCCGATCGACAAGGGTGACGACCCGCAGCGGGCCACCGAGAAGGCGCTCGGCCCGATGAACCGGGAGAAGTTCGACCGGGACAACCTGATCGCCACCGAGGACGAGATCGCGGTCAAGGTCGAGGCCGCCCTGGAGGCCGGCGCCGACTACGTCAACTTCTACGTCCCGGGTGTCGCCTACGACCTGGACCTGGTCGACCGGATGGAGCAGGTAGCCAAGCGCTTCGCGTAACCCACCTTGAGAACCCACCGATCACTTTTCCGCGCTGGAAATGGCTGGTGGGTTCTCAAGGTCGTGACCAGAACCGGTCATGGCGGGAGTCCGTCACGAAGACCGGTGGACCGGGGCCTAGGGCAACTGTAAGGCTCCCGACGAGGGCCTCGCGTGGGTCGGGGCGTCGGGAGGTATCCCCCTGTGACTACCCGATCGTCACGACTCGCGAAGAGCCTGTTCGCGATGGTGGTCGCCAGTTCCCTGCTGCTGGCGACCACCTCCGCGAACGCCGCCTCCCCGGGCGGTACGGCCACCGAGCGGCCGACACCAGGTGCGAGCACGCACCGGATCACCCTGGTCACGGGTGACGTCGCGGAGCTGACCACCAGTTCGAACGGCCAGGTCTCCGCCCGGCTGACCAGCGACGAGCCGTACTACTTCGGCAACTTCGACGGCGACCTCAGCCTGGTCCCGGCCTCGGCGTACCAGCTGCTCACCGTGGGCCGCCTCGACCAGCGGCTCTTCAACCTCACCGAGCTTGTTGCGCAGGGGTACGACGACGCGAGCAGCGACCGGCTGCCACTCCTCCTCACCGCGCCGTCGACCCTGCGCAACACCCCTCAGGCCCCCACGGCCGCGACCGTCCGCCGTACGCTGCGCAGCGTCGGCAGCACGGCGGTCAGCGTGCGGAAGTCCGAGGCGAAGACCTTCTGGGACAGCGTCAGCGGACCCACGACGTTCAAGAGCAGTCAGCTGAGCAAGATCTGGCTCGACGGCCGCACCCACGCCACCCTCGACCAGTCCACGAAACAGATCGGTGCCCCGACCGCCTGGAAATCCGGGTACGACGGCCGCGGCGTCAAGGTGGCCGTCCTCGACACCGGGTACGACGCCGGCCACCCCGACCTCGCCAAGCAGGTGGTCGCGGCGGAGAGCTTCATCCCTGACCAGCCGGTCCAGGACCTGCACGGCCACGGCACCCACACCGCGTCGATCGTGGCCGGCCTCGGTACGGCGTCCGACGGCAGGCGGAAGGGTGTCGCGCCGGGCGCGGAACTGCTGGTCGGCAAGGTCCTCGACAACCGCGGTAGCGGCCTGGACTCCGAGGCGATCGCCGGGATGGAGTGGGCCGTCCAGCAGGGCGCGAAGGTGATCAGCATGAGTCTCGGCGGCTGGCCGACCGACGGCTCCGACCCGATGAGCCAGGCCGTCGACCAGTTGTCCAAGTCCAGCGGCGCCCTGTTCGTGATCGCGGCCGGCAATTCCGGCGCGGAGGAAACCGTTGGTTCTCCCGGTACGGCGGCCGAGGCGCTGACCGTCGGCGCGGTCGATCGCGACGACCAGCTCGCGAGCTTCTCCAGCCGCGGCCCGCGTCTCGGCGACGGCGCGCTGAAGCCCGAGGTGACCGCGCCCGGCGTCGAGATCGCGGCCGCCCGCGCGGCCGGGACCGAGCAGGGTCACGTGCTCAGCCAGTACTACACGGCGATGAGCGGCACCTCGATGGCGACTCCGCACGTCGCCGGCGCCGCCGCGATCCTGGCCCAGCGCCACCCGGACTGGACCGGGCAGCAACTGAAGGCTGCCCTTGCCGCGACCGCTGTCCCGTCGGCCGCGGCAAGGGCCGATCAGCAGGGTCTCGGCCGGATCGACATCCCGAAGGCACTCGACCCGAAGGTCCTGCCGGACACCGCGAACCTCTTCCTCGGCGACCTGTCCTGGAGCGGGCCCACCGCCCCGGCGCCGGTCACCCGCAAGGTTGCCTATCGCAACAACTCGACCCGGCCGGTCACGCTCGACCTGAGCGTCGGCGCCCAGTCGCCCGCGAAGATCAACGCCGCCCTCACGGTCACCCCGGCGCGCCTCACCATCCCGGCCGGCGGTAGGGCGTCCGCAACCGTCACCCTCGACCTGGCCAAGATCTCGCCGGCCAAGTACTCCGGCGTCCTCACGGCAAGTTCAGGCGGTACGTCGTACCGGACCGGGCTCGGTTTCGCGGCCGGCGGACGACTGCATCAGGTGACGGTGAAGGGCGTCGGCCGCGACGGGCAGCCCGCCACCACGAAGACGGGTGCGAGCGGTGTCCAGCTGTGGAACCAGGACACCGGTGACGTCACCGCGATCGCGTTCGACCAGACCGGCAGCCGGACCCTCGAGGTGCCGACCGGGCGGTACAGCGTGATGGCGTACGCGATGGGCGGCGACGAGGCCGACTGGACCAACTCGGTCACGCTGATGGGCGATCCGGACGAGTGGATCGACCGCGACCGCACCTTCACCTTCGACGCCCGGGCGGCGCACAAGGTGACGGTGAAGACGCCACGGCGAGCCGACGCGCAGTCCGTGGGGGTCGCCTGGCATCGCAAGATCGGTGACCGGGACGCGGTCTCCGGCTGGGCGTTCAACGAGCGCGTCGCCAACGGCGTCTACGTGCAGGAGTTCGGGAAGGTTGCCAACGGCACCTTCCAGGTCGTGCAGCGGTGGGATCTCGCGCAGCCCAGGCTGACCGTCGACGTACAGGGCACGGGGAGCAGCTTCCGGCTGCCTACACCGGACGAGGCGTCGTACCGGACCGTCTTCCTCGGGAACGAGAAGCTGCCGCTGTTCAACGGCGGCGACGGGACGGCGGAGGAGCTGGCCGGGGCGAAGGACAAGGTGGCGCTGGTCCGCTGGCGGTCCCCGGACGAGGTCGAGGGGCAGGTCAAGGCGGCGAAGGATGCCGGTGCCAGAGCGATCTTCATGTACAACGAGCAGCCTGGCTTCTGGTCGACCAGCTCGGATCAGGGCATCCCGTTCTACCTGCTGGGTGCCGAGCAGGGAAGGCGACTGCTCGCCCTGCTGGCCCAGGGCCCGGTGACATTCCAGCTCAACGGTCTGCTCGACAGCACCTACCGGTACGACCTGGCAGTCGGACCGTCCACGGTGAACGGCCCCCTGACGTATGACATCGGGAAGATGCGCCCGGCCGCGGTGACCACGGACTTCCACCGCAACGACGCGTGGCACCTGCACAGGGACCAGCGGATCGCCCACCTGCCCGGCATCAGCACAGGTCTGTCCTCGTCTCGTCTGGTCACCGGCCCGGTCACCCGGATCGACTACCTCGCCACCGACGTCAAGGGCGTCACGTGGGACGAGAAGACGGCGGCAGGGGAGTGGAACGAGTCCGGGATCGAGTACACCGTCGCCCGCGGCTACCGGCCGAACGAGAAGATCACCCGCGGCTGGTGGGAGTCCCTGATGCGTCCGGCCACCCCAGACAACGCCACCGGCAGCGAGTCCGAAGGCCTGCCCGCCGCCCGGTTCGAGAACGCGGTGCGGATCGCGATCCCGCAGTACGTCAGCGGCGACGGTGACATCTACGGCTGGGGCGACCGCGGGGACGTGACGAACCTCGAGCTCAGCAGCAACGGCGTGAAGCTCGGCAGCAAGAACTGGTCCGTCGCACAGTTCGCGGTTCCGGCGAAGGCGGCCTGGTACGACCTGGTCCTGGATCAGAAGCGCGGCCCGAACAGCTGGGCGACCACGTCCACCGCGACCCGCACCGAGTGGCACTTCTTCTCCCAGCCGGCCCGCGGACGGTCAGTGCTGCCGCTCGTCCAGGTCGACTACACGGTCGCCAACGGCTGGCTCGAGCTGAAGCCCGGATACCAGCCGGGTGTCCGCGGGCTGGGGCTGTTCCGGACCACCGCGGAGATCTCGTACGACGGTACGACGTGGCAGCGGTTGCCGCTCGGTCCGCGGGGTCTCGGTGGCGCGGTGGGAGCGCGGATCCCGGTCGCGCCGGGTGCGGCGTCGTACGCGAACATCCGGGTGACGGCGACGGATCTGGTCGGCAACAAGATCAGCCAGACCATCGAGCGGGCCTGGGCCGTAGAACGATAAAGGGCGACGCCACGAAGCCGGGGGGAGGGGCTCCGTGGCGTCGCCAGGGGCGCGCCCAGGGAGGGGTGGGGGTAGGCGCGCCGGTCCGATGGATCAGCTTCCGCCCAGGCCTCCACCCAGGACGCCGAGCAGGCCGAGCGCGGACAGCAGGTTGCGGATGACCTGGTCGACGGCCTTGGTGCCGCCGGTCTGGTAGGCGGTCACGCACTTCTGCAGCTGGTCCTGCGTCGGCTTGGTGATGGTCACCTTCGCCATCTCGGCCTGGCAGTACTGCGTGGCCTTGGTCAGCTCGGCCACCGTACTGCCGGCCGTGCCGACGATCAGGCCGGCGGCGGTCTTCAGGGTCGCGACACCCGGGGTGCTCGGCGTCGACGGTGGCGGCTTGGGGGTCGACGGAACGGTCGGGTCGTCCGCCGGCGGCTTGGTGGTCGGCTTCGGCGTCGGCTTGGTGGTCGACGGCGGGGTCTTGGTCGGGTTGGTGCTCGGCTTGCCGCTCTGCTCCACCGGCGTGGGCGTCGGCTTGGTCGCCCCGGGGTAGGTCGGGAGATCCTGCGCCTGTGGCAGGTTCTCCTCGGCCGGGGCGTCGATGGTCGGGTCGCCGATCTGGTCGCCGGCCCGGTCGATGCCCTGGTCACCGTCCTCGGTCCCGTTGCCGACCGCGATCCAGCTGCCACCGGCGTACGCCTTGGCGATGCTCAGCACCAGGTCGGCGTACTGCTGGGAGTGGTTGTAGCGCAGGACGGCCGAGTTCAGGTCGCTCGCCTTGGACAGGTCGGTCTTGCCGGAGCACAGGTACACCGCGGTCGACATGGCCGCGTCGTCGATGTCCTGCGGGTTCCGCACGCCGTCGCCGTCGCCGTCCACGCCCATCGAGCGCCAGGTGCCGGGGATGAACTGCATCGGGCCGACCGCGCGGTCGAAGGCGCCGTCACCGTCGAACGCACCCGCGTCGGTGTCGGTGATCCGCGCCGTACTGACGCCGTCCAGCCGGGGGCCGAAGATGCCCGGTACGGCGACGCCCTTCGAGTTCAGCGCGTTGCCGCCGAAGCGGCCGTGGTTCGACTCGACGCGACCGATCGCCGCCACCAGCGTCCAGGGCAGGTGGCAGGCCGGGTCGACCTGGGCCATCACCTGCTGGGCCCGTGAGTACGCCTTCAGAGCCAGGGTCGGGATCCCGTTCCGGGACAGTCCCGAGACGACCTGGGTCGGCTGCTCGCCGGGGTCGACACCATGGCCGACCACACCGGGCACCGGCACGTTGGCCGGCTGGGTGATCGGCTTGGCCGGGACCACGACCGGGTCCTTGCCGGACAGTCCCTGTTCCAGCGAGGCCGTGGCAACCGCCGGATCGTCCGTGGCGCTGACGGTGAACGCGCTCGCGAACAACGCCAACGGGACCAGTGGCGCCATCTGCCGCCATCCGCTGCCCGTGGCGCGGCGCTTGCCCTTCGCCATCGATGATCCCCTCCGTGACTCATCGACCTGCCCGGCCCCACGCCGCGGACACGTCATTTCGTCTGTTCGGCTGCCTCGCAGTTGGTCTAACGTCCGCCCCGTGCGTGGGTTACGCGCCGGACGAGACCGTGTACGAGCTGTCACCGGGTACCCATACTGGCGCGTAACAACGCACAAGTGAAGCCCTCGGGGCCCCGATTGGTCCTGCCCGCCCATCTGATCGGCTGGTGCGTCGGGGAGAATGGCCGCCGTGCCCGACCACACAGAACAGTCCGCCGCGCTCTTCGACAGGGCCTCCGCAGTCACCCCGGGCGGGGTCAACTCTCCCGTGCGTGCGTTCCGCGCCGTCGGCGGCGTGCCGCGTTTCATGGCATCGGGTGACCGATGTCACATCACCGACGTCGACGGCAACCGCTACCTCGACCTGGTCTGCTCCTGGGGGCCGATGCTGCTCGGTCATGCCCACCCGGAGGTGACCGCCGCCGTCCAGGCCGCCGTTTCCCGCGGTACGTCGTACGGGACGCCGACCGAGACCGAGGTCCTGCTCGCCGAGGAGATCGTCGCCCGGACGCCGGTGGACAAGGTCCGGCTGGTGTCGTCCGGGACCGAGGCGACCATGTCCGCGCTCCGGCTGGCCCGCGGTTTCACCGGCCGCGCCAAGATCATCAAGTTCGCCGGCTGCTACCACGGCCACGTGGACGCGCTGCTGGCCCAGGCCGGTTCCGGCGTCATCACCCTCGGCATCCCTGGTACGCCGGGGGTCACCGAAGCCATCACGGCGGACACGATCGTGCTGCCGTACAACGACCAGCCCGCCGTCACCGCCGCCTTCGCCGAGTACGGCGACCAGATCGCGGCCGTGATCACCGAGGCCTCGCCGGGCAACATGGGCGTGGTCCCGCCCCGGGACGACTTCAACGCCTTCCTGGCCAGGACGTGCGCGGACAACGGCGCGCTGTTCATCTCGGACGAGGTGATGACCGGCTTCCGGATCACCCGCTCCGGTTGGTACGGCGTGGACGGCGTACAGCCCGACCTGATGACGTTCGGCAAGGTGATGGGCGGTGGGTTCCCCGCGGCCGCGTTCGGCGGACGGGCCGACGTCATGGCACACCTGGCGCCGGAGGGCTCGGTCTACCAGGCGGGCACCCTGTCCGGGAACCCGGTCGCCACCGCGGCCGGCCTGACCACGTTGCGACTGGCAACCGACGAGGTCTACGCCAAGCTCGACGAGACCTCGGCCGCCATCCAGCGGCTGGTCGCCAACGCGCTGGAGAAGGAAGGTGTGCCGCACGTCATCCAGGCGGCCGGGAACCTCTTCAGCGTCTTCTTCGTGGAGTCCTCGGAGGGACCTGTCGAGATCCGGGACTTCGCCGGGGCGAATGCCCAGGTGCTGCCCCGGTTCGCGGCGTTCTTCCATGCCATGCTGGACGCTGGCGTCTACCTGCCGCCGAGTGCGTTCGAGGCCTGGTTCGTCAGCAGTGCGATCGACGACGACGCGCTGGCCGAGCTGGAGTCCGCCCTCGCCCCGGCAGCCCGCGCGGCAGCCGCCGTACAGAACTGAAGGGAACGGCAGCGGTGACCGAAACGACGGTCGTGCACCTGATGCGTCACGGCGAGGTGCACAACCCGACCGGAGTGCTCTACGGCCGGATCCCCGACTTCCACCTGTCCGAGCTGGGCCGGAAGATGGCCGAGCGGGTCGCCGACCACGTGGCCGGCCGCGACATCGTGCACCTGGTCAGCTCGCCGCTGGAGCGGGCCCAGGAGACGATGGAGCCGATCGCCAAGCTCCTCGGGCTGACGCCGGACATCGACGAGCGGGTGATCGAGGCGGCGAACCTGTTCGAGGGCAAGAAGTTCGGCGTCGGCGACGGCGCGCTGAAGAACCCCAGCGCCTGGTGGCTGCTGCGCAACCCGGTCAAGCCGTCCTGGGGTGAGCCGTACCAGCAGATCGTCCGCCGGATGCGGGACGCGATCGAGACCGCCCGGCAGAAGGCCGCCGGGCACGAGGCGCTGATCGTGTCGCACCAGCTGCCGATCTGGATCGTCCGGTCCGCGATCGAGGGCCGCCGGCTGATGCACGACCCGCGCAAGCGGCAGTGCAGCCTGGCCAGCCTGACCTCGTTCACCTTCCACGGCGACTCGATCGTCTCGGTCGGCTACGCCGAGCCGGCCAAGGACCTGTTGCCGGTGAAGAACCCGAAGAAGTTCGTGGGCGGCGCGTGATGTTCCGCCGTACGACGGTTGTCTTCGCCGCGGTGCTGCTGGCCGCGACGGCCTGTTCGTCCGGGCAGCAGGCGGCGCAGAACCGGCAGGGACAGACCGGGTTCGTCAGCGGCTCGGGCAACGTGTCCGTGTTCGCTCCGGCCGACCGCAAGCAGGCCCCGGCGCTCACCGGCACGACCCTCGACGGCAAGACCTGGAGCCT
The DNA here is from genome assembly GCF_040639075.1 of Kribbella sp. NPDC023972. Lineage (NCBI taxonomy): Bacteria > Bacillati > Actinomycetota > Actinomycetes > Propionibacteriales > Kribbellaceae > Kribbella > Kribbella sp. NPDC023972. The sequence continues at coordinate 67,215 of NZ_JBEZZH010000014.1, read as the reverse complement.
GGCCGACCAGACCGGCAAGGTGGTCGTGCTGAACGTGTGGGGCTCGTGGTGCAACCCCTGCCGCAAGGAGGCTCCCGACCTGGTCGCGGCAGCGAAGGAACTCGGCCCGTCGGTGCAGTTCGTCGGGCTGAACACCCGGGACCTGGACAAGGCGCCGCCCCGTAAGTTCGCCCAGGAGTTCGGCATGACCTACCCGAGCATCTTCGATCCGAGCGGCAAACTGCTGCTCGGCTTCCGGGGGCAGATCAGTCCGTCGGCGATCCCGAGCACCCTGGTGATCGACAAGAACGGCAAGGTCGCCGCGCGCGTCCTCGGTGAGGTGTCGAAGCAGACCCTGCTCGGAATGGTGGCTGACGCTCGATGATTGGCGCCACAGGCTGATGGGTGACTGGTTCGCCGAGTCGATGACGGGCTCGATGCTGGTGGCACTGCCGATCGCGGTGCTGGCCGGAACGATCTCGTTCTTCTCGCCGTGCGTCGTCCCGCTGCTGCCCGGCTACCTGTCCTACGTGACCGGTTTGTCCGCGGCCGAGCTCGGGTCGAAGCAACGCGGCCGGATGCTGGCCGGGACCGCCCTGTTCGTCGCCGGGTTCTCGGCCGTGTTCATCCTCACCGGCGTGGTCTTCGGGGCCGCGGGTGACGCGTTGCTGGAGCATCAGACCGCGATCACTCGCGTACTCGGCGCATTGACCGTCGTACTGGGACTGGTGTTCCTCGGCGGCTTCGGGTTCCTGCAGAAGGATCTGCGGGTGCACCGGGTGCCGGCCGTCGGGATCGCGGCGGCCCCGCTGCTCGGCGTACTGTTCGGGTTCGGCTGGACGCCGTGTATCGGGCCGACGCTCGGCACCGTGATGACGCTGGCCGCGACCGAGGGCAGCACCGGGCGGGGTGCGATGCTGGCGATCGTGTTCAGCCTCGGGCTGGGCATCCCGTTCATCGTCGCGGCGCTGGCCTTCCGGCGGATGCTTGCCGCGGTGGCGTGGGTCCGGGCGCACCAGTTGCTGGTGATCCGGGTCGGCGGCGTGCTGATGATCGCGGTGGGACTGCTGCTGCTGACGGGAGTGTGGGATTCGATGACCGCCGACCTCAGGCAATGGGTCAGCAACTTCGGGTCGGCGGTGTGACGTGACCGAGGTGAAGGATCGCGTCACCACGCCGCCCGAGCCGCCGCCCGCGTTGGGGTTCGTGGGCTGGCTGCGCTGGAGCTGGCGCCAGCTCACCTCGATGAAGACGGCGCTGGTGCTGCTCTTCCTGCTCGCGCTGGGCGCCGTCCCGGGGTCGCTCATCCCGCAGACGCCGATCGACCCGATCAAAGTGGCGGACTTCCTCGAGGCGCATCCGAAACTCGGGCCGTTCTACGACAAGCTCGGGCTGTTCGACGTCTACAAGTCGGCCTGGTTCTCGGCCATCTACCTGCTGCTGTTCATCTCGCTGATCGGGTGTGTGGTGCCCCGGCTCGGCGTGTACCTGAAGGCCGTCCGGGCCCGGCCGCCGAAGCCGCCGCGCAACCTCAACCGGCTGCCCGGCTACCAGCGGTTCACGGTCGACGCGCCCGGCGACGTACTCGAGGTCGCGACCCGCGAGCTTCGCCGGCGTCGTTTCCGGGTGCAGGCGTACGACGGTGCCGTCGGCGCCGAGCGCGGTTACCTGCGCGAGGCGGGCAACCTGCTCTTCCACTTCTCCCTGATCCTGGCGCTGATCGGCGTCGCCTGGGGTTCGCTGTTCGGCTACCGCGGCACCGTACTGGTTGTCGTGGGCAACGGTTTCTCCAACTCGCTGGCGCAGTACGACGACTTCGCGCCGGGCCGGGTGTTCAGCGAGGACGCGCTGCCGCCGTTCTCGCTGACGGTGAAGGACTTCCAGGTGAAGTTCCAGGAGGACGGCCCGCAGAAGGGCGCGGCGCGTGAGTTCAACGCGCAGCTGACCTACCAGGAGACGCCGGACGCGCCGGAGAAGTCGTACGACCTGAAGGTCAACCACCCGTTGAAGCTCGACGGGAGCAGCGTCTACCTGCTCGGCCACGGCTACGCGCCGCGGGTGACGGTACGGGACGGGGACGGCCAGGTCGCGTTCTCCGGGCCGGTGCCGTTCCTTCCGCAGGACGGCAACTTCTCGTCGTTCGGGGTGATCAAGGCCCCGGACGCCCGGCCGGCCCAGCTCGGCTTCGAAGGGTTCTTCCTGCCGACCGCGGTGATCGACCAGCGCGGACCGATCTCGGTGTTCCCCGACGACCTCAACCCCCAGCTGGTGATGACGGCGTACTACGGCCGGCCGCAGCCGGAGACCGGGAAGCCGGAGTCGGTGTACCAGCTGGACAAGTCGAAGCTGACCCAGTTCGAGCAGAACGGTGACAAGCTGCGGTTCCAGATGGCACCGGGGCAGACCACCACCCTGCCGGACAAGATGGGCTCGATCACCTTCGACGGCTACAGCCGGTGGGTGAAGCTGCAGATCAGCCACACGCCGGGCACGGACCTCGCGCTGGCGGGCATCCTGCTGGCGATCCTCGGGCTGATGGGGTCGCTGTTCGTGCACCCACGCCGTACCTGGGTGCGGGTCCGGTCCGAGGACGGGCGTACCGTGGTCGAGGTCGCGGGCCTGGACCGCGGACCCGAGCGCGGCCTCGGCGACGAGCTCCAGGCCATCAGCAAGGCACTCCAACCAGATCGATCGAGCACGCAGGAGAAACCATGACTGTGCATATGGCCGGGCCTCCGGCGCCGGCGGGGTCATGGGGCCTTGGCTCCCGGTCTTCCCTCGTCACTCCAGTCGCTTCGCTCCCTCCGCTCCTCAGTCCAGACCGGGAGGCCCCATGACACCGGAGACCTACGCGCAAGTCTCCAACCTGCTGGTCCCGACCGCTACGGTCATCTACGCCCTGGCGATGGTCTCCCACGCCCTCGAATGGGCCATGGGCCGCGCAGCGGTAGCCAAGACTGCTGACGTCAAGGGCGAGGTTCTGGTTGCGGCCGACGGCTCTGAGCAGACCTCGAGTGGGCCAGCCGGTACAGCTGCTGTCGGCGACTCGGCTGACGTGACCTCCGAGAGCCGGACAGAGCGGATGGAGGCGGCTAGCCGGGTTGGGTTGTTGCTGACCTGGCTGGCGTTCGTGCTGCATCTGGGTGGAGTGGTGACGCGTGGTCTCGCGGCCGAGCGTGTGCCGTGGGGCAACATGTACGAGTTCTCGATCACGGCATCGCTCGCGGTGGCTGCGGTCTACCTGATCTTCGTGCACCGCTACCGCCTGCAGTGGCTGGGTCTCGGCGTCACGCTGGTGGTGGCCGCCGTACTTGGGCTGGCGACTCTCGCGCTGTACACCCCGGCCGGACCGCTCGTGCCGGCGCTGCACTCGTACTGGCTCGTCATCCACGTGTCCGCGGCCGCGATCTCCGGTGGCGCGTTCACCGTCGGTGGACTGGTGTCGGTGCTGTACCTGATCAAGGCGCGGGCCGAGCGGCGCGTGCTGGCCGGTGGGACCATGTCGGCGTCGCTGCGCCGGCTGCCGAGTGCCGAGGCGATGGACGGTACGGCGTACAAGGTGCTGGCGTTCGCCTTCCCGCTGTGGACCTTCGGCGTACTCGTGGCCGGTCCGATCTGGGCGGAGTACGCCTGGGGCCGCTACTGGGGCTGGGACCCGAAGGAGGTCTGGTCGCTGGTCACCTGGGTCGTGTACGCCGCCTACCTGCACGCGCGGGCGACGGCGGGCTGGCGTGGTCGCCGGGCCGCGACGATCGCGATCGTCGGCTGGTTCGTCTTCATCTTCAACTTCGTCGGCGTGAACCTGTTGGTCTCCGGCCTGCACTCCTACGCTGGAGTCTGAGATGAAGGAGTTCGCGATCTACACCGGCCTGCGGGCGGCGCTGTTCGCCGTCTGCTTCGGTGCGCTCTGGCTCGCGCTGAACAACTGGCTGACCATCTTCCCGCTGTTGCTGCTGGCCCTGATCGTCTCCTCGATCCTCTCGATCTTCGTCCTCCGCGCCGCCCGCGACCGCCTGGCCGGCAAGATCGAGCAGCGCGCCGAGAAGATCTCGCACCGCATCGAGCAGGCTCGCACCGCCGAAGACGACGACTGAGACCCCTCAGCCACCCACCCCAGACCTCGGGGCCACCCCGACCTCGGAGGCTTTGAACACCTTCTGGTGGGCTGAGACAGGAAATAGCCTGTCCAGCCCACCAGTTCTTGTTCAAGCCCCCAAGAGTCGGCTCTGACTGGTCGGGTGAGTACGCCGGCCTTGCGCGGCGGAGCGTCGTACCACTGAAGCGACTGGTACAGCGAGTGATCTAAGCCACTCTGGATTCCACCGAAAAACTGTTTGTGCATGCGTTCACATGAGTCGTAGAGTGGTGGATGAAACGAAACCGTTTCGTTCTATCGGTGGCTACAGGTTTACGCAGGGTGATGAGTTGTGGAGTCAGCGGGTGTACGGCATCGGCCTCGGGTCGAGGGTGGTCGCGAGGAGGAGATCCTCGATGCGACCGTCGCGGTGCTGGCCGAGCTCGGCTACGACCGGCTGACGATGGATGCGGTGGCGACGGCCGCCAAGGCCAGCAAGGCGACGCTGTACCGGCGCTGGACCACCAAGGCCGACCTGGTCGTCGACGCGATCAGCCGGGCGAAGGGCTGCCCGATGCCGGAGGACGTCGACACCGGCAGCCTGCGCGGTGACCTGATCTCGATGTCGTGTGGTGACGGCGGTTTCACCGACGAGATGCCGATGTCGGTGATCGCCGGTCTGCTGACCGCGCTGCACCGGGACCCGGAGCTGCAGCGGGCGTTCCAGGAGCTGTTCCTGGCCCCCCGGATCGCCCTGACGAACCGGATCTACGGCCGTGCCGTAGAGCGCGGTGAGATCGCGCCGGACGTCGACGTGCAGTTGCTGTCGACGACGTTGCCGGCGGTGATCATCCACCACGCCTACGTCCTCGGTGTCGAGCCCACCGACGACCTGATCCTCCGAGTGATCGACAACGTGATCCTGCCTGCGGCGCGGGGGTCGCAGGCGAGCTGACCGGTTGAGGGGCCGGTCCGCGACCAAGACAAGCACAGTAGCGAGGGGAAGTTTCATGTCCGAAGACGTCGTCAAGGCCGATCCGCCGGACCGGCGCCCGGCCGATTCGGTGCCGGAGCCACAGAACGGCCACGGTCACCGCCATCTAGGTATCGCGCTGGCGCTGATCAGCATGGCGCAGCTGATGGTGGTGCTGGACGGCACCATCGTCAACATCGCGTTGCCGCACATCCAGAACGAACTCGGCTTCAGCAACGCCACGCTGCCGTGGGTGGTCAACGCCTACGCGCTGGCCTTCGGCGGCCTGCTGCTGCTGGGCGGCCGGATCGGGGACATCCTCGGCCGCCGCAAGGTGTTCGTGTTCGGCGTCGTCCTGTTCGGGGTGGCGTCGTTCGTCGGCGGTATCGCCCAGAGCGAGGGCGTGCTGCTGGCCAGCCGGATCCTGCAGGGTCTCGCGGCGGCGGCGGCCTCGCCGAACGCGCTCGCGCTGATCACCACCACCTTCCCGGCCGGCAAGGAGCGCAACCGCGCGATGGGCGTGTACGCCGCGATGTCCGGCGCCGGCGCGGCCGTCGGCCTGATCCTCGGCGGTGCGCTGACCGAGGCGGACTGGCGGTGGACCTTCTTCATCAACACCCCGATCGGCCTCCTGGTGGCGGTGCTCGCCTTCCGCTTCCTCGGGGAGTCCGAGCGCCAGACCGGCAAGTTCGACCTGGCCGGCGCAATCACCGGTACGGCGGGTCTGACCTCGCTGGTCTACGGCCTGACCCACGCAGCGACGGACGGCTGGGGTGACTCGCTCACGCTGCTGTTCATCCTCGGCGGTCTCGGCCTGCTCGCGGTCTTCCTCGGTATCGAGGCCCGGTCGCGGCACGCGCTGATGCCGTTCCGGATCCTGGCCAACCGCACCCGGGGGATCAGCTTCTTCGTGATGCTGGTCGTCGGTGCCGCGATGTTCTCGATGTTCTACTTCCTGGGCATCTTCGTGCAGAACATCATGGGTTACAGCGCGCTGAAGACCGGGTTCGCCTTCCTGCCGTTCAGTGTCGGCATCGTGATCGCCGCGCAGGTCGCGTCGACGCTGGTGGCGAAGATGGACCCGCGCTGGATCTCCGGTGCCGGTGGGGTGCTGGTGGCCGGCGGGATGTTCGGGTTCAGCCGGCTCGCGGTGGACTCGTCGTACCTGACCCACCTGCTGCCGTTCATCCTGCTGCTGTCGTTCGGGATGGGCCTGATCTTCGTGCCGCTCACGCTGACCGCGGTCAGCGGGGTCGCGAACGAGGACTCCGGTGTCGGCTCCGCGGTGCTGAACACGGTCCAGCAGATCGGTGGTGCGGTCGGCCTGGCGCTGCTCGGCACGATCTCCGCCAACGCGATCAAGGACAAGTTCACCGAGCTGGCCCCGGGCCTGCAGCAGGCGGCCCAGTCCGGCTCGACGCCGGAGCAGGTGAAGCAACTGGAGGGTCAGTTCACCGCGGTGGCGACCACGCACGGGTTCACCCGCGCGTTCCTGTGGTCGACGTTCCTGATGCTTGGCGCGGCCGTCGTCACCATCATCGGCCTGTCCATCAAGCACAAGGACCTGGCCACCGACGGCCAGAGCCCCGTCCACATGGGCTGACCACCTGAAACCCGAAGGGCCCGCTTCCCGGGAGGGGGAAGCGGGCCCTTCGTCGTACGTGTCGTCGGGCCCGATGTCCTGGAGCTCGATCACTCGGTCAGGGTCTGGGTGGGAATCGGGTGGAGACCCAGTCGCGGACGCCGCCGAGGCCGTCGCCCAGGTCGCGGAGGAGCTTGGCGAGCGGGTCCTGGGAGCGAGCGAAGGCGTCGGAGTAGGACTTGGCCGCGTTCTTCGCCTCCTGCGACATCGAGGCGCTGCTGTCGTCCTGCCGCTTCGGGTAGGTGCCGGACACGATCGAGGTGTACTCGCCCTCGTCCACCCAGCGGCGCAGCTCGTGCGCCCGGATGACGGCCAGCGGGTGCGACTGGGCCTCGAGCAGCAGCAGCTTGAGCACGCTGTCGCGCAGGTCCCCGGCGCTCTCGTACTCCGTGCCCTGCGCCAGGAACGCGGTGGTGTCGAGCTCGCCGAGCTGCCCGCCGCTGGCCAGCTTCATCTGGACGCGGAGCGCGACGGCCGGGTCCTGGACGGCCAGCAGACCGGCCCGGTCGCCGGACAGCTCGGCCTTGCGGGACCACTCGTGCAGGGCGGCGATGATCGCGCGGATGCCGAGCGCGCCGATCGGCATCCAGTTGACCGCGCCGGTGAGCCGCATCAGCCAGAACAGCAGCGACTGGTACAACGCGTGCCCGCTCTGCGCGTGGCCGAGCTCGTGACCGAGGATGAACCGCAGCTCCTCCTCGTCCAGCCCCTGCAGCAGGGCGCTGTTGACGACGACGAAGGGCTTGTCCATGCCGATGGTGACGGCGTTCCAGATCGGGCTGTTGGTGACGTAGAGCTCCGGCAGTTGGCGTACGTCGAGCGTCGTACCGGCCTCGGTGTAGAGCCGGTGGACGGTCGGGAACTGCCGCTCGTCGACCCGGATCGCCGAGCCGAGGAACTGCAGCCGGAAGGCCCGCTCGTTGATCAGCCCGGACAGCTTCCGCAGTACGAAGTCGAACCCCTTCAGCTGCCGCAGCGCCACCAGTGCACCCCGGTCCGCCGGGTGCTCCCACGCCCGCGAACTGATATCCGTCAACGTGGTCCGCTGCCGAGTAGGCCGCTCTTCGTGCTGGCTCATCGCTCCCCCTGCCCAGTCGTCATGTCCCCCCAACCTAACTCGCCCCCGGGTCGCCGGTGTCTGGGCTTGAGCAGCCAGGCGATCAGCAGGGTGGGCAGCCAGCTGAGCGGTACGACGGCCCAGCCGAGGTCGGTGTGGATGAGGCCGCCCATGATCACCATGGTGAGCGCCGTACCGCACAGCCAGTACCAGAGGGCGTTCCAGCCGGGGTACTGCACCGCGCGGCGGTGGCCGACGATGGCCAGCGGAATCGTGGCGGGCAGGGCGGCGCAGACGCCGACCAGTGCCATGACAGTGAGGATCATGGCCACTTCCGCCGGTGAGAACTCGATCGGGCCCAGGGGAATCATGGACTCATCGTTCCGGCCCGGCGGCCAGTGACCGAGCGTAGGAATACTCAAATCAGGGCCGACATTGGTGCATGCAGGATGATGAGCCAGTGGCGATCGCGTGGTTGCAGTTAGTCGGTGGGGCCTACCTCGCCCCGACATCTGACCGTCGTTCGTTCGAGGAGGACTTCTCCGACCAGGTGACCGACAAGGCGTGGGAGGCGCTCGGTCGTCTGCAGGCGAAGCTGCTCGACGAGTACGACGGTGCCGCCTGGCTCGCGCAGCGCGGATATGAGCGTGTTTCGCTGGGCCTGGAGTACCGGGTGAAGAAGCATGGCCGCGGGCGGAGCGCGGTGCCGGCGATCGGCAGGCTGCTGTCACCGGAATTCTCCGTCGTGTGCCCGGAGCTGGCCGAGATGACGGTCGACGAGATGGTCAGCTTCTTCGAACCGGTGGTTCTGGACGCCCTGTCCGTCGTCGGCGAGCGAAAGAACCTCGGGCCGTTGCCGCCGGCTGGGCAGGGCGGCGACCTGGCGTCGGTGCCGCTGATCCCGTTGATCGAGGATCCTTCGCCGTACGACGAGGAGCCGGGGGACTGTTTCGTCATCACGCGGATGGCGCCGGGCGGGGTCACTCCTGAACTGATCGCCCGCTACGAGGCGGACTTCGAACGGCTCCTCTCCGAGGAGGCGCTGGGTGCGGTGATCGAGGCCGAGACGTCGTCCGACGGCCTGCGGTGGGTTGTTCGTCCAGGTCGTCGGCGGCGTCGGCGCAGAGGCTGACTGGCACAGCCGGTGGACTGCGCGTCCGGTGACCGAGCGTAGGAATACTCAAATCTGGCCATAGCACTTAGCCTGGCCCGCATGAGTGAGGTTGACGGGGTGTGTCGCGAGGTTGATCGGCGCGACGAGAAGGCCCGGGCGTGGGTTTCCGAGGCGATCCGGATCGTGGACGCGGACGCGAACCGGAGCGCGGACACGCATCTGCACGTGTTCCCGATGCCGGACCTCACCGGGGTCGACCTGTACCTGAAGGACGAGTCCGTGCACCCGACCGGCTCGCTCAAGCACCGGCTGGCCCGGTCACTGTTCCTGTACGCGCTGTGCAACGGCTGGATCCGCGAGGGCACCACGGTGATCGAGGCGTCCAGCGGCTCGACCGCGGTCAGCGAGGCGTACTTCGCCCGCCTGCTCGGCCTGCCGTTCATCGCGGTGATGCCGCGCTCGACCAGCCAGGAGAAGGTCGAGCTGATCGAGTTCTACGGCGGCCGCTGCCACTTCGTCGAGCGGTCCGGCCAGATCTACGGCGAGGCGAAGCGGCTGGCCGAGGAGACCGGCGGCCACTACATGGACCAGTTCACGTACGCCGAACGCGCCACCGACTGGCGGGGGAACAACAACATCGCCGAGTCGATCTTCGGCCAGCTGAAACTCGAGCAGCACCCGATCCCGGCCTGGATCGTGGTCGGCGCCGGCACCGGCGGTACGTCGGCCACCATCGGCCGGTACGTCCGCTACCAGCGCTACGACACCTCGGTGTGCGTCGTCGATCCGGAGAACTCGGCCTTCTTCCCCGGCTACGAGGCCGCTGACGACGACTTCTCCACCGGCCGCCCGTCCCGGATCGAGGGAATCGGCCGGCCCCGGGTGGAGCCGTCGTTCGTGCTCGGCGTGGTCGACCGGATGATCGCGGTCCCGGACGCCGCCTCGATCGCCGCGATGCGGTTCTGCTCCCGGGTCACCGGCCGCCTGGTCGGCGGCTCGACCGGGACCAACCTCTGGGGCTCGCTACGGCTGGCCGAGGAGATGCGCCGTACCGGGACCCGCGGCAGCATCGTCACGCTGCTGTGCGACAGCGGCGAGCGCTACGGCAACACGTACTACGACGACGCCTGGCTGCGCACGAACGGCATCGACATCTCCCCGTACATGGCCACCCTGGAAACCTTCGCCACCAGCGGCCGCTGGCGCGAACCGACCTTGTAGAGGGTTCTACCCACGCGCGCTAAGACGAAGCGGACCAGCGTAGGCGACGGCATGCGTTGTGCCGCCGGAATCGCCGCCATCCTGGAAGACCTCCACGCCTGCCTGCCAACCGTGGGGACCACTTGGATGTATCGAGGTAACGATCACTCTGCTGATCTGGGGTTTTTGCGCCGGTTGGCGTTGAAGCGCGCCTTCTTCTGACGATTCCCGCACGTGTTCATGTCACACCATTTGCGGGTGCGACTTTGGCTGGTGTCCAAGAAGGCGGCTTGGCAGGTCGGCGATGCGCACAAGGCCAATTTTCCGTCTCGTTCGCCCGCGATGATGCTGATCGCGTCGGCGGCGATCACGCTGAGGGCGTCTTCCACGCGGGAAGCCGAGCTGAGCTGCCAGCGCCGCTTACCCTCGGCCGTCAGGAGGGCCGCGGCCCGACCCTGAGCGCTGCAGTCATTGATGACTTGGACAGCAGATGCGGGGAGAGCGTCCTGGATCGCGGCCGCTGTCGCGGCGGCGTGAATCGACTCCCTCAGTTCCCGAGCGAGGTCGAGCTGGGCGGTGGTGCAGGAGTCCACGGCGAGGCCGTTCACTGCCAGCCAGTCGACGAGCCGGTGCGGCGTGGGAATGCGCTCCACAGCGTCGCCATGACGCTCCGACAGAGTCCCCGTGAAGCTGGTCGCCAGCACGTTACCGAGGCGAAAGTCAGGGAACGCAGCACGCATGGAACCACCTTAGCTGGTTGCAGGCTGGCATGAAAGCATGTTAGAACCGTCTTAGCCGGTTCGCGAAGGTTGTAGCCGGTTCCACGATGGACAGGAGGTCTCATGCCCCGCCCAACCAGCGACGTGCAAGCATTTGAAGCCCACGCAACTGACGCTGACCTCGACGATCTACGCGCGCGATTGGCCGCGGCGCGGCTGCCGGAGGCCGAGACGGTTTATCGCGCCGCGCCCGACCCGCGCCGATGGGAACAGGGCGTTCCTCTCGCCGATCTCGTCGATGTCGTGAACTACTGGCGCACCGAGTACAACTGGCGGTCGTTCGAAGAGCGCCTTGACCGGATCGGCCAGTTCCGCACGACCATTGACGGTCTGGGAATCCACTTCCTGCACCGCCGATCCGCGCGCGCGGATGCCACTCCGCTGATCTTGACGCACGGGTGGCCAGGCAGCATTGCCGAGTTCATCGATGTGGTGGACGAGCTGGCAGATCCGAAAGATGCGGACGCGCCGGCGTTCCACGTCGTGGTTCCGTCGCTACCAGGCTTTGGTTACAGCGACAAGCCGGCCACCACCGGGTGGGGAACCGAAAAGATCGCGGCCGCGTGGGTGGAACTGATGGGACGGCTCGGCTACGGCAAGTTCGCAGCCCACGGCGGCGACTGGGGTGGTGTGATCACCACGGTTCTCGGCGGCCGGTTCCCGGCGCACGTTCTCGGCATCCACACGGTGTTGGCGCAGGCACCGCCCGGGTTGACAACGGACGGGCTGACGGCGGTCGAGCGCAAGTGGACCGAGGAAACCCATGATTTCTCGCGCCACCACGCGGCGTACGCGAAGCAGCAGGCGACCCGGCCGCAGACCATCGGCTACTCGCTCGTCGACTCACCGGTCGGGCTTCTCGCCTGGATCCTGGACAAGTTCGCCGAGTGGTCAGATACCGAAGACAGCCCGTTCGAGACGATTTCCAGAGACAGAGTTCTTGACGACGTCACCCTGTACTGGCTGACGCGGACCGGCGCATCGGCGGCCCGCATTTACTACGAAAGCCACAACTCGCTGGACCCCGAACTTCGGGTCGACGTCCCGTCAGCAATTAGTGTGTATCCCCGCGACATCGAGAAGTGTCCGCGCCCCTGGGCACAGGAGCGGTACCGGCAGATCGTCCGATGGAGGTCGCCCGAAAGCGGCGGACATTTCCCGTCGCTGGAGGTTCCCGAGTATTTCGTCAAAGATCTACAAGAGGGCCTCGCGGCAGTGCTGGCCGCTAATCGGTGAAAGCGGCTGGGTGCCGGCACTCGACCACCGCCTGATCCGGCTCAAGGCGTCGCCCGACCGCTTCCGGACCGAGTTCATCGAGACGGCAGAACGTGGTCAGACATTCTCCGCCATCAAAGCGGCCCGTCGCAGTTGAGGGTGTGGGCGGAGTGACTTCAGGCCCGTCGGCGGTAAGTGCTAGCCGCCGATCCACAAACCGGCTGCCAGGCCGATGGCGTAGGCGAGTTCGGTCAGGCCGGTGGCCTTCAGGACAGGGATGAGGGCGGGGCCTACTGCGTCGCTGATGACTACTTTGACTGCCTTGGCGGCCAGGGGCAGGGCGATAAGAGCCAGTAGGGTCCACGGGGTTGCTAGCGCCGAGACGATCGCAAGGATGAAGGCGAGCGCGATGAGGGCGGCGTACAACTGCCTGGAGCGTGCAGCACCGAGTACGACGGCCAGGGTGCGCTTGCCGGTGACGGTGTCGGTGGGGATGTCGCGGAGGTTGTTGGCCACCAGCAGGGCGCAGGCGATTGAGCCGATGGCTACGGCGCCGGCCAGGGCCGTCCAGCTCAGGGTCTCGGCCTGCACGTAGGTAGTGCCGAGTACGGCGACCAGCCCGAAGAAGAGGAAGACGCTGACCTCACCGAGCGCCCGGTAGCCGTACGGCCGCTTACCGCCGGTGTAGAACCACGCTCCGACCAGTGAGGCCGCTCCCGCGACCAGCAGCCACCAGTTGGACGTCGCGCACAGGATGACCCCGAGTACGGCGCCCACGCCGAAGCAGGTGAACGCTGCGGTCTTCACCTGTCCCGGCGTGGCGACTTTGGAGCCGACCAGACGCAGTGGACCGACCCGGTTCTCGTCCGTGCCGCGGATGCCGTCGCTGTAGTCGTTGGCGTAGTTGACCCCGATCTGCAGGGCCAGGGCGACACCGAGAGCGAGCAGCGCCTTCCACCAGACGAAGCCGTCCAGGTAGGCGGCTGCACCGGTTCCGACGAGGACGGGCGCGATCGCGGCGGGCAGCGTGCGTGGGCGTGCGCCTTCGATCCACTGGGCAGGGGTGGCCATGACTGTCGATTGTGTCAGCCGCGGGTGGGGCCGCCGCGCCCGGGCCGTACGCTCATTGCTGACATGTCTACCTTGCGCCTGGTCCCCGGTACGCCGGATGCCGTGCTGTCCGCGCTCTCCGCCGTACTGGACGGCAGCGGTACGCCGTTCGCGCCGCTACCGTCCGACCCGGCGGCCGCGCTCCGGGTCAGGCAGGCGGCCGCACCGGACGAGCCGCTGGAGGACGGCTGCGCCGTGGTGCTGACGACCTCCGGGTCGTCCGGCGAGCCCAAGGGTGTGCTGCTGTCGCGGGAGGCGCTGATCGCGTCCGCCACTGCTACCCACGACCGGCTTGGCGGGCCGGGGCAGTGGCTGCTACCGATGAAGCCTTACTTCGTCGGCGGGCTGCAGATCCTCACGCGGTCAGTGCTTGCCGGTCTGGCACCTGTCATAGCCGGGGAGAGCTTCACCGAGGCCGCCGCCGCGATGACTGGACGCCGCCGCTACACCGCGATGGTGCCGACTCAGCTGGCGCGCTACCTGGACACCGATCTGGAGGCGCTGCGCTCCTTCGACGCGATCATCATCGGTGGTGCCGCCACCCCCGCTCCGCTGAAGGCCCGCGCGGCCGAGGCCGGCGTCACCGCGATTCCGGCGTACGGGATGACGGAGACCGGCAGTGGCTGTGTGTACTCCGGTGAGCCGCTGGAAGGGACCTCGATAGCGCTCGACGACGGGCGGATCCTGATCAAGGGCCCGACGTTGTTCTCCGGGTACCGGCTGCGGCCGGACCTGACCGCGGAAGTGCTGCGTGACGGCTGGTTCCGGACGCAGGACCGCGGCGAGCTCGTGGACGGGCGGCTGCGGGTGATCGGCCGGGTGGACGACGTGGTGATCTCCGGCGGCGTCAACGTCACGCTGCCGACCGTCCAGGCTCGGTTGCTCGAACATCCCCGGGTGAAGGATGCCGTGGTGCTGGGCGTGCCGGACCCGGAGTGGGGGACCAGAGTGGTCGCCTTCGTCGTTGGTGAGCCTGAGCGGGACGAGCTGCGGGACTTTGTCGCCGAGACGCTGCCGCGGACCTGGGCACCGCGTGAGGTGGTCCGGCTCGACGCCCTGCCGATGCTTGCCTCGGGCAAGGTTGATCGCCGGCGGTTGCTGGATGGTGTGCGGTGATCACGTACTCGATCGGCCTGAAGAACAGGTTCCGCGGGATCACCGTGCGCGAGGGCATGCTCTTCGAGGGTCCAGCCGGTTGGGCGGAGTGGAGCCCATTCCTGGACTACGACGACGCCACGTGTGTCTCCTGGCTCCAGGCCGCGCGGGAGGCGGCCGTCGACGGTTGGCCGGCCCCCATGCGTACCGCCGTACCCGTGAACTGCACTGTGCCTGCCGTAGGGCCCGAGAAGGCCGCCGAGATCGTGCGGGCGTCTGGCTGCGGCACCGCGAAGGTGAAGGTGGCCGAACCGGGGCAGACGCTGGCCGACGACCTGGAGCGGGTCGAGGCCGTCCGCGACGCCATCGGCGACGGCCGGGTGCGGATCGACGCGAACGGCGCGTGGTCCGTCGACGAGGCCGTGCGGTGCTTGAAGGAACTCCAGCGATTCGACCTGGAGTACGTCGAACAGCCCTGCGCGGCCGTGGAGGACCTTGCCGCGGTACGACGACGCACCGAGGTGCTGGTGGCCGCGGACGAGTCGATCCGCAGGGCCGAGGACCCGTTGCTGGTGAAGAAGCTGGACGCCGCGGACATCGCCGTACTCAAGGTGCAACCGATCGGTGGGGTCCGTGCGTGCCTGGACATCGCCGAGCAGATTGGGCTGCCGGTGGTGGTGTCGTCAGCACTCGAGACCTCGGTGGGCATCGCTGCCGGTGTGGCTCTGGCTGCTGCGCTTCCTGAGCTGCCGTACGCCTGTGGGCTGGCCACGGTGTCGATGTTCACCAGTGAGGTCGTTGCCGAGCCGCTGCTGCCGGTCGACGGCTTCTTGCCGGTGAAGCGTGTGCAGCCGGACCCTGTGTTGCTGGAAGCAGCTCGGGCGGATGCGGCCAGGACCGCGGTGTGGGAAGAGCGCATGAGTCGAGTGCAGATGAGGAGTGCCGGATGAACCCGTCCACGGCGTTTGCCACGGTGGTGGTCGACGAGCTGATCCGGTGCGGCGTCCGCGAGGCCGTGGTCGCGCCGGGCTCGCGCAGCGCACCGCTGGCGCTGGCACTGGCTGCCGCGGATCGCGAGGGACGCCTGCGGCTGCATGTCCGGATCGACGAGCGTACGGCGGGATTCCTGGCGATCGGGTTGATCCGGGGGACCGGACTGCCGGTGCCGGTGGTGACCACGTCCGGTACGGCGGTGGCGAACCTGCACCCGGCCGTGTTGGAGGCGTCGCACAGTGGACTGCCGTTGATCGTGCTGAGTGCTGATCGGCCACCCGCGTTGCGGGGGAGCGGAGCCAACCAGACCACCGACCAGTTGAAGGTGTTCGGCTCCGCGGTCCGGCTGTTCCACGAGATGGGCACGCCGGTGCGTGAGGTCGGGCAGGTGGCGTACTGGCGGTCGCAGGTCGCCCGCGCAGTGGCCGACGCAGTGGGCGCCCGATCGTCGCATCCAGGGCCGGTGCAGCTCAACTGCCCGTTGGCCGAGCCGTTGGTGCCTACTGACGGACCGGAGTGGCCGGAGCCGCTGGACGGTCGTAGTACTGGCCCGTGGACCGCTATCCAGGCCGCAGCCGGTCAGCCGTCGGCGATCCGGCCCGGGCCGAGGACTGTTGTGGTTGCCGGGGACGGGGCCTCGCAGGCCGCGCGGTTGGTGGCGGAGGCCGGTCACTGGCCGTTGTTCGCAGAGCCGTCCAGCCGGGCGCGGACCGGGCCGGCGGTCATCTCGGCGTACCGGTTGTTGCTCCAGGCAAATTCTTTGGCTGAGGAGATCGAGCGGGTGCTGGTGTTCGGGCATCCGACGCTGTCGCGGCCGATCGCCAGGCTGCTGGCCCGGCCCGACGTCGAGGTGATCGTGGTCGCGCCGACCGGCCTGTGGCCGGACCCGGCTCGCCGCGCGTCGTCCGTCGTGACCGGGCTCGAGGTCGCCGCTGCTGACACGACCGACTGGCTGGAGCGTTGGCAGCACGCGGACCAGTTGGCTCGCCCGGTGATCGACAAGGTCCTCGCCGACGGTCTCACCGGGCCGCGCATCGCCGCCATCGTGGGGGAAGCCGTGGGTGCCGACGGCATGCTCGTGGTCGCCTCGTCGAACCCGGTCCGCGACCTCGATCTCGCGCCGGTGGTGCCGATCCGCACCATCGCCAACCGCGGCCTGGCCGGTATCGACGGCACCATCTCGACGGCCGTCGGGGCAGCGCTGGCGAACGCGGGACCGACGTACGCGCTGATCGGTGACCTGGCCTTCCTGCACGACGCGAGCGGCCTGATCATCGGCCCGGACGAGGCCCGTCCCGACCTGCGCATCGTCGTCGTCAACGACAACGGCGGCGGCATCTTCTCCACCCTCGAACAGGGTGACCCGACCCACGCGACGCACTTCGAACGCGTCTTCGGCACGCCGCACAACGTTGACCTCGCAGCACTCTGCGCCGCGACCAGCACGCCGTACGCGCTGGCGGAAACCCTCGACGCACTCCGCGCCGCGCTGACACCGACCGTCGCCGGTCTGGACGTCGTGGAGGCCCGCCTGCCGCGCAGCACGCATCGCCCACTGACCGAGGCACTGGTCAACGCACTCAGCCAGTTGTAACCGCGAGCCAGGCCCAGGCTGGCTAAGCGGATTCCTTGCGGAAGGTCCGGGCGCCGACAGTCAGTCCGACGATCGTCAGCAGGACCACCCAGAACAGGCCCCACAGCGACGAGCTGTTGTCGATGTCGCCGCGGAAGAGCGCCCGGACGCCGTTCACCACGTGCTTCAGCGGGCTGATGTCGGACAGCCGCTGCAGCCAGGTCGGGCCGATCTGCATCGGCAGCAGGATCCCGGACAGCAGCAGGAGCGGCATCGCGATGCCGTTCAGCAGTGGCGCCAGAGCGTCCTCGCTCTTGGTGATGAGCGCGACCGAGTACGACAGCGACGCGAAGGTCGCGCCGAGCAGGGCGACGATCACCAACGACAGCAGTACGCCGCCCCACGGCGCCCGCAGGCCGAGCGGGATCGCGGCGATCAGCAACACCAACGTCTGCACGACCAGTACGACGACATCCCGCAGGACCCGGCCCGCCATCAGTGCGATCCGCGACGCCGGGGTGACCCGGTCGGCCTCGATCACACCGGCCCGGTACTCCGCGATCAGGCCGAAGCCGACGAACATCGCGCCGAACATGCCGAGCTGGACGATCAGGCCGGGGATGAACACCTGGTACGCATTGGTGGTCGCGCCCTCGCCGATCTGCGCGGTGATCGGCTTCAGCAGCGGGCCGAACAGGAACAGGTACATCAACGGCTGGCTGAGCATCAGGATCGCCCACATCGGGTTCCGCAGCGTCAACCGCATGGCACGGTGGAAGACGATCCACGTCTCACGAAGCGTACTCATCCGCGTCCTCGCTTCGCTCCGGGCGCGGATGAGACACGATGCCGGCTGTGCTTGATGATGACCTCGCTTCGCTCGGTCATGCCGCGGCCTCCTTGTCCTTCTCCGCCGGGGTTTCCTCGTCGCGCAGCGACCGGCCGGTCATGGTCAGGAACACGTCGTCCAGGGTCGGGCGGTGCACCTCGACACCGGCCAGCTCGATGCCCTGGGCATCGATCTGCCGAAGCAGGCCGGGCAGCACCGAACCCCCGCGGGGGATCCGGAAGCCGACCACATCGCCATCGGTCTCGACGCTGGTCGCGCCGTCCAGCTCCTGTACGATCTTGGTCACCGCGGGCGCCTGGCCGGCGTCGGCGAGGCTGAGCCGGACCGCGTCGCCGGAGACCTGCTGCTTCAGCGTCTCCGGGGTGCCGGAGGCAACGATCTTGCCGTGGTCGATGACCAGGATCCGGTCGCAGAGCGCGTCCGCCTCGTCCAGGTAGTGAGTGGTGAGGAAGATCGTCGCACCGCGGTCGCGCAGACCGCGGATGTGCTGCCAGAGATTCGCCCGGGCCTGCGGGTCGAGGCCGGTGGTCGGCTCGTCCAGGAAGATCAGCTTCGGGTCGTGGATCAGCCCCATCACGATGTCGAGGCGGCGCCGCTGGCCGCCGGACAGGGTCTTGCACTGCCGCCGCCACAGGCCGGACAGGTCCAGCTCCTCGAACAGCCGCTGCCCGTCCGCGGCCGCCTTCGCCTTCGGTACGCCGTACAGCCGGGCGTGGTCGACGACCTCGTCACCGGCGATCGCCTCCGGCAGGGTCGAGCCGCTCTGCGGCACGTACCCGATGCCGCGGCGGACGCCGACCGGGTTCTTGGCCAGGTCGCAGCCGGCCACTGTCGCGGACCCGGCGGTCGGCGTGATCAGCGTCGCCAGCATCCGCATCGTGGTGGTCTTGCCGGCCCCGTTCGGGCCGAGGAAACCGACGATCTCGCCGTCGGCGACATCGAGATCAACCCCCTGCACGGCCTCCACCGGGCCGCGTTTGGTCTTGAAAGTACGCGCCAGTCCGCGCGCTTCGATCATCATGCGGACCAGTCTCAACAATCAACGTTGAATAGTCAATGTTGATTAATCGGCCGCCACCCTACCTCCGGAGGGTCCGTCGCGGGTCAGTCGGTGGGTGGGCTGGGGATCTCGCCCCAGTGCGTGACCATGCCGGGGTACGGCGCCCAGTCGGCGGGCTCGCCGGCGAACGAGTAGGCGCCGTTGGCGACCCGCTCGTGGAAGGCGCGGGTCCACTCGAGCTCCCCCGTGTCCCGCGCCGTGGTGATGCGGAACATCTCGACCACGTGGTTCGGCGTACCGGGATCCTCCAGGACCTGCCGCTCCGCGAACGGCTCCGCCTTGCGGCGTTGCTCGAACTGGGCGATCCGCGCCTCGAGCGCGGCCAGCACCTCGTCGCGGCGCAGCGACCACAGGAAGCTGAGCGCCGCCTGCATCTTGTCCGGCCGGAAGCCGTCGACGTTCCACAGCATCTCGCGGAGCAGCGTGAAGTACTCCGTCTCGCCGTCGGTCGTCAGCTTGTACGACGTACGCCCCGGCCGGTGAGCGGCGCCTGCCTCGAGCTCCTGCAGGGCCCCGTGCTTGGCCAAGGTCCGCAGGCCGGTGTAGATGGAGCCCGGGTTGATGTTCGCCCACTCCTGCACGTTCCAGCTGAGCAACTCGCGGCGCAGTTGGTACCCGTAGGCCGGCTGGAAGATCCGCACGACCCCGAGCAGCAGCAACCGCGTGGTGGACATAGTCGCAGTGTAAATCCGCAGGACTCCTGGCGACTCCGAGGCGTAATCTCCACAGGCATGGATGTACGAGTGACGAGTGACCCGGTCGCCTTCGAGCAGACGGTGTTCCCTTTCCTGCAACGGGATCCGGTGCTGCACACGATCATCATGACCAACGTCCACGAACGCGCGGCCGGCGCCTACCGGTCCGAGCGGGAGCCCGGGTACTACGTCTCGGTCCACGACGGTGAGGTGGTCGGCGCGGCGATGCGGACGCAGGCACGCCCGGTGTACCTCGGTGGGATCCGGCCCGAGTACGCCGAGGCCGTCGCGGACGCCTACCTCGACGTCGTCCCGGAGCTGGGCGGCGTCGCGGGTAACCGGGAGGCCGTCACCAGGTTCGCCGACCGATGGCTCGCTCAGCGGGGTGGTACGGCGACCGAGACGAAGGCGACCAGGCTGCACAAGCTCGAAACACCGACCGTGCTGACCGCCGAGGGTGCACCGCGGTTGATGAAGGCGACCGAGACCGAGCTGGTTGCGGCATGGTCGGCCGACGGCTTCGGCGACGAGTTCAGCGAACCCGACCTGGAGTGGGCCGAGCTCAACCTGAAGAGCGAGCGGATGTGGATCTGGGAGGCCGATGGTGAACCGGTGAGCATGGTCGGCTACCACCACGCGGTGTTCGGCGTCTGCCGGGTCGGTCCGGTCTACACCCCACCCGAGCACCGCCGGCACGGGTACGCCGGGGCCCTCACCAGTCACGTGTCCGCGGCGATCCTTGCCCAGGGCAACCAGGCGTGCCTCTACACAGATCTCGCCAACCCGACGTCCAACAAGATCTACCACCGGGCCGGCTACCGCCCGGTGGCCGACTTCGTCGACGTGGAGTTCACCCCATGATCACCTGTGTATTCAGCTGACCCGGTTCGCGGTCAGTTGAGGTCGGTGGTCTCGCCCGGGGCCAGGGCGAGGTAGGGGCGCCCGCCCTGCTCGCTGAGCCAGCGTTTCATCATGCCGAGGCCGATCGGGCTGAGCAGCGCGTCGTGGATGCCGATGGTCTGCTCGGACTTGATCGCGCGGGCGTACTCGATCGCCGGCGGCAGGGCGAACCACGGGCCGGAGATCGGGACCAGGTTGGTGTGCACCTCCCGGTCGGGCCGGGTGAACGAGTCGCCCGGGTGGTAGACGGCGTCCTCGATCAGGTAGCCGACGTTCTCGCACGGAACACCCAGCTGGGGCAGGATCACCGCGTGGTCCTTGCCGTAGGCACGGACCGAGAAGCCGGCCGCGTCGAAGGACTGCCCGTCGGCGACCGCGGTGACCCGGTCGCCCAGGTCCGCGAGCTGCGTGGCGACGCCGGCGTTCGTGAAGACCGGGACGTTCAACGCAGAAAGACGCTCCACGTCCAGGTGGTCCGGGTGCTCGTGGGTGACCAAGACCGCGTCGGCCCGCTCGAACACCGCGTCCTCGCTGAACGTTCCCGGGTCGACCAGCAGCACCTTGCCGTCCTTCTCCAGCCGGACGCAGGCATGTGCGAACTTCGTGAGTCTCACGGTCAGTCTCCCAACGCGTCTCTCATCGGAACCAGCTTGGCGTTCGTCTCGGCCAGCTCGGCGACCGGATCGGAGCCGGCCACGATGCCCGCGCCGGCGAAGATGCGCATCCGCCGCGGGTCGTCCGGGTCGGCCTGACCGCAGCGCAGGGCGATACACCACTCGCCGTCGCCGGCCGCGTCCATCCAGCCGACCGGTCCGCTGAACCGGCCGCGCCGCATCCCCTCGATCTCCCCGATCAGGTCGCGGGCCAGGTCGGTCGGCGTACCGCAGACCGCTGCCGACGGGTGCAGCGCGGCGGCGAGGCCGAGCGCGGACGCGCCGTTGTTGGCCACGCCGGCGACGTCGGTGGCCAGATGCATCACGTTCGGCAGGTGCAGCACGAACGGGGTCTCCGGCACGTTCATCGACTTGCAGTGCGGCTTCAGTGCGTCGGCGACCGAGCGGACCGCGAACTCGTGTTCCTCGAGGTCCTTGCTGGACCGGGCCAGCGACGCGGCCAGCGCGAGGTCGTGCGCGTCGTCACCGGTACGGCGGATGGTCCCGGCCAGCACCCGGGACGTGATCAGCCCCTTCTCCCGCCGGACCAGCAGCTCGGGGGTCGCGCCGATCAGCCCGTCGACGGAGAACGTCCAGCAGTTCGGGTACGCCGCCGCCAGCCGGCGCAACGGCCAGCGCAGGTCGATCGGCTGCTCGGCGATCGCGATGAGGTCGCGGGCGAGCACCACCTTGTCCAGCTCACCGGCGGTGATCCGCTTGATCGCGTCCGCGACGATACTCGACCAGTCGGTGCCGGACCGGGCGCCGTCGGCGAACGCGACGTCATGCACCGGTGACGGTTCGTGCACGACGAGCTCCGGCGGAGCGCCCAAAGACGATGCCGGGGAGATCGTGGTCACCCAGGTGGTGCCGCCGCGGCGGCCGACGATCACCTCGGGCACAACGAGCTGACCGGGGTCGTCGTCGGTGAACCCGAACGACCCGAAGCAGACCAGCCCGGACCCCGGTACGCCGACCTCGTCGCGCACGACCGCGGCCGCGACCAGGTCCTTCCACCAGGTCACCGCCTCCTGGAACCGGTTGCCACCGGCAACGTCGAGCCGGGCGGCGACGCCCCAGCCGACGTGACCGTCGCCACGCCGGACCCAGGCCAGGCCGCCCTCGGTGGGCAGATGGTCCATCAGCTGGGCGGAGACGCCGTCGATCGGCTGGCTCCGGATCACCAGGTGGGGAGCGGTGCTCCCGACCGGTTCAGTCAAGCTCACGGCACCACTCCTTGCTCGCGGTCCGGCCCCGGGTCCCGATGGCCGGCCGGCTACGTGGAGATGCACTCACGAAACGCAAGCGTATGCCTGCCGCCTGTCCAGCGAATTTCGGAGCCCGCCGGAGCCGTGATCAACCTCGCGTCCTACACCGCCCTCCGCACACCATCTCCGGCGCCCATGCGGGCACCTCGCTGCGTTGGAGAAGCAGCCACGATGAACACCGCATCGAGGCAGCTTCTCCGCCTTGCGATGCACCCACCTGGACACCGGAGCTGGCGCACGGAGGGAGGTGCAGGACACTAGACAGGTGACCCGCGCAGATCTGAGCAAAGAACCGCAGGCCGTGGCGGCCATGTTCGACAACGTGGCCGAGGGGTACGACCGGACCAACGCGGTCGCGACGATGGGGCTGGAGAAGCTGCACTGGCGGCCGGAGACGTTCCGCGAGATCGCGCCGCGGAAGGGGATGAAGATCCTCGACCTCGCCGCCGGGACCGGTGCGTCGAGTATCAAGCTGCGCGAGGCCGGCGCCGACGTGGTGTCGTGCGACTTCTCGGTCGGCATGCTGCGGGTCGGCAAGCGGCGCTACCCCGAGCTCGACCTGATCGCGGGGGACGCGCTGCGGCTGCCGTTCGCCGACAACACGTTCGACGTGGTGACGATCTCGTGGGCGCTGCGGAACGTGAACGACGTCACCATCGCGCTGCGGGAGATGCTCCGGGTGACCCGGCCCGGCGGGCGGCTCGTCGTACTAGAGAACTCGCACCCGACCTGGAAGCCGTTCCGGATCGCGTACCTGGAGTACATGATGCGAGCGGTTCCCGTGGTCGCGAAGGCGGTGTCGACCAACCCGGACGCGTACGAGTACCTGGCCGAGTCGGTCCGGGCCTGGCCCGCGCAGGAGCCGCTCGCCCGCACCATCGAGGCCTCCGGCTGGACCCGGGTCCAGTGGCGCAACCTGACCGGTGGGCTGGTCGCCATCCACCGCGCGGTCAAGCCGGCGAAGTAGACCACTGGCCTCACTGGTCCGGCGTACGACGGATGTCGATTTACGCAAGGTGGAACGTGCGTAAATCCGTGTGCAGCAAGGGATTCAGGGCCGGTTTCGTGTCCGAGTCAGGCAGTCCTAGACTGTCGGATGACCGGGCCTCGTGAATCCCTTCACGAGGGACCACCGGGTGACCAGACTCCAACCTCCAGGCCAGGATGAGATGAGCCAGAGCGCGTCGGCACGGCAGTCAGCCGAGACCGCGGATGTGATCGTCGTCGGTGCGGGGCCGGCCGGTTCGGCCGCCGCCTACCACCTGGCCAACGCCGGACTCGACGTCCTGCTGCTGGAGAAGACCGCCTTCCCGCGGGAGAAGGTGTGCGGCGACGGGCTCACCCCGCGCGGCACCAAGCAGCTCATCAACATGGGCATCGACATCTCCGAAGAGGCCGGCTGGATCCGCAACTACGGCCTGCGCATCCAGGGCGCCGGGCACGTCCTGCAGCTCGACTGGCCGGACCTGTCCAGCCACCCGAACTACGGGCTGACCCGGAACCGGATGGACTTCGACGACATGCTCGCCCGGCAGGCCGTCAAGGCCGGCGCCCGGCTGCACGAGCGGACCAACGTGACCGCGCCGATCCTGGACGACAGGGGCTTCATCGTCGGCGTCACCGCCAAGCCGGTCGACGACAACGGCCGCCGTGCCGGTGCCGATGTCGAGTTCCGGGCGCCGCTGGTGATGGCGGCCGACGGCAACTCGTCCCGGCTCAGCGTCGCGATGGGCCTGCACAAGCGTGACGACCGCCCGATGGGGGTCGCCGTCCGCACCTACTTCACCAGCCCGCGTCACGACGACGACTACCTCGAGTCGTGGCTGGAGCTGTGGGCCGACGACCCGCAGAACCCGGGCCAGCGCAACCTGCTGCCCGGCTACGGCTGGATCTTCGGGATGGGCGACGGCACCGTCAACGTCGGTCTCGGCATCCTGAACACGTCCGAGGCGTTCGGCAAGGTCGACTACGCCGACCTGCTGAAGCAGTGGCTGAAGAACACGCCGGCGGAGTGGCAGTTCACCGACGAGTTCCAGACCATCCCGATCCGCGGTGCGGCGCTGCCGATGGGCTTCAACCGGCAGCCGCACTACACCCGCGGCCTGATGCTGCTCGGCGACGCCGGCGGCATGGTCAACCCGTTCAACGGCGAGGGCATCCCGTACGCGATGGAGTCCGGGGCGTTCGCCGCCGAGGTCGCCGCCCAGGCTCTGCGCCGGCAGCCGAACCAGCGCGAGCGCGCGTTGTCGGCGTACCCGAAGGCGCTGAAGCAGGAGTACGGCGGGTACTACACGCTCGGCCGGATCTTCGTGAAGCTGATCGGAAATCCGGAGGTGATGCGGCTGTGCACGAAGTACGGTCTGCCGCGCACCACGCTGATGAAGTTCACCCTGAAGTTGCTGGCCAACCTCACCGACCCGCGCGACGGCGACGTGATGGACAAGATCATCAACGGCCTCACCAAGGTCGCCCCCGCGGCCTGATCAGGCGGGGCGAGTGAGATGAGCCACAGCGGTACTGATAACACAGTGCTGATCCATCGGCACTGATCCAGGACAGACAGACCACCGGCTGAAGGAGGGAGCACGAACCCGATGCACCCTTACGTACCGATCCTCGTTCTCGGTGTGCTCGCGGCGATCTTCGTGGCGGGCACCTTGGTGACGAGCGCGCTGGTCGGACCCCGGCGCTACAACCGGGCCAAGCTCGACTCCTACGAGTGCGGGATCGAGCCGACCCCGCAGCCGGTCGGTGGCGGGCGGTTCCCGGTGAAGTACTACATCACCGCGATGCTCTTCATCGTGTTCGACATCGAGATCATCTTCCTCTACCCGTGGGCGGTCGCCTTCGACCAGATGGCGCTGTTCGGGCTGATCGAGATGGTCATCTTCATCGTCACCGTCTTCGTCGCCTACGCCTACGTCTGGCGTCGCGGCGGACTGG
The DNA here is from genome assembly GCF_040639075.1 of Kribbella sp. NPDC023972. NCBI lineage: Bacteria > Bacillati > Actinomycetota > Actinomycetes > Propionibacteriales > Kribbellaceae > Kribbella > Kribbella sp. NPDC023972. The sequence goes on along the minus strand of NZ_JBEZZH010000014.1, from coordinate 42,041 downwards.
AGTGGGACTGAGCTATGGGTGTTGAGGAACAGCTTCCGGCCGGCGTACTGCTGACCACGATCGAGGGACTCTCCGGGTACATGCGGAAGGCCTCGTTGTGGCCGGCAACCTTCGGGCTGGCCTGCTGCGCGATCGAGATGATGACCACCGGCGCGCCGCGGTACGACGCCGCCCGGTTCGGCATGGAGGTCTTCCGGGCGTCGCCCCGGCAGGCCGACCTGATGATCGTGGCCGGCCGGGTGAGCCAGAAGATGGCCCCGGTGCTGCGCCAGATCTACGACCAGATGCCGAACCCGAAGTGGGTGCTCGCGATGGGTGTCTGCGCGTCGTCGGGCGGCATGTTCAACAACTACGCGATCGTGCAGGGCGTGGACCACGTCGTACCGGTCGACATGTACCTGCCCGGCTGCCCGCCGCGGCCGGAGATGCTGCTGGACGCGTTCCTCAAGCTGCACGACGACATCCAGCACAGCAAGCTCGGCGCGCACAAGCGGGCGGAGCTGCAGGAGCGGGAGGCCGCCGCGCTGGCTGCCTCGCCGACGATCGAGATGAAGGGGCTGCTCAGGTGACCGAGCGGAGCGAGGGCACAACAAAGCAGAGCAGCGCCTCGCTCAGCTGCGGACGAGCGAAGCGAGGGAGCAGATGAGCGAGCACCAGCCCGAGAATCTGCCGGCGACCTCGCCGGCCGGCGACGCTCAGACGCCGGCAGCGGAGGTGGTGGACCAGCGGCAGGGCATGTTCGGGGTCCGCGGGACCGGTGACACCTCCGGCTTCGGCGGCCTGCGCCGCCAGGTCGCCTTGCCCGGCGGTACGCCGAAGCCGTACGGCTCCTGGTTCGACGGCGCGACCGACCGGCTGGAGAGCCTGGTCGGCGACGGCGCGATCGAGAAGGTCGTGGTCGACCGCGGCGAGCTGACCCTGCACGTGCAGCGCGAGCGCCTGGTCGAGGTCTGCAAGCACCTGCGCGACGACGAGGCGCTGCGATTCGAGTTCTGCTCCGGCGTCAGCGGCGTGCACTACCCGAACGAGACCGGCCGTGAGCTGCACGCGGTCTACCACCTGATGTCGATGACCCACAACCGCCGGATCCGGCTGGAGGTGTCCTGCCCGGACGCCGACCCGCACATCCCGTCGATCGTCTCGGTCTACCCGGCCAACGACTGGCACGAGCGGGAGACCTGGGACTTCTTCGGCATCATCTTCGACGGTCACCCGGCGCTGACCCGGATCCAGATGCCGGACGACTGGCCGGGTCACCCGCAGCGCAAGGACTACCCGCTCGGCGGTATCGACGTCGAGTACAAGGGCGCCGTCATCCCACCGCCCGACACGCGGAGGTCGTACAACTGATGACCACTACAGACCCGTACGCGACCACTCGCGACACCACCGAGGGCAAGGTCTTCACCGTCACCGGCCAGGACTGGGACTCGGTCGTGGCCGGCCTCGGCGAGGAGCCCGAAGAGCGCGTCGTCGTCAACATGGGCCCGCAGCACCCGTCCACCCACGGCGTGCTCCGGCTCATCCTGGAGCTCGAGGGCGAGACGGTGACCGAGGCCCGCTGCGGCATCGGCTACCTGCACACCGGTATCGAGAAGAACATGGAGTTCCGCTCCTGGACGCAGGGCGTCACGTTCTGCACCCGGATGGACTACCTGTCGCCGTTCTACAACGAGGCGGCGTACTGCCTCGCGGTCGAGCGGCTGCTCGGGATCGAGGACCAGATCCCGGAGAAGGCGAACGTGATGCGGGTGCTCCTGATGGAGCTCAACCGGATCAGCAGCCACCTGGTCTGCATCGCCACCGGTGGGATGGAGATCGGCGCGCTCACGGTGATGACGATCGGCTTCCGGGAGCGGGAGATGACGCTCGACCTGTTCGAGCTGATCACCGGCCTGCGGATGAACCACGCGTTCATCCGGCCGGGCGGTGTCGCCCAGGACCTGCCGCCGGGTGCGCTGGACAAGATCCGCGAGTACATCACCTGGATGAACAAGCACCTGCCCGAGTACGCCGAGCTGTGCAACGCGAACCCGATCTTCAAGGCCCGGCTGCAGGACGTCGGCCACCTGGACCTGACCGGCTGCATGGCGCTCGGCATCACCGGCCCGACGCTGCGCTCGACCGGGTACGCGATGGACCTGCGCAAGACCCAGCCGTACTGCGGTTACGAGACGTACGACTTCGACGTACCGACCTGGGACTCCGCGGACTCCTACGGGCGGTTCCGGGTCCGGCTGCAGGAGATGCACGAGTCGCTGAAGATCGTCGAGCAGTGCGCCGACCGGCTGGCCAAGATGGAGGGCGAGCCGGTGATGGTGGCCGACAAGAAGATCGGCTGGCCGAGCCAGCTGGCCGTCGGCACCGACGGGATGGGTAACTCGCTCGACCACATCAAGCACATCATGGGCGAGTCGATGGAAGCCCTGATCCATCACTTCAAGCTCGTCACCGAGGGCTTCCGGGTGCCGGCCGGCCAGGCGTACGTGGCGGTCGAGTCGCCGCGCGGCGAGCTGGGCTGCCACCTGGTCTCCGACGGCGGCACCAAGCCGTACCGGGCGCATTTCCGTGACCCGTCCTTCGCAAACCTGCAGGCGATGCCGATCATGTGCGAGGGCGGCATGGTCGCCGACGTGATCGTCGCCGTCGCCAGCCTTGACCCGGTGATGGGTGGAGTGGACCGATAGATGGCCGAGAATCACGCGACTGCGACCGACAAGCCGGTGCCGTACAGCACCGGTGACTCGAACATCACCGACACCACGATCGCGGAGCTGCGCGAGCTGGCCGCCCGGTACCCGGTCGGCCGGTCCGCACTGCTGCCGATGCTGCACCTGGTGCAGTCGGTCGAGGGCCGGGTCACCCCGGAGGGCATCGAGGCGTGCGCCGAGGTGCTCGGGCTGACCGGCGCCGAGGTGTCCGCGGTGGCGACCTTCTACACGATGTACAAGCGCCGCCCGGTCGGTGACTACCACGTCGGGGTCTGCACGAACACGCTGTGCGCCGTGATGGGTGGCGACCTGATCTTCGAGCGGCTGAAGCAGCACCTCGACGTCGGCAACGACGAGACCACCGAGGACGGCAAGATCACCCTCGAGCACCTGGAGTGCAACGCCGCCTGCGACTACGCGCCGGTGATGATGGTGAACTGGGAGTTCTTCGACGACATGACGCCGGAGTCGGCCACCCAGCTGGTCGACGATCTGCGCGAGGGCAACGAGGTGAAGTCCCCGCGCGGCGCGACGATCTGCACCTGGCGCGAGGCCGAGCGGGTGCTGGCCGGTTTCCCCGACGGCCGCGCCGACGAGGGCCCGACCGGTGGCAAGGCGACGCTGGCCGGTCTGCGGCTGGCCCGCGAGCGCAACTGGACCGCGCCCGGTGGACGCGGCGGCTCCCCGGCGCCGCTCGACGGTGTCCCGGGTCCACGGCCCGAGGACCAGCCCGGACGTGAGTCGCAGGCCGTCCACACCGACGACTCCCGGAAGGAGGACTGACCATGCTGACCCCGGTACTGTCCGACAACTGGGACCAGATCCGTTCCTGGCAGCTGGCGTCGTACCAGCGTCAGGGCGGGTACGACGCGCTGCAGACCGCCCTGCGGATGCAGCCGGCCGACGTGGTCACCGCGGTCAAGGACTCGGGTCTGCGCGGCCGTGGCGGCGCGGGCTTCCCGACCGGGATGAAGTGGTCGTTCATCCCGCAGGACAACCCGAAGCCGAAGTACCTGGTGGTGAACGCGGACGAGTCCGAGCCGGGTACCTGCAAGGACATCCCGCTGATGCTCGCGTCCCCGCACACGCTGGTCGAGGGCGTCATCATCGCGTCGTACGCGATCCGCGCGAGTACTGCGTTCATTTATGTCCGCGGTGAGGTGCTGCACGTGGTCCGCCGGCTGCAGCAGGCGGTCGAGGAGGCGAAGGCGGCCGGTTTCATCGGCACCGACATCCTCGGCAGCGGCTACGACCTGGACGTGATCGTGCACGCCGGCGCCGGTGCGTACATCTGCGGCGAGGAGACCGCGCTCCTCGACTCGCTGGAAGGCCGTCGCGGACAACCCCGGTTGCGTCCTCCCTTCCCGGCCGTGGCCGGTCTGTACGGCTGCCCCACAGTGATCAACAACGTCGAGTCGATCGCGTCCGTTCCCGCCATCATCAAGAACGGCGCGGACTGGTTCTCCTCGATGGGCACCGAGAAGTCCAAGGGCATGACGCTGTACTCGCTGTCCGGGCACGTCACCCGGCCGGGCCAGTACGAGGCGCCGCTGGGCATCACGCTGCGGCAGCTGCTCGACCTGGCCGGCGGTGTCCGCGAGGGTCACGAGCTGAAGTTCTGGACCCCGGGCGGGTCCTCGACGCCGCTGCTGACCGCCGAGCACCTCGACGTACCGCTGGACTACGAGGGTGTCGGATCGGTCGGCTCGATGCTGGGCACGAAGGCGCTGCAGATCTTCGACGAGACCACCTGCGTGGTCCGCGCCGTCCTGCGCTGGACCGAGTTCTACAAGCACGAGTCCTGCGGCAAGTGCACCCCGTGCCGTGAGGGCACCTGGTGGCTGGTGCAGATCCTCGAGCGGCTGGAGCACGGCAAGGGCACCGAGGAGGACCTCGACACCCTGCTCGACCTGTGCGAGAACATCCTCGGCCGGTCGTTCTGCGCGCTCGGTGACGGTGCGACCAGCCCAATCACCAGCTCGATCCAGTACTTCAAGGACGAGTACCTGGCGCACTTCGAGAACGGCGGCTGCCCGTTCGACCCGATGGCATCGACCGTCTTCGCGACAGCTGGAGCAAGCGCATGACGATCCAAGCGAACCCGCCGGCCGGGTCTGAGGTGGAGCGCACCGACCTGGTGACCGTGACCATCGACGACATCGAGGTCAAGGTTCCGAAGAACAGCCTGGCGATCCGGGCCGCCGAGCAGATCGGCATCCAGATCCCGCGGTTCTGCGACCACCCGCTGCTCGACCCGGTCGGCGCCTGCCGCCAGTGCCTGGTCGAGGTCGTTGACGCGGGCAACGGCCGGGGGATGCCGAAACCGCAGGCGTCCTGCACGCTGACGGTGGCCGACGGCATGGTGATCCGCACCCAGGTGACCTCGCCGGTCGCGGACAAGGCCCAGCACGGGAACATGGAGTTCCTGCTGATCAACCACCCGCTGGACTGCCCGGTCTGCGACAAGGGCGGCGAGTGCCCGCTGCAGAACCAGGCGATGACCAACGGCCGCGGCGAGACCCGGTTCACCGAGATCAAGCGGACCTTCCCGAAGCCGATCAACATCTCGGCCGAGGTGCTGCTGGACCGCGAGCGCTGCGTGCTGTGCGCCCGCTGCACCCGGTTCTCCGAGCAGATCGCCGGTGACCCGTTCATCGCGCTGGTCGAGCGGGGTGCGCTGCAGCAGGTCGGCATCTACGAGAAGGAGCCGTTCGAGAGCTACTTCTCCGGCAACACCATCCAGATCTGCCCGGTCGGTGCGCTGACCAGCGCGGCGTACCGGTTCCGGTCCCGGCCGTTCGACCTGGTCTCGGTTCCGTCGGTGGCGGAGCACGACTCCTCGGGTGCGGCGATCCGGGTCGACCACCGGCGCGGCAAGGTGATGCGCCGGCTGGCCGGGGACGACCCCGAGGTCAACGAGGAGTGGATCTCCGACAAGGACCGATTCGCGTTCAACTACGCGAGCACCGGTGACCGGCTGACCCACCCGCTGATCCGCGAGGACGGCGAGCTGCGGCCGGCCTCCTGGCCGGAGGCGCTGACGGTCGCGGCGGAGAGGCTGACCGCGGCCCGTGGCAACGCGGCCGTGCTGACCGGCGGCCGGCTCACCCTCGAGGACTCCTACGCGTACTCGAAGTTCGCGCGGGTCGCCCTCGGCACCAACGACATCGACTTCCGGGCCCGGCCGCACTCCGCGGAGGAGGCGGACTTCCTCGCCGCCGCGGTGGCCGGCACCGGCCTGGGTACGACGTTCGCCGACCTGGAGAAGGCCGGATCGGTGCTGCTCGTCGGGTTCGAGCCCGAGGAGGAGGCGCCGTCGGTGTTCCTGCGGCTCCGCAAGGGCGTCCGCTCGCACGGCACCAAGGTCTTCACGGTCGCGGCGTTCGGTTCGCGCGGGGTCGAGAAGCTGAACGGCGTCGTCGTACCGGCGTCGCCCGGCACCGAGGCCGCCGTACTCGCCGACCTCGGCAACGCCGGGGAGACCGGGGCGGCCGCGCTGGCGGCGCTCGGCTCCGACTCGATCATCATCGTCGGCGAGCGGCTGGCGACTGTGCCGGGCGGGTACTCGACGGCGCTGCGGCTGGCGCTCGACACGGGCGCCCAGCTGGCCTGGATCCCGCGCCGTGCGGGTGACCGGGGCGCGCTCGAGGCGGGCTGCCTGCCGGGGCTGCTGCCCGGCGGACGGCTGGTGTCGGACCCGCAGGCCCGGGTCGACATGCAGGCCGCGTGGGGTGTGGACAGCCTGCCCGCCCAGGTGGGCCGGGACCTGAGCGAGATCATCGCTTCGGCCGGATCGCTGCAGGCGCTGGTGGTGGCGGGTGTCGAGATCGACGACCTGCCGGACCCGGCGGCGGCGCTGGCCGCGCTGGCGGCCGCGCCGTTCGTGGTCAGCTTCGAGGTCCGTCAGTCCCAGGTCACCGAGCACGCCGATGTCGTCTTCCCGGTGGTTCCGCCGGCGGAGAAGGACGGCACCTTCGTCAACTGGGAGGGTCGCGAGCGGCCGTTCCCGGTGGTGCTGAAGGTCCCGGCCGCGATGCCCGACGTCCGGGCGCTGGCCGCGCTGGCCCAGGAGATGGACCGCTCGCTCGGGTTCACCACTCCGGCCGGTGCGAAGAAGGAGTTCGACGAGCTCGGCCGCTGGGACGGCGACCGCGCGCAGGAGCCGACGTACCAGGCCGGTCCGGCGCTCGGCGCGTTCGACTCCACCCGGCTGGCGACCTGGCGGATGCTGATCGACGACAGCCGCGCGAACGACGGCGAGCCGCACCTGACCGCGACGGCGCGGACTCCGGTCGCCCGGATCTCGCTCACCACCGCGCACCGGGTCGGTGTCGCCGACGGTGACGAGCTGGTGGTCAGCACCGACGCCGGGTCGATCCGGCTGCCGGTGGTGATCACCCCGATGACCGACAACGTGGTGTGGCTGCCGGCCAACTCGGCCGACTCCCACGTCCGCCGGTCGCTGCACGCAGACCATGGCTCGATCGTCACGATCGCCGGAGGGAACTCATGAACGAGCGGAGCGAGTTCATCATCAAGCGCAGCGCCTCTCGTGCCTCATCGGCGCCCGCAGCGAAGCGAGGACGCCGATGAGTTTGATCCCCCTCGCCACTCCCGATGCCGGGTTCGGCAGCGACCCGTGGTGGGTCATCGGCCTGAAGGTGCTGCTGGTCTTCGTCTTCCTGGTCGTGCTGACGCTGTTCAACATCTGGTGGGAGCGCCGGGTGGTGGCCCGGATGCAGCACCGGATCGGCCCGAACGTGCACGGACCGGCCGGTCTGCTGCAGTCGCTCGCCGACGGCATGAAGCTGATGTTCAAGGAAGACCTGATGCCCAAGGGCGTCGACAAGTTCCTCTTCGTCGCCGCGCCGGTGATCGTGTCGATCCCGGCCTTCCTCACCTTCGCGGTGATCCCGTTCGGGCCGACGGTGAAGATCCCGTTCACCGACACCTACACCCGGCTGCAGCTCACCGACCTGCCGGTCTCGGTGCTGTACGTGATGGCGGTCGCCTCGATCGGCATCTACGGCATCGTGCTCGGTGGCTGGTCGTCCAACTCGACGTACTCGCTGCTCGGCGGCCTGCGCTCCAGCGCCCAGATGATCTCCTACGAGGTCGGCATGGGCCTGGCGCTGGTCACGGTGTTCCTGTTCGCCGGGTCGATGTCCACCTCGGACATCGTCGAGGCGCAGGGGTCGAACCAGTCGATCCCGTTCTTCGGCACCGACATCCCGATCCCGGGCTGGTACGCGTTCCTGCTGTTCCCGTCGTTCGTGATCTACGTGATCTCGATGGTCGGCGAGACGAACCGGGCGCCGTTCGACCTGCCGGAGGCCGAGGGTGAGCTGGTGGCCGGCTTCCTGACCGAGTACTCGTCGATGAAGTACGCGATGTTCTTCCTGGCCGAGTACATCAACATGGCGACCGTGTCCGCGCTGGCGACCACGCTGTTCCTGGGCGGCTGGCGGGCGCCGTGGCCGATCTCGATCTGGGACGGCGCGAACTCCGGCTACTGGCCGGTGCTGTGGTTCGTCGGCAAGATGATGCTCTTCATCTTCTTCTACATCTGGCTGCGCGGGACGCTGCCACGGCTGCGCTACGACCAGTTCATGAAGCTGGGCTGGAAGATCCTGATCCCGGTCTCGCTGGGCTGGATCCTGCTGGTCGCCACCGTCCGCGCGGTGGGCCGGGAGACCACCTTCAGCCGTACGACGCTGCTGGTGGCCGCGGGTGTGGTCCTGCTGATCGCGATCATCACGATGTTCATCCCGCAGAAGCCCAAGCCAGACAAGATCACCGAGGACGACCGGGCGAAGGAGTTCGACGCCTTCGCGGGTGGATACCCGGTGCCCCCACCGCTCGTCAACACTCCGAGCCGAAACGAGGCGGACGTCAGCCGTGGCTGAGAAAAAGACAGTCAAAGAGTCCCTCTGGGATCCGGTAGCCGGGTTCGGGGTCACCTTCCGGACGATGTTCCGCAAGGTGTTCACCGAGCAATACCCGTTCGAGAAGAAGCCGACCGCGCCACGCTTCCACGGCCGCCACCAGCTGAACCGCTGGCCGGACGGTCTGGAGAAGTGCGTCGGCTGCGAGCTGTGCGCGTGGGCCTGCCCGGCGGACGCGATCTACGTCGAGGGCGCGGACAACGTCGACGACACCGCCGACGGCTCCGGCCGCTTCTCGCCCGGTGAGCGCTACGGCCGCGTCTACCAGATCAACTACCTGCGCTGCATTCTCTGCGGTCTGTGCATCGAGGCCTGCCCGACCCGGGCGCTCACCATGACCAACGAGTACGAGCTGGCCGACCGCACCCGCGAGTCCCTCATCTACGAGAAGAAGGACCTGCTCGCGCCGCTGCTGCCGGGGATGCAGGAGCCGCCGCACGAGATGCAGCTCGGCAGCACCGAGAAGGACTACTACCTCGGTCTGACCGGTGCCGCGGCACCGGCCGAAGGTGGTGACCGCAAGTGACCCCGCTGGTCACCGGCGCCCAGGTGGCGTTCTGGATGCTGGCGCCGATCATGGTGCTGGCCGCGATCGCGATGGTGCTGGTCCGCAAGGCGGTGCACTCCGCGTTGCTGCTGGCCACTGTGATGATCTGCCTGGCCGTCCAGTACGCCGCTCAGGACGCGCCGTTCCTGTTCGCCGTACAGATCATCGTCTACACCGGCGCGATCCTGATGCTGTTCCTGTTCGTGCTGATGCTGGTCGGTGTGGACGCGAGCGACTCCCTGGTCGAGACGATCCGCGGGCAGCGGCTGCTGGCCGGGCTGGCGTTCCTCGGCTTCGCGATCCTGCTGGTCGCGGCGGTCGGCAACGCGGTGTACGGCAACCCGACCGGGCTGGCCGACGCGCAGCCGGACGGCAATCCGAAGGGGATCGCGCAGCTGCTGTTCGGCAAGTACGTGTTCGCCTTCGAGGTGACCTCGGCACTGCTGATCACCGCGGCACTCGGCGCGATGATGCTGGCGCACCGCGAGCGGCTGACCAAGAAGCGCACCCAGCGCGACCACGCCGAGGAGCGGATCCGCAAGTACGCCGAATCCGGCGTCCACCCCGGTCCGCTGCCGACTCCCGGCGTACTGGCCCGGCACAACGCCGTCGACACGCCGGCGCTGCTGCCGGACGGATCGATCGCGCCGACCTCGGTTTCGCGGGTGCTGCAGGCCCGTGGCACCGTGTACCCCGAGGCGCAGGAGCGGTCGGACGTCGACGAGGTCCGCAAGCTCAACGCGGGTGAGGTCGGCGACGAGGTTCCGTCCGAGCCGGAGAGCACGGACCTGACCGGATACGGCGAAGGAGAGCGGAAGTCGTGACCACTGAGCCCTACATCGTGCTCGCGGCGATCCTGTTCAGTATCGGTGCGCTCGGCGTGCTGGTACGCCGTAACGCCATCGTCGTCTTCATGTGTGTCGAGCTGATGCTGAACGCGACCAACCTCGCGTTCGTCAGCTTCGCCCGCCAGCACGGCAACCTCGACGGCCAGATCGCCGCCTTCTTCGTGATGGTGGTGGCCGCGGCCGAGGTGGTCATCGGGCTGGCGATCATCATGGCCATCTTCCGCACCCGTCGCTCGGCCTCGGTCGACGACGCCAACCTGCTCAAGTACTGAGGTAAGCACCGATGAGTCATGAGCTGACGTGGCTGCTGGTCGCGGTCCCGGCCGTGTCCGCGGCGATCCTGCTGCTGGGTGGCAAGGCCACCAACGCGTGGGGTCACCTGCTGGGGACGCTGGCGCCGCTGATCTCGTTCGCCTGCGGCGTTGTGCTGTTCTTCCAGATGCGTGGCCGCGGCGGCGAGGAGCGGTCCGAGACGGTCCGGCTGTTCGAGTGGTTCTCGGTCGGCAGCATCAAGGTGGACTTCACCCTGCTGATCGACCCGCTGTCGATCCTGTTCGTGCTGCTGATCACCGGTGTGGGTTCGCTGATCCACATCTACTCGATCGGCTACATGGAGCACGACCCGCGCCGGCGCCGGTTCTTCGGGTACCTGAACCTGTTCATCGCGGCGATGCTGCTGCTGGTGCTCGCGGCCGACTACCTGCTGGTGTTCGTCGGCTGGGAAGGTGTCGGCCTGGCGTCGTACCTGCTGATCGGGTTCTGGCAGCACAAGGACTCCGCCGCGGTCGCCGCGAAGAAGGCGTTCGTGGTGAACCGGGTCGGTGACATCGGCCTCTCGCTCGCGGTGATGAGCATGTGGGCGCTGTTCGGCACGTCCGCCTTCGCAGGAGTCGACGCGGGTGCCGAGAACGTGTCGGGCACCTGGGCCACACTGCTCGGCCTGATGCTGCTGCTGGCGGCCTGCGGTAAGTCCGCGCAGGTGCCGCTGCAGTCCTGGCTGCTGGACGCGATGGAGGGCCCGACCCCGGTGTCGGCGCTGATCCACGCGGCGACCATGGTCACCGCGGGCGTCTACCTGGTGACCCGGTCGCACGCGATCTACGAGCACACCGAGGCCGCCTCCACCGCGGTCGTCATCGTCGGTACGGTGACCGCGCTGGCCGGTGCGATCATCGGTTGCGCCAAGGACGACATCAAGAAGGCGCTGGCCGGTTCGACGATGAGCCAGATCGGCTACATGATGCTCGCCGCGGGTCTCGGCCCGGCCGGGTACGTGTTCGCGATCTTCCACCTGCTCACCCACGGCTTCTTCAAGGCCAACATGTTCCTCGGCGCCGGCTCGGTGATGCACGGCATGAACGACGACGTGAACATGCGCCACTACGGAGCCCTCCGGACGCCGATGAAGATCACCTTCGTCACCTTCGCCTTCGGCTACCTGGCCATCCTCGGCATCCCGCCGTTCGCCGGCTTCTTCAGCAAGGACAAGATCATCGAGGCCGCGTTCGCGGACAACCTGGTGATCGGCCTGTGCGCGCTGCTCGGCGCCGGCATCACCGCGTTCTACATGACGCGGGTGATGCTGATGACGTTCTTCGGCAAGAAGCGCTGGGCCGACGACGTGCACCCGCACGAGTCGCCCGCGGTGATGACCTGGCCGCTGATCATCCTGGCCGCGCTGTCGCTGGGCGGCGGTGCGCTGTACTTCGCCGGTCACTGGATCGTCGACTGGCTGGAGCCGGTGGTCGGTCACGAGGAGCACCACCCGCCGGTCAGCGCGCTGGTGATGACCCTGATCACCCTCGCGGTGGTTGCCGTCGGCATCGTCATCGCGGTGCTGCTGTACCGCCGGGAACTTCCGCGGGAGGCGCCGGCAGGCTCCCCGGTCACCACCTTCGCCCGCCGTGACCTGTACGGCGACGCGCTGAACGAGGCGGTCCTGATGCGCCCGGGCCAGTACCTCACCCGGACGCTGGTCTGGCTGGACAACCGCGGTGTGGACGGCCTGGTGAACGGGCTGGCCGCGTTGTTCGGCGGCATGTCCGGCCGGCTCCGCCGGTTCCAGACGGGCTTCGTCCGTTCCTACGCACTCAGCATGGTCTTCGGCGCCGCATTCGTGGTCGTCGCCCTCCTCGCGGTGAGGTTGTCGTGAACATCGGTTGGCTGACCCTGTTACTGCTCCTGCCGTTCGCCGGGGCACTGGCGACGATGCTGGTGCCGAGGGCGAAGGCGCTGCTGGCCAAGCAGGTCGCACTCGGCTTCTCGCTCGTCACGCTGGTGCTGACCGCGGTCATCGCGGTCGGCTACCAGCGCAACGGCGCCGAGGACTACGCCGAGACGCACACCTGGATCGAGCCGTTCGGGGCGCACTTCGCGCTCGGCCTCGACGGCGTCGGTGTCGTGCTGGTGGTGCTGACCGCGCTGCTCACCCCGATCGTGATCGTCGCGTCCTGGAACGACGCGGAGAACGGCCGCTGGTCGGAGAAGTCCTTCTTCGCCTGGATCCTCGGCCTGGAGGCGCTGTCGCTCGGCGTGTTCGCCGCCACCGACGTGTTCCTGTTCTACGTGCTGTTCGAGGCCACGCTGATCCCGATGTACTTCCTGATCGGTGGGTTCGGCGGTGCGCAGCGCTCGTACGCCGCGGTGAAGTTCCTGCTCTACTCGCTGCTCGGCGGTCTGCTGATGCTGGCCTCGGTGATCGGGCTGTACGTCCTCTCGTCCCAGGCCGGTGACCCGTCGTACCTGCTCACCGACCTGATGAAACTGGACATCAGCCAGAACACCGAGCGGTGGCTGTTCCTCGGCTTCTTCTTCGCCTTCGCGGTGAAGGCGCCGATGGTGCCGTTCCACACCTGGCTGCCGGACGCCGCCGCCGAGGCGACCCCGGGCACCTCGGTGCTGCTGGTCGGCATCCTGGACAAGATCGGCACCTTCGGGATGATCCGGTTCTGCCTGAACCTGTTCCCGAACGCGTCCGAGTGGGCCACCCCGGTGGTGCTGGTGCTGGCGCTGATCTCGGTCCTGTACGGCGCCCTGGTGGCGATCGGCCAGACCGACATCAAGCGGCTGATCGCCTACACCTCGATCTCGCACTTCGGCTTCATCGTGATGGGTATCTTCGCGCTGACGTCGCAGGGCCTGACCGGGTCGACGCTCTACATGTTCAACCACGGCCTGTCCACGGCGGCGCTGTTCCTGGTCGCCGGGTACCTGATCTCCCGGCGCGGGTCCGCGCGGATCGCCGACTACGGCGGGGTGGAGAAGGTGGCGCCGGTCCTGGCCGGGACCTTCCTGTTCGCCGGCCTGTCCAGCCTGGCGCTGCCCGGCCTGTCGCCGTTCATCTCCGAGTTCATGGTGCTGGCCGGGACGTTCAGCCGGCACAAGGTGCTCGCGGTGATCGCCGTCCTGGGTATCGTGCTGGCCGCGCTCTACATCCTGATCATGTACCAACGCCTGATGACCGGGCCGGTGCGTGACGGGATCGAGAAGCTGAAGGATCTGAACGTGCGCGAGGTGGCCGCGATCGCGCCGCTCGTCGTACTGATCATCGGCCTGGGGATCTTCCCGAAGCCGGTGGTGGACATCATCAAGCCGGCGGTGGAGTCGACGATGCAGCACGTGGGCGTGACCGACAAGGCTCCGGAGATCCCCGTGACGGAGGGACAGAAGTGATCGCGCAGCTGCTGCCGCTGGCAGACTTCACCGCGCCGAAGATCGAGTACGGCGAACTGATGCCGCTGTTCGTCGTGTTCGGTGCGGCCTGCGTCGGTGTGGTGGCCGAGGCGTTCCTGCCCCGGTCGCTGCGGCACCTGGTCCAGCTGGCGATCACGGTGGTCGCGATCGTGGTGGCCGGTGTGCTGACCGCGATGCTGATGGTCGACAACAAGGAACTGGTCGCGGCGATGGGGTCGATCTCGGTCGACGGCCCGGCGCTGTTCACCTGGGTCATCCTGCTCGCGCTCACGTTGATCAGCGTGCTGCTGTTCGCCGAGCGCTCGATCGACGGCGGACTGTCCGCGTTCGCCGGCCAGGCGGCCGCCGTACCGGGGTCCGAGGCCGAGCGGGAGGGCACCGCGGCCAGGGTCGAGCACACCGAGATCTTCCCGCTGACGTTGTTCGCGGTCGGCGGCATGATGCTGTTCGCCTCGGCCAACGACCTGCTGGTGATGTTCGTCGCGCTCGAGGTGTTCTCGCTGCCGCTGTACCTGCTCTGCGGTCTGGCCCGGCGTCGCCGGCTGATCTCGCAGGAAGCGGCGATGAAGTACTTCCTGCTCGGTGCGTTCGCGTCGGCGTTCCTGCTGTTCGGGATCGCGCTGCTGTACGGGTACGCCGGGACGATGTCGCTCGGCGGGATCTCGGACGTGCTGGCCGACAAGACCGGCGGCGACGCGATCCTGCTGGCCGGGACCGGCCTGGTCGGTGTCGGCCTGCTGTTCAAGGTGGGCGCCGTACCGTTCCACTCCTGGACGCCGGACGTCTACCAGGGTGCGCCGACGCCGGTCACCGGGTTCATGGCGGCCTGCACCAAGATCGCCGCGTTCATCGGGCTGATGCGTGTCTTCTACGTCGCACTCGGCGGCACCCGCTGGGACTGGGCGCCGATGATGTGGGTCGTCGCGATCCTCACCATGGTGGTCGGCTCGATCGTCGCGATCACCCAGACCGACGTGAAGCGGATGCTGGCCTACTCCTCGATCGCGCACGCGGGCTTCCTGCTGACCGCGTTCGTCGGGCTGGCGCAGGCCGGGAGCGGCGTGCACAGCGGGATCACCTCGACCCAGGCGGTGCTGTTCTACCTGGTCACCTACGGGTTCCCGACCATCGGCGCCTTCGCCGTCGTCACGCTGGTGCGCGACGCGGGCGGCGAGGCGACGCACCTGTCCCGCTGGGCCGGGCTGGGCAAGAAGTCCCCGCTGCTGGCCGGCATCTTCGCCTTCTTCCTGCTCTCCTTCGCCGGTATCCCGCTGACCGCGGGCTTCACCGGCAAGTGGGCGGTGTTCACCGCCGCCTGGACCGGCGACGCCTGGCCGCTGGTCGTGGTCGCGGTGCTGTGCAGCCTGGTCGCCGCGTTCTTCTACGTCCGGGTGATCGTGCTGATGTTCTTCTCCGACCTCCCGGCGGACGCGCCGGACGTGGCCCTGCCCGGCTGGCAGACCACGACCGCCGTCGCCCTCGGTCTCGCCGCCACGGTGGTGCTCGGCCTGGTTCCCGGACCGGTGCTCGAGCTGGCGGCCCGCGCGGGTGAGTTCATCCGTTGAGTCCGAACCCGCTGCCGGCCGCGAGCCTGGGATTCGCGTTCGCCGACGAGGCGCTCGAATCCCGGGTTCGTGCTGGGCTGGAGTCGGTCGAGCAGGCGCTGCGCGAGTCGACCCAGTCCGAGGCGCCGTTCGTCACCGCGGCCGCCCAGCACGTGATGGTTGCCGGCGGCAAGCGGTTCCGGCCGCTGCTGGTGCTGCTGGCGGCCGAGTTCGGTCCGGCACCGGCGGCTGACGACGTGGTGAAGGCGGCCGTGGTGGTCGAACTGACCCATGTCGCGACGTTGCACCACGACGACGTGATGGACGAGGCCGCGCTCCGGCGTGGCTCGTCCACCGCGAACGCGGCCTGGGACAACTCGGTCGCGATCCTCTCCGGCGACTGGTTGTTCGCCCGCGCCTCGGACCTGGTCGCCGACCTCGGCCCCGAGGCGGTCCGGATCCAGGCCCGCACCTTCGGCCGGCTGGTCGAGGGGCAGATCCGCGAGACCCTCGGCGTCGGCGACGGCCAGGACCCGCTGGCCCACTACCTGTCCGTCATCGCCGACAAGACCGGCTCGCTGATCGCGACGTCGGCTCTCTTCGGTGCCCGGTACGCCGGTGCACCCGTTGAAGTACAGGAGTCGTTGCGCGCGTTCGGGGAGGAGATCGGGGTCGCGTTCCAGTTGGCCGACGACATCCTCGACATCGCCTCGGACTCCGGCCAGTCCGGTAAGACCCCGGGCACCGACCTGCGCGAGGGCGTGCCCACTCTGCCGGTGCTGATCTTCCGCGCCCAGGCGGACCGGGGCAATCCGACGGACGCCCGGTTGCTCGAGCTGCTCGACTCGGATCTGTCCGACGACGCCCGCCTGGCCGAAACCCTCGAACTCCTCCGCGCCCACTCCGCCTTCCGCCAGGCCGAGGACGACGTACGCCGCCGTGCCACCGACGCCCGCAAACTCCTCTCCGCCCTCCCCGAAGGCCCCGCCCGCCAGGCCCTCGACTCCCTCTGCGACCTGGTAGCCACCCGCTCCGTCTGACCAGAGGCTCGAACGGCCGGTGGTGGAACTGGTCGCCGCTAGGGTCTGCTGGGTGAGCGAGCAGACCTTGGCCGGCGGCCGGTATGTCCTGAGTCAGCCGCCCATCGGCGTCGGTGGGATGGGTACGGTCTGGAAGGCGTTCGACACCGTCCTGCACCGCGAGGTGGCGGTGAAGGAGCTGCGGATCCCCGAGGGCCTGAATCCGGCCGAACGCGACAAGCTGCGGTCCCGGGCGATGCGCGAAGCGCGGGCCGCCGCGGGCTTGGATCATCCGGGCATCGTCACGATCCACGACGTCGTGGACGAAGGCGGCCGGCCGTGGATCGTGATGCGGCTGCTCCCCGGCAAATCGCTCGACCAGACGGTCGCAACCGATGGGCCGCTGAGCCCGCGGCGCGCTGCCGAGCTCGGTGTGCGGTTGCTCGAGGCGTTGACCACCGCTCACGCCAACGGCGTACTGCATCGAGACGTGAAGCCGCAGAACGTGATGCTCGGCGCCGACGACCGCTGGATGCTGACCGACTTCGGCATCGCCTCGGTCGCCGGTGCGACCCGCACACTCACCGGAACCGGCATGGTGACCGGCACGCTCGGCTACATCGCACCGGAGCGGCTGTCCGGCGCCGAGCCCGGCGCGGCGGCCGATCTGTGGGCGCTCGGTGCGACCTTGTACTTCGCCGTCGAAGGACGGCACGCGCACGACCACGACGACCTCCCGGCGATGATCGCGTCCGTCCTGACGCAGGACCCGACTCCGCCCAAGAATGCCGGTCCGCTCGCACGGGCGATCGCCGGCCTGATGGAGCGAGACCCTGCCCGGCGGCTGGATGCCGCTTCTGCCAAGAAGCAGTTGCTCGCCATCGCCGGCGGCTATCCCACCTTCGAGAGTCCGACGATCCAGCTCAACGACGCGGACAAGCCGACCGAGAAGTTCGGTGGGGGCACCAAGGTGCTGCGGGACGGAAACACCCGGCTCGACTCCGGTGGGCTCAGCTCCATCGGAGGCCATCGCGTGTTGCGTGCGCTCGCCTGGCTGCAGGTGGCGCTGAACGGGGCGATCGGAGCTCTGCTGGCACTCATCATCTACGGGCTGACCGACGGGATGCCGGTCTGGATCGCCGGCGCCCTGGTCGTAGCGATTGGGCTTGGTGGTGGGCTCGGCGCAGTGCTGGCGCCTCGCCTGGCCCGGTGGATCGGCCTACCCATGGCTCTGATCGCGAGCGCGCTGCTGATGGGCGAGTCTCTCGTCGGCGCGGGCGTGCTGGGAGGGCCGGACACTCCGATCCCTGCTGTTGTTCTCGCCGGGGTCGCTGTGGTGGCGTTCGCCAGTTGGCATCGACTGTCCCGCTCGCTGCGGCAGCGGATCGTGCCGTCGGCGATGCTCGGCCGGGTCACGACGACCTATCGGATCACGGGTTTCGCCGCGATCCTGCTCGGCGGTGCTGTCGCGGGCACCTACTTCTGGTTCATCGGGCGGGCCGTATGAACCTGAACCCCCTCACCTTGCCGATGGCCGAGGCCGCCCGGGAGACGAACTACGTCGTTACGCTCCTCGTCAGCGCCGGCGTCGTCGTGATCCTGGCCGCCCTGCTGGCCATTCCCGCGATCCGAACTGCGTCGGGCGCGGGGTCGAGCGGACGGCCGAAGCGCTGGGCGTCGGTGGCCACGGCGTTGGCCGCACTGGTCCTCCCGGTCTTCGTCGGCGGCCAGGCCACCGCGCACGCCATCGACCGCCTGGACGACTTCACGTCCGCGCCGGACATCTGTACGTCGGATGCCTTGTCGCAGGACCGGATCGCGGTGTTCATCACGAGTCCTCCCGATCCGGACGCGTACTCCGCCTCCAGCTACGCCCGCTGTGATTGGGAGCGCAGCGGTGACGACGACGGCGAGGCTGCTCAGCTCGAGATCTACGTCAGCAGGTACGACGACTCCCGCGCCGCCGGCCGTAGCGTCCAGCGGGACAAGGATCGGGCCGAACGCGACGGGAAGACCGTCGTCGCTGTGCAACTCGGCGACGAAGGGATCCGTCGTTGGTACGACGGCACGATCGACTCCGAGGACACTTCCGGCGTCGCCCTCAAGATCCGGATCGACAACGTTGTACTGGAGGCGAAGTTCGATCAGGCGGAATCTCTCGGCACGCCCGACTCGGACAAGCTGGAGACGCTCGCGACCGAGCTGGTACGTGAGATCGAAAGCCGCAAGCCTCGCCGGTGAACGCGGTTCGAAAGCGTCTCGTGGTGCGCGTCGTCGTACGGTCGATGGCCGAGTTCTGCGCCGTACTCGGCACTCTGCTGGCCGTCGTCGTCGTTTGCCTAGAAGGTGTTTCGGCGGCGTAGGGACGTGGGGCGGCCGTCTGGGTCGTAGAGGTGATTGGCCAGCCAGGGTGCCCAGAGGGACTGGAAGCGGGTGACGGGCTCGGGGTGGTGGGGGCGGACGCGCCCTGGGGGTCGTGGCCCGGGGCAACCAGTTGCGTACCACTTGTCCAGGGTGGCGGCCGTCTGCTGCCACTGGTCGAAGCCGGTGATCGGGTCGAGGTCCGGGTCGTCGGTGCACAGATGCTCGGACCACAGCTCTCTTCGCAGCGACCGGGCCAGCTCGGGGGAGTCGACCGCGCAGGTCAGTTCGCTGTCGCTGGTCCAGGATCTGCGGTTGAAGTTGTCCGAGCCGCAGGTCATCCACTGGTCGTCGACGATGCAGACCTTCGCGTGCACATAGATCGGTACGCCGTCCTCGTTCTCCAGGTTGAAGACCGCCACCCGATCCGACTCCAGCAACCGCAGCGCCTCCCTCTGCGCGTATCTGGCCGGCGGCCCGGTGATCCGCCCGTCCTGGTCCGGATATCGCGGCACGACCGCGATCACTCGCAACTCAGGCGCGCGCTCCAACGCCTCCCGGATTTCGCGCGTCACCGCCGCCGACCAGAGGTACTGGTCCTCCACGTAGATGAGCTCGCGTGCCCGTGCGAATGCCTTCAGATAGCCGCGTGCCACACTGTGCTCCCCGCGCGGCGCGAACGGGTACCCCGGATGCTTGTACGCGTAGGTCCGCAGCACCTGCACCGCATGCGGCCCGGCCGGCGGTGGATCCGGGAACGCTTCCGGCAACTCCTCCGGATGCCGCGGCATCCGGGCCCACCGCTGAATCACCATCCGGTACGGCGTCCGCCGGTCGAGCGGATGCGGATCGTCCCAGCGTTCGACGAAGCAGCGCAGCAGATCACCGACCGCGGGCCCGCGGACTTCGAGCATCACGTCATGCCAGGGCGCGCGGTCGCCGTACCGTGGGTCCATCGGCGCCGGCTGCGGATCGCCCAGATGCCGTTCGTCATCGCGGCGCCCGTGACACAGGTCGATCCCGCCGACGAACGCGACATCGGCTTCCGGATCATCCCGATGCCGGATCACGAACAACTTCTGATGATGCGACGCCAACCGCCGTACCCGCTGATCGAGCAACGCCTCCCCACCCGCCTCGTTCAACTCCGTCCCGAGCCGCTGATTCTCCTGCGAACTGAAGTTCAGATGGTCCGAATGCGACCGCCACACCAGTGCCCGGACCTCCACCCCGGCGCGCGCGAGCTCACAGAGCACCGATCCGATGCTCGGCCCATCCTCGACCAGAGCCTCATCCGGATCCCCGCGCCAGTCGGTGAAATACACGCGATCCCCGGGCCGCAGGGCGCGCAGCTCGTCGTACAAGCGGCGAAAGTAGGTAGCCCCATGCACCAACGGCGTGACCAGATTCCTCTCGATCCAAGCCCCATCGGCGTCGATATCGGTCGCGGGATTCCCCCGCTCCGCCGCGCTCAGAAACCACTCGTGTCTCACCACCTCCCAGTGCCCAACTCCCACTCCCACGACCGCGAGAGCACTCCGCCAGGTGAGGGCGATGGCATCCGGCCAGACGCGAGAGTGCCCAGCCAAGGTGCGGTTGGCTGGGCACTCCGGTCGTCACCGCGCTTGCCAGGCGCGGCTTTCGACGTAGTGGTTGTCGTAGAGGTCGCTGGTCTTGGCGAGTTCGGCGGGGGCGGTGGTGCCTTGGTAGACGGACTCGAGGAGGCGGTAGTAGTCGAAGCGGGGCTTGGCGTGGGTGAGGACGAAGAGGACCTCGGTGTCCTCGTCGCCGGCGGCCTCGAAGGCGTGTGGGGTGTTCGGCGGTACGACGAGGAAGTCACCTTGCGTCAGCGTGATCACGTCGTCGCCGGTCAGGACCCGGAGGGAGCCGGTCAGGACGAAGAAGAGCTCGGCGGCTTCCTTGTGCAGGTGCGGGGGAGCGCCTTCCTTGCCGGGCTTGAAGATGGAGCGGTGGCTGGTGAGGTGGCCGTCGGTGTCGGGGACGTCGGCGAAGAGGGTGACACCGCTGGCGGACAGCACCTCCGCGTCGGCGGCGCGGACGAGGACGGGCTTGGTGGTGTTCATGATGGATTCTCCTTTTGGGGGTTGAGGTTTCAGAGCGCGTCGACCAGGACTGGCGTACGACGCCGGCCGGACAGGGCCAGTCCGGCGGTGAGGATGACGCCGGCCGCGGCGAGCAGTACGGCGACCCGGAGGCCGTGAGTGGTGGCGGTGCGGAGGGCATCGCCGGTGAGTCCCTCGACACCCCGGTTGGCGATCGCGACCAGTACGGCGAGGCCGACCGCGTTGCCGATTTGCTGGCCGGTCGACGCGATCCCGGAGCCGATGCCCTGGTACTCGGCCGCGACTCCGGTGGACGCGGCGGCGTACATGGTGGTGAACGCGCTGCCCTGGCCGAGTCCGAGGATCAGCAGCGCCGGCACGAGTACGGCGTACGACGCGGTCGTGGAGACGATCAGCCCGAGTAAAGCGGTCCCGGTACCGGCGAGCGCAAGGCTGACCGCGAGCGTGAGCTGCAGGCCGAACCGGGTCGCCAGCCGTCCGCCCAGGTTGGCACCGATGAAGATCGCGACCGTGGGCACGAGGTAGGCGAGGCCGGTCTGAAGGGCGCTGTAACCGTGGACGTCCTGGAAGTAGACGGTCTCGAAGTACAGCAGCGGCCCGAGCGTCGCGGCGAACATCGTGATCACGACGACACCGGTGCGGAGGTTCCGCAGCGCCAGCAACCTCAGCGGCAGCAGCGGATCCGGCGATCGCAGTTCGATCATGACGAAGGCCCCGAGGAGTACGGCACCGGCCACAGCCGCGGCGAGACTGCCGCCCTTCCACCCGGTGGCAGGACCTTGGACCAACGCGAACACGATCGAGGTGATCCCGGCAGTCGCGGTGAGCGCCCCCGGTACGTCGAACCGCCGGCCGGTCCGCAGCGACGAGTCGACCGGGAGAAGCAGCAGCGCGGCGACAACACCAACCGCGGCGAGAGGCACGTTGACGAAGAACACGGCCGGCCAGCCGAAGGACTGCGCCAGTACGCCGCCGAGCAGAGAACCGAGCGCCATCCCGCTACCACCGGCGGCACCCCAGATCGAGAACGCCCGGTTGCGTTCGCGGCCCTCGGCGAACAGGGTGCCGATCAGCGAGAGTACGGCGGGCGCCAGAACCGCACCGCCGAAACCTTGAATCGCACGGGCCGCGACGAGCAGGCCCGGATCCGTGGCGAGACCGCCGGCCAGTGACGATACGCCGTACAGGAAGAGGCCGAGGGTGAACATCCGGCGGCGGCCGAGCAGGTCGGACATCCGGCCGCCGAGCAGCAGGAAGCCGCCGAACGCAACGGCATACCCGCTGATCACCCACTGCAGGTTGTGCGCGGCGAAGCCGAGCTCGCGGCCGATGTCCGGTACGGCGACGAACACGATGGTGTAGTCGATCGCGATGATCAGCTGTGCGAACGCGAGGAGCGCCAGCACCAACGGCTTATTTTGGATATTCAACATCCAGAATCAACTCCGGCGGAAACGATGGAAAGAGGCAACGGAAAAGGGTCAGGACTTGAGGTTGGCGAACCAGCGGCGGGTGTTGTCGGGAGCGCTGGGTGACTGCGCCTCGACCCGGGCGACGATGTCGGCGATCGTCTGCCCGGCGAGCTCGCGCCGGTAGGTGAGCTCCGCGGCTCGCATCGCCTGGGAGACCAGGCAGATCTCGCGGTAGTCGGCGCGCGGGTCGGCGCCCGGGCCGGCCTTCAGGATCTGGGCGCACCGGAACGCCTCGTCGGCGCCGTCGATCGCGATCACGATGTCGAGCAGGGTGATGTTGCGCGGATCCCGGGCGAGCTGGAAACCGCCCTTCGGCCCGGAGGCCGAGGACAGGATGCCGGCCCGGGTGAGTGCCTGGAGCTGCTTGTTCAGGTACGCGCTGGGAAGGTCGTAGAAGGCGGCGAGTCGTTTGGCGGTCACCGCCTCGCCGGGCAGCCAGCTGAGGTTCACGCAGCTGTGCATCGCCCACTCGACGCCTTCGTTCATCTTCATGGTTCTGGATATTAGATGTCCTCAATAGCCGAAGTCAAGAGGCCCGGCGCCGCGACGCCGGGCCTCCCGAGGAGCTGGGCCGCCGGAAGGGCCGCCCGAGAAGCTGGACGGCCGGAAGACGGATCCGGGAAGTGCGTCAGCTGCCGACGCGGCCACCGTCCTTGCGCCACACGCAGGCGATCGCCGGACGCGGGTACCTGGTCGTGTGAGGCCAGGTCGAGGTCGGCTTCTCGAAGGTCGCGTCGTCGGTCTCGCCCGGGTGCTGGACGGCGACGAACGCGGTCTTGTCGTCCTCGGACACCAGCGGGCCGCAGGCCTCGGCGCCGAACGGCACGGACAGGAACTGCTTGACCTGGCCGCGGTTCGGGCCGGCCACCGGGACGGTGAAGATCCCGTCGTTGGAGCCGAGCACGTTGCCGTCGGTGGAGATCCACAGGTTGCCGGAGCCGTCGAAGGCGACGTTGTCCGGGCAGGAGATCGGGCTCACCTTGGTCTTGTCGAAGCCGCCGAAGTACGTCTCCTGCGCGGCCGGGTCACCGCAGACCAGGAACAGGGTCCAGAAGAAGCCGGTCTTGGCCGCGTCGTCGCCCTCCTCGCTCAACTCCAGGACGTACCCGTTCCGGTTGCCGGACTGCTCCACCAGCGGGCCGCCGAGGGTCGCGCGGGTGTGCGACTTCGCCAGCGGGTTGGCCTCGTCGACCGGGAAGGTGCCGCCGCGGTTCGAGTTGTTCGTCAGCGCGGCGTAGATCCGGCCGTTCACCGGGTTGCGCTCGATGTCCTCCGGCCGGTCCATCCGGGTCGCGCCGACCTTGTCCGCGGCGGACCGGACGTTGATCAGCACCTCCGCGACGCTCATGCCGTCGATGAACGACTTCTTGTCCGAGGTCAGCGGGATCCACTGGCCGGTGCCGTCGAACAGGCCGTCCGCGGTGCCGTCACCGGTGAACTTGGCGACGTACAGCGTGCCCTCGTCGAGCAGGCCGAAGTTCTTCTTCCGGTTGTCCTGGTCGTACTTGCCGGCCGAGACGAACTTGTAGATGTACTCGCCGCGCTCGTCGTCGCCCAGGTACGCCGCGATCCGCCCGTCGGCCGTGATCGTGATGGTCGCGCCCTCGTGCTTCATCCGGCCGAGCATGGTGCGCTTCTTCGGCGTCGACGTCGGGTCGTACGGGTCGACCTCGACGATCCAGCCGGCCCGGAACGCCTCGGTCGGCGTCTTGGCCAGGTCCCACCGCGGGTCGACGGTGCTCCACTGCCGGGCGGACTTGGTCACCGTGGTCGGTACGCCGTACCGCTTGTAGCTGGCCACGTACTCGGCCGGGATCGAGCCGGTGACGTCGAAGTACCCGTTGAAGTTCTCCTCGCCGGACAGGATGGTGCCCCACGGGGTGACGCCGCCGGCGCAGTTGCCGAAGGTGCCGTAGGCAACCTTTCCGACCCGGGGGTCGGCGGCGGCCGGGCCGGTGACCTCGAACTTGGTGGTGGCGGTGATCCGGCGGTTGTACTTCGAGCCCTGCTTGTCCCGGCGCCACTGGCCGGTGCGGCCGACCCGCTCGATCTGGACCACGGTCATGCCGTGCGCCGCGAGGCCGATCTTCGCGATCGTCTTCTGGTCGTACTTGCCGGCCGGGAACATCAGGTTCTCGTCGGTGTACTCGTGGTTGCAGACGAGCAGCGCCTTCCGGTCGTCGCGGAGCGGCACGATCATCGTGTAGTCGTTGTTGTAGCCGAACTGCTTGGCCTGCGCCTCCGGCGTCTGCTGGTAGGCGTCGAACTTCGGCGCGCCGGACTCGACCGGGTCGCCCCAGCCGATGATGACGGCCTGCTCGTAGCCGCGCGGGATGACGATGTCGTCCTTGCGGTTCGGCGGTACGACGCCGTGCGTCAGCGCATCGGGCGTGCCGAAACCGGGGAACGCGCCGTTGCCGTAGTCGCCCCCGGCCGGCTGGTCGGCGGCCGCGGGCAGGTTGGCCGCGAGGGACGCGACCCCGGCGGCCGCGACACCGGCGGCGCCGACCTTGAGGACGTGGCGGCGGGAGAACGCCGACCGCATCACGGTCTGGATGTGCTCGTTGCCGGAGGTGTTGGGCTCCGGGTGGTCACACTGGTTGGCGCACTTGAGCTCGCAGGTGCGGAAGCTTCGGGACCCGTGGCGGGTGCCGATCTGGCTGATCAGCGGCAGGAACTTGGTCACGCCCGGGACCCTAGGGAGGCCAGGCGGTGACGAAGTGAAGGTCAGGTGAACGTCTCAAGGCTTAGGTTGCCCTCAGTAGCAAGGAGAGATCGAACAGTCACACTGCGGAGGCGGTCACCGCGGTCCGCTCGAGCGACTGGATCCGGCGCCGCTGCATCATCGTGTCCCAGGTGAAGATCGCCAGCGCCAGCCACACCAGGCCGAATCCGGCCCACCGCATCGGCGACATCACCTCGTGGAACAGCAGCACCGCGAGTGCGAACTGCATGCTCGGGGTGATGTAGTTCAGCAGGCCGAGGGTCGTCATCGACACCCGGGTCGAGGCGGCGCCGAACAGCATCAGCGGGATCGAGGTGATCGGCCCGGCCAGCATCACCACGATCAGGTAGCCGGCGCCGTGGTCCGCGACCGTCGACTGCCCCTGCCCTCCCAGGACGGC
Source organism: Kribbella sp. NPDC023972 (assembly GCF_040639075.1). NCBI lineage: Bacteria > Bacillati > Actinomycetota > Actinomycetes > Propionibacteriales > Kribbellaceae > Kribbella > Kribbella sp. NPDC023972. The sequence goes on along the minus strand of NZ_JBEZZH010000014.1, from coordinate 16,692 downwards.
GATCGCCGCCAGCGCGACGGGCGCGACCGCGGCGGTCTCGATCGCCATCCCCTCGATCGCCCCGGCCCCGGCCTGCTTCTTCGCCAGCCCGTACAGGCCGAACGAGAAGGTCAGGATCATCGCGACCCACGGCGGCCGCCCGTTCTCGATGGTCAGCCCGATCACGGCCACGAAGGCAATCGCGAGCGCGGTCCACTGCATGCTCCGTAGGCGCTCCTTGAGCACCAGGACGCCGAGCAGCACGGTGAACAGCGGGGTGATGAAGTAGCCGAGCGAGGTCTCCACCACCCGGTGGTTGTGCACGCCCCAGATGTAGGTGCCCCAGTTCACCGAGATCAGCGCCGCCGCGGCGATCAGCGGCCATCGCCGGCGCGGCTCCCGCAGGAGCGCCTTCACGGCACCGAACTTCCGCAGTACGACGACCAGCAGCGAGATCGTCACCATCGACCAGACGACGCGGTGGGCGAGCACCTCGATCGGGCCGGAGCTGTCCAGGAGTTTCCAGTAGAGCGGGAACAGACCCCAGATCAGATAGGCGGCCAGGCCGTAGACGAACCCTCTCCGCAGCTCTGGCACGTGCTACAGCCTAAGCCCGAGGACAGTGGCATCCAATGTTTTTGCTCATGACGTGAGACGGCCTGGCGTGATGCGGTTGGATAGAGGGTGACAACGAGGAGGCACGCGTGGGTGTGAGGACCGGTCTGGTCTCGGTGACGTTCCGCCAATTGCCGGCCGACGAGGTGGTGGAGGTCGCGGCCAAGGCGGGACTGGCGGCGATCGAATGGGGTGGCGACATCCACGTGCCGCTCGGGAAGCTGAGCACCGCCAAGCGGGTGAAGGCCCTGTGTGACGACCGGGGGGTGGCGATCGCGGCGTACGGCTCCTACCTGCGGGCCGGCAGTGTCGATCGCGAGGAGATGCGCTCGGCCGTCGCCACGGCCGAGGCGTTGGGTGCGCCCCGGATCCGCGTCTGGGCAGGCAACGTCGGTACGGCGGATGCCGGGGTGGGGGACCGGATGGCGGTGACCCGCGGCCTGGCCGAGCTCGCCGACGTGGCGGCCGGTTCCGGGATCGAGATCGCGATGGAGTTCCACCGCAACACGCTGACCGACGAGGTCGACTCGACCATCACGTTGCTGCTCGACGTCGGCGCGCCCAACCTGACGACGTACTGGCAGCCGCCGGTCGATCTCAGCGACGCCGAGTGCCTCGCCCAGCTCGAGGCCCTGATGCCGTGGCTGACCACGGTCCACGTCTTCTCCTGGTGGCCGTCCAACACCCGGCTCCCACTGACCGGCCGCGAGTCCTTGTGGCGCCCGGTCCTGAGCCGCCTCGCCGCCGAGGACCGCGAGATCAACGCCCTGCTCGAGTTCGTCGCCGACGACTCCCCGGACCGCCTCAACAAGGACGCCGCGGCCCTCCACTCCTGGATCTGATCTAAGGCCGAGGGCGGCTTGCTGGTCCACCGGGTGGGACCAGTTGGGCGCACCGGATGGTTGCCTGGGCTTTGTCAGAAAGTTTCGCCGAGGGGTGGTCAAGGGGCGGATTGTGCCGTAATGCTGGGCCGGACAGGTTCCTTCACCGCCCCGGAGGTGTCCGATGTCCCGACTCTTGAGCAGGCCGTTGCCGAGGATCCTGGCGATCCTGATGTTGTTCGCGGCGATGCTGGCCGCGACGGTCACGACCCAAGTGGTGATCGCGACCAAGGCCCATGCGGATGGTTGCTACACCTGGGGTCGCACGTTGTCGCAGGGGATGAGTGGCGAGGACGTGCGGCAACTGCAGATCCGGGTGGCAGGCTGGCCCGGGTACGGCGGTCATCTGGCGGCCGATGGTGCTTTCGGGCCGGCCACGAAGGCGGCCGTGCAGCGCTTCCAGACGGCGTACGGGCTGGGCTCCGACGGGATCGCCGGGTCGGCCACGTTCAGCAAGATCTACCAGTTGCAGGACGACGACTGTACGCCGATCCACTTCACCTACGCCGAGCTGGACGACGGCTGCGGTGGGTCCGGGTACGACGGCGGGCCGCTGTCCGAGGCGGCGACGAAGGCCAACGCGTTGCAGACCATGTGGCAGCTGGAGGCCTTGCGGCACGCGCTGGGTGACCAGCCGCTGAACGTCACCAGCGGCTTCCGCAGCATCGCGTGCAACAACGCGGTCGGCGGCGCGAGCAACAGCCAGCACCTGTACGGCCGGTCCGCCGACCTGGTCGGTGTCCACTCGCTGTGCACGCTGGCCAAGCAGGCCCGCTACCACGGCTTCGGCGGCATCTTCGGCCCCGGCTACCCAGGCCACAACGACCACACCCACGTAGATATCAGAACGTCCAACGTCTGGGACGCCCCCACCTGCGGCATCTAGCCCGGCTGATGCTGGGAGGGTTTCTGTCCCGATTCGGGGAAAACCCTCCCAGGATCAAGCAGAAAACCTCCCAGGTAGCAGGTCCAGCAGGGTGATGCCGGTGGTGCGGTCGAGGTGGTGTGCGGTCAGGCCGGCCGTCCGGGGCGCCAGGACGTCCAACTCGAGGTTGTCGCCGATCATGATTGTGTCGTCCGGCTCGGCGCCAAGTGCCTGACAGGTCCTCAGGTACGCCGCCGGGTCGGGCTTGCTGACGCCGAGGAGCTCCGACGTGCAGACGACGTCCACCAGTGCCGACAGTCCGATCGTCTCCAGTTTGGCGTTCTGCTGCGTGTTGCTGCCGTTCGTCAGCACACCGATCCGCCAACCGTTGCTCCTGGCAATGTCCAGCGCGGGCCGGGCGTCCGGAAACGCGACCCAGCTGGCCCGGTAGTGCTTCAGGTACCCCGCGAAGATCGCGTCGAGCTCGTCGTCACCATCAGGTACCGGGTGGTCGATCAACGGCAGGAAGTCACGCAACCGCTCGCGGCGCTGGCCCTGGTGGCTCGTGTCGCCGTTCAGCCAGCGGTCGAACCGGTGCTTCTCGATCACGAACCACTCCGCGACCAGCTCGTCGGACGACGTACCGCCGAGTTCCGGGACCCAGCCGTGGATCGCGTTCGTCGCGGACGTGGTGTGGTCGAACAGAGTGTCGTCCAGGTCGAAGATGACAGCCTTCATGCGCGGACCAGGGAGTCGCGGTTGAGTTCGCGGTGGTTCGCGTACCCCGAAAGTGCCAGGGTCAGATCGAGCTCGGCCAGGAAGCACCGCAGCACGTGGTCGACGCCCGCCTGCCCGGCCAGTGCAAGCCCGTACAGCAACGGACGGCCGAGCAGCACCGCCTTCGCGCCGAGCGCGAGCGCCTTCGCCGCGTCCGCGCCGGTGCGCACGCCCGAGTCGAACAGCACGGTCAGCTGTTCGCTGACCGCCTCGGCGATCGCGGGCAAGGCGTCCAGTGAGGCGATCGCGCCGTCCACCTGGCGGCCGCCGTGGTTCGACACCACGAGGCCGTCGACGCCGTGCTCGGCCGCGAGCTTGGCGTCGTCGACCGCGGTGATTCCTTTCAGCACGATCGGGCCGTCCCAGTTCTCGCGCAGGAACGACAGCTCGTCCCAGCTCAGCCCGACGTTCGGGAACATCTGCGCCCAGTGCATCACGGCCGAGGCCGGATCCTCCTCGACCGGCTTCACCAGCTTGGCCTGGAAGGCCGGGTCGCTGAAGTAGTTCGCCAGCCCCTCACCCTTGAGGAACGGGAGGAACCCGCGATCCAGGTCGGCCGGTCGCCAGCCGAGCGTTCCGGTGTCCAGGGTGACGACGAGAACGCCGTACCCGCTGGCCTTCGCGCGCTGGAGGAAGCTCAGGCAGACGTCGCGATCCGTCGGCCAGTAGAGCTGGAACCACTTGCTGCCTGCCTCGATCTGCTCGAACGCGTGACTCGCCTGGGTCGAGTGCATGTAGGTCAGCCCGAGGGCGTCGGCGGCCCGCGCGGTCGCCAGTTCGCCGTCCGGGTGGGCCAGCGTCTGGACGCCGAGCGGCGCGATCAGGACCGGCGCCGGCATCGGCGTACCGAGGATGGTGCAGGACAGGTCGCGCTCGGTGCTGCCCTCAGCATCCGCGGCACCAGCCGCCAGCGGTCGAACGCGACCAGGTTCGCTCGTGCCGTCGCACCGCTGCCGGCGCTCGGCACGATGTACCCCATCGCCTCGGCCGACAACTTGCCGGCTGCTTGGGACTCCAGCCGGGCCAGATCGGTCGTGATCTCCGGCCTGGTGCCCTGCAGCATGCCCTGGAGGTAGATGCCGAGCTGGTGGTCTCCGAAGTTGCCCATGGCGGATCCTTGCACGGTGGCGAACCGCCAGGCCATCACAACCGGGCCGTCGCGGCGTTGTGCGCGCTCAGCGCCCGCGGTGGACCGCGGATTGTGATGGCCTGGCGGTCCGATGTCAGAATCAGCCGTGAAAAGTTCGGTGACTCCTGACAGCGGTACGACGTCCCGGCACGTCGGGCTGGCGTTGTTCGCGCTGGCGACCGGCGGGTTCGCGATCGGGACCACCGAGTTCGTCACCATGGGGCTGTTACCGCAGATCGCCGACGGGGTGAACATCTCGATCCCGACCGCCGGTCACGTCATCTCGGCGTACGCGCTCGGCGTGGTGGTGGGCGCGCCGGTGATCGCGGCGCTGGGTGCGCGGACCGGGCGGAAGCGGCTGTTGCTCGGGCTGATGGCGGTCTTCGTCCTCGGCAACGTGCTGTCCGCGGTCGCCTCCAGCTACGAGTTCCTGATGGCCGCGCGGTTTCTGACCGGCGTACCGCACGGGGCGTTCTTCGGGATCGGCGCGGTGGTCGGCGCTTCGATGGTGCCGGTCAACCGGCGGGCCTGGGCGGTCTCGATGAGCATGGTCGGCCTGCCGGTGTCGAACATCATCGGCGTCCCGCTGACGACGCTGATGGGGCAGGAACTCGGCTGGCAGGCGCCGTTCCTGGCGGTCGGCGGACTCGGGCTGCTGACGCTGGTGGCGGTCTGGTTCTGGGTCACACCGCAGCCGGTCGGCAGTGACGTCAACGTCCGCAGTGAGCTGAGCGCGCTGTCCCGGCCGCAGGTGTGGATGGCGCTGCTGGTCGGGATGGTCGGCTTCGGCGGCATGTTCGCGACGTACACCTACATCACCCCGACGATGACGGAACTGGCCGGTTTCTCCGAGGCCGCGGTCACCATCGTGCTGGCCGTGTACGGCGTGGGCATGACCTGTGGCACCGTCGTCGGCGGTCGCCTGGCCGACCGGTCCCTGATGGGCAGCCTGTACGGCGGCCTGATCGCGATCGCCGTCGTACTCGGAACGTTCGGCTGGCTGGCGCAGACCCGGCCGACGGCGTTCGTCGCGGTGTTCGCAATGGGGTTCTCCGCGAGCATCCTGGTCCCGGCGCTGCAGACCCGGCTGATGGACGTCGCGCACGAAGGGCAGTCGCTGGCCGCCTCGCTCAACCACTCGACGCTGAACATCGCGAACGCACTCGGCGCCTGGCTCGGCAGCGTCGTACTGGCCGCCGGCTACGGCTACGAGTGGCCCAGCCGAGTCGGCGCCGCACTCGCTGTCGCCGGCCTGGCCCTCGCCCTCATCTCCGGTCTCATGGATCGACGGGGGACTCGCCTGACAACCTGATCACCGCCGACTTGGTTAGATCGGGGTATGGCGACCTTGACGTTGGGCGCGGCGGACGAGGTACGGCGGCGTGGGCTGCGGCAGATGCGGTCCGTGGCGTTGTCGTTGCTCGTGCTCGCGGCGGTGATCTATCTGGCCACGCTGCACCGCGACGGCGGCTGGGGATATGTGAACGCGGCGGCGGAGGCCGCGATGGTGGGTGCGCTGGCGGACTGGTTCGCGGTGACCGCGTTGTTCCGCCGGCCGCTCGGGCTGCCGATCCCGCACACCGCGATCGTGCCGACCCGCAAGGACAGCCTGGCCGAGAGCCTGGAGCAGTTCGTCACCGAGAACTTCCTGTCCGAGCAGGTGGTGGCGGAGAAGATGCGCACCGCCGAGGTCAGCCGCCGGGCGGGGGAGTGGCTTGCCTCCGGCAACCATGCGGAGCGGATCGTGGCCGAGGGCGCGCGGACGATCGGCGCCGCGTTGCCGAAGCTCGGCGACGAGGACGTGACCGCGTTCGTGCAGGGCTCGCTGCTGCCGCGGTTCGTGAGGGAGCCGCTGAGCCCGATCGCCGGCCACTTCCTGCAGTCGGTGGTCGACGACGGTGCCCACCACGCGCTGTTCGACCTGCTCATGGTCGAGGCGCATGACTGGCTGCGCGACAACCGGGAGCTGCTGACCGAGGTCGTCGGTCCGCGGGCGCCGCGCTGGTCACCGCAGTGGGTCGACCGGCTGGTGATCGACCGGATCCACCGTGAAGCGCTGGCCTGGCTGGCCGACGTACGCGACGACCAGGCGCATGCGGCCCGCAGGGCGATCGACCGGCTGCTCAGTCAGCTAGCCGACGACCTGCAGAACGATCCCGAGGTGATGGACCGGTTCGAGGCGTTCAAGGCCCGGATGCTGACACATCCCGACATGGGGGCCAGCCTGACCGCGGTGTGGGACGCCGTACGGACCGCGCTGATCGACTCGATCGCCGACCCGGCCAGCAACTTGCGGGTCCGGGCGACCAAGGCCCTGCAGGACCTGGGGAAACGGCTCCAGGACGACGAGGCGATGCGGTCGAAGGTGGACGCCCGCGCCGCCGAGGCCGTCGGGTACGTCATCCGCACCTACGGCAGCGAGATCGTCTCGGTCATCTCCGACACCATCGAACGCTGGGACGGCCGCGAAGCCGCCGACCGGATCGAACTCCACGTGGGCCGCGACCTCCAGTTCATCCGCATCAACGGCACCGTCGTCGGCGCCCTGGTCGGCATCATCATCCACACGGTGAGCGAGCTGCTGTGACTCCTCCGCAGGTTGCGTTCAGGACCACCCGGTCGTCCACCCCGACAAGTTAGCCCGCTGGGGTCAGTTGACGGTCCAGGTGTCGGAGCCGGTGACGAGGGACTGCAGGTCGCCGGTGCCCTGGGCTTCCTGGGCGGTGGTGATCTGCTGGCGGACCAGGTCGTCGTACGCCGGGCGGTCGACCGAGCGGAAGATGCCGATCGGGGCCTGGTGCAGGACGCCGGCGTCGGTCAGCCGGGACAGGGCGAACGCGTACGCCGGGTCGTCGGTGTGGGCGTCATGGACGACCAGGTCGGCCTCCCCGCCGGGCAGGTCCGCGACCTCGCGAACCGCCAGCGAGGCGAAGCCGTCGCGGACCACCCCGAGCCGGCCGTCCTTGCCGAAGCGGATCGGCTCGCCGTGCACCAGCGGGATGATCGCGTCGTCGCGGGTCTCCGGGTCCTTGAACGCCTCGAACGCGTTGTCGTTGAAGATCGGGCAGTTCTGGTAGATCTCCACGAACGCCGTGCCGCGGTGCTCGGCCGCCTCGCGCAGCACCGAGGTCAGGTGCTTGCGGTCGGAGTCCACCGTCCGGGCCACGAACGTCGCCTCCGCGCCGAGCGCCAGTGAGACCGGGTTGAACGGGTTGTCCACCGAGCCCATCGGCGTCGACTTGGTCACCTTGCCCGGCTCCGAGGTCGGCGAGTACTGACCCTTGGTCAGGCCGTAGATCCGGTTGTTGAACAGCAGGATCTTCATGTTCACGTTGCGGCGCAGCGTGTGGATCAGGTGGTTGCCGCCGATCGACAGCGCGTCGCCGTCACCGGTCACCACCCAGACGCTCAGGTCCGGCCGGGACACGGCCAGACCGGTCGCGATGGCCGGCGCGCGCCCGTGGATCGAGTGCATCCCGTACGTCGACAGGTAGTACGGGAACCGCGACGAGCAGCCGATCCCGGACACCATCGCCACGTTCTCCCGCTTGATCCCGAGCTCCGGCAGGAACCCCTGGAAAGCGGCCAGTACGGCGTAGTCCCCGCAACCCGGGCACCAGCGGACCTCCTGGTCCGACACGTACTCCTTGCGGTTCTGCGGCTCGGTCGCCGCGGGTACGCCGCGCAGACCGTTCGGCAGACTCGGCATTCCGAGCTCGACCGTGCTCATCGTGCACCTTCCTCGGTCAGTACTTCGCCGTGCTTCAGACTGGCCGCGGCCTCGCCCAGGTGGCGGGCATCGTCGTCGATCCCCTCGGTCTCCTCGACCAGGTTGCCGATCACCTCGGCCAGCTCGGCCGCGCCCAGCGGCATGCCGCGGACTTGGGCGTACGACACCACGTCGACCAGGTACTTGGCCCGCAGCAGCATCGCCAGCTGGCCCAGGTTCATCTCTGGGACGAGGACCTTCTCGTAGCTCCGCAGGATGTCGCCGAGGTTCGGCGGGAACGGGTTGAGATGCCGCAGGTGCGCCTGCGCGACCTTGCCGCCGACCTTGCGGACCCGGCGGACACCGGCGCCGATCGGGCCGTACGTCGATCCCCAGCCCAGCACCAGCACCTTCGCCGCACCGTCCGGGTCGTCGACCCCGATCGGCTCGATGGAGCGGGCGATACCGTCCACCTTCGCCTGCCGGGTGCGAATCATCAGGTCGTGGTTGGCCGGGTCGTAGGAGATGTTGCCGGTCTTGTCCTCCTTCTCCAGACCGCCGATCCGGTGGTCCAGTCCCGCCGTACCCGGGATCGCCCAGGCGCGGGCCAGGGTCTCCGGGTCCCGCAGGTAGGGGAGGTACGCCGGCTTGCCGTCGGCGCCGGTCGCGTTCGGCTCGACGGTGAAGTTCGGGTCGATCGTCGGCAACTCCTCGATCGCCGGGATCTGCCACGGCTCGGAGCCGTTGGCCAGGTAGCCGTCGGACAGCACGATCACCGGCGTCCGGTAGGTGACCGCGATCCGGGTCGCCTCGATCGCGATCGCGAAGCAGTCCGCGGGGGACTGGGCCGCGAGCACCGGCAGCGGGGCCTCGCCGTTGCGGCCGAACATCACCTGCAACAGGTCGGCCTGCTCGGTCTTGGTCGGCATACCCGTCGAGGGCCCGGCCCGTTGGATGTCGCAGACCACCAGCGGCAGCTCGAGCATCACGCCGAGGCCGATCGTCTCGGACTTCAGGCTGATCCCCGGACCGGACGAGGTGGTCACGCCGAGCGAACCGCCGAAGGAGGCGCCGAGCGCGGCGCCGACACCGGCGATCTCGTCCTCGGCCTGGATCGTGGTGACGTTGAACCGCTTGAGCTTGGACAGCTCGTGCAGCACGTCGGACGCCGGGGTGATCGGGTACGCGCCGAGGACCAGCGGCAGGCCGGCCCGCTGGGCGCCCGCCACCAGGCCGTACGCCAGCGCCAGGTTGCCGGAGATGTTCCGGTAGGTGCCGCTGGGCATGCTGGCCGGTTTCACCTCGTACCGGACCGAGAACTCCTCGGCCGTCTCGCCGAAGTTGTAGCCGGCCCGGAACGCCGCGATGTTGGCATCGCGGATGTCCGGCTTGGACGCGAACTTGGACTCCAGGAACGTGATCGTCGACTCGACCGGCCGCTGGAACAGCCAGGACACCAGGCCGAGGGCGTACATGTTCTTCGCCCGGGACGCGTCCTTGCGGGACAGCCCGAACTCCTTGACCGACTCCACCGTCATGCCGGTCAGGTTCAGCGGCACGACGTGGTACGCCTCGAGCTCACCGGTCTCCAGCGGGTTCTCGTCGTACCCGATCCGCTTCAGGTTGCGGGGGGTGAAGTCGGCGGTGTCGACGATCAGGGTGGCGCCGCGCGGGACGTCGCCCAGGTTCGCCTTGAGTGCGGCCGGGTTCATCGCGATCAGCACGTCGGGCGCATCACCCGGCGTCAGGATGTCGTGGTCGGCGAAGTGGAGCTGGAACGACGACACGCCCGGCAAGGTTCCGGCTGGTGCCCGGATCTCTGCTGGGAAGTTGGGCAACGTCGACAGGTCATTGCCGAACGAAGCCGTCTCCGCTGTGAACCGGTCCCCCGTGAGCTGCATCCCGTCGCCGGAGTCGCCGGCGAAGCGGATCACCACGCGGTCGAGCTGCTTGACCTCGATGGTCACTGTTCTGTTCATCTCCAAGTCGAAGCTTGGGTCGGCCGGCCGCTTCGTGGACGACAGGTCGATCCCCCCAGTCAGGGCGATAACCCCAATATTAGTTCGCCCTTAGGACAGAATCATGCGGAAGCCCCGGTGGTCCACAGCCTGGGACTCGGTGTTAGGGGCCTGGGTTTTCCGCTAGGTCGAAATCTGCTGGTGTCACACTGCGCAGCCGATCGCTTGCGATCCGGAGTGAGAACCGGCAGGGTGGCGTTTTCAAGTCGTGATCCACGCGGTTGGAGTTCCCCATGCGCCGTCGCCCTCTTCGTCTTCTGGCCGGGCTGCTGGCCCTCGCCCTGACCGGATGCGCCGCTCCGGCGGCCCCGGCGGACAGTGCGCTGAGTCTCGGCAGTACGGCGGCAGCGGCACTGCCGGCGGCGGCACCGGCGTCGATCACGGCATCCACGTCAACGGCGAAGATCCTCAGCATCCGGACCACCGACGCGACCAAGGGCGTGATCACTGTGATCGGCACGCTGTCGCCGGCGCCGAAGGCGGGCACCCGGATCCCGCTGCACCAGTGGATCCCCTCCGCACGCCGCTGGCAGGAGATCGCCCACGGGTACTCGACCGGCACCAGCGTCACGATCAAGACCGTCCAGCCCGGATCGGTCCGGACCTACCGCATCGCGCTCGGGCCGCAGGCGCCGTACGCGGCCGCCATCTCGCCGATGATCAGCTTCAAGCACTACGTCTGGCGCGGGATGTTCAAGAACGGGCTGCTCGCGACCGGCGGGAAGGGTACGCCGCGGTTCACCGTCGTACCGCCGCAGGAAGGGCCGCGGCGGGCGGAGGCCGACCTGATGGCGGACAAGGGCGGGTACGTCTTCGGCGACGTCGACTCGACCGGCTGCAGCTATGTACGGAACTGGCTGGGCAACCTCACCGACGGGGCCGTGCGTACTTCGCTGCACAACGGGACGACCGTGATGACGTCGGTGCTGCAGAAGCAGGAGACCGAGACCTGGCTCAACTACAAGATCCTCGGCGTGACGCGACTGCGGTTGCAGGCCGCGGACGTGCAGTCCGGCTACGGCCCGAACGTCGCGGTCGACTCGATCATGCTGTGTACGAACTAAGCTTCTGGCTGTGTCGGAGAGCTATGGCGTCATCGCGGCGGTCGTCGTACTGGGCCTTGCCGGACTGCTCGGCGCGTTCGCGCTGAACAAGGCGCTCACCGTCACCTATCCGACCGAGGGCAAGCTCAAGACGTACGAGTCCGGTGTCGACCCGGTCGGCGAGGGCTGGGCGCAGGTCCACATCCGGTACTACCTGTTCGCCTACCTCTACGTGATCTTCGCCGTCGACGCGATCTACCTCTTCCCCTGGGCCACCATCTTCGCCACCCTCGGCTTCGCCACCCTGGTCGAGATGTTCATCTTCCTGGCCTTCGTCGCCGTCGGCCTCCTCTACGCCTACCGCAAGGGCGTCCTCCGCTGGACCTGAGGCGGACCGCCAGGCCATCACAATCGAGGCGATCAGCCCCGTGACCGGTCGGGCTGCCCGGCCGGGAGCAATTGTGATGGCGTGGGCGTCCGGGCCTACGCCCGCGCCAGGGCTGCCGCGATGGCCCAGTCTTGGGGGCCGATGCCGACGGACTTGAAGACTGTGCGGCCGGCGGGGGTCGGCGGGTGTGAGAGGGCGGGGCCGAGTTCCAGCAGGTCGTCGGTGCTGAGGGCGCCGGAGGTGACGGCGTCGGTGATCTCGCCGGATTCCTCCAACGCGGCTTCGCGCTGGTCGACCATGACGGTGGAGGCGGTGGCGAGGAGGTTGCGGGGGAGTTCGCGCATGGTGGGGCGGAAGGCGCCGATGGCGTTGACGTGGACGCGGTCCGGGAGCGCATCCGCCTCGAACAGTGGGGTGGACGACGAGGTCGCGCAGCAGACGATGTCGGCATCGGCGATCGCTTCGTCGATCGACGTACTGGCGGTGAACTTCACGTCGGGGAACTCGTCGGCCAGGCTCTTGATCAGCGCCGCGGCTCGATCGGCGGAGCGCCCGGTGACGGTCACTGCGGCGACCCGTCGTACGGCGAGAACGGCGCGGACCTGGTCGGGGGCCTGAGCGCCCGTCCCGATCAGCGTGAGCCGGGTGGCATCGGCCGGTGCGAGCAGATCGGTGGCGACGCCGACGACGGCTCCGGTCCGTAGGGCGGTGATCGAGGTGCCATCCGCGACGAGTTGGTCACCGCTGCCAGTCCAGACCACCGTCGCCCGGATGGCCGGCACCTGGTCGAGCGCGATGCCGATCGTCTTCACCACCGCGGTGCCGGTCGGCGAGTGGTACGCCGACATCACCAGGACCCTCCCGTCCCCGAAGATCTGCCGGGCCGGCAACACGAAGTTTCCCGCGGCCAGCTCCCGGAACGCGTCCCGTACGGCGTCGATCGCAGTACTCATCGGCACAGCACGACGGACATCCTCAGCCGAAAGAACGCTCACCGACCCGAGGCTACTCTGGGACCTGCCGACGAGCGGGAGCATCAGACAACGTCGACGGCCGCACGGCGTGCGTGGTCGGGATCGTCGGCTCTGGCCATGTGACTGTCTGTAGTTGCCAACTGAGCGGCGAAAAGTCGCCCGGTCACCCTATGTGATTGCATTGGGCAACAAAAGCCACCATCATCGGCCCAGCTTTAACGGAATGCGTACACCCGGTCGCCAATTGCTGCTATCACAGCTATGGTGATTACTCGGGGGAATGAAGTAACCACAGGGTGGTGAGGTTATGTCGTGGCAACTCTGGTTGCTGATCGGGCTGATCGCGGCGGGGGTCGTGATACAGGCCGTGACCAGGATGCGGCACGCGCAGCACGTATTTGCTGATATTACTCGGACAGAGAGTACTCGACCCGATCCTTCCGGTGACGAACTGTCCATAGCTCGGGCGCAAGCCATGGCCAAGGCGCGCCGTGTCGAACCGGAAACCGGCCGCCGTTGGGTCCACGGCTGACCCCAAAGACCCAAGGCACCTGGGCCCCACACCCGGGTTCCGCCCACACCGATCGCTCACGTTCGGCGGCCACGCGCACAGCGCCGAACGTGAGCGACGGTGAACCACTCCCAGCCGGCGGGCCGGTTAGCCCAACAAGGCGAGCGGGGCCAGGAAGCGTGCGGGTCAGTCCAGTAAGCGGGCCGGTCAGTCCAGTAGGCCGTCGCGGCGGGCGACTGCGGCTGCTTCCGTGCGGGAGCGGACGCCGAGTTTCGCCAAGATGTTGGAGACGTGGACGCTGACCGTCTTCTCGCTGATGTAGAGCTCCCGTGCCAACTGCCGATTGGTCCGCCCCTCGGCCAGCAGTGCGAGCACCTCGGTCTCCCGGGACGTCAGGCTGCTCGCCCCGCCCCCGGACTCCACTCCACCGACCTCGTCGAGCAGCGGCTTCGAGGCCAACTGCCGCCCGACCTCGGTCGCCAGCGCCGCCTGCTCGTTCGCCTCCGCGACCCGGCCGGCCGCCCGCAGCGCGGCTGACAACCGCACCCGCGACCACGCCTGCTCGAAGACGTAGCCATACCCGAACGCGTCCACCGTCCGCTCCCACACGGCCACATGCTCCTCCGGTGTCGGCGGGTCGATCCCGGCCAGCCACCGCAGCCGCTCCCACTCGGCCTCCAGCCGAGCCAGCCACGCCAGGCCCTCGACACCCATCAACCGGCCGGGCGGCAGGCCCTTCTCAGCGGTCGCATGCCCGGCTGCGAGCAACTCCGCGCCCTTGGCTACCAGCTCCTTGGCCGCGGTCGGCTCACCCACAGCCCGATGGCACAGCACCTGTAGCCCGAGCGTCGAGAACCGGATCCGCGCCATGAACCACTCGCTCTGGAATACATCGGCACACAGCGTGGACACGTCGGCGATCAGCTTCTCCGCCTCGGTGGGCTGGTCCAGCTGCAGGTAGGCGTCCACGGCCGGCTGCAGACCGATGATCGGCAGCATCACGTCGAGGTCCCACCACTTGCGCAGCCGCTCCAGCTCCTCCGCGACCGAGGTGTCACCGCGCCCACTCCGGACGGCGAACTCCACCGCCCGCAGCGCCGCGGCGGAAGCGTTCGGCGTCATCGAGTCGGTCCGGGCGGTCGCCGCCGCCTCGTCCCACTCGCCCATGACGAACTGGGTCAGCCCGAGCAGCCGCCGCGCGTCGAACCCGTACACGGCCCACTGCCGGCCGAGCTCGGCTGCTCGCCGCATCGCGATCGCCAGCGCCGCCTTCGCGCTCTGCAGGTCGCCCTGCTCGTAGTGCGTCGAGCCGAGCAGGAACCGGCTCCGCACCTCCGCCGCGGCGTCTCCGGCCAACTGAGCCCGTACGGCGGCCTCCTCCAGTTGCCGCACCGCGCCCATCGGGTCACCGGCCCGGCGCCGGAGCACGGCCAGGGTGATCCCGGCGTCGCCCATTGCGGACTCCTGGCCCGCCTCGCGGGCGATCTCCAGCGCCCGCAGGGCCCAGCGCTCGGCCTCCATCGGCCGGCCCATCGCATCCGAGACCCGGGCATACAGCGACGCGACGTGTGCCTTGAACACGCTGGCCGGCTCGTCGTTGACCAGCTTGAGCGCCTGTGAAATCGCCTCGCTCGCCTCCTGATCCTGGTCGATGATCAGTGCGATCTCGGCCAGTGGCAGCAGCAGCTCAGCCCGCTGCGTCCTCGGCGCGTCCGCGGGCAGCTCGGCCAGCGCCTTGCGCAGGATCTTCAGCGCCCTCAGGTGCTGTGAGGACAGCGTCGCGGCGGTCGCGGTCTGCACGATCAGCCAGACCTTGTCGATGCTGCTCTCGGGCGCCCGGTTCGGGAACAGCTCGAGGGCCAGCTCGTAGTGCTTCAGCGCCTCCTGCGGCGCGGCGACCGAGATGGCCTCCTCACCGGCCCGGACCCGCGCTTCGAAGGCTTCGGCCAGGTTGTGCGACCGGGTGGCGTGCCCGGCCAGCTCAGCCGCCGTACCCGCGACGGTCTGGTCCTTCAGCGCCTGCACGTACGCCGCGTGCTGCCGAACCCGCTCGCCCGGCAGCAGGTCGTCGTACACCGCCTCGGCCAGCAGCGCGTGCCGGAAGTAGTAGCGGTCGTTGGCCGGTACGTCGATGATGTGCGCGTCGATCAGCTCCCGCAGAGCCACGTCGAGCTCCCGCTCGGGCAGGCCGGCGACGGCACTCAGCAGGTCATGCGGCACCCGGCGGCCGGCCACGGCGATCACCCGGGCCACCTGGCGGGCGTCATCGGACAGCGGATCGAGCCGGACCAGCAGCAGGTCGGCCAGATCGGGCGGTACGGCGTCGCCGTCGCCCATCGACGCGGCGGCGACCAGCTCCTCGGTGAAGAACGCGTTGCCACCGGCCCGCTCGAGGATGCGTCGTACCTCGGACTCCGGGAGCGGCTCGGTGAGCAGGGAGTTCAGCAGGGCGCGGGACTCGTCCGCGTCGAGCGGAAGCAGGTTGACCCGGCGGACCCGGGGGTTGCGGGACCACTCGGTGATCGGGCGGCGCAACGGGTGCCGCCGGTGCAGGTCGTCGCTGCGGTAGGAGACCACCAGGGCCAGCCGCTGCGAGGTGAGCCGGGTGATCAGGAAACCGATCAGGTCCCGGGTCGAGTCGTCGGCCCAGTGCGCGTCCTCGATGATCACCAGCAGCGGCTCGCTGGTGGACAGCGCGGTGAACGCACCCAGGACGGCGTCGAACAGGGCGGCCCGGTCCAGCTGGCCCTCCTGCGGCACCGGCTGGGCGCCGATCAGGCGGTGGGTGGGCAGCAGGCGGCCGATCGCCGGGAAGTTGGTCAGCACGCTCTCGACCAGGTCAGGCCGGTCACCGGCCAGCCGGCCGAAGATCTCGGAGAACGGCAGGTACGGCAGGCCTGCGTCGCCGAAGTCGGTGCAGTGCCCGACCAGGACGCCGAAACCACGCTCGTGCGCACCCGTGGCCACCTCGTCCAGCAGCCGGGTCTTGCCGACGCCGGCATCACCGGACATGAGAACGGCGCCGGCGCGACGCGTCTTGGCGTCGTCGACGGCGCTGAGCAGGGCGGCCATCTCGGTAGAGCGGCCGACGAGAGGTGTCGAAGTCCAGGGCACGTCGTCCATCTTCGCCCCTGGAGCCGACACAAATCGACGGCATCCCTTCCGCTGGTCGCCAGTGGCAACGAAAACGCCGTCCCTGACCGGTGCTATCGGGTCAGGGACGGCGGTCCCGTCGGTGCTGGGGCCTCCCGGCCCAAGCCGCATGACCGCGCCGGTGCCAGAGGCGCGGCCAGCCAACTCCGTCATGCTGCGGTGGTGGGTCGAAGGGCCCGGCGCGCGTGCCGCGGTTCAGGCTGCGAAGCCCGCTCCGCGCGCTGCCGGCGGGTCGAGCGCCCGAAGTCGCGGGTGATCCGCTCCTTCCGGTAGGCGGTCTCCGCCTTCAGTGATTCCGGTGTGGTGAACAACATGGTGTGCCTCCCTTCAGGCTTTCCGGCCGAACAGGTGGGCGAGGTGCCGGCGGGTCCCGGAGCTGGTCCGGTGCTGCCGGAAGTCGCGGCTGAGGCGCTCCCTGCGGTAGTCGACCTCTGCCTTGAGCGAGTCGTTCGTGAACATGTGGTGTTCCTCCTGGAGTGTTCTCGGCTCCCTGCCGATGCCTCAAATCTGCTCGTCTGAGGTAGCTCCGCACATCGGAACTCCTCCCTATCCCTGGGCCTTAGGGGGTCCTAGGGAGGCCGGGTACGGCGTACCTGGCGCCTAGGTACTCCGAAAACGAGGCGGCGCGGGCGGGGGGGGGGGGGGCGGGC
>NZ_JBEZZH010000013.1:0-196470 GCF_040639075.1 Kribbella sp. NPDC023972 | reverse complement strand
CGGGGGACGGGCGGGTGGGGTGTCGCGGCTCGGGGCTGGGTGAGGGTGCTGTGGGTGGCGGTGTGCGTCAAGGACGCCTTCGGCGTCCCTGCGGGATCTTCGACCCTTGACCCACACCGCCACGACCAGGAGGGCGCAGCTATCCCGGAGCTGCTCACCCGAGTGGTCGCAGTTGGGGGTGGATGCGGTGTGGGGTCGGGAGTGGGGGTGGTCGCGTCCAGATGTGGATGCGGATGCGGATGGTTCGGGTGGGGCTTCGGTGGATCTCGTTTGGTTTGGGGTGGGGGCAAAGGGTCGCGGTTGGTTTGGGGGTAGCTGGCGGCTTGTGTCACCGATGGCGGGTTGTAGCAGGCCATCGGTGACATAACCCGCTAGTGGCCCTCGATCTGAGGGGCTGGTTTCGGCATGTGGCCGTTCTCGTCCGTATGGCGGGATTTCCGGGTTCCAACCTGGGTTCGATCGCCCGAGTCGTCAATCGTGGTCGAAGAATCGCCGTGTCCCGGACCAAAATCCGCGACTCGATGCATCACGGCCCCGCCTCGACCCCACCACACCCCGCCGGGTCCACGGTCACCCGGCAACCAGGTTCGCAAGAAGTCATCCAGCCCACTCGGGCTAAACCTCCCGCGGGATCCGCGTAGCTGCGTCCTTCCCTGGTCGGTGTGGTGTGTGTCAAGGGTCGAAGATCCCGCAGGGACTCCGAAGGCGCCCTTGACGCACACCGCACCGACTAGCACCATCACGCAGCGGAGCCCGCGGAACCACACCCACGCCTAACCCAAAAACAAACCCCGCGCCTCAGCCACCCACAGAACCCGGCACCCCGGCACGCAAGTACTCCCGCACCCCGGTAGCTGGTTAGGGCTGGAGTTGCGAGGTGCAGTGGAGGGTTCGGGTGTGGTCTACCTGGCGGACTTGGCCGGTGAGGGTCAGGGGGTGGGTGGATTGGATGTTGGTGCTGGATTTTGCCAGGCGGAGGTTGATCAGGCCTGGCTCGACTATGCGGGTGCCGTCGCGGTCGGCGAAGGAGGTGAGGTCGGCGTGGACGGTGAAGGTGATGGTGCGGGATTCGCCGGCGGGGATGTTGACGCGGTGGTAGCCGATCAGGCGGGTGACTGGGCGGGTCACGCGGGCGACTGGGTCGCCCAGGTAGAGCTGGATGATCTCGGTGCCGTCGGTGGTGCCGGTGTTGTGAACGGTCACCTGGAGGTTGACGGTCCCGTCGGTGGGCATGGTGTCGCGGTCCGCGGCTGCGTCGGTCCATTCGAAGGTCGTGTACGACGTGCCGTGGCCGAACGGAAAGAGTGGGGTCGGGTCGACCGATGAGACCTTGTTGAGTCCGCCGAGCGGTTGGTGCAGGTAGGTCCCCGGCTGCCCGCCTTCGCTCCGCGGGAGGCTGACCGGGAGCCGGCCGGACGGGTTGACGGCGCCGGTGAGGACGCGCGCCAGCGCCGGTCCACCCTCCTGGCCGGGGAAGAATGCTTGCACGATCGCGGCCGTACGCTCCGCGAATCGGCCGAGGGCGTACGGGCGACCGGACAGCAGTACGAGGACCACCGGCGTACCGGTGTCGAGGACCGCGGCGAGCAGATCCGCTTGGCGGCCAGGCAACGTGAGGGTCTCGACGTCGCAGCCTTCGCCGGAGGTGCCGCGGCCGAACAGGCCGGCCCGGTCGCCGAGGGCGACGATCGCGACGTCGGCTTCGGAGGCCGCCGTGACAGCCTCCTGGAAACCGTCGTCGGAGTCGTCGTCGACACCGCATCCCTCGGCGGTCTTCAGATCGATGCCCTGAGCAACCAGCGCCTCGGCCAGGGTGAGGATCGGTACGCCGTCGTCGGTGCCGGGGTAGCGGGGCGCGATGTGGATCGGGAAGGTGTAGCAGCCGAGCATTGCGTGCGGGTCCATGCCCCGTGGGCCGACCAGCGCCACCTTCTTGCCCGGGGCAACAGGCAGTACGCCGTCGTTCGCGACCAGCACGATCGACTCCTCGGCCAGCTTCGCCGCGATCTCCCGGTTGGCGGGACTGTCGAGCCCGATCGGGCCGGTCGGCTCCAGTTGGAGCTCAGGGTCGAGCAGCCCGAGATCGCACTTCTGCCGCAACACCCGGCGCACGGCCTGATCGACGTACGAGATGTCGAGCCGGCCCTCCTCGACCTCGGCGATGAGGGCGTCGGCGTAGGTGTGCACGGTCGGCAGCTCAACGTCGATGCCGGCCCTCAGCGCCAGCGCGGCCGCCTCGCCGTCAGTGCCCGCGACCTGGTGCAGAGTGCGCAGGAACGCGATGGCGAAGTAGTCCGCGACAACCGTGCCGTCGAAGCCCCACTGGTCCCGCAGCAGCGTGGTCAGCAACTCCCGGTCGGCGGCGACCGGTACGCCGTCGATCTCGGCGTACGAGTTCATCACCGTACGAGCGCCGCCCTCGACGACCGCCATCTCGAACGGCGGGAGGATCACGTCGGTGAGCTCCTGCCGGCCCATCGACACCGGCGCGAGGTTACGGCCGGCGCGGGAGGCGGAGTACCCGGCGAAGTGCTTCAGGGTGGCGTGGACGCCGCCGTCCTGGAGTCCGCGGACGTACGCCGTACCGATCGTGCCGACCAGGTACGGATCCTCGCCGATCGTCTCCTCGGTCCGGCCCCAGCGGTAGTCGCGGGTGACGTCGAGGACCGGAGCGAGCCCGAGGTGCGTACCGGCCGATCGCATGTCGCCGCCGATCCGCTCCGCCATCTGCTGGACCAGCCCCGGATCGAAGGTGGCGCCCCAGGCCAGCGGGGTCGGGTAGATGGTGGCGCCGTATGCCGCGAAGCCGGTGAGGCACTCGTCGTGCGCGACGGCCGGGATGCCGAACCGGTTGGCGGCCATGATCTGCCGCTGCGCCGACGCCAGGGACCGGGCGCCGGTGGTGGGATCGACCGGCCGGGTCCCGAACGGGCGGGTGAGCTGGCCGAGGCCGTCCTGGATCACCTCGGCCCAGACCGGCGGGTCGCTGCTCATGTCGTGCTGGTACGGCGCGACGTCCTCGCCGCTGTCACCCGCGCCGACCCAGAGGCCGGCCAGTTGGGAGACCTTCTCCCGCAGGGTCAGCTCGGCGAGCAAGGCCCCGACCCGGTCGTCCGGATCCG
The DNA here is from genome assembly GCF_040639075.1 of Kribbella sp. NPDC023972. NCBI lineage: Bacteria > Bacillati > Actinomycetota > Actinomycetes > Propionibacteriales > Kribbellaceae > Kribbella > Kribbella sp. NPDC023972. Next base: position 193,348 of record NZ_JBEZZH010000013.1, on the reverse strand, counting down.
CGGTGGTGTCGCGCCAGGCACCCATCGAGCTCCTCGAAAGTTTCGAAGTTAGTAACGATACCTGCGAGGAGGTTAGCTTGTATTGTGCTGCTTGCACAGCCTCGAGCCTGGTGGAGGTACGTCGTGGGTCAGCGGATGACCATCTCGAAAATTGCGGAGCAGGCGGGGGTGTCCGTGCCCACCGTGTCCAAGGTGCTGAACGGGCGCGCCGACGTCGCCGAGGAGACCCGGGCGAAGGTCGAAAGCATCATCCAGGAGCACGGCTACCGGCGCCGCGCCACCAGTACGGCGAGCAGCCCGATGATCGACCTGGTGTTCCACGAGATCGGCGGGGCGTGGGCGGTCGAGCTGATCCGCGGTGTCGAGGAAGTGGTCCGCGCCGAGGGTGTCGAGCTGGTGCTGTCCGAGTGCGGGGGTGCCCGGCGGCCGCGGCAGGAGTGGATCGAGTCGGTCCTGCTTCGCCGTCCGCTCGGCGTGATCATGGTGTTCTCCGACCTGGACGCCGACCAGCGGGCGCAGTTGGAGGCGCGGCGGATCCCGTTCGTGGTGGTCGACCCGGTCGGCGACGAGGGCGACGACGTACCGTCCATCGGCTCGGCCAACTGGAACGGCGGCCGGATGGCGACCCTGCATCTGCGCAAGCTCGGGCACACCCGGATCGGGATGATCGGCGGTCCGGTGGAGACGCTGTGCTCGCGTCAGCGCGTCGACGGGTACACCGACGCGCTGCGGTCGACCGGGGTCGAGATCGACCCGTCGTTGATCCGGGCGGCGGAGTTCGAGGTGAGCAGCGGGCATCGGGAGGCGCTGAGGCTACTCAGCCTGCCGGAGCGGCCGACGGCGATCTTCGCGGGCAGCGACCTGCAGGCGATGGGGGTGTACCAGGCGGCGCGTGAGCTCGGGCTGGAGATCCCGCGCGATCTGTCAGTGGTCGGGTACGACGACCTGCCGGTCGCGCAATGGGTCTCGCCGACGCTGACCACCGTCCACCAGCCGCTGCGCCAGATGGCCGAGCTGGCCGCCCGGATGGTCCTCGACCTGGCCCGCGGCGTCACGCCGTCGGCACTCCGGATGGACCTCGCCGTCGACATGCGCGTCCGTCAATCCACCGCGGAGCCGCCCTCCTGAATCTCCGCCGCGCGTGCTCCTCGCGGACCCTCCAAGCGGGCAGGTGGGGTGGGGAGCGCGGGTCGTCTGAATCCCTGTGGCGCGTGTTCGTCCTGGTGCTTGCGGGGGGCCAGTTAGGGTGAGGAGCATGATCGTCGGCGTGGGTATTGATGTGGTCGACGTGGAGCGGTTCATGAAGACTCTCGAGCGCACGCCCGGTCTGCGGGACCGCGTCTTCACACCGTCCGAGGCGGCCAAACCCCCGGCCTCGCTGGCGGCCCGCTTTGCCGCCAAGGAAGCGCTGGCCAAGGCGCTCGGCGCGCCGGCCGGGATGCACTGGCACGACGCCGAGGTGCAGACCGACGAGACCGGCCGCCCCTGGCTGGAGATCACCGGTACGGTCGCCGACCAGGCCGGACGCCTCGGCGTCCAGAACCTCCACCTGTCCCTGAGCCACGACGCCGGGATCGCCTCCGCCGTCGTCATCCTGGAGGGCTGATGCGTCGCGCACACACCGTCGAGCAGGTCCGGGCGGCCGAGGCCGACCTGATGGCGCGCCTGCCCGAGGGCACCCTGATGCAACGCGCCGCGACCGGCCTCGCGGTTGCCATCAGCAACTTCCTTGGTCACACGTACGGCGCTCGCGTCGTCCTGCTGGTCGGCTCCGGCGACAACGGCGGCGACGCCCTGTACGCCGGGGTCCGGCTGGCCCGGCGCGGTGCGCGGGTGACCGCCGTACCGCTGTCGGACAAAGCGCACGCCGCCGGACTCGAGGCTCTGCTCGCCGTCGGTGGACGCGTGGGGGCGGCCGAGGACATCGCCGACGCCGACGTGGTCGTGGACGGCATCGTCGGCATCGGTGGCCGCCCTGGTCTCCGCGAGGACGCGCTCGCCGCCGTCGAGCTGGCGACTCAGAAAGGCATCCCGATCGTCGCCGTCGACACGCCGTCCGGCGTCGACGTCGACACCGGCGAGACCCCCGAGCCGCACGTTCGCGCCGCCTTCACCGTCACCTTCGGCACCCACAAGATCTGCCACTTCATCGACCCCGCCGCCACCGCGTGCGGCCCGGTCCACCTGGTCGACATCGGACTCGACCTCCCACCCGCCCCGGTCGAGTCGTTGCAGGCATCCGACGTACGCGACTTGTACCCAGTTCCGCATGGCGAGTCCGACAAGTACTCCCGCGGCGTACTCGGACTGATGGCCGGCTCAGCGCAGTACCCGGGAGCCGCGGTCATCGCCACCGCTGGTGCGCTCGGCGGTCCGCTCGGCATGGTGCGGTACGTCGGTCCGGACGCGGTGGCGGCCGAAGTCCGCTCGGCCCACCCGGAGATCGTTGCCGGCGAGGGACGCGTGCAGGCCTGGGCCGTCGGCTCCGGGCTCGGCGACGACTGGGATGTCCGCCGGGTACGCGACCTGCTCGATGCCGAGGAGCCGATCGTCCTCGATGCGGACGGCCTCCGGGCGCTGGAGGACTCGGGCGACCACACCGGCGTACTGGCGACACCGCACGCGGGTGAGCTGGCCCGTCTGCTCGGTGTCGACCGCTCCACGGTCGAGGCCGAGCGACTGAGGTACGCCTGTCTGGCCGCCGAACGCTTCGACGCCACGGTCCTGCTGAAGGGCTCCACCACCGTCATCGCCGCCCCCGACGGTCGTGTCCGCGTCAACACCAACGCGACGCCCTGGCTGGCCACCGCCGGCGCAGGCGACGTACTGGCCGGCCTGTGTGGCTCTCTCCTGGCAGCAGGCCTCACTGCCCTGGACGCGGCCAGCGTCGGCGCCTACCTCCACGCCGCAGCCGCCAACCTGGCCTCCGCCTCCGGCCCCATGACTGCCCTCTCCGTCGCCGCCGCCCTTCCGGCGGCAACCCGCCAGCTTTTGCTCGGATAACACGCCCCCTGCGGTTGCGAGTCGGGTGAGCGCTGGATAGGACTGAGGTTGCTGGTGCCCCCGCCGCCCTGGGAGTGTGCACGTGAAGCGATTCGTGGTCTTCGTCGTACTCGTGGTCCTTGCTGCGTTGCCAATCCCTGCTCAAGCTGCCGCCGAGCCGTATGTGGCTGATCCGGCGACGAAGATCCATGTGATGGGGGAGTGGGCCCATCCGGACGATGACACGAGCATCATCGGGCCGTGCGGGGTGTGGCATCAGCGGTACGGCGTGAAGTGCGGCGTGATCATGGTGACGCGAGGTGAAGGTGGCGGGAACGCCGTCGGGACCGAACTGGGCCCGGACCTGGGACTGCGGCGGGAGAACGAAGACCGGGTGGCGCACTACCGCTCTGGCACCGTCGACATCTTCAACCTGGACCGGATCGACTTCTTCTACAACCAGAGCGCACCGCTGACGCAGTACTTCTGGGACGAGGAGGAGACACTGCGCCGGGTCACCCGGGTGATCCGGGAGACGCAGCCGGAGATCTACATCGGGTTCACACCGACCCTCGCGGCCGGGCACGGCAACCATCAGCAGGCGGGCCGGCTGATCTGGGAGGGCGTGCTCGCGGCCGCCGACCCGACCAGGTTCCCCGAGCAGCTAGAAGGGCCGCACGCACTCAGCACCTGGCAGGTGAAGAAGGTCTTCTCCGGCGGCAGTACGGCGGGCAGCGGCGGTACGACGTCCGCCCCGAACTGCACCACCGGCTTCACGCCCAGCGGGCTGGACACGGTCGCGGGCGTCTGGACCGGGTACGAGTCGCCGTACAAGTGGCCGGCGGGGAACCTGCAAGGCCGGCCGGCCGGTTCGGCGAAGATCTGGCAGCAGGTCGCGGACGAGGGCCGGGCGGCGTACCCGACGCAGAGCCGGGTCATGTTCAAGGGAACGTCGGTCCCGGCGTGCCCGCGGTTCGCGATGACGCAGTCGTTCGTACCGTTCCAGCCGAACACCAGCCCACAGGCCGGGCTGGACGAAGCGATCCTCTTCGGTGCGACGAAGCCCGATCCCGGTGGTCTGCCGCTGGGAACGCTGCAGTACTTGACGTTCAGCCGCTTCTACAACGTGGCCGGCGAACCCTTCCAAGCGACCGTGCACCTGAAGGCGCCGGGTGGAAAACTTGCCCCCGGCCATATCAAGCTGACCGTCCCGCCCGGCTGGGCCGTCGACGGCCCGAAGCCGGTCCCCGCACGGGCCGCAGTGGACGTCACCTTCACCGTCACACCATCGGCGACCGCGCCGGTGGACCGGAACGCCAAGATCTCGGCCGTCTACACCACCGCGAAAGCGTCCGGCTACACCGACAACGTCGTACGGATCGTGTCGGCCGCCGAGGGTAGGTTCCAGCGTTGGGGCAACTGGCAGGAGTACGACGAATGGCTGGAGACGACCGCGCCGCAGGCCAGCCGTCTCGGCCGGTCCCAGGCGATCCAGTCGATGGCGGTCGGCAGCACGATCGACGTACCCGTCGCCGTCCACAACTGGTCGGCGCAGCCACAGAGTGGCGCCGTGTCGCTCGAGCTGCCCCCGAACTTCACGGTGGACGCGGCGTCCAAGCCCTACGAGCTTCCACCCGGTGCTGAGACCACAGTCACCTTCAAGCTGACCAACACAAACACCTCCCTGCCCGCGACCCAGAACTTCTCCATCCCGATCCGAACCGCGAGCGGGAGCGAGACGCTGACCCTGACTTTGGTGCCGGCGACAACGATCCCGCAGGCCCAACCGGTCGTCGACGGCAAGGCGGAGCCGGGCGAGTACCCGGGCCCGACCCTCGACCTCGGCCGGATCTGGCAGGGCGCGAGCAACTGCACCGGTGTGGACGACTGTGGCGTTTCGTCAACGGGTGAAGGCAATACGGCGAAGGTGAGCTGGTCGGACGACGCGCTGTACTTCTTCATCCACGTGCGCGACGACTACCAGTCGTACGCCGTCACGCCGGCCGAGTGTGTCGGCCACTGGCAGGCCGACTCCGTCGAGATCCTGCTCGATCCGCGTGGGACCGCGTCGCAGGCGCTGATGGACACGGCCAACACGTTCAAGCTCGGCATCTTCCCGTTCAGTCAGAGCGGAGGGCCTTGCTGGTCGAGGGACGCGGACAACCACCAGGGCTACTCGAGCGGTGAGCTCGACACCGGCAACGCACCCGGTGTGCAGGTCGCCTCGACGGCTCGGTGGGTGGGCAGCAACGAGACGACGGTGCCGCATGCGTACGCCGGTGGTGGCTACGACCTCGAGGTGAAGATCCCGCTCGCCACGCTGCCCGCGGCCGTTGACCCGGCCAGGCTCGGCTTGAACATCACGCCGTACGACAACGACGACACGTCGGCGCCTGGTACGACGACTCTGCGGCACATCGACCAGAGCACGCGACTCGGCTGGTCCGCACTCGGCTCAGTGCAGTCGGATCCGTACCGCTGGGGCCTGGCGACACTGCCGGGCTACACCCCGCCCGCGGACCGCCCGACCACACCGGCACCGCCGAACGTCTCCAACCCGAACCTCAACGGTGCACTCTCACCACAGACGATCGCCCAGTCCGCGCGTAACGGCGTACCGATCTCCGGCCGCACCCCGACGACCGACCTGAGCATCCTGTACGCCGCTCTCGGCCGATCGACCGTCGAAGTGTATACGCGCTCCGCAGGCGCCGGTACCGCACGGGCCTTCCTGACCACCGGCGCGATCGACGCCATCCCGGTCTGGACGACGAGCTGCTCACCGGCGGCCGACCCGCCACCCGACTACGGCCTGACCCCGTGCGCAGTCACCGACGGCGCCACCCCACCGTGGTCGCCGGACATGAGCGGTCATGTCGTCAAACAGTCCAGCCAACAGATCACTCGCGGCACCCAACGCTGGTCGATCCCGCTTACCCCTGCCCAACGCGCCAAGCTGGCCGCCGACGGCCGCCTGCTGGTCTCCTACGAGACCTCGGACAACAAGGTGCAGGCCTTCGACATCCGGCTGGGGTGAGGTCTCTGGAAAGCTCCGCGGGTGTTTCCGGAAGCTCAGCGGGTGGCGATGAAGTCGAGGCCGTTTTCGCCGGCGCGCAGGTTCAGGCGGTTGGCGTCGATCTCGTAGCTGACGTCGCCCTTGAGGCCGTTCAGGAGCGACTGCTCGAGCTTGCCCGCGTCGCCGGGGCAGGCCCGGCGGGTGGTGGCGATCTCGCCGAAGGTGAGCGTGCCGGCCGCCCGAGCCACCGTGCCCTGGAGCTCGTTGCAGCCGGTGGACCCGGTGACGCGTTCGCCGTTCAGCGTGATCCAGGCCTGCTCCGAGCCGGCCTGGTGCGTGGCGGACTCGCCGCTGATCACCGTATCAAGGGACCACTTGGTGCCGGCGAGGGCGAGGTCGGGTTCGACGGTCCGGCGATCGGTCAGCGAGATCGTCGTACCGCCGGAGGTGATGCTGAGCCGGTCGCCCGCCAGCTTCCAGGCCGGCTCGGACAGCAGGATCTTCGTCAGCCAGCCGTCCTGTGCGTGCCGCGGCTGGTCGCAGCCCATCGCGGTGACCGCGAGCTGGTCGTCCAGCGACAGCTTGCCGTCGCCGGTGTCCACCGGTGACTGTATCGAGTTACAGCCGGCGTCCGCGATCAGCCGGCCGTCGTCGGTGAACTGCAACCGGACGCGGCTGTTGGGGACGAGTTGCTTCGGCTTCCCGTCCTCTGTCACCGCCGTGGACAGGTACGACTTGCCCTTCAGTGATCCGCCCGCAGTCGACTCGTTCCCGCACCCGGTCAGGGCCAGCAGCAAGCCGGCAGCGGCAACGGCGATCATCCGTTTCCTCACGCTCTACGGACGCCCCTGCGGCGCCGGACGTTGCACCGGATGATCCGTGGCTCTGGGTGATCGCGACACGCGCGTCCTGGCCTCAGAGAGCGAACACGCTGCGTGAAATTGAGACCCCGAGTTGGCTTTTCAGATCACGGTTGGATAACGTCAGCCGCCGTACACGCGAGAGCGAACGTGAAGGACACGGCCGGCGAGCCTTTTCGACCGGTCTGCCCGGACCGATTCGGTGCTACGGGGAACGCCGGCTGTCCTGGCCTCACTGGGGATTGAACAGAACAGTTGTGGGCCGCGCTGCAGTGCTGGGGCAAGCAGTCGCGGCCCGTCGAGCAGACGAGGAAAGTTTTTCCATGCCCCCCATCCGAACTGCCCGAAGCCGCGTCGTCATCCCAGCGGTGTTCCTTGCCCTCGGTGCGCTCGTCGCTGCGCCGATCGCCGTTCAGGCGGCCAAGGAGTCCCCTGTCGCTGCGACCACGACCAGCGCCGCCACGGACAGCACGGCTTCGACCCTCCCGAGCGTCGGACGCGTCGAACGCTGCGTCTTGGACGAGTATTCCGGTTGCACCGTGGCGCACGGCTTCGGCGTCAAACCGACCGCCATCACGGTGACCTCCGCCGGGCCGGCGATCCTGTCGATCGACCCGAGTCTCACCACCGACAAGACCTACCGCCTACGGGCGCTGCAGAAGGACGGCGAGAAGTACCGCGCCGGCACGAAGGTGCGCTACACCGCGCACTACGACTTCGCGGCGGCTTCACCGCAGCCCACGACCCCGACCCCGACGGCCACGTCGACGCCGACCGCGACGCCGACGAGCAGCCCGACCCCGACGTCCACTCCGACTTCCACCCCGACACAGACCCCGACGTCGAGCCCGACCACCACCACGCCCACGTCGACTCCCACCGCGACGTCGACCCCGACGTCGACGAGCAGTCCGGTGAAGAGCTGCACCAACCCGGTCTGGACCACCACGTCGTCCAGCAACCAGGGCGAGGGCCGGACCTTCGGCGCGTACTACGTCCACAACAACATGTGGAACAACCACAACGGCACCTACAGCCTGGGCGCCTGCAACTACGACAACTGGTACGTCGACGTCACCCAGCCGCTGCCGGGTGACAAGGGCGTCCAGGCCTACCCGAACGTGCACAAGGACTACGCCGACGTCCCGCTGTCGAAGATCCAGTCGGCCAAGTTCGCCGCGACCACGCCGGCCAACTGCAGCGCCTGCATCTACAACGTCGCGTTCGACGCGTGGATCGGTGACGGCCTGAACAACGAGCTGATGATCTGGACCGACAACAAGGGCCAGGTCCCGGCCGGACAGAAGGTGGGCACCGTGACGTTCGGCGGCTTCACGTACGACGTGTGGCACCGGGACGGCTACACGGCGTACGTGTCCCAGGTGACGCAGAAGTCCGGCACGATGCCGCTGGCCAGCTTCTTCAACGACATGGTGAAGCGCGGCTGGGTCTCGAAGGCCACGACCTGGCAGGTCGACTACGGCGTCGAGGTCGTGTCCACCGGAAACACCAAGCAGCGCTTCAACTTCACCGACTTCTCCATCCAGGAGAACTGACCCCTCTCGCTCTCGCGAACTCCGCGGCCGCCGTGACACCCGACGTCACGGCGGCCGCGTATTGCATAGGGTGCAGGCGTGACCGGTCTGGTGATCTTCGACAACGACGGCGTACTGGTGGACTCCGAGCGGCTGGCCAACACGATTCTGGCCGAGCTGCTCACCGACGCGGGGCTGCCGTACACGTTCGACGAAGCCGTCAGCGACTTCATGGGCGGGAGCATGGCCTCGATGCGGCAGAAGGCGGAGGCCCGGCTCGGCGGACCGTTACCTGCCGACCTGGAGGACCGCTACCACCAGCGGTTGTTCGACGGATTCGCTCAGTTGCGGGCGGTCGCCGGCGTCGACGCGGTGCTCGACCACCTGGACGCCCAAGGAGTCACGTACTGCCTGGCGTCGTCCGGAACCCACCGCAGGATCCGGACGGCGTTGACCGCGGTCGGTTTCCGGGAGCGGTTCGAGGGCAGGATCTTCAGTGCGGAGGACGTTGCCCACGGCAAGCCCGCACCCGATCTGTTCCTGCACGCGGCGAGCTCGATGGGTGTGAAACCCGTCGACTGCGTGGTCGTCGAGGACAGCCCGCTCGGCGTCGCGGCCGCCAACGCGGCCGGGATGAAGGTCTTCGGGTACGCCGGGATGACGGACCCCGCGAAGCTGTCATCGGCCGACGCGGTTTTCCACAACATGGCTGCCCTGACCGACCTGATCGACGGGGCCTGAGACACTGGAGGGGCTATGTCTACCCTCCAGTCACCTGGCAGTGAGCGCCCGGTCCGCGCCGAAGCGGTCGTCGACCTGGCCGCGATCCGCCACAACGTCACCACACTGCGTGCCCGCGCCGAGGGTGCGCAGCTGATGACCGTGGTCAAGGCCGACGCCTACGGCCACGGCATGATCCCGATCGCCCAGGCCGCCCGTGCGGCCGGTGCCGACTGGATCGGCGCGGCCGTGCTCGAGGAGGCGCTCGCGTTGCGCGAGGCCGGCGACACCGGCCCGATCTTCTGCTGGCTGACCACCCCCGGCGAGCCGCTCGAGGACGCGATCACCGCCGGCATCGACCTGTCCGCCGGCGCGCCCTGGGAGATCGACGAGCTCGCCGCCGGGGTGACCGACCGGCCGGCCCGGGTCCACCTCAAGATCGACACCGGCATGAGCCGCGGCGGCGCCGTACCGGAGGAGTGGCCGGCGCTGATCCGGTCCGCGCTCCGGGAGGTGAAGACCGGGCGGATCGAGATCAAGGGCATCTGGTCCCACCTGGCGTCGTCGGACGAGCCGAAGAGCGAGGCCAACGAGGCCCAGCTGGCCAGGTTCACCGAGGCCCTCGACGTGGCGGCCTCGTTCGGTGTCGACCCCGAGTTCAAGCACCTGGCGAACTCGGGCGCCACCCTCGCGCTGCCCGAGACTCATTTCAACCTGGTCCGGCCCGGTGTCGCGACGTACGGGCTCTCGCCGTTCGGGCACGCGCTGCCGTCGGCCGAGCTGGGCCTGATTCCGGCGATGACGCTGAAGGCCCGGCTCGCGATGGTGAAACGCGTCCCGGCCGGCATCGGCGTCTCCTACGGCCTGACCTGGACCGCGCCGCGGCCGTCGACCCTCGGCCTGATCCCGCTCGGGTACGGCGACGGCCTGCCCCGGCACGCGTCGAACGGCGGCCCGGTGCAGGCCGGCGGCGTACGTCGTACCATCGTTGGCCGGATCTGCATGGATCAGTGCGTGGTCAACCTCGAGGACGACCAGGCGGCCGCGGGTGACGAGGTGGTGCTGTTCGGTCCCGGGACCGCCGGCGAGCCGACCGCGGACGACTGGGCCGATGCCGCCGGGACCATCAACTACGAGATCGTCACCCGGCTGGGCGTGCGGATCCCCCGCCGGTACGTCGACAGCGAAAGGTAGACCGTGGTTTCCAAGGCAGGGCGGACCGCCGGTCTGATCGGAGCCGCGGTCGGGGTGCTGGCCGCGGGAGCGGCGGCCGGGGTCGCGGTCGAGCGGCAGGTGATCGGCCGCCGGTCGAGTCAGCGCGCGCAGCTCGAAGCCGAGCCGTTCGGCTCGCTGCGCGGCACGCCGCACGTGTTCACCGCCGACGACGGCGTCGAGCTGTACGTCGAAGTGGACGAGCTGAAGCGATCCCGCCGGCCGGCGCCGCCGCCGAAGCGGAGGTTCGGCAAACAGCTTCCGCTCCCACCCGAGGACCTCACCCTGGTCTTCGCGCACGGCTACGGCCTGAACATGGACTGCTGGCACTTCGAGCGCCGCGACCTGGCCGGGATCGGCACGATGGTCTTCTACGACCAGCGCTCGCACGGGCGGTCCGGCCGGTCGCCGAAGGAGAACGTCAGCATCGACCAGCTCGGCCGCGACCTCTACGGGATCGTGCAGGAGTTCGCGCCGACCGGCCCGGTGATCCTGATCGGCCACTCGATGGGCGGCATGGCGATCATGGCGATGGCCGAGCAGCACCCGGAGCTCTTCGGTGACCGGATCATCGGCGTCGGCCTGTGCTCGACCAGCGCGGGCGCTCTCGACCGGGTCCCGATCGTGTTCCCCGGCAAGGTCGGCATGCTGGCCCGCGCGCTGGCGACGCCGACGGTCGCCGCCCTGGCCCGCATCCCGGACGTGGTCGAGCGCAGCCGCAAGGCCGGCACCGACATCAGCTACCTGCTGACCCGGAAGTACTCGTTCGGCTCCGAGGTGCCGCCGGCCTTCACCGAGTTCGTCAACGAGATGATCGCGGCGACGCCGATCTCGGTGATCGCGGAGTTCTACCCGATCTTCGCGCTGCACGACAAGTACGACGCCCTGGAGCCGCTGCAGAAGGTGGAGTGCGTCGTGATCGGTGGTGACAAGGACCACCTGACCCCGTTCGTGCACGCCGAGGAGATCGCCCGGCACGTGCCCGGGGCGGAGCTGGTCGAGGTGAAGAACTGTGGGCACCTGGGCCTGATCGAGCACCACCGTGAGTTCACGGCCGCGCTCCTCGGCATGATCGAGCGAGCCGAACAATCCTTGGGACACAGATGAGACTGCTGTGCTTTTTGGCCGGGCCTTCGGCGCCGGCAAGTCCAGGCCGGGAGGCCCTATGACCGACCTCCATGTGGTGGACGCGACCGCCGAGCACGCGGACGAGATCGTCGCGGTGATTCACCACGCGTTCTCGGCCCGGCGCGTGCTCGACCCGCCGTCCACCGCCCTGTCCGAGAACCCGGCCACCGTCGCCGACGCGGTGACCAAGCATGGTGGCCTGCTGGTCCGGATCGACGGCTCCCCGGCCGGCGCGGTGCTGTTCGAGGAGTCGGGTGACGTCCTGAACCTCCGCCGGGTCTCGGTGGATCCGCGACACCAGGCGCGCGGTGTCGCCTCGGCGATGGTCGGTTGCGCCGAGGAGGTCGCCGTACGGCGTGGCCTGAGCCGGGTCCGGCTGATCGCGCGGGTGGAGTTGCCGGACACGGTGGAGTTCTGGAGTCGGCGCGGGTACTCCGTCGTCGAGCAGCAGGACCACAACCTGATCTATGCGAAGGCGATGCCGGTCGAGCTGACCGTGCCGACGGCCGAGGACATGCGGGCGATCGGTGAGGAGCTCGCCGGGCAGTTGCGGGCGGGCGACGTACTCGTGCTGTCTGGTGATCTGGGTGCGGGCAAGACGACGTTCACGCAGGGACTTGGGGCCGGGCTGAAGGTCCGTGGTGACATCACGTCGCCCACGTTCGTGATCTCCCGGGTGCATCCGTCGCTGGCCGGTGGTCCGGCGCTGGTCCATGTCGACGCGTATCGGCTGGGCGGCATCGCCGAGCTGGACGATCTCGACCTGGACGCGAGCCTGGACGACGCCGTCACGGTGGTGGAGTGGGGTCACGGGCTGGCCGAGTCGCTGGCCCCGGACCGGCTCGACATCGTGATCACCCGCGGCGACGACGACACCGACGAGACCCGCGAGATCCGGATCACGCCGGTCGGTCCGCGCTGGGCGGCCTCCGGCGTCCGCGTGTCCGCCGCCGGCATCCCGGCTGCTTTGGAGAATCACTGATGTTGCTTGCTTTCGACACTTCGAGCGCGGCGGTCACGGTCGCGCTGGCGGATCCGGCCAGTGGGGAGATCCTGGCGTCGTCGACGACCGTCGACGCACTGCGGCACGGCGAGTTGCTCGCGCCGGCCATCGCCGCGGCGTTGGAGACCGCCGGGATCACGCCGCGCCAGCTGACCCGGATCGCGGTCGGTGTCGGGCCCGGCCCGTTCACCGGGCTACGGGTCGGGCTGGTGACCGCGCGGACCATGGGTGACGTCCTCGGGATCGAGGTCGCCGGCGTGTGCAGCCTGGACGTCCTGGCGCGGCAGACCGAGCTCGCGCTCCCGGTCGCCGTCGCGACTGACGCACGGCGCAAGGAGATCTACTGGGCGCTGTACGACGGCCCGGCCGCGGACGGAAGCCGTCGTCGCCTGGAAGGGCCGGCGGTGGATCGGCCGGCCGAGGTCGCGCACGTCCTGTCCGGGCTGCCAGTGATCGGACGCGGTGCCGCGCTGTACGGCGACGTGCTGGGTGCGAAGGCAGCTGACGTCGTGGAGTACCCCTCGGCTGAGGTGCTGGCGACGGGAGTGGCGACCGGGACCCTCGAGGTAGTCGCGCCGGAGCCCCTGTACCTGCGCCGCCCGGACGTGACCCTGTCGGGTGGCCCGAAGAGCGTGTTGCCGAATTGACGTCCTCCCCGCCCGTGAAGGTCGGGGATTCCAACTACTACGCGGAGGTAGCGTGTTGAGGTTCACGCTTCGGCGAGACCCGTGGTGGCGTCTCTCGGCGTGCGCTGACGGCCCGTCCGGCCGCGATGTTGATGGCCGCGTTCACGTCTGCGTTGGCCTGGTGCCCGCAGGCGACGCACCGGAAGACCGCTTGGTTCTCGCGGTTTCCCGGTGCACGGTGCCCGCAGACGCTACAGGTCTGCGACGTGTACGCGGGATTGACTTTCTCGACTCGTACCGGCGCCTTGTGCTCCAGTCGCTGGATCAGCAGTCCCCAGCCGTTGGCCAGGATGCCGCGGTTCAGTCCGGCTTTGGCGCGGCGACGGTTCGGCAGATACGTACCTGGTCGTTCGGGGTCGGGTTTGGGCCTGGGTCGCCTGGTCAGCTGGGCGATCCGCAGGTCTTCGACCCGGATGACGTCGAAGCGTCGGGCAAGCTCGGTGCTGACCTTCTCCACCCAGTCCTTGCGGCGGTCGCCGGCGCGGGCCTGCAGCTTGGCGATCGCGGCCTTCAACCGCCGACGCCGGCTGGAGCCGCGACGGCAGTGGGGCAAGCGGCGTTGCAGGTGCTTGAGCCGTTCCTGCTCGCGTTCCGACAGGCCCGGACAGGTCAGGAGTTCGCCGGTGGACAGGGCCGCCGAGACGGTGACTCCGCGGTCCACGCCGACGATCTCACCGGTCCCGGGTGCGGGAATCGGCTTCGGGATGACGGCGAAGGCGAGGTGCCAGCGACCCGCCCGGTCACAGGTGACCCGGTACGACTTCGCCTCCGGAAGGGGTTGGGACAGCCGGATCCGGACCCAGCCGACCTTCGGTACGTTGACCTTGGCCCATTTCCGGTTCAGCTTCGTGATCCGGGTCGCCTGGGAGCCGACGATGCGGAATCCCTCGTGCAGCTCGGCTTTGCGCCAGGTCGGGCGCCTGTGGGTGCCTGCGTAGAAGTTCTTGACGGCCTGGGCGAAGTCCCGCAGCGCCTGTTGCTGGACGGTCTGCGACCCCGCCCGCAGCCAGCCAACCGCGGCTCGTGCCTGGGTCAGTTGCCGGCACTGCTCGGCGAAGCCCGGCGTCGGGCCTTTGTCAGGGGTCCACATCGTCCACTGCTCAAGTGCCAGGTTCCACACGTACCGGGCATGCCTGCACAGCTCCAGCAACGCAGCCTGCTGCGCGGGAGTCGGGCACATTCGGAACCGGGACATGCCAACTATCCAATCAGCCGGGACCGACAGTCCCCGATCTCCGAAGGGGGCAGTCGTGGTTTCCCCGCGACAACTCAAGTGAGACCCGTTATTCGATCGGCGAGCGCGGACGACTTGCCCGCTCTGGTCGCGCTGGACGAGGTCTGCTTCGGGTCCGACGCATGGAGTGCGGTCTCATGGTCGGCCGAGTTCGACCGGTTGTCCGAGGACCGGGTGATCCTGGTCGCGGACGAAGGTGCGGTCGTCGGGTACGTCGTACTGTTGGTGCCACCGGTCTCGTTGGACGTGGTCGAGTTGTTGCGGATCGCGGTGACCCCGGCCGAGCGGCGGACCGGGATCGGCGGCCAGTTGATGACGGCGGCGCTGTCGAAGTGCTCCGGCCGGACGGTGTTGCTGGAAGTTGCTGCAGGCAACGAGTCGGCGACTGGTCTCTACCGGGCCTTCGGTTTCGAGGAGATCAGCCGGCGGCGCGGGTACTACGCGGGCGGCGAGGATGCGGTGATCATGCGGTGGCGGGAGGAAGAGTGAAGGTGGAGCCCCTGATCCTGGGGATCGAGACATCGTGTGACGAGACCGGCGTCGGGATCGTCCGCGGGCAGACGCTGCTCGCCGACGCGATCGCGTCCAGCGTCGAGGAGCATGCCCGGTTCGGCGGCGTCGTACCGGAGGTCGCCAGCCGCGCGCACCTGGAGGCAATGGTCCCGACGATCCGGCGCGCCTGCGAGACGGCCGGGATCAAGCCGACCGACGTCGACGCGGTCGCGGTCACCAGCGGTCCCGGGCTGGCCGGCGCACTGCTGGTCGGTGTCGCCGCGGCCAAGGGACTCGCGCTGTCACTCGGCAAACCGTTGTACGGCGTGAACCACCTCGCCGCCCATGTCGCCGTCGACACGTTGGAGCACGGTGATCTGCCGAAGGGCTGCGTCGCGATGCTGGTGTCCGGCGGGCACTCGTCGTTGCTCGCGGTCGAGGACATCACCGAGGGCGTCGAGCCGATGGGCAGCACCATCGACGACGCCGCGGGTGAGGCGTTCGACAAGGTCGCCCGGGTGCTGGGGCTGCCGTTCCCGGGTGGTCCATATATCGACAAAGCGGCTCGTGACGGTGGCGACCGGCTGTACGTCACCTTCCCGCGCGGGCTGACGTCGCAACGGGATCTCGAGCGGCACCGGTTCGACTTCTCCTTCTCCGGTCTGAAGACGGCCGTCGCCCGGTGGGTCGAGGCTCGCCGCCGCGACGGCGAGGACGTGCCGGTGAACCACGTGGCCGCGGCCTTCCAGGAGGCGGTGTGCGACGTCCTCACCCGCAAGGCGATCGACGCGTGCAAGGACCGTGGCTTCGAGCACCTGCTGATCGGCGGCGGTGTCGCGGCGAACTCGCGGCTGCGCGCGATGGCGGAAGAGCGTTGCGCTCAGGCCGGCATCGCCGTACGGGTGCCGCGGCCCGGGTTGTGCACCGACAACGGCGCGATGGTGGCGGCGCTCGGCTCCGAACTCGTCCGGGCCGGGAAGGCGCCGTCGCCGTTGGAACTGCCGGCCGATTCATCGATGCCGATCACGGAGGTGCTGAACAAGTGAGGTGGACCGGACCTGATGGCTCGGTCGCCCGCCAGTAGCGGGCCAGCGCTGACCTGGTCGGCATCGTGCGGTAGACGATCGTCAGGATCTCGGGCACTCCCGGTCGGTCGGCGTACTCGATCAAGCCTCGGCCGCAGGTGCCGCTAGCGGTTCTGCATGCCGCTGGTGAGCAAGGCGGTGGTCACTTCGGGCAGGGCCGGCCGGGCCAGGTGATAGCCCTGGCCATAGCGACAGCTCAAAGCTCGCAGATGCGCCACCTGCGCCTCGGTTTCGACGCCTTCGGCCACAACTCGCAGTCCGGCGGAGTCCATCATCTCGAGGATCGCCCGCGCGAGGCCGTACTCGTACGGCGACGACGCGATGCCGGCGATCAGAGCCCGGTCGAGCTTCACCGTGTCGACAGGGAGCCGGCCCAGGTAGCTGATGGACGAGTAGCCGGTGCCGAAGTCGTCGATGCCCAGCCCGAACCCGGCGTCGCGCAACTTGCGCAACAGGTCGATCGCCTCGTGGCCGTTCGTCATCAGGCCGGTCTCGGTGATCTCCAGCAGCAGGCCGGCCGGGTTCACGGCGTACCGGTCCACGATGTCCATGACGCCCTCGACCAGCCCCGGATGCCGGAACTCGACCGGGGACAGATTGACGTGAACGCGGAACTGGTGGTCGCCGGTCAGCTTCTCCCACTCGGCCAGCTGGCGGACGGCGGTTTCGAGCACCCAGCGGCCAAGATCGGCGATCAGGCCGCTCTCCTCGGCGACGCCGACGAACTGGTCGGGCGGCACCATGCCCCGGGTCGGATGCTGCCAGCGCACCAGTGCCTCGGCGCCGACCACGGTCCCGGTGTGGAGGTCGAGCACCGGCTGGAAGTGCAGCAGCAGGCCCGTTCCGGTCGCCAGTGCATCGGCGAGTGCCGCGGTCGTCTCGAACCGGTCGACGATCGAGACGCGCATGTCCGGTTGGAACACCTCGACCAGGCCGGCACCGCGCGACCTCGCGACCTGCATGGCGGTGTCGGCGTCCCGCAGATAGGTCGTTGCCGATGCGCCCGCGTGCGGCAGGCAGATGCCGATGCTCGCCGAGAGCCAGATCACGCCCTGCACGTTGGATGAGCGGCGGCGGATCGCCTGCTCGACCTGCTGCCCGAACCGCAGCGCGCCCTCCCGGTCGCTCGCCCGGAGCAGGACCGCGAATTCGTCGCCTCGTAGCCGCGACACCAGGTCATCCGGCCCGGTGAGCTCCTCCAACCGCCGGCCGACTTCGATCAGCACCTGATCGCCGGTTTGGTGGCCGAGGCTGCCGTTGACCGCGCGGAAGTTGTCGATCGAGATCACCAGCACCGCCGGCCCGGCCACACCACGACGGGTCCCGGCCAGTGTCTCGGTCAGCCGTTCGAGCAACCCCGCCCGGTTCGGCAGGCCGGTGAGCGTGTCACGGGTGACCTGCTGCGCGACCTGCTGCCGCAGCGCGGCGAGCTCGGCCTCGACCGTGGCCAGCCGATCCTCGTCACTCATCGGGCTGTCCGCGGTCAGGGCGGCGTTGCAGCGCCCACGGCATGCCGAGCCGGCGGATGACGTCGAGGAGTGCCTCGAACGCGACCGGCTTGATCAGGTACGCCGACGCACCGAGCTGGTGCACGGCGGCGATGTCCTTGTCCTCGATGGAGCCGCTCATCACCACGACCGGCGTGTCCATCAGCTCTGGGTCACTCCGCACGGCGCGCAGGATGTCCAGGCCGCCGGTGTCTGCCAGGTGGAGGTCGGTGATCACGACCGCAGGCAGCGAGTACTCGGCGCGGTCCGCGTAGCGGCCGTCGCCGTTGAGGTAGGCGACTGCCTCGGCCCCGTCACGCACCGCGTGGATCGGGTTCACCAACCCGCCCTTGGCGAGAAATCGCCGGACCAGGTGGACGTGACTCTCATCGTCCTCTGCCAGCAGTACTGGCGGATGCGTGGTCATGCCGTTCCTCTCTGTACGCTGAGCGCGGTCCTGAGGGCATCCCAGAAGGCCTCGACGTCGATCGGTTTGGTCAGGAACGCGACGGCGCCGGCGTCCCGAAGCGCAGAACCCCGGCCGGGCATCACATCGGCGGAGATCACGATCACCGGGATGCCTGCCGTCCGCGGGTCGGCACGCAACTGGTCGAGGACTTCCTCACCGGGCATGTCCGGCAGATGCCGGTCGAGCAGGATGAGATCGGGTTGGTGGACGACGGCCAGCTCGAGCCCGAGCCGGCCCTGTACGGCGCCGAGCGGCGCCGGAGCCTGCGCACGGCGCAAGAGCTCCTCCACCAGGCTGAAGTTCGCGAGATTGTCCTCGACGCACAGCACGGTCACGTCGCGCAGATCGGGCAGGGGCTCGCCGACGGAGTCGGCCCGGTCCGCCTCCGCCGGTGCCATTGCCTGCCTGCCCGGACGGTCAGTCTCGAGCAGGTGGGCGGTGAACGTGCTACCGTCCGGCCCGGTCGACTCGAGGGTGAGACTGCCGCCCATGACCTGGACCAGCCGATGGGAGAGGGCCAGCCCGAGCCCGGTGCCCTCGACCACGGTCTGCTCGGCGCCGAGGCGCTCGAACGGCATGAACAGGTTCTGGAGCTTCCGGGGCGAGATTCCGGGACCCGTGTCGCGCACCTGAAGCGCGACCTGGCCGGGCTGGTCGTGCACCCACCCGAGCGTCACGGTGCCGCCGGGGCGGTTGTACTTGATGCCGTTCGAGATCAGGTTGATCAGCACCTGCTTCAGTCGCTGGTGGTCGGCCGAGACGTAGACCTCCGTCGTACTGGCGGGGTCGATCTCCACCGTGACGCCGGCGTCGACCGCGATCGGTCGCATCAACCGCACCGCCTCCACCACCACCGTCGACAGCTCGATCGCCTCGATCGAGAGTGCGAACGACCCCGACTCGACCCGGGCCAGGTCGAGCACCTCGTTGACCAGCGCGAGCAGGTGCCGGCCACCCCGCAGGATGTGATCGACGCTGTCGCGCTGCTCCTCGTCGAGCCCGTCCATGGCCAGGAGCTGGGCGAACCCGAGGACCGCGTTCAACGGGGTCCGCAGCTCGTGGCTCATCCGGGAGAGGAACTCGTCCTTGGCTCGGTTGGCCCGCTCTGCCGCGTCCCTGGCCAGCTCGATCGCACGCTGGGCGCGCAGTTGATCAGTGACGTCGCTGGCCACACCGACGATCAGGCCGGCAGGCTGGTGATCGTCACCGGCCACCTCGCGCCAGCGGACCGCGAGCCGCCGTTCCTGGCCGTCGACGGCCGGCACGGTGAGATCGGCCCGGGATGCGCCGACATCGTCGAGCTGCCCCTCCCGCGTGTCCGGCGGACTGTCGAGGCGAAGCTTCCTGCGTAGCCACCCGAGCTCCATCGGCCGGTCGGTGCTGAGCCCAAGGTCGGCGATCAGCCGTGGGTCGCCGCGGGTCCGGACGTAGCCGTCGGCATGGAACTCGAACAGGATCAGTCCGCCGGTGCTGAGCGTGAGCTCGAGCATCGCCTGCTTGTCCGCGATCAGCTCCGCGGTCCTCGTCATCGTCGTTCCCAGCTCGCTGAGCTCGTCCTCGCCGGTCGACATCGGGAGCAGCGGCCGCGACTCGGCGAGCCGGCGGGCGTTCTCGCGCACGAGCAGCAGGCGGCGGGTGAGACCGGTCGAGAGCACAACCATCGCGGCCAGGCCGCCGATCAGCCCGAGTCCCCCCGCCGCGAGCGCGATCGTCGTGACGGTGCTGCGGAGCCGCACCGCGGCGGCCGCCTTGTCCTGCTCCTCGGCCTGTTCGTACTGGGCGATCTCCGCGACCACCGCCCGCAGCTCGTCCATCGTGTTCTTGCTGGCGAGCAGTGCCTCGGTCCGCTGCGGCGAGCGGTCCGGGACGTCGTCCAGGGCGTGGAGTGTCGCGATCTCCTTGGCGACCGCCCTGTCCATCCGGCGCAGGCGATCCCCCTGCCCACCCTGGTCCGCGATCAGCAGATCGAGCTCGGTGCGTGCGGGGCGAAGCCGGCGGATGGCTTGGGCGCGGAGGTCGAGGAACTCGCTGCGTCCGGTGGCGAGGTAGCCACGTGTCGCCGACTCGGCCTCGACGGTCAGCAGAAGGACCTGGTCCAGTGCGAGTTGCGTCTCCATGGCTCGTACGGCGTCGTCGGTCGCACGGATGCCGATCTGCCGGGTGGTGAAGATGGCCGCGATCGCGATCAGCAGCGCGATGATCGGTACGGCGACTGTCATCAGCAGCTTTGCCCGCAGGGAGCGGCGGGCCCAGAACGCAGGCTGGTGCGTGCTCGCTGCCGTCATCGTTCACCAATCCCCGTCGAGTGGGTCCGCCTCCCAGCAGCGCGTACCTTCGGATGGTCACGGACCCGTGGCTCTCAGTGCATGCTAACGCCAGGTGACCACAAATGTGCGTTTGTGGCGATCCGATCACGCTCAGGCTGCGGACGGCATCAAACGCCGCGGGGGAGCCGCGGTGTCAGGCCAGGCCGGTGAGTGCCAGGTACGAACTCCACAGCTGCGGACCGGCGAACAGCCCGATGGAGGCACCGGCCAGCATGAACGGGCCGTGCGGGACCCGCGACCGCCGTCCAACGACGCCGATCGCGAGCAGGGCGATGCCGACGACCGCTCCGACGACGAACCCGGCCAGCAGGCCCGTTACGCTGGAGCCCCATCCGGTCCAGCCCAGCGCCAGGCCGAGCAACGGGGCCAGTGCAACGTCGCCCAGCCCCATGCCGCGACCGGTGGTTGCCAGCCACACCCCGCCGTACACCGCGAGCCAGACTCCCGCCGACGCGAGCGCCACCGGAATCGGCCCGGGCCCCCGGCTCACCGCGTCCGCGGTCAGCAGCGCGGCCGTCAGTCCGGCGGTCACACCGGTCACCACGAAGGGCAGCCGCTGGTGGGCCAGGTCGATCACAGCCAGCGCGATACTCGCGGCGGCCAGCACGAGCACCGCAGCGAGGTACCACGACAGCCCCAGCCGGAAACCGATCGCCAGGAACACCAGCCCGGCCGAACCCTCCACGGCCGGGTAGCGCCAGGGGATCGGGGTCGAACAGTCCCGGCACCGTCCGCGCAGGACGAGCCAGGACAGGACCGGCACGTTGTCGTACGCACGGATCGCGTGTTCGCACGCCGGGCAGGACGACCGGGGCCGGACCAGCGACCGCCCAGCCGGGACTCGGTGGACGACGACGTTGAGGAACGAACCGACCAGCAGGCCGAGGCAGCCCAGGACCGGCAGCGCCGCCAGGGGTACGGCGGTCGCCACTGGGTCACCGCCGCCTGACCGTTGACGGATCGGGCGCCGCCGGCATGACGAACATCTGCCCGGTGATGGTGGCCGTGTAGGTGCCCGCGACGGCGCCGGTGCCGAGGGTCAGCGACGACACCAGGTATGCACGCGGTAGAACCTCGAGGTTCTCGGCCAGACGCTGGATCTCGTCGAAGTCGCCCTGCACGGTGACTGTCACCGTCTGGCCCGCCAGGTCAGTGTCAGTCGACTCACCCGGCAGCTGTGCCTTGTCCGAGCCGCCCGACGTACCGGCTACGGGGGCCTCGGCGCTGAGTTCGGTGACATCGTCGGCCGGGATGCCCGCCTGCGTGGCGGCCGCGGTGATGGCCCTGAACAGGGTGGGCTGGTCGGCGGTCGGCGGGAACAGCGACGCAAGAGCGCGTGCTGTCGCCCGAGTGGCGGGCAGCTGCTTGCGCTGCACCTCGAGCTTGGCGAGTTGCTGCCGGAGCGTCTCGTTTTGCCCTCTGGTCGTTTCGATCCGGGTGCGGACATCGGCCAGCTCGCTGGTCTGCGGGCTCAGCACGAGAAGCCACCCGGCTGCCGTTATGGCCAGCAGCGCGACACCGCCCAGGGTCTTCGTGGCGGTAGCGGACCTCATGTTCATCATCGGCCTCCGGTCGCGGCGAGCAGCGCGTCGATGTCGGCGTATCGGTTGCTGTAGACACGCTTCGACACCGAGACGGAGCCGCTGAAGGTGACCCGCTTGCCGTCGGCCGTCGACGTGGTCGTCACGTACGGCGCGACGAAGACGCCGCCGGCGCCGAGCTTGACGACGAACTGGCCGACCACGGCACGGCTGGTCGCCGTACCGGTGAGGGTGACGCAGCCGACCGCGCCCTGCCGCACGAAGGGGTTCGGTGCCGGGCAGACGTTCGCCGGCGTACTCGTCTGGCCTGCCTTGCCGGCCGGCTGAGCGCCGTCGATGGTCGCGTTGGCGGTCTCGATCCGTACGCCGGTGGGCGTGGCGGCGCGCAGGTCGTCGAGCACCCGGGACGTCAGCGCCTCGTTCGCCATGGCCTTCTTCACCATGGCCTTCTGCTTCGCCACCTCAGCGACAAAGGCGCTGACGGGCGCGAGTTCCTTGGTGTCCGCGGTGAGCCTGGACGTCTCGGCCTGCTCGACGGTGAGCAATTTCTCGGCCTGCACGGACCGGAGGTGCTGGAAACCCCAGCCACCGCCGACAAGCAGCGCGAGGACGACGGCCGCCGCGACGAACCGGCGCCGCATCATGCGGGCCGCCATCGCCTCGAAGACGCTCGGCGACAGGAGGTTGACGGCGGGCAGCCCGATCGGGAAGTGCTGCTTCTTCAGAGAATTGATCATCGTGACGGTACCCCCATGCACAGTCCGGCGGGCGCGGCGAGCGCGGTGACCTCGTCCGGGTCCAGCCGCAGCCGGCGGCGCTTGCGCATCCCGGCCAGCGGTGACAGGGGCTCGACAGCGACGCCGAGCTCGTCGGCCAGGCGCTCGGCCAGCCCGCCGAGCCGCGACCCCGCGCCGGTCAGCAGCACCCGCGCGAGCTGCGCCGGCTCGGCGCCGGACTCCGTGCCGGCGGAACGGAAGTAGTCGAGGGTCGCGCGGACCTCGGAAATCAACGTCGTGACCTGCTTGACGATCAGGTCCTGCGCCGGGTGCTCCAGCTGGCCCTCCACGGCCGGCAGGCCGAGGGCGATCTTGGTGCTGTCGGCATCCTCCGGGCTCCAGCCGAACCGGTCCTGCAGGGCTCGGGTGATGACGCCACTGCCGACGCCGGGGATCATCCGCACGAACTGGGGCCGGCCGCCGGAGTGGACTGTCACCGCGACGGTGTCGGCGCCGATGTCGATGATCGCCTCGGTGGGCGCGTCCGGGTCCAGGTGAGCGTTGGTCAGCCGGATCAGCGCGAACGGCCGCAAGTCGGCCCGCACCGGCCGCAGGCCCGCGGCCCGGATCGCCGCGACGAACCCGTCGACGACGTCACGGGTGGCCGCGACCAGCAGGATGCGCACCACCCGGCGGGTCTCGCCGGGCTTCTCGCCGGGCAGCTCCAGTTCCTCGAGGACGTGGTAGTCGAGGTTCGCCTCCTCCACCGGGACCGGCAGGGTGTCGGCGACCTGGTAGCGGATCGCCTTGCGGAAGTCGGCGGGAGGCATCCAGTCCAGATCCAGTTGGCGCACCAGCACTCCCTCGTTCGCCAGCCCGAAGGTGACCTCCCTGGTGGAGAAGTCGCCCTGTTTCCACAGCTCCCTCAGCGCCTCGGTGACGGCGTCCGGATCGATCACGACACCGGCACGCACCGCACCCTCCGGCAACGGAACGGCGGCGAACGCACGCAGGGACGGCAGTCGCCGCCTGCTGAGGTCCATTTCTGCGGCGCGGACACCGGCACTGCCGATGTCCAGGCCGACGACGGTGCGTCCCACGGGTGAGTCCTTAGGTACGTCGGGGGCTGGTCAGTGCGAGCAGCGACGACACCAGGAAGGGGCCGTACGGCGCTATCGCTGCTCGCACCAGGGGTATCGGACCGGGCACGGAGCCACTTGACCCCGATCTGCCGCGGGGGTTCAGTCGGTCCGTCGGTACGCCGAGACACAGATGTCCGCCGTGTCCCTCACCCCCGAAGGCGTGCCCCCTGATGGACCTCCAGATCGCACCGTTCCTGTCCGCGGTGGTCGCCAACCAGGCGTCCGACCTCCACCTCAAGGCCGGTAGTCCACCGAAGATCCGGATCTCGGGCTCGCTGCTCCCGCTCGAGGTCGAGCCGTTGACGGCCGAGCGGGTGTGGGAGATCGTCCGCGAGACCATGACACCCGACGTCGAGGAGCGGTTCACCGCCATCAACGAGGCGGACTACGCCTTGTCTGTGCCTGGCACCGGGCGGTTCCGGGTGAACGCCTTCCGGGCCCGGGGTTCCGTCGCCTGTGTGCTGCGACTGGTCGGGGACGAACCGCTGACACTCACCGACCTCGGGCTGCCCGATGTGCTGCGGCGGCTCGCGCTCGAGCCCCGGGGACTGGTCCTGGTGACCGGGCCGACCGGCTCGGGCAAGACCACCACGCTGGCGGCGATGGTGGATGCGGTGAACGAGGCCCGCCCCGTTCACGTGCTGACGATCGAGGACCCGATCGAGGTGATGCACCGGGACAAGGTGGCCAGTATCAACCAGCGCGAACTCGGCATGGATACCGCAGGCTGGGCGCCGGCACTGCGGGCGGCGATGCGGCAGGACCCCGATGTGATCCTGATCGGTGAGATGCGGGACGCCGACACCGTGAAGGCGGCGCTGTCCGCGGCAGAGACGGGCCATTTCGTGATGTCCACCCTGCACACCACGGATGCCGCGGAGACCGTCAACCGGATCATCGACTTCTTCCCACCGCACGAGCAGAAGCAGGTCCGGCTGTCGCTCGCGGCAGCGCTGAAGGGCATCGTCTGCCAGCGGCTACTGCCGAAGTCGGACGGAGCCGGCCGCGCCTGCGCGTTGGAGATCGCGATCAACACCCCACGGTTGCAGGAGGCGATCGCCGACCCGGACCGGACCGAGCAGATCCCGGACATCGTTGCCGCCGGCGCCTACTCCGGCATGCAGACCTTCGACCAGAACCTGCTCCAACTGGTGCTCGACGGCACCGTGGAAATCTCCGACGCGGCGCTGGCCGCCTCGAATTCACACGACTTTTCGGTCATGCTGAAGCGTGCCGGGCTGGACCCGACTCTGATCGACGCAGCTATCGCCGTCTGAGGTGTCTCTCGTGGCCGACAACAAGAAGACCCGCGCGCAGGGAAGCGGTCGCAGTACCCTGACCGATCCGGAGCTGTCTCCGCAGCTCGCCGGGCTGAGCCTGTCCGAGCTGCGGGCCTACCGGCAGCAGTTGATGGATGAAGAGGACAGGGTCTCGTACTGGCGGCGGCTGGTGCACGCCCGGCTCGACGTGCTCGACGCCGAGATTCGCAACAGCGGCACGCTCAGCGTGGACAAGCTCATCCAGGTCCTCGGCGATACCGGCGCCGGCAGGACGCGCACCGCGCTGGCCAGGATCCGGCCGGCGGATCCGCTGCCCGAACTCCCCGTGCTCGCGGAGATGTGGGTGACCGGGATCGACCCGCACGACGCCGACGCGATCAAGGACGCGATGGAACGGTTGCGGGCGGCAGAGGTCAAGCTCACCGGGTACCGCAAGGCGTTGCACCAGCGGCTCGACGAGGCCACCGGGGACCTGATCGGCCGCTACCGGCTGGATCCCTCGCTGGCGCTCAGCGTGCTGCCCGGCTGAGCGCGGCCGGGTACTTCGCGTCCCGATCGAGACGGTCAAACGCTCAAGCGGCGGCCCCCTGCAGCCGATGAGGCTGGTGACAGACGAGTCAGGTTCGATTCGTGAAAGGCTTCGCATGCTCGACACTGCCGTGCTCGACCTGCCCGTGGGCGAGACCGTTCAGGCACTGCTCGGGGCCCGGCTGGTCTCGCCGGCGCAGGTCGAGGACGCCGTTCGTACCGCGAACGACCAGGCCCTCACGCCACTGCAGGTGCTGATCGACACCGGCGCCGTCAGCACCGCCGACGCGATCCGTACGGCGGCGACGGCCGCGGGTCTGGAGTTTGTCGAGCTCGCCGAGTACGGCGTGGACGCCTCCGCCGCGGCGCTGCTGCCGGCCGATTTCGCCCGGCGGGCGGCGGTGTTGCCGGTGGGCTGGGACGACGGCGCCCTGCTCGTCGCGGTCACCATCCGGCAGGCCGGCAACATCGAACTCAAGGACGACCTGACCCGGATCACCAGGCACCGGACCCGGTTCGTGGTGGCTCGCCATGCGGACATCGAGGCCAAGATCGGCCAGGTGTACCGCGCGGAGGGTGAGCTGGACGACCTCAGCTCCGACCTGCTGGGGGTGGACGATCCGGCGGCCGAGGATCTCGCGAACTTCACCGAGGTGTCGGCCGAGGCACCGGTGATCCGGTTCGTCAACCTGTTGATCTCGCAGGCGATCGCCGACCGCGCCTCGGACATCCACATCGAGCCGGGCGAGCGCGAACTGCGGGTCCGCTACCGCATCGACGGCGTACTGCACGATGCGCACCGCTCGCCGAAGAACATCCAGAACGGCGTGATCTCGCGGCTGAAGATCATGGCCGACATGAACATCGCCGAGCGGCGCCTTCCTCAGGACGGGCGCATGTCGGTGAACCACCAGGGCCGCAAGGTGGACCTGCGGGTGGCGACGCTGCCGACGGTCTGGGGCGAGAAGGTCGTCGCCCGGATCCTGGACACCGGCCACACCCAGCTCGACCTGGACGACCTCGGCTTCAGCGATGCCAACTACGCCCGCTACCGGTCGGCGTACAGCAAGCCTTACGGCATGATCCTCGCCACCGGGCCGACCGGCTCCGGGAAATCGACCACCCTCTACGCGACGCTGAACCTGCTCAACCGGCCGGAGGTGAACATCATCACCGTCGAGGACCCGGTCGAGTACCGGCTACCCGGAATCAACCAGGTGCAGACCAACGTCCGGGCCGGACTCACCTTCGCGTCAGCCTTGCGGTCGATCCTGCGGGCGGACCCCGACATCGTCCTGATCGGTGAGATCCGCGACCACGAGACGGCACAGATCGCCGTCGAGGCGGCGCTCACCGGTCACCTCGTGCTCTCCACGCTGCACACCAACGACGCACCATCGGCGGTCACGCGCCTCGTGGAGATGGGGATCGAGCCGTTCCTCGTCGGGTCTGCGCTCGACGCCGTGGTCGCACAGCGACTTTGCCGGCTGCTGTGCGAGCGGTGCAAGGTGCCGTACCAGCCCCAGTTGCATGAGCTGCTCGACGCCGGCTTCCCGTGGCGCCAGGACGAGCCGTTGCCGACCCTGTACCGGGCGGCCGGCTGCTCTGCCTGCGCGAACACCGGGTACCGAGGCCGGATGGCGTTGCACGAGGTGATGTCGGTCAACGAGGACATCGAGCGGCTCGCGGTCGCCCGGGCCACGACGGACGACATCGGCCGGCTCGCACGGTCGCAAGGGATGGACAGCCTGCGCCACGACGGATGGCTGAAGGCCACCCGGGGTCTCACGTCGATCGAAGAGATCCTCCGGGTCGTCGTCTGAGTGGATCGGGGCGGGGCCCTCAAGTCTGCTCGGCCGGATGCCGACACCTCAGGTGGGCGAGCTGTCGGCCTGTCGATCCGAGGAGACCACGTGACCGAAACCAGCAACCTGACCGTCGGCTTGGCGCCCGCCGTCGCCGTACCGGCTGTTGCCGCCCCCGCCCCCGCCCCCGCCGCCGCACGACCCGCGGCCGGACGCGCCGACGCGCCGATGCGGACGGCCGACAGGCCGGCTGAGCGGCCGGTCGCTGCCCCGGCGGCGGTGCCGCGGCTGGTTCTGGACGACCTGCTGATGCATGTGGTGTCTTCCGGCGGTTCGGACCTGCACCTCACATCGGGCGCGCCGCCCACCGTGCGGGTGCGCGGCTCGATGGTGCAGGTCGAGGGCTACGACGAGCTCACCCCGGAGCAGCTGCAGTCGGCGCTGTACGGCGTGATGACCGAGCGGCAGCGCAAGGTGTTCGAGGAGAACCTCGAGCTGGACTTCGCGTACGCCGTACCGGGGAAAGCGCGGTTCCGCGTCAACGTGTTCCAGCAGCGGGAGTCCCTCGGTGCCGTGATGCGGCTGATCCCGTGGGAGATCAAGCCGCTGGAGTCGCTCGGCATGCCGTCGGTGATGGGGACCTTCGCCGGCCTGAAGCGTGGCCTGGTGCTCGTCACCGGTCCGACCGGCTCCGGCAAGTCGACCACGCTCGCCGCGATCATCGACCAGGCGAACCGCATGCGCAGCGGTCACATCATGACCATCGAAGACCCGATCGAATTCCTCCACGGGCACCAGAGCTCGCTGGTGAATCAGCGCGAGGTCGGGTCCGACACGCACTCCTTCCGCGCCGCGCTCAAGCACGTACTGCGGCAGGACCCGGACGTCATCCTGGTCGGTGAACTGCGCGACCTGGACACCATCTCCGTCGCGCTGACCGCAGCTGAGACCGGCCACCTGGTGTTCGCCACCCTGCACACCCAGTCCGCGCAGGACACCATCACCCGCATCGTCGACGTGTTCCCCGCGGAGCAGCAGCAGCAGGTCCGCACGCAGCTCGCGGCGACCTTGCAGGCAGTGGTCTGCCAGACGCTGTGCAAGACGATCGACGGCACCAGCCGGGTCGCCGCCGTTGAGATCATGATCTGCAACGCCGGTATCCGGGCGATGATCCGCGACGACAAGCTGCAGCAGATCCAGGGGACCCTGCAGGCCGGCGCCAAGGACGGCATGCAGACCCTCAACGCGCATCTCGCCCAGCTCGTCAAGGCCGGCCGGATCAGCTACGAGACCGGCCTGGACAACTGCTCGAACCGTGCCGACTTCGACACCCTGGTCGGCTCCGGCGCCCGGCGCCCGTCGGCGCAGAGCTGGCACTGAGGCAGGCCCGGAGAGATCCCATGACGACCACCAAGTACGCCTACAAGGTCAAGAGCGCCAACGGCAAGTTCGTCGAGGGTAAGGTCGAGGCCGCCTCCGAGGCCGCCGTCGCCGAGAAGCTCAAGTCGATGGGCTACGTGGCTCTCGACGTACGGCCGGCGAACTCCGGCATGGGACGCGAGCTCAGCATCGGACTGCCGAAGCGGGTGAAGCTCAAGGACCTGGCGGTGTTCTCCCGCCAGTTCGCGACCATGGTCGACGCC
The DNA here is from genome assembly GCF_040639075.1 of Kribbella sp. NPDC023972. Classification (NCBI taxonomy): domain Bacteria; kingdom Bacillati; phylum Actinomycetota; class Actinomycetes; order Propionibacteriales; family Kribbellaceae; genus Kribbella; species Kribbella sp. NPDC023972. The sequence goes on along the minus strand of NZ_JBEZZH010000013.1, from coordinate 164,457 downwards.
GGTCTCACCATGCTGCGCGCGCTCAGCATCCTTTCCGAGCAGTCGGAGAACCCTGAGCTGCGCCGGGTGCTGCGCCAGGTCAAGCAGGACGTCGAGGCCGGCTCGAGCCTGTCGTCGTCGTTCGCCAAGCTGCCGCGGGTGTTCCCGGCGCTGATGGTGAACATGGTCCGGGCGGGCGAGACCGGCGGCTTCCTGGATTCGGCCATGCGGCAGATCGCGGACAACTTCGAGGCCGAGGTCCGGCTGCGGGGCAAGATCAAGTCGGCGATGACCTACCCGGTCGTGGTGTTCGTCATGGCGATCCTGATGTGCATCGGCATGCTGCTGTTCATCGTCCCCGTCTTCGAATCGATGTTCGCTGATCTCGGCGGTGAACTGCCGCTGCCGACGCAGATCCTGGTGGCGATGTCGAAGGGCATGAAGTTCGTCATGCCGGTGCTCGTGGTGCTGACCGTGGCCTTCGTCATCGGCTGGCGCAAGTTCGGCAGGACCGAGCGCGTCCAGTCGGTGGTCGATCCGGTCAAGCTGAAACTGCCGGTCTTCGGCAAGCTGTTCGCGAAGATCGCCCTGGCCCGCTTCGCCCGCAACCTCGGCACGCTGCTGTCGTCCGGCGTACCCATCCTGGTGGCACTGGACGTGGTCTCCGAGACCACCGGCTCCGTCGTCATCGCCCGGGCGCTGAAGGACGTGCAGGAGTCCGTACGACGTGGCGACAGCGTGGCCGGCCCGTTGTCCGAGCACGCGGTGTTCCCGCCGATGGTGGTCCAGATGATCTCCTCCGGTGAGGAGACCGGCGCGGTCGACCAGATGCTGAGCAAGATCGCCGAGTTCTACGACCAGGAGGTCGAGGCGACGACCGAGGCTCTGACCGCGCTGATCGAGCCGCTGATGATCGCGTTCCTCGGCGCTGTGGTCGGGTCGATGATCATCGCCCTGTACATGCCGATCTTCAAGGTCTTCGACCTGATCGGCTGACACCCAGGCTGGGGTGCTGCCCGCTACGGGGGTGGGCAGCACCCCGTTTCTCTGGCCCTTCGGGTTCTCAAGTGGGCCGGTCGAGCCGCCGAGAAGTGAGCAATGGAACGGCAAGCTGCCGGGTCGGGAAGGGAAGCCTGAACTCGGATAGCCGCCACCGTCGAGCCCGACCGGAACACCGGGTCCTGGCGGGTTCCTCCGCCATCTACGAACGAAGTACGGGGAATGAAAACACAACGGGGAAGAGTCCGCCTGCTCATCGCCGCCGCAGCCGCGGTGTCACTGTCGTCCGCCAGCCTGGCAACGATCATGGCACCTCCGGCATCGGCGGCCCAGTCCTACCGGGTCCCGCCGACCGGTGACCTGAAGGTCTTCGGCCATGGCTTCGGCCACGGCCGCGGCATGTCGCAGTACGGCGCACAGGGCGCCGCGCTGGCCGGCCGGACCGCAACGTCGATCTTGAACTTCTACTACCCAGGCACGACGACGACCGCTGTCTCAGGGTCCATGCGGGTGTGGATCAGCGGGGATACCACGTCGAACCTCAGGGTGAAGCCCTCGAGCGGGCTGAGCGTCCGCGACCTCGGCGACAAAGCCGTTTGGACACTGCCGGTCTCGGCGTCGGTCACCCAGTGGTCGATCGAACCGTACGGCGAGCACCGCACCCGGCTGATGTACTTCCACGCACCGTCGAAGCGCTGGATCGCGTTCAGCGGACGCGGCGTCTTCAAGGGCATGGCGCAGTTCGAGGGTTCGGCCCCGAAGGCGCTGATCATGCCGAATGGCAGCCCCAGGCTGTACCGGGGCGCGTTGCGCTCGGCGGACCGTACCGGCGCCTCCCTTGACACGATCAACGTGGTGCGCCTGGACGACTACGTCCGTGGCGTGGTGCCGCGTGAAGCGATCGCGTCCTGGCGACCGGCGGCGCTGCAGGCGCAGGCCGTTGCCGCGCGCACCTACAGCGTCGCCAAGCGGAGCGCCGCAACCAGGCGTGACTACGACCTGTGCGACACGACCAGCTGTCAGGTGTACGGCGGCTATTCCGCTGAGGTGCCGTCCACCAACACCGCAGTGGCAGTCACCGCCGGCAAGATCCGCACGTACCGGGGCAAGCCGATCCTTGCCGAGTACTCTTCGTCGAACGGTGGTTACACGGCGGCCGGGCCGGTTGCGTACCAGATCGCCAAAGCCGACCCGTACGACGGCTACTCCGGCAACCGGAACGGGAACCACACCTGGACGAAGACGATCAGCCGGGCGGCCGCCGAGCGGGCACTGGGCGTCGGCACCCTGAAGTCCATCGTGGTCACCAAACGGACCGGACTGGGCCAATGGGGCGGCCGGGTGCTGAGCCTGACCGTGATCGGCTCAACCGGCTCGAAAACCTACACCGGCGACCAGGTGCGCAGGAAGCTCGGCCTGAAGTCGAACTGGTACAGCTTCTAGAACTCGGCGATGATCAAGCGCTGACGTCCGATCGGCGGCGCGTCCTGCGCGGACCCTTCGGCCGCTGGCTGGTGCGGGTCATTCCCCGATTCGGACGGGGGAGACTCGCACCCGCCAGGGCCGCTGACGGGTTATCTCATCGCTGGCGCGTTGTAACCGATCAGCGGTGACATGACCCGCCAGCGTCCAGCCCGAATCGCCGCGCACGGACCGCCAGCGGCCCGCCCATTTCACCAAGCGAACATCAGCCCTATCCGCCACCCGGACCCCGGCGACTCCAGCCCGTCGGCTTGCCCGGCTCCGGTGCCCGGCCGGCCAGCTCAGGCGTGAGACGGCGTGCAGAAGAACTCCAGCGCGATATTGTCGGGATCCTTGAAGCTGAGATGCAGCCCGTACGGGTCCTCGACGATCCCGGAGTTCGTCACGCCCTGATCGTCCAGGCGTGCCCGCCACGACTCCAGCTGGTCGCGGTCCTCGACGTGGAACCCGACGTGGTCGAGACCCACTCGGGCCGGGTCGAACCGGTCTTCGGTGCCGGTGGACCCGTGGGTGCGGAATCCGAACATGATGGCCGGTGATGCGCAGATCGTGATCGGGCCGACAGTGTCCTCACCGGCGAAGAGAATCTCCGTGTCGAAGAGCCGTTGATAGAAGTCCGTACTCCGCTTGACGTCCGTAACCGTCAATGCGATGTGCCCGACACCTTGAAGATTCCCCGCCACCGTCACCACCCCTGTTCACCGCTCGAAATGATTTCCCCCGATTCGGACGGTACGCCGGCCCATAGGCGCCGACAAGACAGCGCCCTGCAGGGTCAGCGGTCGAGCTCGCGGTAGGCGGTCTGGGTGATCTGCAGCTCGCTGGAATGGATAGAGGGCCCTGCGAGCGTTGTGCTCGCAGGGCCCTCGCCCGGGTCGGGTGGTTGCAGGCGATCAGCGGTCCAGTTCGCGGTACGACGTCTGCGTCAGGCTCATCAGCCCCGTGGAAAGGTTGCTCACGAAGCACTCGTCCATGGCAAAGTTGGAGGTACCCGACAGGTTGAGGGTCTCGGCGTAGACCGTGCCGATGAGGCTTGCCCCTCCATTGGCGGTCAGCTGGCCGTGGGGATCGGCGGCCGTGAGGAAGACCGACGCGACGAGCGACAGGCCCGCGTTCATGCGGGCATTGCCACCGTCGATGACGATGATGAGTGACTTGTCGGTGCAATTTGGGTCGTCCGCCGACAGGCTTGGGCTCAGGGGTCGCCCGAAACCGACGATGTCATTGAGGACGACTGTGCCGCCGGGGTCGGTCGTGGTGAGGTCGAAGTACATCACCGCTTGGCGCTGCTTCGGGCTTCTCCCGGGTGTCAGCTCGCTTGCTTTGGTGAACAGGTTCCCCTGCGCCACGGCGGTCGCCCGTAGGCTCTCGAGCTCGACCTGGCTCAGCGGTGGCTTCTTGAAGCCGTACAGCGCCTGAAGGACTGCCTGGCTCTTCACGAACGAGCCGTCGACGTCCTTGAGGTTGTCCCCGTCGATGTCCAAGGGTTCGTAGTACGCCTTGTGGTTCGTCTGTGTGGATTCGCAGGGGGTGCCGATCAGGCTGCCGCCGAGCTTGTCCTGGTCGCCAGGGTAGAGAACGATCCCTTTCACGATCGGGCCGCACGGTTCGGCCGCGGTGTGAATCGGCTTGGACACGCCCGGGCAGAACTCGCTACTCCCTTGTGCATCGCTGATGATCTGTGAGGAGTGCACTCCGGTGGGGATCCCATACACCGCATCGATGTCGCCTGGGACCGTCTTGATCTTGCTCCGGTTGTAGACGCAGCCGGTGGAGAACAAGCTCTCCCTGGTCAGCGAGAAGTCTCCGCCACCGGAGACCTTACTGGCGACGACACCCAGCGGGACGCTCGCCTTGGTGACCTGGATGTCGACATCGACCGCGCGGGCGGCGGAACCATTCGCCATCCCGGTCGAGTGGATCCGGTAGACGCCTGGATTGCTCCCCGGATACTTGGCGATCGGCTCGATCCACACCTGGTATGTCTGACCGGCGATGCCGGGAATGGTTGCGGTGCGAGGTGCGTTCTTGTTGCCCCACGGGTCGTCAGTGCAGATGCCGGCGGTGGCCCCGGCGGGGCACTTGTTGAGCCCGCCAAGCCCAGACGTACGCAGATTAGTCATCGCGTGGGCGACGCCGGCATCGGCGGCATTCAGGGCGGAACCTGCTTGCTGAGCCTTCACCGATGAGCCCAGGTTGTCGATGGTGACAGCCGCGACCGTTGCCGACAGCGCCATGACGACCGCCAGCACCATCAGGGTGATGATCAGGGCCGAGCCTTCGTCGGTCCGGCGAGCCTGCCTGCGCACAGTGTTCTCCATCAGTTCAAGTTCCGATTCCGCAGGTCCACCTGCGTTGTGTAGACCTGCTTGTGCGGGCCGTCGAGAACGGTCAAGGAGATCGCCACGACATCGATACGAGCGAGCTCCTTGTCGGGCAGTCCGTTTCCGTTGCCGACCGGTGCTGAATCGAGCTCCCTCCAGCTTGTCCGGCCATCTCCGTTGGTGTCGTACGACCACGAGCTGCTGTACAGGTCGATGTGGAACTCGGAGACGATAGAGGACAGCAGCGGTCGGGTGACGTCGCCACCGCCTTGGTTGGCGGTCAGCGTCAGTTTCTTTTCCGACGGCTCCCACCGGTAGGTCAGGACCTCTGGGTCGGCGGCATCTTCGTCCTTGTCGCCTTTGCCATCGAAGTCGATCCAGATGGTTATCTCTTTGGCGTCGGTCGAGCTCGGCGTCGTCAGCTCTACGGCGGTGACCTCGTTGGCCTGTCGCAGCTCCCGGGAGAGCCGCTCCATCACCAGGCGGGCGTCTTCGCTCACATTCGCGAACTGCTTGGTGTCCTGGGTGACCCGGCTCGTCCCGAGCGCGAAGCCGAGCAGGAGGCTGCTCAAGAGCCCGAAGAGCCCGATCGCCACGAGAACCTCGACCAGGGACACGCCCGAGTCGCCGCGCACAGGATCGGTGGAGTTCACCGGGAGTCCTTCGCACTGCAGCTTGTTGCCCCGATGCTTAGCGAGAGGGCGGACGAGGGGTCGACCCCGTCCGGGGCGGTGGTGTCTGTGCGAACCGGCTTGGTTGTGATGGACACGACGGAGGGCAGCGTGACGCTCACTTCACCGGCGGTCTTGACACTCGTGACCTGCGCGGCAGTGAGCGAGGACCAGCTCTCGATGTAGTCACCTAAGCTACGACCTCCGCCGACCTGCGTGCTCAGGGGTACGAGCGCCAGCGGATCCAGCGCGCCCTTGATGATGGGGACCGATTCGTACCGCCCGATGGTGTCGTTCCAGTACTGCACTGTGGCCGCGTAGCCGAAGCTCGAGCTCGCCACCTTGCTGTCGAGGCGGCAGTTGGCTGATGCGTTCTGGAGCTCGATGCGGACCACACCTTTGGGCGCGGAGTTCGTCGGGAACAAGGCGATCGTGGAAGTTCGTGCGACCGCGCAGGACTCGACGGAAGCGGCCTGGGTCTGCAGATAGCCGCTGGCGGTGACGTACGAGTCTTGCGTGCCGCCGGAACCGGCGGCGCAGGTGGTCGGGCTCAGGCCGCTCGGTCTTTGGGTGGTGGTGTCGACGCTGACCGGCTGCGCATTGGGGAGCAGTTCGAGTTTGGACAAGTACTCGCTCTGCTCACTGTTGCCGACTGAGAAACCGGAGTTGGTCGGGCCCGTGACCATCGTTTGCAGCGGCGCGATTCGGCTGCCGGCAGTCGGGTATCCGTCCTTTGCCGTCACCGCGATCGGGCCGAGCATCGTGTTACCCCAGCACGCGTAAGTACACCCTCCACCCAGTGACCCCGCAGCACCGTTGGCCGTCGCGAGAGTTGCCGATGGTGGTGCCACCACAGCGGCGGTGGCGCCCGACTGTTGGACACCGGAGGACCGGCTCGCCGAGGTCGCGGTCAGGTTCGCGCTCACGGTCACGGCGTTCGACAGGCTGCCGACCAGGTTCAACTGCCCTGCAGCGAAGGCCAGCGGCCCGCCATCCGCGGTGACCGACCTCACCTCGACCGCCTTCAGGTTGGCCTCCACGTGCAGGCGCTCCACGTTGGAATCGCGGCGGTGGATCTGGGTGTAGGTCGTGATCGGGCGCAGCGTTCCATGCTCGGACCGCAGGACTGTGATAGTTACCCCGATCTGGGCTTCCGGCGGAACGTCCGTGGCGTCGTGCAGGGTGTTGTACCCGGCCGGTGGTGTCGCCGCAACCGGCGGCACGGCAGCGGAAAGGAACTGAGTGGCGGTGACGACGACGAACGGGCCGAGCCCTGGCGCGCTCACCGCGGGACGCACGCTGCGGTAGAGGGCGCCGTTCTGGGGCTCGTACGAGCACCGGGTGCCGCCCGGCGGGACGTAGCCGGTCCAGCTGGCCTGCGGCCGGTTGACCGCGTCGCTCGTGCCACAGGCGGGTGTCGCCGCGGGAGGAGTGAGATCGGGGTAGTAGATGTCGAGCACGTCGACGTACGGGCCGGCAGACGGACCGACGTTGTACGGCATGCCGCGCATCCGCTCCAGTTCGCCCTGGGCGACCCCTTTGGCCTGGGTGACCAGTTTGGCGGTGCCGGCAGACTTCAGCCCGACGACGAGTTGCGGCAGAACCGCGACCATCACGGTCAGCATCACACCCAGCGCGACGATGATCTCGACCAATGTGAAACCGTTGTCCCCGCTTGCCGGGGCGCTCTTGGAGGACGGTTCACGCAATTGAGACACGGCCGGTCAGTCCTTCCACGGTCAGTGTGTAGACCTTGCTGCTGCCGTCGCGGCTCACCGTCACTTCGCCGGCCCACGCCGAGCCGTGCGGGGTGAAGCTCACCTTGGCCACCGCACCGGCCGGGGAGACGAAGGTGGCTGTCGCGAGGCGAACCGACTTGCCGGCAGTCTTGACCGGGCCGCGGACGCTGACTTTGGCCGGGTCGCTGCAAGCGGGCAGGGTTGGCGTGCTCGCGCGATAGACGGTGTAGGTGTTCGCCGCGGTGTTGAACTCGACGCAGACGGAGCGGCCCTCGGTGACGGCGCGCTGTTGGCTATGGCGCAGCACTGTCTGCAGGGTGCGGGCGGTACCGGACTGCTCGTTCGCGCGCGCCCAACGCCAATAGCTGCCCACCGCGATCGTCATCATGATGCTGAGCAGCACGATCGTCACCATGACCTCGATCATGGTGAAGCCCGCGTCGCGGGAGCGTGGTGGCATGGCAGTCCTGCTTCTCGGGTGTCCCGGCGTATGCGCTGTCGTGTCCGTCGGCTGAAGAGTCGGTACGCCGGGGGTCCGACTTGAGTCGCGGGTGGCGAGGTGTGAGCCAGCTCCCGGAAGTACCCGAGCCATCGGGCCTAAAGCGGGGGTGGGGCGATACCGAAGATGAAGACGTCAACGCGCTGAAAGCCTCTCCTACGTCGAAGGGAAAACAGCGCACCATCACTGTTTCTCAACCGTAGGAGAACACCCATGCTGGCTCGTCTCACGAAGGCGATGAACAAGAAGGACCATGGCTTCACGCTCATCGAGCTCCTGGTCGTCATCATCATCATCGGCATCCTCGCCGCGATCGCCATCCCGATCTTCCTGAACCAGCGGAAGAAAGGCGTGGACGCGTCGATCAAGTCCGACGTCAAGAACTACGCCACCCAGGTGGAGACCTTCTACACGGACAGCCAGAAGTATCCGGTGGCCGCTGACATCGGGGGAACCACCAGCCCTTCCATCGACGTCGGAACCGAGAAGGTCATGGTGTCCGAGGGGAACATTCTGACCTATGCAGTGATCGGCACCACCGGGTACAAGATCTGCGGTTCCAACCCCAAAGGCACGGCTGACGGCTCAGTAGGCAAGTTCTTCGTATACAACTCGACCACCGGCGGGCTCACCCCGGGTGGCCCAGGCGCCTGCTGAGCACCGATTGTGCTGGGGCCCCAGTCGCGATGCGGTCGGGGTCTGAGGAGCAGGGTGACGGGTACGGCTCTGCACAGCCCGTCCGACGGTCCGGGGCGGTACGCGACTCGCGTACCGCCCCTGACGTCCTTGCGACAGAGCCCTCAACTACAGGGCGCGCGGTTCCGATACCTAGGCGGACATCACTCGACCCACGTCACCAGGTGATGTGGTTTCCAAGGCGGCCGACATGCGGATCATCTCCCTGCGGGGCGCCACCAGGGCATTCGTCCTCGTGGTGATCACGGCCGTTCCCCTGCTCGGTGTCATCGACACCGGGGTCGTCGGGTACGCGCGTCTGGCGACCGAGGACGACGCGAAGGTCGTGGCCCGTGCGGCCGCCGACGCCGTCCGCGGGCAACCCCTCACCCAGCAGACCGCACTGACCGCCTACGAAGAGGCTGACGTGACCGCGCGCAGACTCGGCGCAACTGTCGCCAAGAAGGACTTCACCGTCCACCGCGACGGGCAGGTGACGCTCACCATGGAGCGCACAGCGCCGACGCTCATCTTCGACCAGCTCCCATTCCTGCGCGACAAGACCGACATCTCCGTCACCGTGACGGTCGAGCCGTCGCGGTATTCCTGAAGCCTACAGAGAGATCCGCCCGATGCCACCGATGAAGGGTCGCGACCGGAGCCACAGGTCGACTGCTACCGCGCTCCGCGGCACAGCCGCGGTGCTCGGCAGTATGCTCGCCGTCGCTACCGCTGCGCCGACCGCGGGCGCCAACGCTCCCGACAGGCCCGGCACCGCCCAGCTACCCATCACGCCGTCGATCGAGCCTGTCGCGGCCACCGTCGACCTGCTCCAGCAGCGCGCCGTGGAGCTGAGGCATCGGGTGCTCGAGACCTCCGCCGCCTATCAGCAGGCGCGGGCTCACGCCGCCAAGCTGCTTGCGGAGGACGCCCGTGCCGCCGCGGCGGCCGACAAGGCCGTGCGGTACGCCGACGGGCTGCACAGCGAGCTGTCCGGGCGCTCCCCGATTCCCGGCGCAGGCCTGTTGCTGGACGTCATGCTTCGAGGTGACCCCGAGCTGGACGATGCGGTCGCGGCCGCGAAGGCTCAGGACGCGGCGATGAAGGCCGCCGAGGAAGCCAAGAAGGCCAGCCAGGCAGCTGACCTGGCCTCGGCACGCGCCAAGACCGCCTGGACCTACACAGCCTCGCAGGCGGCAGAGCTGGACATTCGCATCCGGGCCCAGAGCCAGGCGGAGAAATCGTTGCGCCTGGCCACCTTCCATTCGTCGTACGAGGTGCCCATCCGGGTGCAGGACCTGCGCAACCGGGCCGCACTGGAGAACTGGCGCACGTACCTGACCGCGCTCGGCGACGCGCGGATCATCCCGCCCACCGCGAGCCGGCTGTCCGACCCCGATGCGCTGCCCGCGCCGCTGCGGCCCGTGCTCGACAAGGCAGGGGATCCGATCCCGGGTGTCGCCCAGGTGTCGCGCATCGGGGACGACCCGCTGGTCGTGCTGCCGGCGGAGACGATCCGCGCCGTGTCGAAGGCCTTCTCCCGCGTCGGCCGGCCGGATGCAGCCGACGCCTCAGGCCCCGACGCGTACGCCTGTGGTGGCTTCACTCGCGACGTCTGGCGGTCGTTGTACAGCCTGCCCCGCGGGTCGGTCAGTCAGTGGGAGACGCTGGCGAAAGTCCAACGCAAGCACCTCCAGGTCGGCGACCTGGTGTACATCGGCGACCGCTACTACGGCACCCATCGTTCCGGCGTCAACCTCGGCGGCGGGCTGTGGATCGCGGTGCGGCCCAACACCGGTGCCGTGGTGGTGGAAAGGTTGCCGCAAGCGTCCGTGTACGGCATTCGCCGGGTCACCCTGCCGAAGCCGGCCGAGCGGACACCGGCCCCCAAACCGTTGCCCAACTACACCAAGATCGGCTGCGGTGAGGTCAAGATACCGGTGACGCCTCAGGGCGGCATCACCGGCACCACCGACACGACGGTGGACCTGGCCGGCACCCTGAGCACCTCCGCCTCGGCCTGGACGATGCCCGTTGCCAAGGGCTCGTACCAGCTCTCCGCGGAGTTCGGTGCTGTCGGCAACCTCTGGAGCAACGGCCGGCACACCGGTCAGGACTTCGCCGTCAAGCTCGGTACGCCGGTCCGCGCCGCCCTCGGTGGCGTGGTCACGGTGGAGCACCCGGCGTGGGCGGGCAACCTGGTTCGGATCAACCACGGCAACGGGCTCCAGTCCTGGTACGCACATCTGTCCGCGGCCACCGTCGTACCGGGTCAGTGGGTGGACGCCGGCACGGTCATCGGTGCGGTGGGCAACGAGGGGAACAGCACCGGTCCACATCTGCACTTCGAGATCCGCGTCGACGGCGAGCCGGTGGATCCGCTGCCGTTGCTGGTTCCGTCAACATCGCAGGCCCGCTGGGGCGGCTACCGCAACGGGTTGATCCCGGCCACCGCCCTGTGTGCGCCGGTGCCCGGCGGCGAGCTGCACCTCCGCTGCGACGCGGCTGTCGCGTTCCGCTTCCTGAACTCGGCGTTCAGTGCGCGGTTCGGCCGGCCGCTGTCCGTCTCCGACTCCTACCGCTCGCTGGCCGAGCAGCAGGCACTGTTCGCTGTGAAGCCGAACCTGGCCGCGGTACCGGGAACCTCGAACCATGGTTGGGGACTGGCTGTCGACCTGGCCGCCGGCGTGGAGAAGTTCGGGACGGCCGAGCACCAGTGGATGGCCGCGAACGCGCCGCGCTTCGGCTGGCAGCACCCGGCGTGGGCGCGTCGGGGAGGCAGCCGCCCCGAGCCGTGGCACTTCGAGTTCGGCCGTTTTTCCTGAGCTCTGACGGCCTCATTTCGCGGTCTGTTGCCACCCGCAACGCTCTGACGACTGGAAGTCGCCACCGGAGCACGCCATGGTAGAGGAGTATCGTTCTCGACCATGGGGGGTGAACGCGATGGGCAGGCGATCATCCGAGACCGATCTCGACGAGATCTGGCTGGAGTACAAGGCGAAGGGTGCTCCCGAGGTGCGGGACCGGCTGATCCTGCAGTACGCACCGCTGGTCAAGTACGTCGCCGGCCGGATCCGGTCGGGCCTGCCGGAGAGCGTTGACCAGGCGGATCTGGTGTCCGAGGGCGTCATCGGGCTGATGGACGCGATCGAGAAGTTCGAGCCCGAACGCGGACTGAAGTTCCAGACGTACGCCGTACCGCGCATCCGTGGCGCGATCATCGACGGGCTACGGGCAGTGGACTGGGTGCCGCGGTCGGTGCGGGACAAGCTTCGCGACGTCGAGCGCGCGCAGGTCGCACTCGAGAGCCGGCTCGGCCGGTCCGCGAGCGACAGTGAGATCGCGGACGAGCTGGGGATCCCGCTGCGCGAGCTGCGGCAGATCTACGCGCGGGTCACGTTCACCAGCCTCGCCACCGTGGACGAGCTTGGCGTGCTCGACCAGCTGGCGCCGACGGCGACCGATGCGCTGGAGGACGACGAGACCCGGGCGGCCCTGATGAGATGCGTGCGGGGTCTGGCCGAGCGGGACAGGATCATCGTCGCCCTGTACTACTACGAGGGTCTCACGCTGGCCGAGATCGGGTCGGTGCTGCAGGTCACCGAGTCGAGGGTCAGTCAGCTGCACACCCGCGCCACGCTCGCGCTCCGGGCCAAGCTGGAAGCGATGGCGGTGATCTGAGTCGGCTCGTCACCCGGACAGGGCGAAAGGCCTGGACCAGCTGGTCCAGGCCTTTCCTCGATCCGTGGGTATCAGACGCCGAGCACGTTCCAGGTCCGGGAATCGACCACGGCCGGACCGCGAGAACCGTAGCGCAGTATGACGGTCTTGTCCGGCGTCAGCGAGTTCACCGCCTGACGGTGGTGGTTGTCGGCTTGTACGCCCGTAGCAGGGCGCGCCAGGAGTCGGCGCGGACGACACCGCTAGCGGTCAGGCCGTGAGCACGCTGCCAAGTGGCGACCGCCCGGGCGGTGCCCGCGCCGTAGCGGCCATCCACGGTGGTGCGCACGGCCTGCTGAACGGCCTTGACTGCGCCGCCGCTGGAGCCGGTGCGCAGTACCTGGCCCGAATAGGCGGTCAGGCTCCGCAGCAGTGTCGACGCGCCGGCCGGCGCGACCACCCGCGCGTACGTCGTACAACGAGTCCGGTTCGGTGCCGCGTACGGCGCCGCCCAGTTGAGGTCGCGTGAGCGGCAGGGTCCGTAGTCGCGCGCGGCCACTTGCTTGGTCCAGAAGGAGGTACGAGCCATCGCACCCTCCCACGAGAGCGAGATGTGGATGTGGTCGCGGTGGCAGGTGGTGTCGGCCGACGTTGCCGGACGCGTGCTGCAGCCCTTGTACTCGGTCCACCCGGCGCTCGGGTTGTACGCACGCCACATCTTGTTGTTCCAGATGATGTACATGACGCCGAGGCGACGGGCGTTTGCGTACGGCCGGCCGAACCCGTCCTTGGCGAACAGCCAGTTCAACGTCGCGACGGCCTGCGCCCGCCGGGTCGGATTACGGACGGACACCATCCAGTCGATGGCGCGGCCCTCGTTGTGCTCGCTGGTCGGGCTCGTGCCGCAGGTGCGGTCGATGCCGTAGCTGGTCCCTGGGTAGGTGGCGACCAGCTTCCGACCGAGGGCGGTGGTTCCCGGTTTGGCCCTGGGGTCGCACGACGTGACCGGGACGTAAGAGGCCAGCGGCTCGATGGCGGCCGGCAGACGTCTTGGGGTGGACGGCGCCGGCGCAGCCGCCGCGGGGGCGGGTGCGGTGACGATGGTGGCGGCGAAGGCCGCGAGGAGGACGCCGGCGGAGCCGAGGCGGCGCAGCCGTGATTTCCGGGGGTCAGCAGACATGGTTGTGGTCTCTCAGGGTCGAAGGCGGTCGGCCAGTTGTGCCCCGGTGGGAACGGCGCCGGTGGCGCGTGAGCCGGATGATGTGCTCGGCACGGCGTCCGCAGGGGCGAGCGGCGGGCCGGCCAGGGCAAGGAAGAGCACGCCGGAGAGCGCGGCGAGGGGCCTGGTGGCTGCTGCCTGCAGTCCCCGGCGCGCGCGTCGGCGGAAGATCAGGTGTCGTGACAACGTCGTGGCGGCATTGCCTCTCCTCAGTCGGACTGCTTCATGGCCGCGGAATCGGCAGCGATCCTCGTAACGGTCGGATGGGGATCTGGAAGTGTGTGAGCCGCGGGATCGGCGGTTGCGTCGTTCTCGCGTGGCGTGGACCAGCGCGCGACCGCGTTCGTTCGCCGGGCGAACAGGGCGGGGATGGTGCTGCGAACGGTGACCACTGCCATCAGCAACCAATAGAGGAGCGGGTAGAGCGGTGCGATCAGCAGCGATCGGGTCACCGACCGGTCGTAGCGCCGATCCAGCGAGACGCCAACTCCGAGCTGGACCAGGCAGGCCGTCGCGATGAGCATGCCCCAACCGTTGGGGAACGGGTCCGCGCCGACCGGCGGGACCCCTGCGATCACGGACAGCATCCAGAACGCGAGCAGGAAGACGAAGGCGTGCGCCCAGACGATCGACAGGGCCGCCTCGATCAAAATCGGCCACTGGCGGCGTGACTGCCAGCTGCCGAGGAGTCCGCGGTGGTAGCGCAGCACCTGGGTGAGCCCGGTCGCCCAGCGACGGCGCTGGCGCCACAGGCCCCTGAGCGTGGTGGGAACCGTCATGTCGACGAGTGCCCGCGGTTCGTAGCGCACGTCGTAGAAGCGGCGCTGCAGCCGCCAAGTCACGTCGATGTCCTCGGTCACCATGGCGGGGTCGAACATCCCGATGTCGGTGAGAGCGGACTTGCGGAAGGCGCTGATCACACCCGACACGGTGAGCATCCGGCCCCAGACGACCTGGGCCCGTCGGAGCACGGAGATGATGGAGGTGAACTCGAGCGTCTGCAGCCCCGCGAGCAGCGTCGTGCAGTTGGCGACCCTAGGGTTGCCCGTCACCGCGGCAACCCGGGGCAGCCGGACGAAGTGCGCGGCGATGTAGCGCAGCGCCGGCCTGTGCAGCCGTGCGTCGGCGTCCACCACCACCACGATCTCGCCGGTCGCGAGCGGGATGGCGTCGTTCATCGCCATCGCCTTGCCCTCGTTGACCTCCTTGCGCAGGAGCCGGAAGCGGATGTCGCGGCGGACGTGCCGGCGCGCGATCTCCGCGGTCGAGTCCGGCGATCCGTCGTCGATGACGAGCACCTCGTAGTCGGGGTAGTCGAGGTCGTGCAGGGCCGACAGCGTCCCGTCCAGGGAGGCCGCCTCGCGGTACGCGGGGACGAGCAGGGTGATTCTCGGGAGATCCTCGTTCCCGATGGCATAGAAGCTGTCGTTGCCACGGCGTTCACGCCGTGCGGCGTAGATGAGCGACGTGACGCTCCAGACCGCCGCCGTCAACAGCGGGTAGATGGCGACGAACGCCAGCAGCAGCGTGAACGCGAAGGCGTCGCCGGCAAACTCGATGGCGTGCCTCACAGGTCCACACCGGCGGGCTCATAGGTCTTTCGTCCGTCCTTGGTCACCCGCAGAACCACCTCGCGGGCCGGTCCGATCGACGGTTCGATCACCAGTTGGCGGCCGAGCCGGTCGGTCAGGGCCGGTCCGGATGTCACCGCGACCTGGCGGCGTGGGCCCTTGGCCCGGAAGATCCGGCGGTTCCGTCGTACCCACAGCAGTGTGATCAGCAGCACCAGGACTGCCGTCGCCCCCAGGCCGACGAGGACTGAGGGGCCGACCTGGCCATGGCGGTGAATGACCAACCACCAGGCAAAGCCGAACACCGACCAGACGACCAAGCCGACCGGCCACCGCAGCCAGCCAGCCGCAGGCCGCCGGCGCGGGGATCGTGCACCCATGAGAACCGCCCCAGAGAGGTATGCCATCAAGACATCTCTTCCTTCGGCCATTCGGGGGCAGAACTTGAGGGCGGCGTCGCAGGATGTCGAGGAGTGCCGAGAACGCTCGGCTTCGGCCTCGTCCGTGACCCGGGCGAGGCGACTGACTCGGTCGAACGCACCGTCGTCGATGGTCGGCGACGGCGGACGATCTGCCCGCTGGTCCGTTGGACGGGGTGTGCCTCGGGTGGGAGGCGTGGGGTACGGTCTCGTGCCGTCGCCGGCTGGGGTTGCCGGCTGATTCGTCGATGCCGATCACGGAGGTGCTGAACAAGTGAGGTGGACCGGACCTGACGGCTACGAGGCCGATGACTCCGTGGACCGGGTCGATGTCGACCTGGTGCACGGCTTCCTGAGTACGTCGTACTGGGCGCCGGGGATCCCGCGGGAGGTCGTGGCGCGGTCGATCGAGGGCAGTCTCAACCTGGGTGTGTACGCCGCGGACGGCTCGATGGTCGCGTTCGCGCGGGCGGTGACGGACCGGGCGACGTTCGCCTGGATCGCGGACGTGTTCGTGGTGCCCGAGCGGCGTGGCCACGGGCTGGGGAAGTTCGTCGTCTCCACGCTGCTGGAGCACCCGGAGTTGAAGGGCGTGCGGCGCTTCATGCTGTCGACCAAGGACGCGCAGGAGCTCTACCGCAGCTACGGCTTCGCCGAAATCGCCGACCCCACGAGCACCACGATGGTCATCCGCAGGGACGCCGCCGAGCTGTACGGCGGTCGCTGAGGCTGCGGCGCGGGGAAGGGCGCGGCAGCGGGCAGAGACCTGGGGGTTGGTGCGCCGCTCGATCCCCAGGTGCAACGGCCAGCGGCAAACCGGTTCTGCACGGCACACTGCCCCAGCCAGGTGAACGGGTGACTGCGGCCGCGTGACGGTCAGTCGACGTACAGCCTCCTCAGTCCGTACGTCGGCTTAGTGGCGGGCCCCCGGGAGAGTGCGGCAGCGGACGCAGCACCTCGCCCACCGGCAAGTCTCCCGAGGACCCGCACGCAAGATCGATCATATGTTCGACTGTGCTCAGAACGCAACTCCATCCGGTGGTTCGGCTCAGGCGGAGACTCGACGGCAGGAGTAGGCGACCGCGTCCCGGCCGATCCGCGTGATGATCAGCGTGGCGCTCGCTGAGCCCTTGGGGGAGAGCTTCCTGCGCAGTTGGGCAGGGTCGAGATCGACGCCGCGCTTCTTGATCTCCAGCGCGCCGATGTGCTGACTGCGCACCCAGGAGCGCAGCGCCTTCTCCTTGTACTGCAGTTCCTCGACCACCTCGTACGCCGAGGCGAGTGGAGTCGGCACCAGCTTCGGTGCGGTGACGTACGCGATCCGCGGATCCAGCAACCAACCGTCGACCGCGACAGCTACTGCGGTCACCAGACCAGCCCGCACCACGGCACCATCCGGCTCGTAGATGTACTGCTCCACCGGCCCGGTCTCAGCTTCTGGTGCCTCGGTCACGGTCACACCACTAGGCAGCAGCGTCGCCCGCCGCACGGTGCCGGAGGACAGGCGTCCAGACCACAGAGCGGCCTCCTTCACCTCGCCCGCGTCGCTGACCCACTCAGCCTCCACGCCATCCGGTACGGCGTCGTGCGGGATGCCCGGCGCGACCTTCACACAGGCAGTCCGGTTCAAGAGGTCGGTGACGAAGGACCACGGCGGCGAGTAAGCGTTGTGGTCGAACACGCGCCGACCATCCGCCCGCCGCGCCGGATCCGCGAATACGACGTCGTACGGTGTGAGGTCGAAGGACTCGGCGTCGCCGACGACGACCTCACCCGGCAGGTCGAGTGCAGCCAGGTTGGCCCGGGCCGCGTCAGCGGTGGCTGGGTCGCGTTCGACACCCGTCACCCGCAGGCCGGCGCGTGCGGCGCTGATGAGGTCGCCGCCGATGCCGCAACCCAGATCGACCACACTGCCGCCTGGCAGCGTTGCTGCGATCCGCTGCGCGCGGTGCGAGCCGACAGTACTTCGGGTCGCCTGCTCCAAGCCGTCCGGCGTGAAGTACATCCGGGCCGCGTCCGGACCGAACTTGGCGACGGCCCGGTGGCGCAGTGACGCCTGGGTGACCGCAGCGGTCACGAGTGCGGCGTCGTACTGGCGGCGAAGCTTCTCGACCAACTGGAGTTCCTGGCCCGGCTGGTAGTTCGCGCAGGCATTGGCGAGAAGGTCCGCGCCAGGGCCGTCCAGCAAGCCGGTGACTGTCACCCCGCCACTTTAGAGGGGACTGGAGCAGCCCTTGCTCCAGCTTCGGGTGGCCATCGAGTAGAGCCGCCAGTTCATGGCTGAGCGGGTCTTCGGGCCGTAGACGCCGTCCGCCACGAGCTTGTGCCTGCGCTGGACCATCCTGACGACCGCGCGGGTGTTGCTGCCGTAGACGCCGTCGATTGCGAGCTTGGTGCCGTAGCAGAAGTTGAGGTTCCGCTGGAGGACGCGGATGGCGGTGTCCGGGTCGCCGTAGACCGTGGAGCCGCGGTGCGGGTCGTCGCCGTACATCAGGTTGCAGTAGGTGGTGGCGCTGCCGTACACGGACGGCATCGGGATGCCCCAGGTCCGGTTGACCGGCACGAGCATGGCCGACCGACACTGCGGTAGAGCCGCGGCCCCAGTGGCAGTCCTCGCGCTGACGATGTCCGCGGTTGCGGCCTGCGGCGGAGGCGCAACGGCTGGTGCGTCCGCAGTCGGAGTGGTGGCGGGCTCGTCCTTGGCGGCACCTGCGGCGATCGCTCCTACCGCGAGCGCGCCGGCTGCGGCCAGGACCGCGACGGTGCGGCCGGACAGTGTGGGCAAAGAGGGAAAGCTGAAGGCCATGGTCTCTCCTCGGGCACCCGGTCCCGGGCGGCCGGGACGCCGTACATCCAGAACGGTCCCATGTCGGCCCCGGATAGGCCCAGTGTTTGACCACAATCCGCGCTTGCCTGGTCACCCTGCGCCCGGCCTGAGCCGGTCGCCGCCGTGGCGGTCGTCGAGGCCGGCGGGCGAAACCTTGGCACTCGAGTTGACCGAGTGCTAATCGCGGCCTAGATTCGGTGTTGGCACTCTCCGGTGGAGGGTGCCAGCGGTCCGGCCCTCTGACCCCCGCGACGGCAGGGGAGCGCGACCACCCTGAAGCACAGACAAGCGAATCGACCGTGGAGGTCAGCAAGTGTCGGTCACGATCAAGCCGCTCGAGGACCGCGTCCTCGTCGCGCCGCTCGAAGCCGAGCAGACCACGAAGTCCGGCCTGGTGATCCCGGACACCGCCAAGGAGAAGCCGCAGGAGGGCGAGATCCTCGCCGTCGGTCCGGGCCGGATCGACGACAACGGCAACCGCGTCCCGCTGGACGTCGCCGTCGGTGACAAGGTCATCTACTCCAAGTACGGCGGCACCGAGGTCAAGTACGACGGCCAGGACTACCTGATCCTGGGCGCCCGCGACATCCTCGCAGTCGTCAGCAAGTGACGATCCCCCGCTGTTCCTGACTGACACCGCCCCGGTGCCGCCCACCGGCGCCGGGGCGGAGTCGATCCGGCACCCGGGATGATCCGGAGCGACCGGGTCCGGCAGGTGTTCGGGCCGGCCGGGAGTGGGTGGCGAGAGTGCCACCCGACACCCGGACGGCGTGCGCGCCGGCTGGGGCCGGTGAGTGCCTGACCGGCCGCTGTGGGGATCCCCCCGCGCGGCCAGGGAAAGTACTCGCGCCGGTGGTACGGCCAGGGACAGGCGGTGGACCCGAACCGGCTGACTGCAACGAAGAAACATTCAGAGAGGGACTGGTTTTTCCATGCCGAAGATCCTCGAGTTCGACGAGAACGCGCGGCGCGCGCTGGAGCGCGGCGTCGACAAGCTCGCGAACACGGTGAAGGTGACGCTGGGGCCGAAGGGCCGCTACGTCGTCCTGGACAAGAAGTGGGGCGCTCCGACCATCACCAACGACGGTGTCACCGTCGCCCGTGAGGTCGAGTTGGACGACCCGTTCGAGAACCTTGGTGCGCAGCTGACCAAGGAGGTCGCCACCAAGACCAACGACATCGCCGGTGACGGCACCACCACCGCGACGGTGCTGGCGCAGGCGCTGGTGCACGAGGGCCTGCGGGCCGTCGCGGCCGGGGTCAACCCGATGGGCCTGAAGAAGGGTATCGAGGCGGCCGTCGAGGCCGTGTCGGTCAAGCTGGTCGAGACCGCCCGGCCGGTGGACGACAAGGGCGACATGGCCCACGTCGCCACCATCTCCGCCCGGGACGCCGAGATCGGCAACCTGATCGCGGACGCGTTCGACAAGGTCGGCAAGGACGGTGTGATCACCGTCGAGGAGTCGAACACCTTCGGGACCGAGCTCGAGTTCACCGAGGGCATGCAGTTCGACAAGGGCTTCATCTCGCCGTACTTCATCACCGACGCCGAGGCCGGCGAGGCGGTGCTGGAGGACCCGTACATCCTGATCCACCAGGGCAAGATCTCCGCGATCGCGGACCTGCTGCCGCTGCTGGAGAAGGTCGTGCAGTCCGGCAAGACGCTGCTGATCATCGCCGAGGACGTCGAGGCCGAGGCGCTGTCCACCCTGGTGGTGAACAAGATCCGCGGCAACTTCACCTCCGTCGCCGTCAAGGCGCCGGGCTTCGGTGACCGCCGCAAGGCGATGCTGGAGGACCTGGCCGCGCTGACCGGCGCGCAGGTCGTCGCCCCCGAGGTCGGCCTCAAGCTCGACCAGGTCGGTCTGGAGGTGCTCGGTACCGCTCGCCGGATCGTGGTCACCAAGGACAACACCACGGTCGTCGAGGGCGCCGGCAAGGCCGACGACATCGAGGCCCGGGTCAACCAGATCAAGGCCGAGATCGAGCGCACCGACTCCGACTGGGACCGCGAGAAGCTGCAGGAGCGGCTGGCCAAGCTGGCCGGCGGCGTCTGCGTGATCAAGGTCGGCGCGGCCACCGAGGTCGAGCTGAAGGAGAAGAAGCACCGGATCGAGGACGCGGTGTCCGCGACCCGGGCCGCGATCGAGGAGGGCATCGTCGCCGGTGGCGGCTCCGCCCTGGTGCACGCGGCCGCCGTGCTGGACAACGGCCTGGGCCTCGAGGGTGACGAGCTGGCCGGTGTCCGGATCGTCCGCAAGGCGATCGTCGAGCCGCTGCGCTGGATCGCCGAGAACGGTGGCTACGAGGGCTACGTCGTGACCGCCAAGGTCGCGGAGCTGGAGGTCGGCAGCGGCTTCAACGCCGCCACCGGCGAGTACGGCGACCTGCTGGCGCAGGGCGTGCTGGACCCGGTCAAGGTGACCCGGTCCGCGCTGGCCAACGCCGGTTCGATCGCCGCGCTGCTGCTGACCACCGAGACCCTGGTGGTCGACAAGCCCGAGGACGAGGAGCCCGCCGCAGCCGGTCACGGCCACGGCCACGGCCACTGATCCTCAGGTCAGGCACAAGCGCCGCCCGGCTGGTCCTCTGGGACCAGCCGGGCGGTTTCTTTCTGCCTGCCCACGGCCACGTCAGCTTGGAGGTTGCGGACAACTGTCATGCCGCGATCGGGCTGTACCGGCGGGCCGGCTGGCGGGAGACCGGTCGTTCCCCGATCGACTGGGGTGGCGGCCAGGCTTCCGCCGTACTGCACTTCGAGCCGCCGAGCTGACCGCAAGATCGGGGGTGCGGGACTCGTACGGGCGGGTAGTGACAGATCGTGATGAAAAACCTGCTGTGATCACGAATTGCCACTAGGCAAGAAAAGATGAGCGCCGTAGCATCTGTCAGGCTGACCGGTCCAACACGAGGGGGCGAGGGGTGACGGAGGTCCGAGTACCGCACACCCACGACCGGGTCGAGCTCAGGGATCTTGCCGCGCTTGCGGGCGAAGGCGACCGGACAGCTCTCAACGACCTGTTGACAAGGGTGCGCGCCGTGGCCCACCGCTACGTGCGGTCCCGGCTCTGGACGTATCCCGGCGGCGCCGACATGGTCGACGACGTCGCACAGGAAGTCTGTGTCGCGGTGTTCGGCGCGCTGGGCCGCTACCGTGATGAGGGAAGGCCATTCGAGGCCTTCGTCTATGGCATCGCGGCCCGCAAGGTCGCCGATGCCCAGCGTGCGTTCGCGGTGGCCGACGTCTCGACGCCGGACCTGCCGGACGGCGCGGACGAGTCACCGACGCCGGAGGAGCACGCGGTCCGGCACTCGGAGGTCCAGCACATCATGGGTCTGCTGGACAAGTTGCCGGAGAAGTTGCGGGAGATCCTGCGGCTCCGGGTGGTAGCGGGGATGTCAGCCGAGGAGACCGGCCGGGCACTGGGGATGACACCGGGGGCGGTGAGGGTCGCACAACATCGAGCGTTGAACACGCTCAGGGGGTTTGTGGGGCATGAGGCACAGCTGGAAAGAGGAGCAGGGGAGGGGCATCATGGCTGACCGTTTCGACCTCGACGCGATCGACGCTGATGACGCACTGCTCGACTTGCTGGCCGCTGGTGGGGAGTCCGCGCGCGCCGCGGGCGAGCACGACCCGGCCGTGATGCTGCTGGCCGAGCTACGGCTCGCGGTGGAGGTCGAGGACGAGCTCCCGGTGGAGACGATCGACGACCCGGAGAGCTTCCTGGCGCGCTGCGCCGCGCTCAACCCGGGGATGGACCCGTTCGCCCGCAAGATGGCGACGCGTGGTCTGGCGCTCGGTGTCGCCGCGGTGGCCGCGCTGTCGGTCTCCGGCGTGGCCGCGGCCGTGACCGGCGATCCGCTGTCGCCGTACGAGAAGGTCATCGAGAAGATGGTCGACGCGGTCCGCCCGCAGACCAGCTTCCCGACCGAACAGCTCGACGGTATGCCGGTGGTCGACAGGACGAAGATCGTCAAGGTCGCCAAGGACTTCCAGAAGAAGGCCGAAGAGCGCAAGGCCGCTGAGCAGAAGACGGCCGGCAAGGTGGATCCGATGCCGCCCGCGTCCACTGTGCAGCAGGCGCTGCCAGAGGTCCTGCAGCGGGTCCTGCCCGAGGAGAACCCGACCCTGACGAAGGTCGATCCGAAGCAGCCTGAGGTGACCAAGGCGCCGGAGCAGGCCAGCGACAACAAGACCGACGACCCGAAGACGGACGAGGAGAAGCCGGCCGACGAGCCGACGACGGACCCGACCACGGATCCGACCACGGATCCGACCACGGTTCCGACGACCGACCCGACGACTGCTCCGTCCAGCGACCCGACGACGACGCCTTCGTCCGACCCGGCCAACACGCCGGCCACCGACCCGAGTACGACGCCGACGACGCAGCCGAGCAACGGTCAGACCGGCAACAGTGAGGCCGGGGACACTGACCCGGGGACGACACCGACGACCACGCCGACCACCGTGCCGAGTGGCGACACCGGGCCGGACCAGGGGTCGAACACGGGTGAGTCCGGCGACGACGCCGCCACGGACCAGCCGGCTGACACCAAGCCGCCGGTGGTCGACACCACGCCGCCGGCCGACGCTGAGCAGCAGCCGGAGAGCAACGGCTCGGCCCTGGACGGGCTGACCGAGGTGGTCCTGCCGGGTGCGCTGCTGACGCCGACCGGTTCGCCGGTCGATGTGCCCGGGGCGAACGAGGTCTTCGGCAGCGGTGTGACGTCGGAGGCGAAGCACTCCAACGGCAAGGTGTCCACCGGCTCGGTCAAGAAGACCTACGCCAAGGGGAAGCACTCCACCGGCCACTACGCCGAGGGCAAGCACGCGGCGATCAGCCGCGCCCACGGCTCCACCGAGTCACCGGACGTCCTGACGATCCTGAACGTGGTCAACACGCCCACGCGCTGATCACCCCACGTACCCGCCCGGTTGCTTCCGTGCGGGTACGTCGTGGTGCCCGCACCAGCCGGTTGTGGACGGGCGGTTCGGGGCCGGGCGTGCGGGCGGCATAGGATGGTGTCCCGTTCTCGCCTCGTAAAGGTGCTTGTTTTACCCATGGACATCACACCCGCTGGAGTTCCCGACAAGTTCGCCGCCCTCGGTCTCACGTTCGACGACGTACTGCTGCAACCCAACGAGTCCGACGTCATCCCCTCCGAGGTCAGCACCCGGTCCCGGGTGAGCCGGAACGTCGAGGTCAACATCCCGCTGCTGTCCAGCGCGATGGACACCGTCACCGAGGCCCGGATGGCGATCGCCATGGCCCGGCAAGGCGGCCTCGGCGTCCTGCACCGCAACCTCTCGATCGAGGATCAGGCCCAGCAGGTCGACCTGGTCAAGCGCTCCGAGTCCGGCATGATCGCGCAGCCGATCACCATCGGCCCGGACGCGAGCATCGGCGAGGCCGACGCCCTCTGCGGGCAGTACCGGATCTCCGGCGTACCGGTGGTCGACAACGCCGGCGTCCTGGTCGGCATCGTGACGAACCGGGACATGCGGTTCGAGAGCGACCTGTCCCGGCCGGTTCGCGAGGTGATGACCAAGCAGCCGCTGATCACCGGCAAGCAGGGCATCTCCGCCGACGACGCGATGGCGCTGCTCAGCCGGCACAAGGTGGAGAAGCTGCCGCTGGTCGACGACGCGGGCAAGCTGACCGGCCTGATCACGCTGAAGGACTTCGTCAAGCGCGACAAGTTCCCGCTGTCCACCAAGGACGCCACCGGCCGGCTCATGGTCGGCGCCGCGATCGGCTTCTTCGGCGAGGCGTACAAGCGCGCGATGACAGTGGTCGAGGCGGGTGTCGACGTACTGGTCGTGGACACCGCCCATGGTCACTCGAGGGCCCAGATCGAGATCATCCGCAAGCTCAAGGCCGACCCGGCCACCCGCGGCGTGGACATCGTCGGCGGCAACGTGGGCACTCGCGCAGGCGCCCAGGCGCTGGTGGAGGCCGGCGCGGACGGTATCAAGGTCGGCGTCGGGCCGGGGTCCATCTGTACGACGCGCGTCGTCTCCGGCGTCGGCGTACCGCAGGTCACCGCGATCTACGAGGCGTCCCTGGCCTGCAAGCCGGCCGGCGTACCGGTGATCGGTGACGGCGGCCTGCAGTACTCCGGTGACATCGCGAAGGCGCTCGTCGCCGGCGCGGACACGGTGATGCTGGGCTCGCTGCTGGCCGGGTGCGAGGAGTCGCCGGGCGACCTGGTGTTCATCAACGGCAAGCAGTTC
Source organism: Kribbella sp. NPDC023972 (assembly GCF_040639075.1). Lineage (NCBI taxonomy): Bacteria > Bacillati > Actinomycetota > Actinomycetes > Propionibacteriales > Kribbellaceae > Kribbella > Kribbella sp. NPDC023972. The sequence continues at coordinate 140,152 of NZ_JBEZZH010000013.1, read as the reverse complement.
AAGGCGTATCGCGGGATGGGTTCACTCGGCGCGATGTCGTCGGCCGGCGGGCTGCGCAAGTCGTACTCCAAGGATCGCTACTTCCAGAGCGACGTCGGCAGCGACGAGAAGCTGATCGCCGAGGGCGTCGAGGGCCAGGTCCCGTACCGCGGCCCGCTCTCCGCGGTCGCCCACCAGTTGATCGGCGGCCTCCGCCAGTCCATGTGGTACTGCGGCGCCCGCACCGTCCCCGACCTCCAGGAAAAGGGCCGCTTCGTCCGCATCACCTCAGCCGGCCTCCAGGAATCCCACCCCCACGACATCCAAATGACAGTAGAGGCCCCGAACTACTCGGGCCGCTGACGCCAACCCCAACACCCCCGCGCATCCCGCGGGGGTGTTGCCCGTCGGGACAGGCATGCCGCCGGTTGGACTCGATGTCGGGGGAGGCGGGGGAGATCGGTAGATTGTCGGCATGAACGAGATTGAGGTCGGGCGGGCGAAGCGGGGGCGGCAGGCGTTCGCGTTTGATGACATCGCGATCGTGCCGTCGCGGCGGACGCGGGATCCCGAGGAGGTCTCGGTCGCCTGGCAGATCGACGCGTACCGGTTCGAGTTGCCGATCCTGGCCGCGCCGATGGACTCGGTGATGTCGCCCGCGACCGCGATCGCGATCGGCAAGGCCGGCGGTCTCGGCGTACTCAACCTCGAGGGCCTGTGGACCCGGTACGAGGATCCCACCAGCCTGCTGGAGGAGATCACCTCGATCAGCAAGGAGCAGGCGACGCACCGGCTGCAGGAGATCTACTCCGCGCCGATCAAGCCCGAGCTGATCTCGCAGCGGGTGCAGGAGATCCGCGACTCCGGCGTCACCGTGGCCGGCGCGCTCTCGCCGCAGCGGACCAAGCAGTTCGCCAAGCACGTGGTGGACGCGGGCGTCGACCTGTTCGTCATCCGCGGTACGACGGTCTCGGCGGAGCACGTGTCGGGTCAGGCCGAGCCGCTCAACCTCAAGCAGTTCATCTACGACCTCGACGTACCGGTGATCGTCGGTGGGTGCGCGACGCACCAGGCCGCGCTGCACCTGATGCGGACCGGTGCGGCCGGCGTACTGGTCGGGTTCGGTGGCGGTGCTGCGCACACGACCCGCAAGGTGCTCGGTGTCGCGGTGCCGATGGCGTCCGCGGTGGCCGACGTGGCCGCGGCGCGGCGGGACTACATGGACGAGTCCGGCGGCCGGTACGTCCACGTGATCGCCGACGGCTCGGTCGGGCGGTCCGGTGACGTGGCGAAGGCGATCGCCTGCGGTGCGGACGCGGTGATGGTCGGTTCGCCGCTGGCCCGGGCGAGCGACGCGCCGGGCGGCGGATACCACTGGGGTGCCGAGGCGTGGCACGCCGACCTGCCTCGTGGTGAGCGGGTCGAGGTCGGCGTCACCGGGACGCTGGAGCAGATCCTGTTCGGCCCGTCCTGGGTGCCGGACGGCACGATGAACCTGGTCGGCGCCCTCAAGCGCGCCATGGCCACCACCGGTTACACGGAGCTCAAGGAGTTCCAGCGGGTCGAGGTCGTCGTCGGGTGAGGCGGTACTGATGCCGCGACTCCGTCGCGGCGTCCTGCTTCTGCACGGATCGAGCGGTACGCCGGACCTGGATCGGGCGCGGATCCTCGAGGCCCAGGGGTACGACGTACTCGCGCCGCGCTGGTTCGACGGCCGGATCAGCGAGATCCCGCTGGAGTCGTTCCCGCTGGACGAGCTGGCCGAGCGCAACGACCGGGTCGCGGTGATGGGGATGTCGCGCGGTGCCGAGGCGGCGCTGCTGCTCGGTGCCCTGGACGACCGGGTCGACGCGGTGGTCGCGTTGGCACCGAGCGCCTACGTGTGGGCCTGGAACGAGGGCGGCCGGCAGACGTCGGCCTGGACCTGGCAGGGCGAACCGCTGCCGTTCGTGCCCTTCGACCCGGAGTGGAAGCCGGACGACGATCCGCCGAGCTTCGCCGGATGGTATCGGCAGAGCCTGAAGAGGTACGGCGCCGAGGCCGAGGCCGCGCGGATCCCGGTGGAGCGGATCCGCGGCGAGGTCTTGCTCATAGCCGGCGGCGATGACCGCGTCTGGCCGTCGGTGGAGTTCGCGGAGCGGATCGCCCTGGCGCGTGCGGAGTTGCCCACCCGCACGGTGATCGCGGCGCGGGCCGGTCATCGGCTGATCTTCCCCGGTGAACAGCCCAAGACCGGCGGCCAGCGGATGGCCCGCGGCGGCACCGAAGCGGCCGATCGAGAGCTCGGCGAGCTGGCCTGGGCCGACGTACGCCGGGTGCTCCGCGGCTGAGCGGGGCGACGTGCGTCGGGTCCTCGCGGGTTGAATGGTTCTGGGAGGATGGCGCCATGGGATTGTTCAGCCGACGGAGCGACCAGGACGCCGACAACGTTGCCCTCGCCGCCGCGCGGGCCAGACTCTCCTCCGACGACATCGATCAGGTGCGTTTCCTGATCACCACCAAGAAGGCGGTGCGCGCGGTCAAGCTGATCCGCGAGCGGACCGGCCTGGACCTCAAGCACGCCAAAGGACTCGTCGACGACATCCGGCTCGGCCGGTACGTCCCACCGGTCACCGGCACACCAGTCGTCCGCCGGCCCGGCACCAACCTCGCCGAGCGCACCCGCGCCCTCAAAGCGCAGGGTGAGCTGCACCAGGCGACTGCCCTGGTGGTGTCCGAGACCGGCATGACCGAAGTCGAAGCCGGCCTGTTCGTCGGCGCTCTAAAGCCTGACCTGCAGGATTCCTAGCCCTTCACGTAGGACAGCTTCTCGGCGATCTTGCCGTCGCGTAGCCGCAGTACGTCGACGCCGCGGACATGGCCGCGCTGCCCGGACGGCTCCCGCCAGGAGTAGGTCCAGCGGACCACACCCCGGTCACCCCGCACGAAGGACTCCTCGGTCTCGAACCGCGCATCGTCGGTGTTCGCGAAGAGCTTCTCCCACTCCGCGCGGACGGCGGCCGCGCCCTCGAAGCGCTCACCGTCCGGCGCGGGTGACGTGGACTCGAAGACACAGTCCTCGGTGACGAGTGCCATCACGGACTCGAGGTCCTGCCGGTTGAACGCCGTACCGAAGCGGGCGACGACGGAATCCGCCGTGGACCAGCGCGGGTCGCGGCCGAAGGCGCCGAGCAGCGCGTCCGCGGGGTCGGTGAAGCCCTCGAGCCGGTCGTCGATCGCGCCGCCGGCGCGGTACATCTCCTCCCGCTGCGCGAACCAGGTCGCGATCTCGTCCACCAGTTCGGGATCGAGTTGAGGCTCGGCGCCGATCGCCGCGGCCAGGTCCCAACCGTGCACGAGATGGTCGGCGGCCAGTTGCCGCAGGTACTCGGACGTGTCCTCGTCGCCGTAGGAGAGATGGACCTTGTCGATCGGCTGGTCCGCCGCGGCCTGAGCGCTCCGGGCGGCCGCGGTGGCGGCGACCACCGGATCGTCGCCGAGCAGGTCGCCGTCGAGGGAGTCGCCGACGTCCGCGATCGTCTTGCCCTCCATCAGCGGTACGGTCCAGCGTTCCTCGCCGACGACGTGATTCACCAGCTCACGCACGTTCCAGTCCGTGCACGGCGTCGGAGCCGTCCACTGATCGGGCCCGACCTGGCTGACCAACCTGGCGAAGTTGTCGACCGTCCGATTGTGCAGTTCCACCACATGCATGACGATTCCCCCTCTCAGCGCCAGCGTCCGCCCGCGCGAGGAGATCGTCAACGCCCCAGCTGGAGCTGCTGCGCGGCCTCGTGGGCATGCTGGGAGGCCAACATGTCGCCGGTGGCGGCGAGCAGGTCGCCGTGGTGCCGGTAGCAGGAGCCGGCCAGGTCCTTCATCACCGCGTCGTCGTCGGTGAACGGGATCAGCGCGGTCGCGACCTCCGCACACCAGCCGCCCAGGTCCAGCGCGAGGTCGGTGCGCCCGGCCTGGTAGTACGCCTCGGAGATGTCGAGCAGCAGCTGGGCCCAGATCGGCGCGTACGTGCTCGTCTGGTAGCGCATCCGCTGCGACTCCCGCTCGGACGAGATCGCGAACAGGTAATGCGCCTCCAGGCCGAGCGTCAGCGCGGTGTCCACATCCTGCAGCAACAGCGGCCGGACCAGCTCGGCCAGCTCGGTCGCGCGGACGGCGGCGGACTCAGGGTCGGTCCGGCCCGACACCGTGGCCAGCGTCATCCCGGGCGCGGGCTCGCTCAGCGCCAGCAGCCGGTGGTACTGCTCGAACGGCCCGAGCTTGATCTCCGCGTTCTCCAGCGCCGCGACCAGCGTCAGCGGCAGTCCGCGATCCAGCTCCTCGGTGACTCGCGCGGCCGTCTCCGCGTCGGTGGCGAACGCGGTCTGCAGACAGGTCTCGCCTTCCATGATCCGGCCGACGATGCCGAGGTGCTTGCCCTTGCGGGTCAGCGCCGCGACCAACGTGCGCAGGTCGGTCGCCGACTCCGAGTCCGCAAGGGTGTCGGCGGTCGTCAGCCCGATCTCGTCCGCCTCCAGGGCGAGGTCGAGCCGGCCTTCGGCAGCATGCACGTCGGCTGATACGGCGGTCGCCGTACACAGGTATCGCGCGTACGACAGCGACTGCGGGCTCTCGTTGATCTGGTCCGCCAGTTGCAGGAACAGCTGGGTCGCCGCGTCCGCCGACGCCACGGCCAGCGCGGGGTCGCCGTACCGGCGCAGGATGAGCGCGTTCATCGCCAGCACCCGGGCGAAGTCCGGCTGGTGCTTCAGCCCGTCCTCGCCGCCGACGAGCTGGCCGTACGCGATCACCGCGCCGTCCATCTCCAGTACGGCGGTCGCGCCGTGACCGCGATGGGCCTGGGTCATCGCCCGCCGGGCCCGGACGTCGGCCAGGAACGAAGTGGCGTCGAGGACACCGGCGTCGCTCAGCTCGGTGTAGCCGAGCTGGGCCTCGTGCAGAGCAGCAAGCGCTTCCTCGTGCCGTCCCGACGCGTTCAGCGAGCCGGCCAGCTCGTACTGCGTCGCGGCCATCAGGTGCTTGGCCTCGTAGTGATTCGGGTGCCCTTCGGCGCGCTCCCGGGCCAGCTCGATGACACGTTGCTGGTACGGCCCGGCCTCGTCGGCCCGGCCCTCCTCGATCAGCACCTGAGCTGTCTGCAGCGCCTCAGCGAGCTCGTCCCCAGGAGGCGTCCAAAGCCCCCCGCTGTCCACCATCTCGACGTTCCACCCCTTCGCTGGTTCAGCCGATCAGCTTAGTGGTCCACCGGCTGGAACACGGAGGCCTGACACGGGCTATTTCCAGTACTGACATGGCTATTACCGGCAGGTAGCCTGGAGAAATGAGTGAGCAGACGTCGATTCCTGCGGACCCCGAGCTCGACCCGACCGCGTCGTACGCGACCGATCAGTCGGTCGTTCGCCGGTTGTCGGGCCTGCTGCGGGCGTCGGCCGGGGCCAAGACCACCTACGCGCCCTGTACCGGCCAGCCGATCGCGACGCTGCCCGCGTCCAACCCGGACGACGTGGTCGCGGCCGTCCGCTCGGCACGGAGGACCCAGCCGACCTGGAAGCGGGTTCCGCTGACCGAGCGTGCGGCGATCCTGCTTCGGTACCACGACCTGATCCTGGACCACCGGCACGAGCTCGTGGACCTGGTGATCCTCGAGTCCGGCAAAGCGCGTAAGCAGGCGTTCGAAGAGGTCGCGCACGTCGCTCTCACCGCCCGGTACTACGGGCGCAAGGCCGCTGAGCTGCTCCAGCCGCAGCGCAAGCTGGGCATGTTCCCGATCCTCACCCGGGCCGAGCAGCGGTTCGTGCCGAAGGGTGTCGTCGGCATCATCTCCCCCTGGAACTACCCGCTCAGCATGGCGGTCTCCGACGGGCTCCCGGCCGTGCTCGCGGGCAACGCCGTCGTACACAAGCCGGACAGCCAGACCCCGCTGAGCGCGCTGCGGGCGATCGAGCTGCTGTACGACGCCGGCCTGCCGCGCGAGGTGTGGCAGCCGGTGAACGGCGACGGCCCGACCGTCGGCGGCGCGATCATCCAGAACACCGACTACATCTGCTTCACCGGCTCGACCAAGACCGGCCGGCTGGTCGCGAAGCAGGCCGGCGAGCGGCTGATCGGCTGCAGCCTCGAGCTCGGCGGCAAGAACCCGATGCTGATCCTGCGGGACGCGGACATCCAGCGCGCCGCGGAAGGCGCCGTCCGGGCGTGCTTCTCCAGCGCCGGCCAGTTGTGCGTGTCGATGGAACGGCTGTACGTCGCCGACCAGGTGTACGACGCGTTCGTCACGGCGTTCCTCGACCGGGTGAAGAAGCTCCGGCTGTCCGCCGGGACCGGCTGGGACGTCGACATGGGATCGCTGATCTCGAAGGCCCAGCTGGAGACCGTGACCCGGCACGTCGAGGACGCCCGGTCGAAGGGCGCCGTCGTACTGGCCGGTGGCAAGGCGCGGCCGGACATCGGCCCGCTGTTCTACGAGCCGACCGTGCTGTCCGGGGTGACGCCGGAGATGGAGTGCTTCGACAACGAGACGTTCGGGCCGGTGGTCTCGATCTACCGGTTCTCGGACGAGTCGGAGGCGATCCAGCGCGCGAACGAGGGGGAGTACGGGCTGAACGCGAGCGTCTACACCCGGGACGGGCGGCGCGGCCGGGCGATCGCGGCCCAGCTGGTGGCCGGCACGGTCAACGTGAACGAGGCGTACGGGGCGACGTTCGGCTCGATCGACACCCCGATGGGCGGGATGCGGGCCTCCGGCCTCGGCCGCCGCCAGGGTGTCGAGGGCATCCGCCGGTTCGTCGACCCGCAGGCGATCGCCACCCAGCGAGTCCTGCCGATCGCGGCCTCGCACGGCATCTCCGACGAGGCGTACGCCGAACTGATCACCGGAGCACTCCGGGTCCTCAAGAAGCTAGGGCGCCCATGACTGAGCGAAGCGAAGTCATCATTCAACACAGTGCGGTTTGTGCCTCATGCGCGCCCGGAGCGAAGCGAGGACGTGCATGAGTTTCGACTACGACGTTCTGATCATCGGGTCAGGGTTCGGGGGTAGTGTCAGCGCGCTGCGGTTGACCGAGAAGGGGTACAAGGTCGCCGTCCTGGAGGCGGGGGCCCGGTTCGAGGATGCCGGGTTCGCGAAGAACTCGTGGGACAAGAGCCGGTTCCTGTTCGCGCCGAGGCTCGGCTGGTACGGCATCCAGCGGATCAGCGCGCTGCGGGACGTGATCATCCTGTCCGGAGCCGGTGTCGGCGGCGGCAGCCTGGTCTACGCGAACACCCTCTACGAGCCGCTGCCGGCCTTCTACACCGACCGCCAGTGGGCGCACATCACCGACTGGAAGGCCGAGCTCGCGCCGTACTACGACCAGGCCAAGCGGATGCTCGGCGTCACCACGTACCCGCACTTCACCCCGGCCGACCGGGTGATGAAGCAGGTGGCCGAGGACATGGGTGTCGGCGACACGTTCCACCCGACCCCGGTGGGCGTCTTCTTCGGTGAGCCGGGTGTCGAGGTCGACGACCCGTACTTCGGTGGCGCCGGGCCACGTCGTACCGGCTGTATCGACTGCGGCGAGTGCATGACCGGCTGCCGGCACAACGCGAAGAACACGCTGACCAAGAACTACCTCTACCTGGCCGAGAAGGCCGGCGCCGAGGTGTACCCGATGACCACGGTGACGTCGGTCGAGCCGCTGCCGAACGGCGGGTACGCCGTGGACACCCAACGCACCTCGAATCGCAAGAGCACGCGCCGGTTCACCGCGCAGCAGGTGGTCTTCGCCGCATCGGCCCTGGGGACCGCGAAACTGCTGCACCGGCTCCGGGACGAGGGCAAGCTTCCCCGGCTGTCCGACCGGCTCGGCGTGCTGACCCGGACCAACTCGGAATCATTGCTCGGGGCAATCGCCAGGGACCGGGACGTCGACTACAGCCGCGGTGTCGCGATCACCTCGTCGTTCCACCCCGACGACATCACCCACATCGAGCCGGTCCGGTACGGCAAGGGCAGCAACGCGATGTCGTTGCTGCAGACCGTACTCACCGACGGCGACGGCGACCGGCCGCGGTGGCGGACCTGGTTGCGCGAGCTCGGCCTGCAGCGGAAGAACATCCGCCGGCTGTACGACCTGAAGCACTGGTCCGAGCGGACCGTGATCGCGCTGGTGATGCAGACCGAGGACAACTCGATCACGACCTTCGGCAGGCGGGACCGGTTCGGCCGCTGGCGGCTGACCTCGAAACAGGGTCACGGGACGCCGAACCCGTCCTGGATCCCGGTCGCCAACCAGGTGGTCCGGCGGATGGCGAAGCTGATGAACGGTACGCCGGGCGGCACCATCGGCGAGCCGTTCAACGTGCCGATGACGGCTCACTTCATCGGCGGTTGCGCGATCGGCGACTCGGCCGAGACCGGCGTGGTGGACCCGTACCACCGGGTCTACGGGTACGACGGCCTGCACATCCTGGACGGCTCGACGATCTCGGCGAACCTCGGCGTCAACCCGTCGCTGACGATCACCGCCCAGGCCGAGCGGGCGCTGTCGTTCTGGCCGAACAAGGGTGAGGACGACGTCCGGCCGCCACTCGGATCGGCGTACCAGCGGGTGCCACCGATCAAGCCGCGGCGTCCCGTCGTACCGGCCGATGCGCCCGGCGCCCTGCGACTGCCGATTGTCGAGATCACCCAGAAGCAGCCTGTGACCAGGCCGTAACGCAATCACGATATTCAACCTCCCGGCGTAATGCTCCCGGGGCATTGACTCAGGATCTGGGGGCCCTGGACAGGGCATTACCTGTTGAAGGCCCCCGGAACGTGTTCAAGGCTTCTGAGCACACGGAACCTGGTGGGAAATTGAAAAAACCTCAACTCCTGAACGGAGCCGAGGTGGTTCTGCGCTTTTGAAGCGGCTGGAACGCCTGGAAAGAGGCCAGAAAAGGGAGCAGGTCCCTCGGGAACGTTTCCGCCCAAATCGTTTCCCGAGGGACCCACTCAAGCCGGGGTGAGGCGCCCGGCGCTTTGGGATCGGGTCACCAACCACGGCTGGCGACCCGAGCTCTCAGTACCCCACTGTACATCCGATTCGAGAAGTTTCGACCTGCCCGGAGTGGTTGTGACCACTCTGCGTGCTGATCGTAATGTCCGACGCTGTATCGATTCTGATTAACACAGCGTCGCTCCTCGTAACGGGTGGCGGTCTCCTTGCGGTAACCGCCTCTGCACACATCAACGAGCCCTCTCACAGGGGGTTACGAGGTTTCTCCGGAAAAATCCAGAAAGTTTCCCCGAGGCTGCGGAGAGTGCTGAGTCACCCGGGGCCGGGGTGTTCCACGTGACGCCCCTCGCAGAGACATCGCCGTCGCCTGACTTACTGTGGGCCGACCGTCAGATGAGGCAGGAGAACGATGAGCGACATCCTCGAGGTGGCCCGGGAACAGGTTCTGGAGCAGGGCGTCGGCCTGACCCAGGAGCAGCTGATCGAGGTGCTGCAATCGCCCGACGACCAACTGGCCGATCTGCTCGCCCTCGCGCACGACGTCCGGGTGAAGTGGTGTGGTGAGGAGGTCGAGGTCGAGGGGATCATCTCGCTCAAGACCGGTGGCTGCCCGGAGGACTGTCACTTCTGCTCCCAGTCCGGTCAGTTCACCTCGCCGGTCCGCTCGGTCTGGCTGAACGTCCCCGAGCTGGTCGAGGCGGCCAAGGAGACCGCGAAGACCGGTGCGACCGAGTTCTGCATCGTCGCCGCCGTCCGTGGCCCGGACCAGCGGCTGATGTCCCAGGTGAAGGCCGGGATCGAGGCCATCAACGCCGAGGTCGACATCAACATCGCCTGCTCGCTCGGCATGCTCACCCAGGAGCAGGTGGACGAGCTCAAGGCGATGGGCGTGCACCGCTACAACCACAACCTCGAGTCGGCCCGCTCGTACTTCGGCGACGTCGTCACCACGCACTCCTTCGAGGAGCGCTGGGACACCTGCCTGATGGTCAAGGAGTCCGGCATGGAGCTGTGCTGCGGTGGCCTGGTCGGGATGGGGGAGACCCTCGAGCAGCGGGCCGAGCTGGCCGCGCAGCTGGCCGAGCTGGATCCGCACGAAGTGCCGCTCAACTTCCTGAACCCGCGACCGGGTACGCCGTTCGGCGACATGGAGGTGATGGACGGCAAGGACGCGCTGCGGACCATCGCCGCGTTCCGGCTGGCGATGCCGCGGACGGTCCTCCGGTACGCCGGCGGCCGCGAGCTGACCCTGGGCGACCTGGGCACCCGCGACGGCCTGCTCGGCGGTATCAACGCCGTCATCGTCGGCAACTACCTGACCACCCTGGGCCGTCCCGCGACCGCCGACCTCGATCTGCTGGCCGAGCTCAAGATGCCGGTCAAGGAACTGCAGAAGACCTTGTGAGCGAGCTGTACTGCGGCCGCTGTGGCCGGGAGCTGGCCGACGGCAGTCACGAGGACTGCCGCCGGGCCCTTGCGCTGGAGCCGCCCCGCTACTGCACCGAGTGCCGGCGCCGGATGATCGTCCAGGTCCACCCGATGGGCTGGTCGGCCCGCTGCTCAGCGCACGGAGAACTGTCCAGCTAACGTACGGCGTCGGACGCGGCCACCACGTCGACCAGGCCGTGTCCCTTGTCGTACGACGTACTTCCGCCACGCGGATCCGGTTGGTAGGCGGCTCCATCGGCGTACTGGTGTGCCGTCGAGATGAGCGCGCTCTCGATCTGGGCAGGGGTCGCGGAGGGGTTCGCCTGGAACAACTGGGCGACGATCCCCGCGATATGTGGCGCGGCCATCGACGTGCCGCTGATCGTGTTGTAGTTGCCGCCGTCCAGCGGAGCCAGACCGGTGGTGCAGATCGGCAGGTAGATCCGGCAGGACGAGGTGATGTCCTCGCCTGGCGCGGAGATGTCCGGGTAGGTGGAGACCGTGCCGTTCTTCCCCCGCGAGGAGAAGTCGGAGACCTGCCCGTCCCGGGTGCCGGTGCCGAGGTCGTTGTACGAGGCAACGGACAGGATGCCGCCGGTCGGGTCCTGGCCGGGCGGGTTGGTCAGCGATGCGCTGCCGTCGCCGCCGTCGTTGCCCGCGGCCCAGACCGTGACGACACCTTCGGCCGCGAGCGCGCGCTGCAGTTTGACCGTCGCTGAGTTCGGGTCGAACGCCCCACCGCCGGACGGGCCGTACGAGTTGTTGGTGACCGTGATCGGCGGGCAGGTGCTGGCCGGGACACCCGCGCCACAAGGTGCGGCATGATTCTCGAGCACCCAGTTGAGCGCTGCGTCGGCGCCGACGATGAGCAGGACGGCGCCGGTCGAGATGGAGACCAGTGATGCGCCCGGGGCCGCACCCTGCAACCTGGTCCCGTCGGCGAGGGTGACATTGCGTCCCGCGACGATCCCGTTGACATGTGTACCGTGACCGCCCCCCGACAGCAGGTCGGTGTCGAGCGAGCCCGCGTCGACCGGCAGGCAGAGCGTCTCGAGCAGCGGGTCGCAGACGATCTTCAGGTTCTTCACGACGGCCGAGCTGCCGTTGGCGTTCGTGAAGAACGGGTGGGTCGGGTCCACGCCGCTGTCGATCACCGCGACACTGACGCCACGCCCGTCCAGCGGCTGACCGTCCGCGCCGGTCCGGGTGGCCCCGGCCTCCGCGCCGCGGGTGGCTGTGTGCGAGGTGGAGGTCAGCAGCGTGATCGGCTGGTTGCCCTCGAGATACGTGACCCCCGGCTTCGTGCCGGCGGCGAGGATCTGCGACTTGGTGCCCTCGGCAACCACCACGCCGATCTTGTCGTACGTCGTCAGTTGCCGCAGGCCACTGGACTTGACCGCGGTCCGCGCGGCCGCGAGGTCGGTGCCGTGGACGAGGACCGTGGTCCGCTGGAGCAGCGGCTTGTCGAGGTGGCGGCTCAGGAACGGCTGGATCGGTGCCGAGGTGGTCTGCTCGGCGTGGACCGGCGTACTGACTGCCGCTGTCAGCAGGAAGGCTGCCGCGGTGACGATCAGGGGTCTGGAGCTGCGCATGTGTGTTCTCCTCACAGGGCCACGGCGCGCCGGGCGGGGCGTGGGATACGGGCCGGTAACAAATGCATGCTCAATGTAAGGGGGTGGACACGGATTGAGAAGGGCTGAGGAGAGGTGGCCCACATCGCGGCCACCCCGCACGGTCATACCTCTCGATCAGCGATTACCGTGTGGATCCTCAGAGGACGGAAGGTGGCAGCGGTGGTCGGTGAGTGGTTACAGCGGGATGCGGAGCGTCTGTGGCATCCGTACTCGTCGCTGACCGACCCGTCTCCGGTCCGCCTGGTGCGCGGCGCCGACGGCGTCCGGCTCCGGCTCGACGACGGGGCCGGCGGTACGGTCGAGGCGATCGACGCGATGGCGTCCTGGTGGTGCATGATCCACGGCTACCGCAACCCGGTGCTGGACCAGGCCGTGAAGAGCCAGGTGGACGACTTCAGCCACGTGATGTTCGGCGGGCTGACCCACGAGCCCGCCATCCGGCTCGCCGACCGGCTGGTCGAGATCACTCCCTCGCGGCTGGAACACGTCTTCTTCTGTGACTCCGGATCGGTCTCGGTCGAGGTCGCGATCAAGCTCGCGCTCCAGTATCAAGTTGCCCGAGGCAACAGTGGGCGGACCCGGATGCTGACCGTCCGTGGCGGCTACCACGGCGACACGTTCGCGCCGATGAGTGTGTGCGACCCCGTCAACGGGATGCACTCGCTGTTCACCGGCGCCTTGAAGCAACAGGTGTTCGGCCCGCAGCCGCCGGCCGGTTTCGATCGCCCGGACGTCGACCCGGAGTTCCGGGCCTGGGCCGCGGCCGTCTCGGCGCTCGCCGAGGAGCGGGCCGGCGAGCTCGCCGGGATCATCGTCGAGCCGATCCTGCAGGGTGCGGGCGGGATGTACCCGTACAGCCCGGCCTGCCTGCGCGTACTGCGTGACCTCGCCGACCGCCACGGCTTCCTGCTGATCCTGGACGAGATCGCCACCGGTTTCGGCCGGACCGGGACGCTGTTCGCCTCCGAGCACGCGGGGATCGAGCCCGACATCCTCTGTGTCGGCAAGGCCCTGACCGGCGGCTACCTCTCCATGGCAGCCACCTTGTGTACGACGGACGTCGCGCACACCGTGTCGAACGGTCCGGGGGGCGCGCTGATGCACGGCCCGACCTTCATGGCGAACCCGCTCGCCTGCGCGGTCGCGCTGGCGTCGATCGATCTGCTGCTGTCCCAGGACTGGGCCGGCCGGGTCGCGCGGATCTCCGCAGGTCTGTCGGCCGGCTTGGAGCCCGCCGCCTCGATGCCGGGGGTCAAGGACGTCCGCGTGATCGGCGCGGTCGGCGTCGTACAACTGGATGGTCCGGTGGACATGCAGCGGATGACGGACGCCGTGCTGCGGCGAGGTGTGTGGGTCCGTCCGTTCCGCGATCTCGTCTACACGATGCCGCCGTACGTCTGCACCGACGAGGAGATCGCGACCATCTGCACGGCGATCACGGGTGCTGTGCAGGAGGTCGGCTGATGCTCGAGGAGTGGCTCGCCCCGAAGGCCGCGGCGCTGGAGTCGCGTGGACTCACCCGGCGGCTCCGGGCACGGGCGGCGGATGAGCGGCCGATCGACCTGGCCGGCAACGACTATCTCGGTCTGGCGTCCGATCCGCGGTTGATCGAGGCCGCGGCTGAGGCGTTGCGTGTCTGGGGGACCGGGTCGACCGCGTCCCGCTTGGTCACCGGTACGACGGCTCTGCACGACGAGCTGGAGTCGTCGCTGGCGGCGTACGTCGGGCAGGAGTCGGCGCTGGTGTTCTCGTCGGGCTACCTGGCCAACCTCGGTGTGGTGACGGCGCTGGGCGGGCCGGGGACGCTGATGGTGTCGGACGATCACGTGCACGCGTCGCTGGTCGATGCCTGCCGGTTGTCGCGGTCACGGGTGGAAGTCGTCCCGCACAACGACGTCGAAGCGGTCTCGAAGGTGCTTGCTGAGCGCAACGAACCTCATGCGGTGGTGCTGACCGAGTCGGTCTTCAGCGTGTTGAGTGACGAGGCTCCGCTGCAGGAGTTGTCGGCGGCTGCTGTCGCCGCGGACGCCGTTCTGCTGGTGGACGAGGCTCATGGGCTTGGTGTCACCGGTGGTGGCCGGGGTTCGGTTGCGGCGGCCGGGCTCGCCGGACTCGATCACGTGATCGTCACGATGACGTTGTCGAAGGCAATGGCCAGCCAGGGTGGCGTCGTACTGGGGCCCGCGTTGTTGCGTGAGCATCTGGTCAATCGTGCGCGCTCGTTCATCTACGACACCGGGCTCAATCCGGCGGCTTGTGCCGCGGCGCTCGCCGCCCTTCAGGTGCTGAAGGATGAGCCTGACCGTCCGCTCGCCGTCCACGCGGCGGCAGCACAGCTCGCCTCGGCTTGTGGCGTACCGCCGTCGTCGGGGCCTGTCGTCTCCGTTCCGATGCCCGGCCCTCGTGAGACGGTGCGAGCCGCCGAGCTCTGCTCGGACCAAGGCGTCCGGGTCGGCAGCTTCCGTCCACCTTCGGTGCCCGACGGGATCAGCAGGTTGCGGTTGACCGCGAACGCGGGCCTGACGGCTGATGACCTGGACCGCGCCTGCGGTGTCGTCGTCGACGCGATCGGCCAGGTCTCATGATCATCATCGTCACCGGCACCGATACCGGCGTGGGCAAGACGATCGCGACCGCGGCGCTCGCCGTACGCGCGGCAGCGGCGGGCTCGGTCGCCGTCGTCAAGCCTGCGCAGACCGGCGTGACTCCTGACGAACCGGGTGACCTGGCCGAAGTCCAGCGCCTCACCGGCATCACCGACCTCCACGAAGGCATCCGGCTCCGCGATCCGCTGGCACCGACCACGGCGGCCCGTCGCGAAGGCGTTCCGCTGCCGACGGTCGAGGCGCAGGCCAAGTTCATCGACGACCTGGCGACGACTCGGGACACCGTCCTGGTCGAAGGTGCCGGCGGCCTGCTGGTCGGTTTGGACGAGGACGGTCGCGGCCTCGCCGATCTCGCCGCGCACCTCACGACCCCGTGCGCCTTCGTCGCGGTCACCCGCTCCGGCCTCGGCACGCTCAACCACACCGGCCTCACCATCGAGGCTTTGCGCAGCCGACAGCTCCCCGTCGAGGGCTTGATCATCGGCTCGTGGCCGGCGGAGCCCGATCTGGCCGAGCAGTGCAACCTCGAGGATCTGCCGGTCACGTCCGGCGTACCCGTGATCGCGCGCATCCCGGCCGGAGCCGGTCAGCTCGAGACCTTCGCCAGGGATGCACCTGGTTGGTTCCTGTGACCGGTTGTCCAGCTCGGTACGACGAGAAGCTCAGGTACTGGGTTGTCGACGACCCCGCGCTGGCCCGTGAGGTGTTGCTGGATCCAGAGACGTTCCGGCCGGACAACGCCGTACTGGCGCACACGCCGTTGTCGGTGAAGGCGTTGCGGGTGTTGTCGGCGGTGGGGTTCGCGTTGCCGCCGACCCTGGCGAACAACGCGGGGGAGTCGCATCGGCCGATTCGTGCCGCGGTCGCCAGGTTCTTCAGCCCGGCTCGGGTCGCCGCGATCGAGCCGCTTGCCCGGTCGTTGACCGCTTCGCGGGTAGCCGAGGCCGAGCGGTTGCTCCGGCACGGTCCGGTGGATCTGGTCGAGGTCGTCGCCGCTGAGCCACCGGCGCTCGTCGTACTCGACCTGCTCGGGTTGCAGGAGGTCGACGTACCCGCGCTGAAGGCGTGGAGCCGGGAGTCGCTGGAGCTGTTCTGGGGCTGGCCGGATGAGGACCGGCAGCTGGAGCTCGCGCACAGTGCGGCGGAGTTCTATGACTGGCTTCGCTCGCGTACGACGGGCGCGCGGCAGGACCCGGGTGACGACCTGTTCGGCGTACTGGTCAATCTCGGCCTCACCGACGAGGAAGTGTGTGCGGTCGGTTACTTCCTGCTGATCGCCGGCCAGGAGACCACCACCCAACTCATCTCCACCGCCTTCCACCGCTCGCTGGGGAAGACGGTTGATTCAGCCCAGGTGGTGGAGGACGTGCTGCGGGAGGCGTCTTCAGTACCGACCTGGCGTCGTGTCACCGCGCGGCCCGTGCCGGTCGGTGAGGTCGAGTTGCCTGCCGATGCCCCGGTCCTCCTCGGGCTCACCGGACACGGCGGGCCCGCGGATCTCGCCTTCGGCATCGGCATCCACCGCTGTCTCGGCGCCGGCCTGGCCCGGCTGGAGGCCCGGGTTGCTCTCGAGTGCGCGGCCGGCCTGCTGAGCGGCGTACGACTGGCCGAGGAGCCCCCGATGATCGATTTGCTGTCCTTCCGGGCGCCGAAGCGGCTGCTGGTGACTTCATCGGGCCGTAACGCGGAGTAACACCCTCGACGACTGCGGGCGATAGCGTCCGCCGGGTGAGCTTCCCACCTCGCCGCCGGGTGCGGCTGTGGTTCGGCCGGCACCTGCTCGCGGACTACATCGGCGACCCGGCCTCCGCCGACCGCCACGAAGCCGCCATGCGCCGCCGCTTCCCCGGCCTGCACATCACCAACGAGCCGCTGCGGACCTCGGATTACAACCCGGCTGACCTGCACCGATAGGCTTTGCGGGTGACCCAGGAAATTCCGCAGCATGAGCTGGTTCTGGTCGTCGACTTCGGGGCGCAGTACGCCCAGCTGATCGCGCGCCGGGTCCGCGAAGCGAAGGTGTACTCCGAGATCGTGCCGCACTCGATGCCGGTCGGGGAGATGCTGGCCCGCAACCCGAAGGCGATCATCCTGTCCGGCGGGCCGCAGTCGGTGTACGCCGAGGGCGCGCCGCGGGTCGAGTCCGGGCTGTTCGAGGCCGGGGTGCCGGCGTTCGGGATCTGCTACGGGTTCCAGGCGATGGCGCAGACGCTCGGCGGCGAGGTCCGGCGGACCGGGCTGCGCGAGTTCGGCCGGACACCGGTGACGGTGGGCTCGGCGGGCACGCTGCTGGCCGGGATCCCCGAGGACCTGAACGTGTGGATGTCGCACGGTGACGCGGTCCACGCCCCGCCGGCCGGCTTCGCCGTACTGGCCGCCTCCGAGGGCGCCCCGGTCGCGGCGTTCGAGGATCTGGAGCGCCGGCTGGCCGGTGTGCAGTGGCACCCCGAGGTGCTGCACTCGCAGGCCGGGCAGGCCGTGCTCGAGCACTTCCTGTACGACATCGCCGGCTGCAAGGGCGACTGGACCACCACGAACGTCGTGGAGGAGCAGGTCGAGCTGATCCGGCAGCAGGTCGGTGACAAGCAGGTGTTGTGCGCGCTGTCCGGCGGCGTCGACTCCGCGGTCGCGGCAGCCCTGGTGCACAAGGCGATCGGCGACCAGTTGACCTGTGTGTACGTCGACCACGGCCTGCAGCGCGCCGGTGAGTCGGACCAGATCGAGAAGGACTTCGTGGCCGCGACCGGGATCCGGCTCGAGGTGGTCGACGCGGAGGAGCAGTTCCTCGGCGCCCTGGCCGGGGTGACGGACCCGGAGCAGAAGCGGAAGATCGTCGGCCGCGAGTTCATCCGCACCTTCGAGGCGACCGCGCGCAAGGTGGACGCCGAGCGGCACATCGAGTTCCTGGTGCAGGGCACGCTGTACCCGGACGTGGTCGAGTCCGGCGGCGGGGCCGGCGCGGCGAACATCAAGTCGCACCACAATGTCGGCGGCCTGCCCGACGACCTGCAGTTCAGCCTGATCGAGCCGCTGCGGACGCTGTTCAAGGACGAGGTCCGCGAGCTCGGCCTGGCCGTCGGCCTGCCCGAGGCCATGGTCTACCGGCACCCGTTCCCGGGCCCCGGCCTGAGCATCCGGATCATCGGCGAGGTCACCAAGGAGCGCCTGGACATCCTGCGCGCCGCCGACCTGATCGCCCGCACCGAGCTGACCGCGGCCGGCCTGGACCGCGACATCTGGCAGTTCCCGGTGGTCCTGCTCGCCGACGTCCGCTCGGTCGGCGTCCAGGGCGACGGCCGCACCTACGGCCACCCCGTCGTCCTGCGCCCGGTCACCAGCGAGGACGCCATGACCGCCGACTGGGCCCGCCTCCCGTACGACGTCCTCGAACGCATCTCCACCCGCATCACCAACGAGGTCGACGAGATCAACCGCGTAACCCTGGACATCACCAGCAAACCCCCAGGCACCATCGAGTGGGAATGACTACTCGCTGAGTCGGGCTTCCAAGGTCGTGGCCTCCTGGTCGCGGCCTTGTTTGCGGAGGCGGTCGGTGAGGAGCCAGCCGGCGCGGTACCAGAGGTCGTGGCCGGTGGGGAGGCCGGTGAAGATCTCCTCGACCAGTTGCGTGTCGGTGGTGCCGTACTCGGCGACCAGGAGGCGGGCGTTGGTGCGCTGGTCCTCGAAGCCGCCTCGTTCGTAGTGCTCGGCGGCCTGGACTGCCTGCTGTACGGCGGTGTCCGTCTCGCCTTGCTGGAGCGCGATCACGGCCAGGTCCCAATGGACACCGGCGGTCTGGAACAGCACCCGCTGGTCGGCGGACGGCAGTGTGTCGAGCACTGGGCGAGTGCGCCCGACCAGCTCCTGGGCGTGCGGGAAGTTGCCCGCGTGCCGGGCCGACTGCGCTGCCAGCCGGAGGGCCTGCACCTGCTCGACCGGCTGCTCCGCTGTCTCGTAGCAAGAGGCAGCTGCCAGGAGGACGTCGACCGCCTCCTCGTCGCGGTTGAGCTGGCTCAGCAACAGGCCTTCGTCCTGCCGGACCATGCCGAGCCAGGCGGGATGTGCTTCCGGCGGGGCGGACGCGAGCAGCTCGCGCACCTTCGTCAGCGCGGACTCCAGCTCGCCTAGAGCCTTGTAGGCATCGATCAGTACGCCGCGGGTGTCGGCAAGCGCATCGCCGAGCTCATCGATGCTGCCCAGCACCGGCAGCGCCTCCTCACCCGTCTCGGCCGCTTCCAGCGGTCGTCCGGTCAGCAGGTACGCGCGAGCCAGCTCCAGCTGAGTCAGCGCGACGTGTACCTCCAGACCAGGCATCCCCGCCGCCAGTGCGACCGCTTCGGTCAGATCCTCGGCTGCCTCAGCGGGACGCTCCAGCTCCAGCCGAAGCCGGCCGCGCTGCTTGTACGCGAACGAGCGGGGCAGCTCGGCCGACGTACCAAGGCCGACCGTCGCCGCCGCCTCTGCCTCCTCGAACCGGCCGAGCTGGGCGAGCAGGTTGCACTCCAGGATCGCAGCACCCGCGCGGAGATCCTCCTCGATGTCAGTGCGCTGGCGGAGCGCAGCCAGCTCCCGTACGGCGTCCTCCGGCCGGTCGGCCTGGGCGTACATGGTCGCCAGCGAGTACTGCCAATGGCCACGGCGCTGTGGCTCGTCGTTGGCCAGCAACCAGCGCAGCGGTTCCTCACCGGTCGCCAGGCCCTCGTCGATCTGGCCGTTCTCACACAGCAGCCGGCCGATGCGTCCGCGGTCGCGCAGTACGCGGACCTCCTCGCCCGCCTCGGCGTACAACGCGAGTGCCTCGCGCCAAGCCTCGAGTGCCACGTCCGGCTGGTCGTGCGCCACCAGCCCACGACCATCCAGTACCCGCGCCCGGTCCACCGCCGTCCACTCGTCCGCCGGCACCTCCCGCTCGAAGGCCTCCCAAGCAGCGGTCGCCTCGTCCGGCCGCGCCTGCTGCCACGCCTCCTCCGCCCGATCCAGCCACTCACGCCCAGACGGCTGCCGGCCAGCAGCCGCGTCCCCGCCTGCCGCGTCTCCCGCAGTCGGTCCGTCTCCCGCGCTTCCTGCACCCTCTAGCGCGTCCGTAGGCTGCGGGCGGGCTTCTTGCTTGCGCAGCTGCGCCCGCCGCGCGGTCTCCGACAGCGGCAGGTACTCCACCCACGGCTCGGCCGTCAGCATCGCCTGGATCGTCGCACTGCGATGTGTCGTCCCGTTTCGCGCATCGAACTGCGCAGCCAACTCCAGCGCACGCCCGGCCAACTGCTCACTCAGCACCGCAGCCGGCATCGCCTCGGTCTTCGGCAGCCGGATCATCAATCCGTCCACCCGGCCGAGCGCGTGCGCGGCCGCCGCGGCGAACGTCATCTCCGCGTACGGCGACGGCGGGTCGTCGAACTCGGGCAGGTGCCGCTCGATCAGCTCCACGGCCTTCAGCTCGTTGCCGGTGCGGGCCAGGAACGCGACGTGGTCCGCGTGCTCACTCAGCTCACCGACCCGGCCGCGCAGGATCCGGTACCCCTTCCGGTGCGCGTCCACCGCCTCGGAATACATGCGCTCGGCAACGTACGCCGGCAGCAACGCGGTCAGCATCTGCTGCGGTTGCTCGGCGCAGGTCAGCTGCCCGTCCAGTACGTTCATGGCCAGCGCGACGGCGTCCGCCGTACGCCCGACGCTGGTCAGGTGGTGGACCTTCGACGTGGGGTCACAGCCGACACAGTCGGACAGGTCGTCGCGTGGCGCGGTCGACCACAGCCGGAACTGCTCGGCCGCCGTCTCCACGTCGCCGATGTGGTGCGCGACCAGCCACCGGTGCTGATGGACGGCGTGCATGCTGTGGCCGCTGACGCGCCACCGCCGTTCCATGTCGTCCAGCACGGCGTACGCCCGGTCCAGTGGGACCTCGGGGAACTTGGTCAACGTGCTCGGGGCGTACTTGAAGCACCAGTGGAACAGGTGCGAGTACTCCTGGTACTTGCCCGGGTCCGCGTCCCAATCGGCCACACACCGTGCGAACGGCACCAGCGACTTCCGCGGCTCACCACCCATCACGTACGCCGTCACCAGCGCCAGACGACTGTAGAACGCCAGGTCGTCCGCACCCTCGGCGTCAGCCCGCCGTACGACGTCCTCCAGCAGAGCCGAGCGTGCTTTCCCGTACGGCGTGCTCTCCGCGCGCTGGAGCCGGTCGATCAGGTCCTGGTTCATCGGAGTGATGGCGTGGAAGCCCCGTCTTTGACGGCGGGGGAGGAACGCCATCTCCCTCCCTTCGGGAAGTGTCGGTGTGGACTGGTTGGGTTCTGTGTGTGTCCCGATACCGCCTCGCTCCGACACCTGCTCAGGATGCGGCGTTGCTGGAGCAGTGTGCGCACGCCAGGTTCGTGTGGAACCTTGCGCTCGAGCAGTGGTCGATGTGGCGGCCCGGTCGCCGTTCCTACGCTCCCCGGTTCGTAGAGCAGGCACGCCAACTCACCGAAGCCCGCGCCGACAACGATTGGTTGCGCGCTGGGTCGCAGATGGTGCAGCAGCAGGCGTTGCGGGATTTCGATCAGGCCGTGGCTCGGTTCTTCGCCGGCACTCACCGACGCCCGACGTGGCGCAAGGCCGGTCAGCACGAAGGCTTCCGGGTCGTCGGCCCGCAGGCGTCCCGAACGGAGAAGCTGTCGCGGAAGTGGGGCCGGATTCTCGTCCCGAAGGTCGGCTGGATCAAGTTCCGGCTGTCCCGCCAGTTGCCGGAGGCCCAGTCGTATCGGGTGACGCGCGATTCCGTCGGTAGGTGGCATATCGCTTTCGCGGTGGTCCCGGACCCGATCCCGGCACCAGGTACCGGGGAGGTTGTCGGCGTGGACCGTGGCGTGACTGTGTCGGCTGCGCTGTCGACCGGGGAACTCTTGTCCTGCCCTGGACTCACTCCAGGTGAGAAGATCCGTCTCCTCCGGTTGCAGCGCCGTCTCGCCCGGGCTCAACGCGGCTCGAACCGGCGCGTCAAGACCAAGACGGCGATCGCCAAGCTGAAGGCGCGGGAAGTGGACCGGCGGAAGAACTGGGTCGAGCAGACCTCCACCGACCTGGCGCGTCGCTTCGACGTGATCCGGGTCGAGGATCTGAAGATCCCGAACATGACTCGCTCCGCCAGGGGGACGGTCGCCGCGCCGGGGAGGAACGTGCGCCAGAAGGCAGGCCTGAATCGCGGGATCCTTGCGAACGGCTGGGGACGATTGGTCGAGCGACTGGAGCACAAGGCTGCCGGCCGGGTCGAGAAGGTCCCGGCGGCCTACACATCGCAGACGTGTTCGTGCTGCGGGATCGTGGACAAGAAGGCGCGCGAGAGCCAAGCCGTCTTCTTGTGCCTGCCCTGCGGCTACACCGCGAACGCCGACGTGAACGCAGCTATCAACATCGCGGCAGGACGTGCCGTGACAGCGCGTGGAGCCGATGCAATTCCGTCGGCGTTGAAGCGTGAACCTCAACTCGCTACCTCCGCGTAGATGAGTGGAAATCCCCGTCCTTCAAGGCCGGGGAGGACGTCAACGGGTCGGGTCCTCCTGGGTCGGCACGGCTTGGTCAAGCAGACCGAGGAAAGAGCGGTTCACCAGCGCGGAGTCGGCCGGGCTGATCGGGTGGTAGCCGAGCATCAATGCGTGCCCGTACAGGCCTTCTACCGCGAGCTGTGCGAGCTCACGGTCGTTCAGCGACGCCATCCGTCGTACCAGCGGACTGCGGTGGTTGAGCACGAGCTGTGGGCGGCTGTCGTCGTGGGTGTCGAGTGCACCGAGCACCTCCGACCAGAGCGCGTCGGCGCGGTCCTTGGTGGCTCTGAGCTCACTGGCGAACTGGGCGGACCGGTCGACCAGGTAGAGCGCCGGCAGGCTGGCCGGCTCGAAGGCACGGACCACTACCTCGCAGCCGACCGGGTCCAGTGCGTCCTGCGCCAGCTGGACGAACGGGCGGAGCTGCAACTCGGTGTCCGGGTCAAGACTGTCGAAGCTGGTGCTCAGCTCGGTCGGGTCGAACCGGGTGGTGACGAGGCCCGGCACCACGTCCGGCAGCCGTTCGAGCAGCTCACTGTCGTAGGTGTAGCCGCCGTTCACCACCGTGATCTGCTGTGCGGCGGCGACCGCCGCCAGCTGGCGGAACTCCTCGATGGTGGCGACGTACCGGATCTCGCCGGTGCGCTCCTGCAGCTCGGCGGTCGTCATCCGGCCGTGGTTCGTCTCGAAACGTAGCCAGCGGTGGACCAGCCGGAGCATCTCGTCGTCGTGCAACGCCAGGGCCTTCACCCCGAGTTGATGGATGCCGAGGAACTTGTCGAGCTTGGCCGGGTCCGTACTGCCGAGCCGGACCAGCCAGCCGCGCAGCTGCGCACCGAGCGCGTCCCGGGTGGCCTCGAGGTTGCCGTCGTCGAAGAGCGCCTCGCGGCTCGCGGTCGGCCGCAGCTCGGAGGTGTCGATGACCGCGCGGACGAAGAACGCCCAGTCGGGCAGCAGGCCTTCGACGTTCTCCGCGAGCAGCATCCGCTTCAGGTAGACGCGGTGCGTCGCGCGCTCGGCGGGGTTGGCCGCGAACGGCAACACGAACGCGACACCGGTGAGCCCGGCGGCCGGGTTGTTCAGGTGGATCACGTCGAACGGCGTGAACCCGAGCTTGTCCTGCGCGTAGCCGACCAGGTCGGCCAGTCCCGCTCCCTCCCAGGGCGCCTTGCCGTCCGTGACCTGCTCGCCGTCGACCCGGATCTCGATCGGCAGCAGCGCTCCGAACAGCCGGATCAGTTCGACCACCGTGGCCTGCTTGTACCACTGCTCCGCACCACGCCGGGCCTTGAGCGTGACTGTCGTACCGACCTCGGACCGGTCCGCGGTCTCCGCGATCAGGTAGCGGCCGTCCGCCGTACCGATCCAGCGGGTCGCCGGACCGCCGGCGGGCTGGGTGACGACCTCGATCTCGTCGGCGACCATGAAGGCGGACAGCAGGCCGATGCCGAACTGGCCGAGGAACTCGGTCCGGGCGAACCCGATCTCGTCCCGCTTCGAGCTGCGCCCGATCGTCGCCAGCAGCTCCCGGACCTCGTCCGGCCCGAGCCCGATCCCGGTGTCGCTGATGCTCAGGACGTCGTCCGCCGTCCGTACGTCGATCCGCCGCGGCGCCTGGGGATCCTTGGCCTGCCGGGCGGTGATCGCGTCGACGGCGTTCTGCAGCAGCTCGCGCAGGTACACCCGCGGGCTGCTGTAGAGATGGTTGCTCAGCAGATCGACGATCCCCTGCAGATCGACCTGAAAGTTCTCACTCACCTGGGCAACCTACGGCATTCCAGGTCCGCACTCCGAAGTTGGCAACTGTTCGCTTCGGGTTGGTGACGGGCGGTGGTGAACGGCGTACTTTCGTCACTAGGGAGGGGTGGGGACATGACGCTGACAGTGGGGACCTTCAATCTGAACAACCTGTTCGACCGGTGGAACTTCGCGGGTGCGGTGGACGTGCTCGCACGCGGGACGAGTTCGGTTCCGGCGACGTACACCTTCGACGACGAGCACCGCCGCCGGCTGCAGCTGGACAGCCGGGGCAAGCTGCTGGTGGCCAAGAAGCCTGAGGACACCAACCGCGTCGCCGAGCGGCTGCTCGCGGCGGACGTCGACGTGTGGGTGGTGCAGGAGGTGGAGAACGCCGACGTCCTGCGTGAGTTCAACCGCGAGCACCTGAGCGGCGGGTACGAGCACGTGATGGTGATCGACGGCAACGACTCGACCCGGTTCATCGACATCGGCATCCTGTCGCGGCGGCCGCTCGGTGGCGTGACCAGCTACCAGCGGACGTTCCACCCCGAGGTTCCGGACCGGCCGATCTTCTCCCGCGACCTGGTCGAGGCGGAGATCCTGGACGCGCGCGGCCGCAAGGTGCTGACCGTGTTCGGGACGCATCTGAAGTCGAAGTTCGTCGACTTCACCGTCGAGGATCCGGTGGCGGCGTTCGAGGCCGCGCAACTGTTGCGGACGCGGCAGGCGGACACGATCATGCGGATCATCGCCCAGCGGACGAGCACGCGGCAGCGGTTCCTGCTGTGCGGGGACATGAACGACACCCCGGACTCGCCCGCGCTGACGGCGTACCAGAAGGCCGGTCTGGTCAACGCGCTGCTCACGCCGACGGAGATCGGCACGGTGACGACGACTGTCGACCTGCCGGCGACCCCGGCCTGGACGTCGACGTTCAAGGAGGCCGGGCAGCTGCGGACGTTCGACCTGATCGACCAGATCTGGCTGTCACCGGCGTTGGCGCCGCGACTGCGCGAGGCGTTCATCGGCCGGCGGCGGAAGCTCGAGCGGGACGGTACCGATCACGACCCGGCCTGGATCTCCCTTGATCTGTAGCGGCTGGATCCCTTTGATTTACAGGGTTTCCGCCTGGGCCTGGATCCCGTCCAGGAGGCGGTCGAGGCCGTAGCGGTACGTGTCGGCGGCGGCCTCGGCCACGCTGTCCTGATACCCGTTCGCGTGCCAGATCGCCGTCATCGCGGGATGTCTTTCGACGTCGAAGTACGTTTCCCAGAGGTCGTTGCGCTCGTACCACCACGCCTCGTTGCTCTGCCCGGTCGCGCGTTCGACCAGCAGGTTCTCGGCCTCCAGTCCGGCGGCGGAGTCGACGTACGTCGTGATGGCGAGAGCGGCCGTGTTCGTGTCGCGCGGGCTGAGGTTGAGGGGGAGGAGAGTGGCCAGCAGGTACTCGCGGCCGGCCAGCATGCCGGGGCCGACGGGTGGGCGGACGGTGGAGACCCGGGCGAGCCATGGGTGGCGCTGGAACATCGCCCGGGTCTGTTCGGAGTACAGCTCGACCTGCTCTCGCCAGTCCGCCGGCCTGGGCTCGCCAGGGCCGGGCAGCTGCCGCTCCGCCAGCACCTCGTCGACCATGAGGTCGAGCAGTTCCTCCTTTGATGGCACGTAGGTGTAGAGCGTCATAGTGCCTACACCGAGTGCCTTGGCTACCCCACCCATGGAGGCTGCGTCGAGTCCACGCTCGTCGGCCAACTGGATGCCGGTGCGTACGACGTCGTCTACATCCAGTGAGGGCCGTCTGCCGGCGCTGCGTCGTACCTGCTGTCGGGTGTTTCGCCAGAGCAGAGCGAGGGTGCGCTCCGGTTGACCTCCGCCGCTGTGCCGCACTGTCACAGTGCACAGCGTGCCATGCGTCACCGGAAGGCGTCGGCGTTGGCTATGGCCCAGTCGCGGTAGGTCGTGGCCGGGCGGCCGGTGAGAGCCGGCACTGTCGGCTCGGGGGTCATCGGGTGCTCGGCCATCATCCGGAAGCCGTCGAGCAGCCACTGTGCGGTCTCGGCGCCAAGGAACGGCGTCCAGACGGACATGTACTGCTCGGGTGACTGCTCCTCGAACTTGAGCTCACGTCCGATGGCCTGGGCGATGTACTCGACCTGCTGTGGAGCGGTCAGCCCTTCTGGGCCGCTCATGGTGAGCTTCTGGCCGGTGAACCTCTCCTCTTCGTCGAGCAGGACGACCTTCGCCACGGCCGCGATGTCGGCCAGGTCGATCGGGGTCTGGACACCCGCGGGGTGGGGCGCGCGGACGATGCTCTCGGCCCTGATCGAGGGCGCCCAGTCGAGAGTGTTGTTCATGAACTGACCCGGCCGCAGGTGCGTCCACGCGAACCCGGCTTGCTCGATCGCCCGCTCGACCTTGTAGTAGTGCCACTCGGCCGGATCACCTTGCGCCTCGTACTCGGCGGGTTCACCGGACAGTACGACGACCCGCCGTACGCCGGCCTCCTGTGCGCAGGTGACGAAGTCGTCGACGTACGCCGGAAGCGGAGCGAGGTAGACCGTGTCGATGTCGCGCAGCGCGGCGGGGAGCGTCTCGGGTTTGCCGAGATAGCCCTTCGCGACCTCGACGCCGGCGGGGAGCGCGGCCTTCTTCGGGTTGTTGGTGAGTGCCCGGACCGGTGCTTTCGCTGCCACCAGCTCGTCCACGAGCAGTCGTCCGACGCTGCCGGTCGCGCCGGTCACCAGGATTGTCATGGGATCTCCCTTCGGTTATTTCCGTAGGGTATACGGGAATCGACTCGGGTGCACATGAGCGGACTTGAAGATCTGGCGAACATGTGTTCGACTGTGGTGCATGAGATGGGCTGGTCAGCAGGTCGACGCGGAGACCCCGGGGACGTTGCCGGGGCTCGGGTCGATCGCGGGCCTGGTCCGGTCGGTGACCACGCCGGAGTTCCGCGGCATCACCTTCCATGAGGTGCTGGCCCGCTCCGCGCTCAACTCGGTGCCCGGGACGTCGCTGCCGTTCAACTGGACGATCAACCCGTACCGCGGCTGCACCCACGCCTGCCGGTACTGCTTCGCCCGTCCGACGCACCGCTACCTCGAGCTCGACCAGGGGGCCGACTTCGACCAGCAGATCGTGGTGAAGACGAACGTGGTGGAGGTCCTCCGGCGCGAGCTGGCCAGGCCGTCCTGGACTGGGGAACAGGTTGCCTTGGGCACCAATACCGATCCGTACCAGCGGGCCGAAGGGCGCTACCGGCTGATGCCGGGAATCATCGAAGCGCTGGCGGGCTCGGGGACGCCGTTGTCCGTGCTGACCAAAGGCACCCTGCTACGCCGCGACCTGGACCTGCTGGTCGCGGCCGCCGCCGAGGTCCCGGTCGGCCTCGGCGTCTCCCTTGCCCTGGCGGACGAGGAGCTCCGCACCCTGGTCGAGCCCGGTGTCCCCTCGGTCCGCGGCCGCCTCGACCTGATCCGTTCCATCCGCGAAGCAGGTCTCCCGTGCGGCGTCATGGTCGCCCCAGTCCTGCCGTGGCTCACCGACTCGGTCGAGCAGCTCGACCACCTCCTCGGCGAACTGGCCGCCGCCGGCGCCACCGGAGTCACCACCCTCGTGCTGCACTTGAGGCCTGGCGTCAAAGAGTGGTTCATGAGTTGGCTGGCCCAGACCCGCCCGGACCTGGTCTCCCGCTATCAATCCCTCTACGCGCACGGCGTCTACGCCGCCCCCAGCTACCAAACCGCCTTCGAAGCCAAGGTCCGCCCCCTCCTCGACAAACACGGCTTCGGCCGAGGCTCTCACCACCGCTCCGACCCCATCGCCGGCTCAAACTCCACCCCCGCCCGCGTCCGCACCCCCCGCCACCGCAACCCAGTCCGCCACCCCCGAGGCACCCGCCACCCGGCCCCGCTCCCACCCGCAACCCCCGACCTCAACCAACAGACCCTCTTCTGAGCTGGTGTGGGGCGCCTGAACGCCGCGAAGACGGCACTGCAGAGTCTGGCTAGGTGCCCTCGTCGTCGCTCTGCTTGATGTCTTCGGCCACCTTCTCTTTGAAGGGTTTGAGCGTCTTGTACAACTTGTCGGGCGAGGTCGCCTTCTGGGGATCGGCCTCCCCGAGCAGCCAAGGGGCCGCATCGACCGCCGTCCGCCACGCCACCTCTTCAGGGTCGGTGTCGCCGTGATCAGTAGCAACCCGCTCCGGCGCAGCCTCGATCTTGTCGAGGTAGACGTTCGTGTACTGACCGCGCTCCTCCGTGTGGTACTCGATCCGGGCGCGCTGACCTTCCAGCCGGGATGCCTGGTCACCGATCGCCTCGCGGAAGGTCGTGTACTCGTTCCCCTCCGCGTCCCGCACGACGTACCGAGTGTTTCCACCGCGCGTCTGAAGCTGCCGAACCGACTCGACAGTACTCACGGTCTCCATCCAAGTCCGGTACCCGCCCGAGCTATGCCTCAGACAGCCGTGGGGTAGGCGGGGGAGAACTACAGCAGGGTGAGGATTTGGGGCCCGGATTCGGTGATGGCTACGGTGTGTTCGGCGTGGGCGCCTCGGGTTCGGTCGGCGGAGCGGAGGGTCCAGCCGTCTTCGTCGATGACGTAGGTGCTGGTGGAGCCGGACCAGAACCACGGCTCGATGGCGAAGACGTGGCCGGGGCGGAGTTTGAGGCCGCGGCCGGGGCGGCCGGCGTTGGGGATGTGGGGGTCCTCGTGCATGCGCCGGCCGATGCCGTGGCCGCCGAAGTCGAGGTTGGTGCCGACTCCGGCCGCGCCGCCGACCCGGGCGATGGCGGCGCTGATGTCGCCTAGCCGGTTCCCGGGGACGGCCTCGGCGATCCCGGCCGCGAGCGCCTTCTCGGTGGTCGCGATCAAGTCCAGGTCCTCGGCGCGCGGCGTACCGACGCAGAAGCTGATCGCGGAGTCCGCGCACCAGCCGTCGACGGAGGCGCCACAGTCGACGTTCAGCAGGTCACCGTCCTGGAGCTCGAGGTCTCCGGGCAGGCCATGCAGGACGGCGTCGTTGACCGACGTACAGATCACACCGCTGAACGGGCTCGTCGCGAACGACGGCTGGTATCCCTCGAACAGCGAAACCGCACCGGCCGAACGCAGTACGTCGCGCGCCACCGCGTCGAGCTCGCGCAACGACATGCCGACCGCGGCTTCCTTCTTCACCGCGGCCAGTGCGGCGGCGACCGCCCGGCCGGCGGCCCGCATCCGCTCGATCTCCGCCGGAGTCTTCAACTCGACCATGCCCGCTCCTCGACCCTCGATGGCCACACGCCCGGGATAACTATACCGGTACTATAATCACGGTCATGGTCCGACCACCTCTGTCCAGCTGGGACCGTGAGCGGGGCCGGCAGCTCGGCCGCCTGCTCCGGGAGGCGCGCGGTGAGCGCAGTATGGTGGAGGTGGCGGCGGCCTGCGGGGTCTCCGTGGACACCCTTCGCAAGATCGAGACCGGTCGCATCCCGACCCCGGCGCTGTTCACCGTCGCCGCCGTCGCCGCGACCCTCGACCTCTCGCTCGACACCTTGGTCGAAGCCTGCCAGGACAACCCGACCCGACAGGACGACTCCAACCTGATCGCGTAGCGCAACGAACCAAACGGCTGAGTGGGGCGTCTCCCAAGTAACAAAGGGGGCGCGGGATGGCAGTACGACGACGGGCTGTGCTGGGGGCGATGCTCGCCGGAGCGGGAGTACTCGCGACGACGGGTTGTATCGCAGACACCGCCGCGGACACCGGCTCCAACCGGGGCAACGGCAACGGCAGTGGCCCGGCGAGCACCCAGAAGACCGAGGAAAACAAGGCGGATCAGCCCGATCGGATCACCCTTGTGGCGACCGGCGACGTACTGCTGCACGAGCGTCTCTGGACCACCGCAACGCGCGACGGCCGCGATGGTGACTGGGATTTCGCACCGGTGATGAGCAGTGTGAAGCCGCTCGTCCAAGAGGCCGATCTCGCGGTCTGCCATCTCGAGACACCGCTTGCTCCGATCGGCGGCCCGTACCGCGGCTACCCGCTCTTCCAAGGGCCGCCGCAGATCGCGAGCGCGCTGAAGCAGACCGGGTACGACGTCTGTACCACCGCCAGCAATCACAGCTTCGACAGCGGTGCCGCCGGCGTCGACCGAACCCTGAAGACGCTCGAGCAGGCAGCCCTGCGGCACGCAGGTACGGCCCGTACGCCGGAAGAGGCGGAAACTCCGACGATCGTCGACGTTCGCGGCGTGAAGATCGCGTTGCTCAGCTACACCTTCGGCTTCAACGGCCTGCCGTACCCGGACGGCGAGACCTGGCGGGCCGGCACGATCGACGTACCGGCGATCAGGGCGATGGCACAGAAGGCGCGTGATCGCGGCGCCGAGATCGTGGTCGTCAGCTGTCACTGGGGCACCGAGTACTCGAGCAAACTCAACGCCCAGCAGCGCGCGGTCGCACCGCAACTGCTTGCCGACAGCAACATCGATCTGCTGCTCGGGCACCATGCCCACGTCGTCCAGCCGATGGAGCAGCACCACGGGAAGTGGGTCGCGTACGGCCTCGGCAATCTGGTGGCCGCGCACCGCGAGCCCACGAGCCCCAAGGCCGAAGGCCTCCTGGTCCGCTTCACCTTCCAGCGGGATGGCGACCGATGGACCACCGCGGAGGCCGAGTACGCACCGCTGCTGATGACGGACGCGTTGCCCGTTCGGGTTCTCGACGTACGGCGTGAACTCGCCACGACCGGACTGGCGGCGGCTCGGCGTACCCGGCTGGAGCGGGCAGAACGCCGTACGACGGCAACCGTCACGTCACTCGGGGCAACGCCGAAAATGCTTTGAAGGTGTCCGGTACGCGGGGCTAGGGTCGGGCGCATGAGTACGTACTTCGTGATGGTCCGTCGTGCCCGCCTCCGGGCAGGCGCGGGGTGCCTGGGGATGGCATCCGCTCGATAGTCGTTGGGCCCAACGGGTCGTGGACGCGGCCGGGGTCGAACCCGGTGAGCTCGTCCTCGACGTCGGGGCCGGACTCGGTGCGCTGACGGCACCGCTGGTCCGGGCCGGAGCCCAGGTCGTCGCCGTTGAACTCCACCCTGGTCGTGCCGACCGATTGCGCCGGCGGTTCGCGGACGCACCGGTGACGGTGGTCCGTGCCGATGCCGCCGATCTGCGGTTGCCGTCACGGCCGTTCCGGGTGGTGTCGAGTCCGCCGTACAACATCTCCACCGCACTGCTGAAGCGCTTGCTGGCACCTGGCTCTCGCCTGGTGTCGGCGGATCTCGTGCTGCAGCGGGCGGTGGCGAATCGGTGGTCCCGCGGTGACGCGCCCGGGGCGAACCGGTGGTTGCACCACTACGACCTGTCGATCGGTCTTCGCCTTCCCCGAAAGGCTTTCACCCCACCGCCGCATGTCGATTCAGCTGTCCTCGTACTGCGGAAACGCCGTACCCGATCCTAGGAAGAGCAAGAACCCCCTGACCGTCAGGCCAGGGGGTTCTTGCTGTTGGCAACTAGGTCGCGCCTGGTAATTCAGCGCCGTCGCGAGCAGGTGCTCGGTGCGGCGAGATGCCGTGCCGAGTGCCGCGCAGTAGGCGAGGAATTGCCAGACACGGCCTAGCCGTGCCAGCTGTTCCAGAGGGCGGCGTAGGAGCCTTGGCGGGCGACCAGTTCGTCGTGGCTGCCCAACTCGGTGATGCGGCCGTCCTCCACCACCGCGACGCGGTCGGCGTCGTGCGCGGTGTAGAGGCGGTGGGCGATCGCGATCACCGTCCGGCCTTCCAGTACGGCGGCCAGCGAACGCTCCATGTGGCGCGCCGCGCGCGGGTCGATGAGCGACGTCGCCTCGTCCAGCACCAGCGTGTGCGGGTCGGCCAGCACCAGACGCGCCAGCGCCAATTGCTGCGCCTGCGCCGGCGACAACCCCAGCTGCCCGGAGCCGACGCGCGTATCCAGGCCATCCGGCAATGCCTCGGCCCACTCGCGTGCGTCGACCGCCGCGAGCGCCTCCAGCAGCTCCTGGTCGGAGGCGTCCGGCCGAGCCATCGACAGGTTGTCCCGCAAGGTGCCGACGAACACGTGGTGCTCCTGTGTCACCAGCGCAACCTGCTTGCGCAGCTCGTCCAGCGGCAGGTCGGTCATCCCGACCCCGCCGACCGTCACCGAACCCGTGCGTGGCGGATGGATCCCAGCGACCAGCCGCCCCAGCGTCGACTTGCCCGCGCCGGACGGCCCGACCATCGCGACCCGCTCACCCGGCTCGATGGTCAGATCCACCCCGTGCAGCACGTCGCGGCCGTCGACGTACGAGAACCGCACGTCCCGCGCCTCGACCAGCTCACCGTCCGGTGACCGCCCGGACGGCGTCCGATCGTCCTGTACGTCGCTGATGCCGAGCAGTCGCGCGAATGCGGCACCACCGGACTGCAGCTCGTCCAGCCAGGAGAGCAGCCGGTCGACCGGATCGATCAACTGGTTGACGTACAGCACGGCGGCCGTGACCGCGCCCAGCGAGACGTGCCCGTTGATGTGCAGCCAGCCGCCGAACACCAGCGTCCCCACCACCGGCACGAGGTATCCGACCTCGGCCACCGGGAAGTAGATGGTCCGGAGGAACAGCGTGTACCGCTCGGCCAGGTAGGACCCGCGGATATCGGCGTCGGTACGCCGGACGCGCTCGTCGTACCGCCGGAGGGCCTCGACCGTCCGGGCACCCTCGACCGTCTCGGCCAGCGAGCTCGTCATCTGTGCGTACGCCGCGTTCTCGCGCAGGTAACCGTCCTTCGCGCGGCGCAGGTACCACTTGGTGCTCAGCCAGAGCAGCGGCGTCATCGCGAGTAGCGGCACCAGCACCCAGACGCCGACGAGCAGCGTGGCGCCGACCGTGAACAGCACCGTGACGAACGCGATGATCGTCTCCGGTACGGCGAACCGCACAGTCCGCGACAGCGTGTCGACGTCACGCGACGTGCGGGACAACAGGTCGCCGGTGCCGGCCCGCTCGACGGTGCCGATCGGCAGCGCGAGCGCGTTGTCGACGAAGTCCTCGCGCACCTCGGCCAGCACCTGCTCACCGAGGGCGAACGACCTGAACCGGGCCCACCGCGTCAGCAGCGACTGGGCCACAATGAACACCGCGATCACCAGGATCACCTGGTTGACCTTGGCAACGGTCGTGCCGTGCTGTACGTCCTCGACCAGGCCGCCGATCAGTCGCGGCGCGGCCAGGCCGGTGATCGCGGCCAGGCCGTGCAGCAGCAACGCCACCAGCAGTGCGCGCGGATGCCGCCGCGCCAGCCGTCGCGCGTGCCGACGGATCTCGGTTGGGCCCGCGACGGGCAGGATCTGCCTCATGTCAGGGCCTCCTCCTCTTCCGTCTGGCGGGTGACTGTTCGGCGGTAGTGCGGGTCGGTCTCGAGCAGCGTGCGGTGCTTGCCGGTGGCAACCACTCGGCCGGCCGCGACGAAGATCACCTCGTCGACCCGGTCCAGCAGCAGCGGGCTCGCGGTCAGTACGACGGTGGTCCGCCCGGCCCGGTGGGCACGCAACCGGTCCGCGATCCGCGCCTCGGTGTGCGCGTCGACCGCGGACGTCGGCTCGACCAGCACGAGCACAGCCGGGTCGGCCAGCAGCGCCCGGACCAGCACCAGCCGCTGCCGCTGCCCGCCCGAGAACGATCGGCCCTTCTCCTCGACCTCGGAGTCGAGCCCGTCGGTCAGCGCGACCAGCACGTCCTCGGCGGACGCCGTACGCATCGCTGCCATCAGTTCGTCGTCGGTCCGGCGGTTGTCCGGGTCGAGCTCCTGGCGCAGGGTGCCGGTGAACAACTGGGCACCGGTGTCGCTCACCAGGATCCGTGCCCGGATGTCCGCACGACTGGCGCTGGCCAGGGTCACTCCGCCGTACCGCACCTCGCTGGTGTCGTCGTACCGACCCAGGCGGTCGGCCAGCTCGTTGTAGGTGTCCGGCTCGGCCGAGACGATCGCAGTGAGCTGTCCGTCGCGGGCGCGAATGCCGGAGACCGGGTCGACGAGGTCACCGCCGACAGGCAGCCGCACAGGGTTCGCCGGGTCGGCGATGTCGGGCGTCAAGGAAAGCACGCGGACCACCCGGCGGGCCGCCACCAGGCCGCGCATCAACTGGTTGGCGAACTCGGTCGCCGTGCGCAGCGGCAGCACAAGGAACGTCGCGTATCCGTAGAAGGCGACGAGTGAACCGGCGCTGAGGTCACCGCGCAGTGCGAAATGAGCACCGATGCCGACGACGAGGACGACGAAGACGCCAGGCAACAGCACCTGGGCGGCGTCGAGCACGGATTGGATCCGCGCGACCCGAACCCCGGCCTGCCGAACCTGCTGCGACTCACGACGGTACCGGCGGGAGAAGGACTCTTCACCGCCGATGCCGCGCAGCACGCGCAGACCGGCCACGATGTCGGAGCCGAGCGAGTTCAGCTCGCCGACCGCTTCGCGCTGCGCGAACTGCCGCCGGTGCAGTGGCCGCAGCATCGGGCCGAGGCAGAACAGCATCACCGGGACGCCGATCAGCACCACCAGGCCGAGCGTGGTCGAGGTGGAGAGCAGGATCGAGGCGACCACGACGAAGGCCATGATCGCGCCGGTGAACCGGGCCGAGATCTCCATCAGGTTGCCGATGTAGGCCAGGTCGCCGGCGCCGACGCTGACCACCTCGCCGGTGGCCAGGTGCTTCGGCAGGGTCGCGCCGAGGTCGGCCGACTTCCGGGTCACCACCTGCACCGTGCGGTAGGCGGCGGTCAGCCAGTTCGTCACCGCGAACCGGTGCCGCATGATTCCGGCGAGCGCCTGCACCACACCGACCGCGAACAGCACCGCGGTCCACTCCAGCAGCCGGTCGCCGTCGCGCGCCGCGATGCCCTCGTCGATCGCCTTGCCCAGGATCGCCGGGATGAACGCCTGCGCGCCCATCCACAGGATGCCGAACGCCATCCCGCCGGCGAGCGTGCGCGACTGACCGCGGGCGACCCAGAGCAGATAACGGGCCGGAGAGCGGTGATCGGCGACGCCGGGATCGGCGAGAGGAAGTTGTCTCATGGCTCCTTCAGGCTAGGTGTGGCCATCGACAGTCCGCATGCGAATTAATCGCGTCTGGCCGGCGCCGGCTGGTGGCGGGTGCGTGGCGCCGCGGTGTCTGCCCGCTCATCAAAAGAGCTTCACCTTGCGTTGGGCGACGAGTTCCCGCCGCGCCATGTCCGCCGCCTGTGCTGGGATCATGCTGGTGATCGCGCATCGGGGAGCGAGTGGCTACCGCCCGGAACACACGCCGGCGGCGTACCGCCTGGCCGTGGCCCAAGGGGCCGACTACCTGGAACCGGACCTGGTCGCCACGCTCGACGGCGTCCTGGTCTGCCGGCACGAGAACGAGATCTCCGGTACGACGGACGTCGCGGACCACCCGGTCTTCGCGGACCGGAAGATCACCAAGATCGTCGACGGGACCGCGGTGACCGGCTGGTTCGTCGAGGACTTCACCTACGCCGAGCTGCGCAGCCTGCGGGCGCGGGAGCGGATGCCCGGCCTGCGCGCGGGCAACACGGCGTACGACGGGATGGAGACGATCCCCACCTTCGACGAGGTGGTGGCGCTGGCCCGGCAGGAGTCGCTCCGGCTCGGGCGGCCGATCGGCGTACTGCCCGAGATCAAGCATCCCGCGTACTTCCGCCGGGTCGGGCTGCCGCTGGAGGAACTGCTGACCGAGCGGATCCTGACGCTGGGGCTGCGCGGCGACGAGATCATGGTGCAGTCGTTCGAGCCGACCAGTCTGCGCCGGCTGTCGGTGATGACGCGGGTGCCGCTGGTCCAGCTGGTGGACTCCCGGAGCGCGCCGAACGACTTCCTGCGGACCGGCGACGGCCGCACCTTCGCGGACCTGATCGAGCCGGCCGGCCTGCGCGAGGTCTCGACGTACGCCCAGGTGCTGGCGCCGCACAAGGACCTGGTCATTCCCCGCCTGCCCGACGGCTCACTGGGCGAGCCGACCCGCCTGGTCGACCAAGCCCACCACGCCGGCCTCGCCGTCCAGGTCTGGACCTTCCGCGCCGAACGCCGCTTCCTGCCCACCGGCACCGACTTCCCCAGCGAACTCTCCCGCTTCGCCACCTTGGGCATCGAGGGCGTCTTCACCGACCACCCCGACCAGACCACCGCAGCAGTCCGCAAGACCGCTCTGACGGTCTAGGCCAGCCGTACCCACGAACCAGCCCACCGACCGTGCCGTTGACCACCTGGGTGATGAAGCCGACGGAGGTCGCGTGCGGGTTGACGTCGTAGCTGAGGTCCTGCCGATACCGATCCAGCGGCTGCTCCGAGAACGTCAGGCTCAGCTCGCCGAGGATCGACTGCGCTCCACCGATCACCCAGCCGTGCCGGGCGTCACCGTTCCGGCCATGCCCGAGCTCGTGCGCCAGGATCGCGACCTGTTCCTGGGGACTCAGGCCGGCCCACAGCGGCAGACCGATGCCGATCACGGGCCTGAAGCGCCAGCCAGCTCGGGCGAACCACAGGTTGGGCTCGGTGTCGACGACGACGGCCGGGATCGTTGGTGTGCCGACGGCGGCGGCGATGCGGTCCAGTACGCCGTACAGGACGGGTGCCTGCTCACGTGTGACCAACTGTGCGTCGGAAGGCAGCTTGTGAGCGCGTGGGCGGAAGAGGAGGACTACGCCAAAGGCGACCAGCGCCAGCGGGGCGCTGAGCCAGAGAGGTCTGTAGTAGAGCAAGAGTGCGATGCCCGCCGCCAGCGCGAGCAAGGGCGCCAGTAGGAGGATCGCGGAGAGCAGGTAAGCGGCGACGCGGGCCAGCCCCGGGCAGCAGGGTGAGGGCTCGTGGGAGCGGGTCACCCTGCTGCTGCGTCGGTCACGCCGCCGGGGGCTTGTTGTTGGTGTCGTCGTAGATGCGGGAGGCGATGTCGGCCTCGGGGGTCGAGGGCTGGTTCACCGACTGCTGGACGTTCTGCCAGACGGCCTTGCCGTCGGACTCCGGGATCACGATCCAGGCGACCACGTAGCCGATCAGGGCGGTGCCGCCGGTGAGCAGGGTGAGACCGACGATGCCGAGGCGGACCAGGGTCACGTCGATGTTCAGGTACTCCGCGATGCCGCCGGAGACACCCGTGAGCATCCGCTGGTCGCGGGAACGACGGAGGACCTTGCCGGACAGGTTGGAGAACGGTGCGTTGGAGTTCGTCATGTCTCTACTGTCCTGCCTGCGGGGCTCTCACCACATCAGGATCGGTACCGACCCACCCCTGATCCGACCCCTGGATCCCTGATCCCGGGACCCGTACGACTTTCGGCAGGATTCGCCCGGCCGGGGTCGAGGATTGTCGGTGGCGCCGCCTACGGTCGGGGGATGGACGTCGACGTACTGACGAAGGTCGTGCTCGGGCTGCCGGGGGTGGAGGAACACGAGGGCTGGGCGGGGCAGCCGGTCTTCAAGGTGCGGAACAAAAGCTTCGCGTACCTGTCGGCGGACGAGACCAGGCTGCTGCTCAAGTCGCTGCGGGAGGAGCAGGAGGCGTTGGTGGCCGAGGACCCGGAGGTGTTCTCACCGTCCTGGGCGTCCGGCCGTTTCGCCTGGCTCGACGTCGACATCGCCGCGGCCGACGACGAGGAGCTCCGCGAGCTCGTCACCGAGGCCTGGCGCCTGACCGCCCCGAAGTACCTCATCGCCCGCCTGGACGCTTGATCTGACCCGAGCCTCGTTCCGGTACGGCTCGTCGCGACGGTCTAGCCGAGCTGCTTGCGGACGAGGACCCAGCGGGGGTTGGTCCGGCTGACCTCGGTGAAGCCGGCGCTGAGGAAGACGGAGAGAGGGCCGCGGTAGAGGTCGGCTGAGGACATGCGGTCGGCGATCGAGGTGTCGACCGCGCAGCCCTCCACCGTCTGAGCGCCGTACGACTGGGCGAGGTCGACCGCGCCGAGCGCGAGCTCGCCGGCCAGGCCCTGGCGGCGGTGGCCGACGGGTACGACGAAGCACGTGATCACCCAGGCGTCGGGCTGGTCGGTGCGCCAATTGGGTGAGGCGACCACTCGCGGGTACGACGTACGCGGTGAGACGGCGCACCAGCCGACCGGTGCGCCGTCGTCGTGCGCCAGGACACCGGGCGGAATGTCACCGTGGCAGACCTGGTTACGCAAGGCTCGGCGGTTGCTCTCACGGGTCGCGGTGTCCCACTCCTTCCCGCGCCGACGGAAGTACTGACAGAAGCAGCGCGCCGGGTCGCCGCGCTTGCCCATCACCGCGGCAACGTCGGCCCATGAGTCCGGGCCGGCCGCTCGCACGTCCACCATGGACCTACGGTAGCGAGGGCTGGCTTGCACTCGTTGGGGGCGAGTGCTAATACTTGGTTAGCACTCCACGGGTGAGAGTGATAAGGCTCGTGCCTGCGGAGTGTGACAGAAGACGGCCTCGATGAGGTGCCGGAAGCGTGGCGGGACGTGAGCGCCGCGATGCCGGTGCCGTCCGTCGCGGGCATCCCGGCCGGCTGAACCACAAAGACTCGACGCGGGAGGACTCGCGGAGAATGCCCAAGCTGATTTCTTTCAATGAAGAGGCGCGCCGCGGCCTCGAGCGGGGTATGAACACCCTCGCCGACGCCGTCAAGGTGACGCTTGGCCCGAAGGGCCGCAACGTCGTCCTGGAGAAGAAGTGGGGCGCCCCCACGATCACCAACGACGGTGTCTCCATCGCCAAGGAGATCGAGCTCGAGGACCCGTACGAGAAGATCGGGGCCGAGCTCGTCAAGGAAGTTGCGAAGAAGACCGACGACGTCGCAGGTGACGGCACCACCACCGCCACCGTGCTGGCCCAGGCTCTCGTCCGCGAGGGTCTGCGCAACGTCGCGGCCGGCGCCAACCCGATGAGCCTGAAGAAGGGCATCGAGAAGGCGACCGAGGCGATCAGCGAGCAGCTGCTGTCGCTGGCCAAGCCGGTGGAGACCCGGGAGCAGATCGCGGCGACCGCGTCCATTTCTGCTGCCGACAACCAGGTCGGCCAGATCATCGCCGAGGCGATGGACAAGGTCGGCAAGGAAGGCGTCATCACCGTCGAGGAGAGCAACACCTTCGGCCTCGAGCTCGAGCTCACCGAGGG
This sequence comes from Kribbella sp. NPDC023972, assembly GCF_040639075.1. NCBI lineage: Bacteria > Bacillati > Actinomycetota > Actinomycetes > Propionibacteriales > Kribbellaceae > Kribbella > Kribbella sp. NPDC023972. The sequence goes on along the minus strand of NZ_JBEZZH010000013.1, from coordinate 101,141 downwards.
TATGCGCTTCGACAAGGGCTACATCTCGCCGTACTTCGTGACCGACACCGAGCGGATGGAAGCGGTCCTCGACGACCCGTACATCCTGATCGTGAACAGCAAGATCTCCAGCATCAAGGACCTGGTCCCGGTGCTGGAGAAGGTGATGCAGACCGGCAAGCCGCTGGCCATCATCGCCGAGGACATCGAGGGCGAGGCCCTGGCCACCCTGGTTGTCAACAAGATCAAGGGCACCTTCAAGGCCGTCGCCGTCAAGGCGCCGGGCTTCGGTGATCGCCGCAAGGCCATGCTGGTCGACATCGCCGTCCTCACCGGCGGCGAGGTGATCTCCGAGGAGGTCGGCCTCAAGCTCGACTCCGTCGACCTGGAGCTGCTCGGCCAGGCCCGCAAGATCGTCGTCACCAAGGACGAGACGACCATCGTCGAGGGCGAGGGCGACGCGGACCAGATCGCCGGCCGGGTCAACCAGATCCGCGCCGAGATCGAGAAGTCGGACTCCGACTACGACCGCGAGAAGCTGCAGGAGCGGCTGGCCAAGCTGGCCGGCGGTGTTGCGGTGATCAAGGTCGGCGCGGCCACCGAGGTCGAGCTGAAGGAGCGCAAGCACCGCATCGAGGACGCCGTTCGCAACGCGAAGGCGGCCGTCGAGGAGGGCATCGTCGCCGGTGGTGGCGTGGCTCTGCTGCAGGCGTCCGTGGCGGCGTTCGAGAAGCTGGAGCTCGAGGGTGACGAGGCGACCGGTGCGCAGATCGTGCGTCACGCCGTCGAGGCCCCGCTGAAGCAGATCGCCGTGAACGCCGGCCTCGAGGGCGGCGTCGTGGTGGAGAAGGTCCGCAACCTCGAGAACGGCCACGGCCTGAACGCCGCGACCGGCGAGTACGTCGACCTGATCGCCACCGGCATCATCGACCCGGCCAAGGTGACCCGCTCGGCGCTGCAGAACGCGGCGTCGATCGCGGCCCTGTTCCTCACCACCGAGGCCGTCATCGCCGACAAGCCGGAGAAGGCCGCGGCCGCTCCGGGTGGCGCGCCCGACATGGGCGGCATGGACTTCTGATTCACTGAAGTCCGACAGCACACAGCACCACAAGCGGTCCCGGGCATTTGCCCGGGACCGCTTTCTGTTGGGTGGGGGGGGTTGCGGATGGTTCGGCTGCGCCCAGCCCTGCATGGTGGTCCGGGCAGGTTCAGGGCCGCTCTGTGTTCGGTGGGGTGAGGAAGCTCCGGCGGCACGGGCGGGGCAGGCGGTTCCGGCGGCACGGGCGGGGTAGGCGGTTCCGGCGGTTGGCCGGGACCGTTTGCGTTGGGGAGTCCGACAGCACGGCCAGGCGAGACGGTCAGGCCAACGACCCGGGGGGCACACCGGGGGCCCGATGTGCTGCGGTGCGGTCGGGTGTCGGCCGGGGGGTTGTTCTTGGCTGGCAGGTTCTGTGGTGGCTGACGGGTTGCAGCACGCCAGCGGTGACATAACCCGCCAGGGGGACGCGCCTGCGCCGCTGGCGGGCTTGCGCGGCATATGAACGGTTTCGTCCGCATCCCGGGATCCGAGGCGGGATCAGCGGAGGCTTGAACACCTTCTGGGGACCGGGGACATGTTATGGCCTGTCTCAGGTCCCCAGAAGGTGTTCAAGGCCCGGGTTCTGTCTGGTTGTGACCAGCATGCGGGCAAAATCGCCCACCCATCGAACACCGTCACCGCCTGACTGCGAGTCGGCACCCTGACCGTCGTCGACCTCGGCGCGGATGAGCAGCTCACCGCAGGCCCTCACCGATCCAGGGCCAGCGAATCCGGCGTACCCAGGCCGGCCCACCGTGTCCACGTCGGGGCACGTGACCACTCGGGTGAGCTGCTCCGGCCTAGCTGCGTCCTTCCCTGGTCGTGGTGGCGGGGGTCAAGGGTCGAACTTGTTCGATCCGCGAAGCGGACGCCGAAGGTGCCCTTGACCCACACCACCACGACCGGCATCATCAAGCAGCCGGAGCCGCGCCCCCACAGTCCGCTTTCCGGGAGCACGCATAAGCGCTCGCCTCTACCCGGTGGGGAGTGAGGTCTTGGGCCGCGGTAGTGATCACCTCGTCAAGGGCTGCTCGGGTTGCGTGCTCGTTCGGACCGCCGCCGGCGTCGCGCATGCAGTGGAGCAGCCCGGCGTTGCGCGGAGGTCAGAGGCGGAGGGCGTTGTCGAGGCGGTGGTAGAGGGTGCCTGTGCGGGTGGGGCTTGGGTCGCGGGCAGGCCAGCGACGTACGACTTGGCGAAGGGATGGGGATGCGTGGGCGATGGCCCAGCGGATTTCCTCGTCGCCGGCGGCGGTGTCGGCGGCTGCCAGTTCGCGGGCCTGGGCCATCAGGACCGCCGGACCGAGGATGTGGTTCAGCTGGTGCGGGGACTCCAGGTCGTGGATGTATGGCGCCCCGGCGGCAGCGACCGCGGCACGGGCAGCGGCTTTGGCTGCCGGGTCGCCGACCTCGCCGGCGGCTTTCTGAGCCGCCCAGGCACACGATCGCAACTGGGCTGTCCGCCGGCCACCGCGAGCGTAGGCGCGGGCCGCTTCGATCGCGTCGCGGGGACGGGTGTCAGCGGGTGCCTTCGCCTCGAACAGCGGCAGCACCCGCTCCGCACATTCGGCGGCCCACGAAGTGACAAGACGACGGTCTTCATCGGTCAGCTTCACGAGCCTCAATCGTATCGTTGAAGCATCCGATGAAGACTTCTACAGCACGGCCAGGCAGCCAGTGCTGAAGAAGTCTCAAATCGTCACGTGCCGGAGATAAGCCGCTTGGCGAGCGTGGCCGAGAAGGTGCCGGCCGGGATGCCCTTGCCGATGCCGCAGTCGCCGTCGGAGTCGCCGGGGACCTTGAGCCAGAGCAGCATGTCCGCGCCACCGCCGACCTGGGAGGTGACGCCGAGCTTGCGGCCGGGCGGGTTGCACCACTCGCCGTTCGAGCCCTTGCCGTTGCGGCTGGTGTCGACGACGAACTGGCTGCTGCCGCCGAGGGCACTCTTGATCGCGTTGCCCTTCGTCACCGACTGCTGGGTGGTGTAGTAGTTCGAGGTGTTCAGCGCGAAGCCGCGGATCTTGCCGACGTCGACCAGTCGCAGCCGCCGCGCCATCTCACCGGCCGCGATCCAGTTGTAGTTGCCGCCGTCCATGTAGGCCCAGGTGTTCGGGTTCTTGCTCGCAAACTGGTTGACGGCGTACTTCAGCAGGTCGATCCGCACCTGCCGCTGGTTCTCAGGCATGCAATCAAGCTGGGCCAGCGCGTCCGGCTCGATCACGACCACGGCCGGCCGGTTGCCGATCCCGTCGGCGAACTTGGCGATCCAGTCCCGGTACGCCGCCGGCGACCCGGCGCCACCACCGGAGTGGCCACCGCAGTCGCGGCCCGGGATGTTGTAGGCGACCAGGATCGGCAGCTTGTTCGCCCGGTCCGCCGCGGTGGTGTACGACGTCACCGCCGCCTTGATGTCGCCGCTCCAGTTGCCGAACCAGCGGCCACCGGCCTTGTCGGCGATCTTGGTCTTGATCTCGGTCTCGCCCGGGTGCTGCTTGACGTACTTGGCCGGGTTCGAGTTCGGGTCGACGTAGAAACCGTTCGTGAGCTGGACCGGGTTGCCGGCGGCCACGGTGGGCGTGCCGTCGGCCGGTCCAGGTTCGGCGGCCAGTCCGGGCATAGGCTGGCCACCGAGAGTGAACAGTCCAACGGTGAGCAGGCCGATTGTGGCCTTGCGCAGGGTGGACATCGAGTAGATCCTTCCGTGAGGGGCGGTAGCGGTCACTCAACGTGTCGACGACGGTACTCCGGGACATTAACCGGTTAGGCGATCGTTTGAAAAGATCTAACTGCGATTGAGTGGGGACTGTAAACTGTTTTCGACCTCGGCGCACAAGGACGAACAGTGGTCGTCAGTTCTCATGGGCGGGCGAGGCTGCCCGGAGGAGGTAGCCCCGGCACATCCCAGCTGTGAATAACCGGTGGACTATGACCCCGTGCAGGCCCTAATGTCTGCGGCGGCGAGAAGGATCCGGAGCGGAAGGAGCGACCGATGAGAACACCGACTTGTTTCCCGGCGCGCCCGACCCGCTCGCACAGCTCGCACTGAGTGGAGCGCGCCTCCTGTTGGAGGATTCGTGAACATCCGCACCACCGTCGAGGCCGACCTCGACACCATCCTTGCCCTGATCGAGCGGCAGTCGGTCAACACCGTCACCCTCGACCGGTACCGTGATTTCGTTGCCGATGGCACCTACCGGCACGACTGGACCTGGGTCGCCGAGGATGACGGCAAGATCCTGGCACTGGCCATCTGGTGGGGGCCGGCCGAGCAGGACCACCCGTTCAGCATCGACGGGCTGTACTACGCCGGCGACGGGGACCCGGTGCCGGTCTGGACGGCGCTGATCGAGCACACCCTGAAGTCACTGCCGGCCGATGTCGAGCCGCCGGAGTACCACTTCTTCCTGGCCAACGACTGGCGTGATCAGCCGGACGTGGTTGCCGAGCTCGAGCCACGCAAGCGTGCGGCGGAGGCGGCCGGGCTGACCGACGTCACCGAGCGGCTGCGCTACGAGTGGAAGCCGGCGTACGGCCTGCCGCCGCGGTCGACTCGGCTGCGTTTCGAGCCCGCCGACGACGAGGCCTTCGTGGACGTCTTCCGCCGGGTCAGCGAAGGCAGTCTGGACGCATCCACCGCGCGCGCCGTCGCCCGGCTCGGAGCCGACGGCGCGGCTCGCGAGGAACTGGAGATGTACCAGTCAATGCCAGGCGACCGGTCCTGGTGGCGGCTCGCGTACGACGCAAGCACAGACGGGAAGCTGGTTGGGTTCGCGATCCCGTCGGCCAACGCGGGTGGTCCGGTGGTCGGGTACCTCGGCGTGCTGTCCGAGTACCGCGGTCACCGGTACAGCGATGACCTGCTGGCCGAGATCACTCACATCCTCGCGGAGACGGGCGCCGAGCAGATCCGGGCGGACACCGACTTCGGCAACGTCCCGATGGCACGCAGCTTCGATCGCCTCGGATACCGGACCTTCGCGGTCCGCCTCGTGCTGCACGTCCCGGCGAGCTGACACCGGCCCTCCGTGCGTCCAACTCGGGCGCGCCGAGGGGGAGACGGCAACGGCTCCGGCCCCTATGCTCCATTGACATGTCAGACAGCTCCGGCGGGTGCCGGGGTCGGGGGAGGACCGGCGATGCGTGACATCGCTCTGATCCTGCATGTCGCGGCGGGTGTGCTCGCGGTCCTGTTCGGCCCGCTGGCGATCGTCCTCACCTTGCGCCGGCGTGGCCTCAACTGGGCCGGTGAGATCTACCACTGGACGATCGCGATCGTCTGCCTGACCGCACTCGTGATGGTCCCGTACGACTGGGGCCGGCTGTGGTTCTTCTGGCCGATCTCGGTCGCGTCGTACCTGTTCGTCTATCTCGGTCAGCGCGCCGCGGAGGCTCCCGGCGGGCTCTGGTACCGCGGGGTGCTGCGCGGGTACGGCGGTGGCTGGATCGCTGTGTGGACAGCGATTCTGGTGGTCAGCGCACCCCGGCAGCCGTGGATGTGGGTGATCCCGATCATCGTCGGCTCCACGATCATCGAGTGGCTGTGCTTCAAGCCGATGCCGGGCTGGACCAAGGTCCAGCCCGGCGCCTAGTCAGCGCAGTGGACCGAAGAACAACCGGAGGTCGGCGGCCAGCAGGTCCGGCACCTCCATCGCGGCGAAATGACCGCCGCGGTCGTACTCGGTCCAGTGACTCATCTTCCCGGCCGGGTCCGCCAGGCTCCTGATCGCCATCTCGGCGCCGAACACCGCGACCCCGGTCGGCGGGCCGGTCACGTCGCCCCATCCCTCGGAACCACCTTCGGCCTGCTGAGCGGCGTACGCCTTCCAGGCCTGCATCCCCTCGTACACCGCATGTGCCGATGACGCGCCCGACCCGGTGAACCAGTAAAGGCTCACGTTGGTCAGCAGTTGATCGCGGTCGACCGCTTCCTCGGGCAGCTTGTGGATCGGGTCGGTCCATTCGGCGAACTTCTCCACGATCCAGGCCAGCTGCCCGATGGGCGAATCGTTCAGCGAGTACGCCAACGTCTGCGGCCGCGTCGACTGCAGCACCAGGTAGCCGAATCCCTCGTCGAGCAGCGCGTTGAACCGCTCAGCGCGAGCCCGGTCCGATTCCGACAACCCGTCCAGCGGCAGCGGATCCCCGAACGGTGTACCCGCACTCACTCCGGCCAGATGTGCGCCGGCCACGCGAGCCGGATCGACCATCGGCAGCATCCCGGCGACCCCGGACCCCACATCCGTCCCATGGGCGGCGTACCGCTCGTACCCGAGCCGGCTCATCAGCTCCGCCCACATCTGCGCGACCCCGAACAGGTTGAACCCACCCGGCCCGAGCGGCGTCGAGAACCCGTACCCGGGCAACGACGGTACGACGACGTGGAACGCGTCGGCGGCGTCATCGCCGTACGCCACCGGGTCCGTCAGCCGGCCGATCAGCTGCTGGAACTCCACCGGCGACCCCGGCCACCCGTGGGTCAGGATCAGCGGCAACGCGTCCGGCGACGCCGACCGCTGGTGGAAGAAGTGGATCCGCTGCCCGTTGATCTCGGTGACGAACTGCGGGATCTCGTTCAGCGCCGCCTCGGCGGCGCGCCAGTCGTAGCCCTCGGCCCAGTACGCCGCCAGCTCCTTCAGGTAGCCGACCGGAACGCCACGGCTCCAGTCGTCCACCGACGGTGTGGCCGGCCAGCGGGCGCCGGCCAGCCGCATCTTGAGGTCGTCCACCTCCGCCTGCGGAATCTCGATCCGGAAGGGCCTGATGTCTGTGTTCGTCGTCATGCCCTCACGCTAGAAACAATTGCGGCGAGCTTCCTTCCGCGATTGCTCAGGCCTGACCGGCTTTTTCCTCCGGGGTCGCTTTGCGTACGACGAGACGCGTCCAGGCGCCGACGTAGACACGGTCGTCGGCGTTCAGCTCCCGGCGCTGACCCGGGACGATCGGGTCCTCCGGCAGCGGGCCGGACGCCGGAGCGACGTACGTGCCGTTGGAGGACTGCAGATCCTCGACCCACCAGCGGGTGCCGTCGGTGGTGAGCTGAGCCTGGCGGCGGCTGACGCCGGTGTCGTCACCGCAGTCGATCTCCGGATGGATGTTCCGGCTCCGGGACGGACGGCCGATCAGCACACTCTTCTCGGTCAGCGGGATGACCACCGGCAGGCCGGGCGACGGACACGGGTCGTCGCTCTGCTGTACGGCGTACCAGTCGGGGTCGACCCAGCGTTCGACGACCCAGTCGGCGGTCTCGACGGGCGCCGGCGGCACCGGCGGCGGGGTGGCCGACAGGTCGAGTGGCGAAGCCGGTCGCGGCATGGTGCCGGTGGTGAAGTCGTAGCCGCAGCTCTCGCAGAACAAGGCGTCCGCGGTGGCCGGCTCCGAGCAGTTCGGGCAGGTCTGGGTCGCGGGCGCCGGCGGGGGAGCCGCGACCGCCGGTGCCGGGACGGACGCCGCGGCCGGGGTGGCCGCGGCGCCGATCGGCAGGCCGCAGACGTCGCAGTAGTCGGTCGAGACGGACGGATGCCCGCTCGGACAGCTGACTGTCGTCATTTCTTCACCCGGGTGGTCTTGGTGGAGGCCGTGTCGAGTGCCATCTCGTCGGCTTTCTCGACCGTCCGCTTGAGCCGCACCGTACCCGTTTCCTGGTCGTCGATGTCGACCACCTTGCGCAGCCGGGTGGTGGCCTCCTCGTTACCGGTCTGGGCGGCCAGCTGGACCGCGCGGCCGAGCTTGGTGGTCGCGGTCGCGGTGTCGCCGGCGGCCTTCGCGGCCAGGCCTTCCTGGATCGCCTCGGCCAGCTCGGTCTGCCCGGTGTAGTGCGCGACCTCGGGGCTGATCCGCGTGGTCAAGGCCTCGTCCGCCGACCACAGCGCCTTGACCAAGCCCTGGGCGACCACGTCGTCGCCGATCACCAGCTGCACGCGCGCGGCGAGCTGCTCCTGCCCGATCGCCTTGGCGGCCAGGCGAATCGCCACGTGGTAGTCCCGCGACTCGTCACCCCACGAGCCGGTCGGATACGAGCCGGTCAGCGGGTTGACCGCCGTACGACGCGAGGTCAGGTCCTCGACCGTCGGGGCGACCTGGCGAACGAACAGGACCTCCGCGCCCTGGGGCGCCCAGACCCGGAGATCGGCCTGGGCGACACCCCGGCTCATCGCGTTCTGGATCAGCTTGGAGAACTCGGCGGCCAGCTGGTCCGGCGCCGGGATGATGTCGACGGTGCCGAGCAGTGCGGTGGCGATCCGGCGTACCTCGTCGACCTGCCAGGCGACGCCGACACCGCGGCAGTCGCACTGGAACTCGCCGGTGACGGCCTCGATCGTCTGGGTCAGTACCTCGGGCGTCTCGTGCTGGTTCTCGCCGTCGGTGAGCAGGATGGCGTGCTTCTGGGTCAGCGACGGGACGGTCTTGAAGACCCGGGACGCCAGCCGCAGCCAGGTACCCATCGCGGTCCCGCCGTCGGCGTAGAACCGGGACACCGCGTCCTTGGCCTGCTGCCGGGTGAACTGGTCCATCCGCACCATCACCGGCTCCGGGGACGGCGGGAAGGCCAGCTGGGCCCGGTCGTTGCCGGAGATCACCGCGAACCAGACCCCGTCCAGGATCTGGTCGAGCGCGGTCTGCGCGGCGTACGCGGCGGCCCGGACGCCGTCGGCCCCCATCGAGCCGGAGGTGTCGACGATGATGATCTCGCCCGCGTCACCGCTGCCGGACTGCCCGGCCGCACCGGCGCCGCTGCAGTCCACCGTGACGATGGCGTGCACGTCGGTTCCGCCGTCGGGCAGGAACTCGTTCTGGTAGACGGTGGCGGTGAAATCGGCCATCTGTCGTCCTTCCTTCGGTTAGAGCCGCGCCAGGGCGACGGTGATGTTGTCCTGGCCGCCCTGGGCGTTGGCCCAGTCGACCAGGGCGGACGCGGTGGCCAACGGCTCGCCATCGTGCGCCGCAGCGGTCTGACGTACGAGGTCGGCCAGCGGTGCCGCCTCGGAGCAGTAGTTCCACAGTCCGTCCGAGCAGACCAGGATCCACCCCGGCCCGGCCACCTGGACGGTCGTCGTCCGCGGCGTGTGGTCCGGCGCGTCCTTGCCCAGCCACCGGGTGATCGCGTGGGCGTGCGGACCGGACTCGGCCTCCGCGCGCGGAATGCCGGTCGAGATGAGCTCGGCGGCCCACGAGTCGTCCACGGTCAGTGCGACGGCCTCGGCGTTGTCCGGGAACCAGTACGCGCGACTGTCCCCGACCACACCGGCCACCAGCAGACCGTCCTCCAGGACCGTCGCAACGAACGTGCACGACGCCGGATTCGGGCTGTCCGGACTCGTGTTCTCCAGTACGGCGTCGTTGGCCGCATCGGCAGCCGCCTTGAGCCGGGCCGCGATCGCAGCGCTGCGCGACGACTCGGTGCCGATGCCCTGCGCGTGACCGGCCTCCAGTACGTCGCGAGCCGCGCGGGCGGCGGCCAGACTGGCGACGTCCGAGTCGAGTGACGAGCTGACACCGTCGCAGACGACCAGGAGAGCCCTGCTGGCCGGCTCCGCGTCTGCCGCGAGGGCCATGGCGTCCTCGTTGCGGCTGTGCCGGATGCCCCGGTCACACACGCCGGCCACCCAGGGCGCCGGCTGCTCGTCGAAGTGGTCGCGTGGCTTGGCCGCTTTGGTGCCGCACGTCTCGCAGTAGCCGTCGGCACCGACCACACCGCCACAGGACTGACACGGGCTCACGGGTCTGGTGTTGATCTCGACCGTCGGCTCGGTGTCCGTGTCCAGGGCCGGTGTGCTGGGCGCGGTGGGCTTGAGCTCGGCCCCACAGGCCTCACAGAAGCGGTCGGCCTCGGACACCGGGCCACCACAGCTGGGGCAGACCGTCTGGGTCGTACTCGTCATCGCAACGTCCATCCTCGAACTTCGTTGGCCAGGTCCACCAGGGCGATCCGTTCCTGCCGGCTCTGCGCATGATCCGCCAGCTGACGGTAGGTGGCCTCGAGCCCGTCCCGCAGGGCCGGCTCGGTCGCCTCCCGTCCGTCGATCCGCAGTCCTTCCTGCGGACCGGACTGCTGGACCTCCGCCAGCGCGGTCCGGAACACGTCCGCGGCCAGCTCGGCCCGGTCGACCGGGTCGATGGTCAGCGACTCGATACTGCCCATCGCATCGGCCAGCGCGGGAAGGCCACGACCCGATCCTGCCAGCAGACCGGCTCGTTGGCGACGAGCCCGAACGTACGCCCCGCTTGTCCGTGGCACCAGGTCGAGCGCCGCGATGGCGCCGTCCAGGTCGTTGCGGAGGGTGCGGATGGCAGCCAGCCCGAAGGCCGACGGTGCGATGTAGTTGGCATCAGTACGGGCGCAGGTGAGGTAGAGGCCCTCGGCAACGTCGTACTCACCACTGAGCTCACAGGCGATTGCCAGTGCGAGCTTCGGCGCGAGTTCACCCGGCACCTGGCCGTAGACGGCGTTGAAGGCCGACTGGGCCCCGGGCGAGTCGCCACGGGCCAGTGCGACCAGTCCGGCCATCCACACCGCGCGCCACTCCCACGGGTCCGCGGCGAGCAGGTCGGAGACCGCCGTGTCGACCATGTCGTAGCGGTACTCGCCCACCTCGAGGGCGGCCTCGGCGATCTCCAACAGGATCTGCGGAGACGACTCCGGAGCGTCCACGAGCAGCTCGAGCCGCTTGGACGCGTCCGGCACGCTCACGGTCTTCAGCCAACCGGCCATCTTGTCGCTGTCGTCCTGCATCAGCGATGGCAGTTGCTGCCAGGGAGCGGCCTTGTCGCCCAGGCCGGCGGTCTTGTCACCTGGTGTGCCGAACAGCAGCGACGACGCGGAGTGCTGCGCCGCCTTGGTGCCCTGCTTGTCGGCCACGACCTCCCGCAGTACTCCGAGCAGCTGCACCCGGAACTCGTCGGCGGTCTGGAACCGGTCCGCCGGGTCCTTCGCACACGCCTTGAGGAGCAGCCGGTAGACCGAGTCGTACTTCTGGAACAGCGGTACGTCGCTCACCGGCGGCAGCGACGCCACGAACCGCGACTGGTAGCCGCGGAACTCCATCGCCAGCACACACAGCGTCCGGCCGAGCGTGTAGATGTCGGAGGCGATGGACGGGCCGACCTCGGCTACCTCGGGGGCCTGGAAGCCGACCGTGCCGTAGATCGCCGAGTCCAAGTCGTCGATCCGCCGGACACCGCCGAGGTCGATCAGCTTGACCGCATCACCGACCTGGATGATGTTGTCCGGCTTGAAGTCGCAGTACAGCAGCCCCAGGTCGTGCAGGTAGGAGAAGGCCGGCAGGATCTCCAGGATGTACGCGATCGCCTGGTCGATCGGCAACGCGTCGTACTGGCCGTTGTTGGCGGCCATCCGCTGCTTGAGCAACGTCTTCAGCGAGGTGCCGCCGACGTACTCCATCACGATGTAGCCGGCGCCCTCGTGGGTGACGAAGTTGTAGATCTCCACGATCAGCGGGTGCTCGACCCGGGCCAGGAACTGCTGCTCCGCGATCGCCGCCGCGACCGCGTCCGGGTCCTCGGAGTTGAGCAGGCCCTTCAGCACCACCCAGCGGTCGGAGACGTTCTTGTCCCGGGCCAGGTAGATCCAGCCGAAACCACCGTGCGCCAGGCAGCCGGCCACCTCGTACTGGCCGCCGACCAGGTCACCCGGGTGCAGCTTGGGCGAGAACGAGAACTTGCTCCGGCACTTGGGGCAGAACCCCTCGGTGCGGCCCGGCTGGTCGCCACGGGCCCGGCCGACCGCGTTGCCGCAGTTGGGACAGTTCCGGCGGTCCTCGGGGACCATCGGGTTGGCCAGGATCGCTTTGCTGGCGTCGATCGCCGGGATCGTCGGTATGTGGGTCAGGCCGGCGCCGAGGCGTGCACCGCGCAACCGGGTGGACGACGTACCGAGCCGGCGGGTCAGCTTGGAACCGGCCGCGCCGGCCCGGGCGGAGCCGAGTGGTGTCGAGGCGAGCCGGTTGGACGCGCGGGACACCGTCGACGGGGTGTTGATCGGGTCCGGGTCCAGGTCCGTGGTCACCGGCGGAGCGCCAGTGACGGCGGATGGGGTCGTGGAGCCATCGGGCGCGGGCGAGCCGCAGACGTCGCAGTACCCGTCGGCGAAGGTGCCGGTGCAGCCGGGCTGCGTGCAGGCGCCGGTCGCCGGGGCCGGGCTCGCCGTACCGGACGACGCCGCGGGCGAGCCGCAGACGTCGCAGTACCCGTCCATGATGGTGCCCGTGCAGCCAGGCTGCGTACAGGCGGTGGTCGTCGTCATCTGGTCCCTCCCGTGCTCTCCAGGTAGGCCTGGTACGCCGTGACGAGTGCGCCGAGCCGGGCCAGGTCCACTGGCTCGGACTTGATCACCGCACGGCCACGCCGGTACAACTCGGCAAGATCCTCGTTGCCTGGGGCAACACTTGCTGCCTTCACCTGATACGCGTCCAGCCGGGCGGCAAGCTCGTCGCGCCGATCCAGCGCCGAGCCGTACGCCGACTGCGCCTGACTCAGCGCGCGACGTACGGCGTCCAACCGGGTCAGGTACTTCGCCAGCTCGGCCGGGGTGTTCGGCACCGGCCCGATCGCGGTCACATCCGGTACGGCGAGACGCGGGGCCGGTGTGACCGCGGCGACGGCCCGGTCGGCGATCGCCCGCACCGCGATACCTTGTGCTTCCAGTTCGCTGCGCAACGTCCGGGCCCGTGCGACGTCGGCGGCACGTTCCTTGCGGGTCGCGGCGCCGACGATGAGGTCCCGTTCGGTCTTGGCCGCGTCGATCTCCAGCGGACCGATCAGCCCGCCGATGTCCGCGCCACGTTTGTTGCGCTCGGCAAGATCCGTGACCCGGCGATCGAGATCGTGGTGCGTGGCGATCGCCGCGTTGCGGGTGTTCGCCGGCTCCTGCTTGACCAGGTCGTTGATCCGCTCGACCTCTGCCCGGAGCTGTCGCAGCCGCGCGGCCAGGTCGGCGTCACCCGGCTCCAGCGCGAGCTTGGCCCGCAGGCTGGACGCCAGCGCGTCCGACAACTTGCATGCCTCCGGCAACGAAACCGCGAGCGAACCACCCGCGCCTCCGGTGTCCAGACCGCCCCAGATCAAGGTGGAGATCCGCTCGGTCTCGGCCGGCCCGACCCGCCCGGAGTCCCAGGTGACCAGGATCAGCTCATAGCGGTCCGAGACCGCCTTCCAGACCGCCATACTCAGTACGACGTCCGCACTCAGCGCGTCGGCGTCCGGCGACTGCAGCGCAGCCTGATCCAACTCCTCCAGCTCAGCCTTCCGCCGATCCCGCCACGTCCCCAGCGCATCGAGGAACGACAGCAGTTCCGTAGCCGGAATGCTGCTCCCCATCCTCCCCGGTGGCGAGGGGGCCGACACCGTCGGCGTACGAACTGTCATTGCGCCGGGATCCGGCCGTAGACCGATGGCGGCGGAGCCTTCAGCTCCCCGAGGGCGGGCTTGAGCCACTTGTTGTACGAGATCATCCATGCGCCGCTGGTCTTCATCTGGTCGAGCACCTGGTTCACGAACCGCACGAACTCCGAGCGCTTCAGCGACATGCCCAGGCCGTACGGCTCGTTGCTGATTCTGTCGTCGAGAACCTTGGCGTACGGGTCCTGCGCGACGTCGCCGGCGAGCACCGTGTCGTCGCCGGTGATGCCGTACGCCTTGCCCGACTGGAACAGCGCCAGACAGCCGGTGTCGGTGTCGGCGGTGATCGGCACCGCCTGCGGGTTCTCCTTCTTCAGGTTGTCCAGGCTGGTCGAACCGGCCGGGGCGCAGATCGTCTTGCCGTCCAGGTCTTTCAGGCTCTTCGCCGTCGAGTCGATCGGCACCAGCGTCTTCTGGCCCGAGCGGTAGTACTCGGCGGAGAAGGCGATCTGCGCCCAGCGGGAGCAGTTGATCGTCATGTTCCGCGCGACGATGTCGACCTGCTCCTTCTGCAGCACCGGGATCCGCTGCGGGCTGGAGATGACCCGCAGCTCGACCTTGTGCGGCTGACCCGGCGCCGGCTTTCCGAAGATCGCGTCCGCGACCGCGTAGATCATGTCGATGTCGAAGCCCTGGATCTGCCCGGTGACCGGGTCCCGCGCGCCGAGGTTCAGGCTGTCCGCGGACACTCCCGCGATCAGCCGGCCGCGCTGCTGGATCTTGGCCATGTAGGTGCCGGTCGGCATCGCGCCGGGTGCCGGCATGGTCCCCTCGGGGGCGTACGACGCCAGCGCATTCCCGCAGTCCGGCTGAGTGGCAGGTGGTGCCGCCGGTGCTTCGCTCGGCTGGACCTTCGGCGGGATCTCGGTCGCAGCGTACTCACCGGAGCCGCAGGCGGTGGCGGCGAGCAGGATCGCGAGCGAGGCGGCGATCGGGGCGAGCAGCTTCTTCATCGGTACTCCTCCAGTCGCTGCGAGATGCCCCAGGCCACCAGCAGCGCGGCCGCAATCCCGATCGGCAGGCCGAGCCACCCGATCGGCGGCAGGCCGTCGCGGGCGGCGATCAGTTCGGTGCTGACGTCGCCGCTGGTCGTCTTCAACCGGCTGCTCGAGCTGTTGTCGAACTCATGGAACGCGAGCACGGAGTTCGCGTCGGGCGTCTTGCCGACGGCCAGCGCGACGGCCGCATCCCAGTTGCCCTTCGTGTCCTCGCTCCGGACCGACTTGTGGACTTCGTCGTAGTCGTTCCACTGCGATCGCAAGCCCGCGTCGTTGAGTTCGCTCAACTGCTTCGCGACAACCGCGGCCGACGTGTTGTAGGCCTTGTCGTAGGCGTCGCCGGAGCCGCGGGCGATGAGGGTGAGGCTTTCGTTGGAGCGGGCGTCGTACGCGGCGATTCTTGCCCTCGACAACGCCAGGGTCTGGTCGTAGGCGTTCCCACGGGTGTCGGCGGCCTTGCCCGAGGCGCTGGACAGCGCGGCGCCGCCGACGATTGTGGTGAGGAGGACGAGGAGGGCGCCGGCGGCGATGGGGACGTTGATGTAGCGGTGGGTGCGGCGGGCCAGCCAGCGCAGGGTGATGGCGAAGACGACGAGCGTCAGCAGGCCGCCGACGAGGACCCAGATGGTTCCCTGGCCGATCCCGTCGAACTCGGTGTCGACGCGCTCCTCGTTCGCCTGGACCAAGGCCTTCACCAGCGGGAGCGAGTCGGTCTGCAGTACGGCGTTCGCGTCCTTGAGGTACTGCGATCCGATCGGCAGGCCCTGGCGGTTGTTGGCCCGGGCCTGCTCGATCAGGCCGTCGTACGTGATCAGGGTCTGGTTGAGCGCGCCGAGCGCGTCCTTGTCGGCGGGCTGGGCGGTCGCGGCCTCGGCGATCAGGCGGGCCGCCTCGGCCATCGAGTCGACGAAGTGCTGGCGCTGCTCGGGCGGCTCGAGACCGCCGACCAGGAAGGCGTTGGTGGCGTCGGCGTTCGCGCTGACCAGGTTGGTGTGGATCGCCTGGATCCGGACCAGCTGGGCGGCGTTGGCCTCGGCGCGGGTGAGCGCGCCGTCGGACTGCCGGAAGCCCTGTGCGGCGGCCAGGCCGAACACGACGCTCATCGCCGCGGCCAGGATCAGGAACGCGCGCATCCGGCCCGGGGTGCCCTCGAACCAGACCGCGATCGGGCCGCGTCTCGCCGCCGGCGCTCCTGGTTGCTGGACCGCCGGCTGGGCGGACTGTTGGGCCGGCGGCGACCAGGTCGCGGGCGGCGCACTCTGCGTCTGGGTCACGCCTTGTCTCCTTGCTCAGGCAGGTCCTTCTGCACGCTTCCGTCTGCTGCCCCAGGCTCGGGCTCGACCTCAGGCTCGGGCTCGACCTCAGCCTCGGGCTCGACCTCAGGCTCAGGCGCGGGCTCAACCTCCGCGGCGGGCCCAGGCTTGGTCTCGGGCTTGGTCTCGGGCTTCGTCTCGGGCTCGTCGGTGAGGTCTGCGGCGACGATCTGACGCAGCTGCTCCTTGGTGGGTGCCGTGACGTCGCGAAGTCGCCAGGCGTGCCGGCCGATCGCGGCCTCCAGCACGTTCCGGGCGAACCGGCCGTTGCCGAACGAGCGGTCCCGCGGCGTCGCGGCGAGGATCTCCCGGAACTTCGCCAGCGCCTCCGGGGTCAGCTCGTAGTCGGCGCCTTCAGCGAGCCCGGTGAGGATGTCGGTGAGCTCGTCGTCGCTGTAGTCGTCGAACCCGATCGTGGTCCGGAACCGGCTGGCCAGTCCCGGGTTCGCCGCGATGAACGCCGCCATCGGCTCGGGGTACCCGGCCACGATCACGACCAGGTCGTCGCGCCGGTCCTCCATCTCCTTGACCAGCGTGTCGACCGCCTCCCGGCCGTACTGGTCGGCGCCGAAGGTACCCGCGGTCAGGCTGTACGCCTCGTCGATGAACAGCACCCCGCCCGCCGCGGACGCGACCACGTCGGCGGTCTTCGTCGCGGTCTGGCCGAGATACCCCGCCACCAGCTCGGAACGGTCCACCTCGACCAGCTGGCCCTTGGACAGCAGCCCGAGTGCCTTGTAGATCCCGCTCACCAGCCGCGCCACGGTCGTCTTGCCGGTACCCGGGTTGCCAACGAACACCAGGTGCCGGGTGATCGTCGGACTCTTCAGCCCGGCCTCGGTCCGCAGCTTCTCCACCCGGAGTACGGCGACCTGCCGGTGAACCTCCCGCTTGACCTTGGCCAGCCCAGTCAGAGCGTCCAACTCAGCGAGCAGCTCTTCGACCGTCTTCGCCGGCTCAGCAGGCTCCTCCGGCTGCTCGGCAACGGCAGCTGCGGGCTTGGCTTCCGCGACAGGCGTCGTACCAACCTGCAACGGGCGAGCGCCGGCGGCCTGCAGCTGTGCCGCCGCGGCGACCGAAGCGTTGCCGACCACCCGCATCGTCGGCTCGCCGAGTGTGCAGGCCGCCGAAGCGACCTCAGCCAAGGCCTCCGCGTAGGCAGCCTTCTCCGGCGAGCCCTGTGCGACCAGCTCGGACAACACGGCAGTCGGCGCACCACGCCAGCGGCGACCGCGCACAGCCGCATCGAAGAAGTCCTGCGTCGTCGCACCAGGGGTGACCTTGCCCCAATCGGCAGGTGCGCCCGGAGCCGACTCCGCCAAGGCAGCGGCCAATGACAACGCTTCGGCTCGAGCCCTGTCGTCCGGGATGCCGGCACGAGTAGCTACCGCCAGCAGCTCCGACAGAGCTTGCTGGAGTGACTTGCCCCCCTCGCCGCTCATGCCCCTCCTCGTCCAGTCGGTGGTTGCAGTGGTCCCGCCGGTCCGGTGTCCGGTGGTGGTGTCGAGGCCGTCGGGCCGAGTGCCAGCCCGCCGCCGGTCGAGCCGGTACCGAACTTCTCCTGCAGGAATCGGCCGTGCGCGATCAGCGCCGCCGCGTCGGCCCGGTTCACCGCGTCGAACACCTTGTCCATCGTGGAGCCCAACAGGTCCAACTGATCGATCAGGATCATCAGCGACGTCTTGCCCTTGTCGACCGGCCGGGTGTCCGCCCACTGCCGCGGCAGCCGCAGATACCCACCGATCGCCTCCGGCAGGTAGTCCGTCGCGGTCGCCATCACCGAGTACGCCTGCGCGCTGCCGCCCAGGTTGCCGAGCCGCGGGATCGTCTCCCGCACGGTCCGGACCACCCGCGCCACCCGTGACGCGACCACAGCCGGTACGGCGCCGTCGGCAACCAACTGCTCGACGCGGGTGAGCGACGCGAGCAGGTCGTCGGTGGTCGGCGGACGGGGGACCGGGGCAGGCTCGGGCTCCGCCTTGCGGCCGGCCAGCCGCGCGAAGAAGTCACCGAGCGCCATGCAGTCCCCGTCCCCCAGCCACTCCGGGCGTCAGCGACCGAGGTCGAGGTCGAGGCTGCCGTGGATGACGCGCTGGTCCTGCTGCGCGACCCGGTCCAGGTACGCGCGGGACTTGGTCACCTCGGTCTCCAGCGTGCCGATGGTGGCCGCCATGTTGTCCAGCGCCTCCACTTTGAACGTGTCGATCGCGTCCATGGTCGCGTAGATGTTCGCGAACGCCGCCTGGAGCTGCGGCAGCCCGATCGTCGCCGACGCGGCCTGCTGCTGGATCGCGACCGAGTTGTCCCGCAGCATCTCCGAGGTCCGCTCGATCATCCCGCTGGTGGTCGTGTTCAGGGCGGTGATCTGGTCCAGCACCAGCTTCTGGTTGCCCAGGGCCTGCGCCACGATGACCGCCGTACGCAGGGCCGAGACCGTCGTCGTCGACGCCCGGTCGACACCCTTGATCAGCTCGATGTTGTTCTTGATCACGATGTCGATGGCCAGGTAGTTCTGGATCGACACGGCCAGCTGGGTGAGCAGGTCCTGGTGCTTCTGCCGGACGTAGAACAGCACGTCCTCGCGGAACGCCTTCGCCTTTTCCGGGTTGGTCGCCTCCAGTTCGGCGATGGCCGCGGACAACCGGGCGTCGAGCCGCTCGGCGACGTACACGTACTGGTTCAGCCGGGTCATCGCGTCCCACAGTTGCTGCTTCTCCAGGTTGAGGGCGGCGTTGTCCTTGCCGAGCTCGTCCTGGCCGTTGCGCAGCGCGTGCAGGATGCCCTCGAGGTGGCTCTGCGCGCTCTGGTACTTGCGGAAGTAGTCCTCGATCTTGTCCCCGAACGGGATCATCCCGAGCAGCTTCTTCGGGCCGGTGGCTTCCTTCGGGTCCAGGTCCTCGACCGTACGGCGGAGCTCCAGCAACGTGTTGCCGACCGTCGAACCCTCGGACAGGCCGCCATCCTGCAGCGCCCGGACCGGCGACTGCAGCAACCGGTTCGAGCTCTCCGCGGCGGCGCGGATGTCGACGTCGCCCATGCTCCGGACGTCACTGGCCTTGGCGGCGAACTCCGGCGAGCGCGGCTCGGCCGTCATCAGCGCGGACAGGAAGGTGTCCACCTTCGCGTCCAGCCCCGGCAGCGCGGCCGGGTCGACCGCCGGCGCCATCGTCGGCGCGGCCGTTGCGGCGACCGGCTGTGACGGTGGTGGCGCGGTCAGTATCAGCCCCGGCGCGGACGCGGTCGGCGGCTGCAGCGGTGACACCGCCGGCTGCGCGGCCGCGGCCGGCTGCGCGGCGGCGGCTCCAGGCGTCGCTGGTGTGTTGTCGGCCTCGGTCATCGTCGTTCCCCTCCGCTGCTTCCCCCGGCAGATGCGCTGTCACCTCCGTGACGCGCACACAATCTACGCGGTTCCGGGTCCCCCTGGCTTTCCCCGTTGCGTACTCGTTGTTAGCTACGCCGGTAGCTGACGAAGGTGAAGCCGTCGCGGGGGTGCCGCGCGGTTTCGGTCCAGGCTTGGGGGGTGAGGGTGGGGAAGGTGACGTCGCCAGCGGGGGAATGGGCTACTTCGGTGAGTTCGAGGCGGTCGGCGTACGGCAGGGCCTGGCGGTAGATCTCGCCACCGCCGGCCACGTAGAGGTGGCCGTCGTACTCGAGGGCTTCCTCGAGCGTGTGGACGGCCTCGACACCGTCTGCGGACCAGTCGGGTTGCCGGGTGACGACGACGGTACGGCGGCCGGGCAGCGGGCGGCCGATCGAGTCGTACGTCTTGCGGCCCATCACCAGCGTGTGGCCGAGGGTCAGTTGCTTGAAGCGCTGCAGGTCCTCACGGATCCGCCAGGGCAGGTCGTTGTCCCGCCCGATCACGCCATTGGCGCCGACCGCGGCGATCAGAATGATGCTCATCCACGTCCTCGCTTCGCTCCGGGCGCGGATGAGACACGAGGCGCACTGTGCTTGATGATGCCCTCGCTTCGCTCGGTCATACGGCGATGGGCGCCTTGATCCAAGGATGCGGGTCGTAGCCGAGCAGCTCGACGTCCGCGATCTCGTAGCCGTCGATGGCGTCGCGCGGGGCCAGCTTCAGCGTCGGCAGCGGCCGGGGCTCCCGGGTCAGTTGCAGCTTCACCTGCTCCAGGTGGTTGAGGTAGATGTGGGCGTCGCCGAGGGTGTGGACGAAGTCGCCGACCTCGAGCCCGGTCTGCTGGGCGATCATGTGAGTCAGCAGCGCGTACGACGCGATGTTGAACGGCACCCCGAGGAAGATGTCGGCGGACCGCTGGTACAGCTGGCAGGACAGCCGGCCCTCCGCGACGTAGAACTGGAACATCGTGTGGCAGGGCGGCAATGCCATGTTGTCGAGCTCCGCCACGTTCCACGCGTTCACGATGTGCCGGCGGGAGTCGGGGGTGTTCTTGATCGACTCGATCACGCCGGCGATCTGGTCCACGTGCCGCCCGTCCGGCGTCGGCCAGGACCGCCACTGGTAGCCGTACACCGGCCCGAGCTCACCGTCGGCGTCGGCCCACTCGTCCCAGATGCCGATGTTGTTCTCGTGCAGCCATTTCACGTTCGTCGAGCCGCTCAGGAACCAGATCAGCTCGCCGACCACCGAGCGAAGTTGGAGCTTCTTCGTCGTCACCGCCGGGAAACCCGCGCGCAGGTCGTAACGCGACTGGTATCCGAAGACACTCAGCGTGCCCGTCCCGGTCCGGTCGCCCTTCTGCACCCCGTGGTCCAGCACATGCCGAAGAAGATCCAGATACTGCCGCATGCCGGTCACGCTAACACCGCCCGCCGACAAGCCGGCGGACCGCCAGGCCATCACAAGTGCACTCCTTGCGCGCCGCCACGCTGGCGCGGGACGCAGGCCGGACATTGTGATGGCCTGGCGGTCCGCCCTGGCAGACTCACGCCGTGGATGAGTACGTGCTGACCCTGGTCGTGCGGGTGGAGAAGAACGCGCGGCCGGGGCAGACGGATGCGTTGGAGACGGCGGCGCGGGCGGTGCTCGCGATCCTGGCGGACGAGCGGTCGGCCGGCGAAGGGGAGTGGGCCGAGGCGATGCTGGCCTGGCAGGACGCCAGGATCCGGAAGGTGGTACGCCGGGCGCGCGGGGCCGAATGGCGACGCGCCGAGGCGTTGCCGGGGATCACGGTGCGGGGCTCGACCGCGGAGGTCCGGGTGTTCCCGCCGGTGCCGCTGGACGCCGTACCGAAGGATCTCGCCAAGCTGCAGGTGACCGGCACCGACTTCGAGGACCCGGAGGACGAACTGTCCACTCCGGAAGCACCTGTGTTGTGGATCAACCCCGGTCTGACGATGTCCAGCGGTAAGGCGATGGCCCAGTGCGGCCATGCCGCCCACCTCGCCTGGCTCGCACTCTCAGTGCAGGCTCGGAAGGAATGGGCGACTGCGGACTTCAGGCTGGCCGTCCGCACCGCCACCCCCACGCACTGGCAAACCCTCCTGACCACCGGCCTGCCCGTGGTCCAGGACGCCGGCTTCACCGAGGTGGCGCCAGGCTCCCGAACCGTCATCACGGATCACCCTTTGCTGACCCGGTAATGCAGGTGGGTGACCCGGTCGCCCTCGACCACCTTGGGGTTGTCCAGGAGGACCTGGCCGGCGGTGTAGTCGCCGAAGAACTTCACGCCGGTGCCGAAGATGACCGGTGCGATGTTGTAGGAGATCTCGTCGACCAGGCCGGCCGCGAGGGCCTGGCCGGTCAGGTTGCCGCCAGTCACCGTGACGTCGAGTCACCGGCGTGCTTCTTGGCCTGCGCGATCGCTTCCTCGATCCCGTCGACGAAGGTGAACGGCGCGTCCGGGAACGGCCAGTCGGCCGGCGGTTCGTGCGTGACCACGAAGACGTGGTCACCGACCGCGGGGACGCCGTTCCAGCCGTTGGTGATGTCGAACAGGCGCCGCCCGATCACGCAGGAGCGGACGTTCGGCCAGGTCGCGTTGATGTAGTCGGCACTCGCCTGGCTGACGTGGAACGGGCGGCCCGGGTCGCTGCCGTACACCTCGACCGGACCGTTGCCGTACCAGTCGAAGAGCGGTCCGACACCGTCCTCGGTGTCCGCGACGAAGCCGTCCAGCGACACCACGGCCGAGGCTATGACGTTGCCCATGACACCTTCTCCTTCTTGACTCGATAGGTGAGGTGCTGCGCGGCCGGCGTCGAGACCGTCCCGACCAGGTCCAGCGGGTAGGTCGGCGCCGCGCCGGCCGGGAACAACCGGGTCCCGTCGCCCAGTACGACGGGCGCCACGTGCAGCCGCAGTACGTCGGCCAGCCCGGCGGCGAGCACCTGGTGGCAGATCTGCCCGCCGCCCATCACGACGACCTCCTTGTCGCCGGCCGCCTCGCGGGCCTGGGCGACCGCGCTCTCGACGCCGTCGGTGACGAAGCGGAAGCGGTCGCCGAGCCGGGTCCGCTCCGGGGCCGAGTGGGTCACCACGAAGATCGGCGGATTCACCTCGCCGGTCGGCTTGGCGCCGTACCCCATCTCGTCGTTCCAGCCGTTCGGACCGTCGATGATGTCGAACAGGTTCCGGCCCTGGATGACCGCGCCGGTGGACTCGAAGGCCTCGTCCAGCACGTTACGGTCCTCGGCGGTGCCGTTGAAGACCCACTCGTGCAGGGCCTCGCCGCCGTCGCCGAGCCCATTGTCGAGGCCGACGTTGGGCCCGGTGACGTAGCCGTCCAGGGAGACCGAGATGTCGACGACGACCTGGGTCATCGGTCAGCCCTCCTTTGCGACCAGCTCGGCCAGCCGGTCCATCGAGTCGCGGATGCCGGTCTCCATGCCGTACTCGACGAACGCGTCGCGGGTCTCCACCGACGGGAACACCGAGCGCTGGTGCAGCCGGACGCCGGTCTCGGTCGGCTCGTACGTCGCCTTCTCCAGGCAGACCTCGCCGGGAGCGCCCTCCCACTCGAACGTCTGGATGATGAGCTTGTCCTTGTCGACGGTGTGGAAGACACCGCGGAACGGGTACTCACCCGCCTCGTCGAAGTGGATGTAGCGGTAGCTGCCGCCGGGCCGGACGTCGTACGTCTCCACGGTCATCCCGCCGTCGCGCGGGCCGAGCCACTGGGCGACCAGGTCGGGGTCGGTGCTGACCTTGAACAACTGCGCCGGGGTGGCGTCGAACTCGCGGATCACCTCGACGAACGGGGTGCCGGCGGGGGTGTTGATGATGGTGGCGTTCATTTCTCCTGCTCCTTCTCGGTCGTCACTGCTCTTGCTCCTGCACGGTCTTGAGGACGGCGTCCAGCCGGCGGAACCGGCGTTCGGTCTCCAGCCGGTACTCGTCGATCCAGCTCGTCAGCGCTTCGAGGACGGTCGGCTCCAGGTGGCACGGGCGGCGCTGGCCGTCCCGGGTCCGGGAGATCAGCCCGGCGGCCTCGAGCACCTGGATGTGCCGCGACACCGCCTGCTTGGTGATCGGGAACGGTTCGGCCAGCTCGTTGACGGTGGCCGGGCCGCGGGACAGCCGCGCGATCATCGCTCGCCGGACCGGGTCGCCGAGGGCGGCGAACGCCCGGTCGAGCTGGTCGTCGTCAACTGCCATCTTTATCAACCACTTCCTTGATCAACCGATATGTTGAATATACGGAGACGCTTCGGCTGGCGTCAAGAGCGGAGTTAAGCAACTTTGGTTGACGCTTTCGCTTTGTCAACCTAAGTTGCTTATATGACCGAGTTGGTGGATCCCGAGGACCCCGGGGCCGGGCTGGCCGCGGTGGTGGCGCTGCGCCGGCTGGCCGACCGGCTGGAGGACAGCCAGGTGGAGCAGGCGATGCGGGCCGGCTGGAGCTGGACCGACGTGGCCGAGGTGCTGGGGGTCACCCGGCAGGCCGTTCACAAGAAACACGCCAAGCGGCTGATCGCCGCGGGTGTCGCCCTGAGGAGGCGCTGATGTCGTCCGACGCGAAGGACGTTCGCACCATCCTGGTGCGTGGAGCGCGGGAGGTCGCTCGCCGGGACGGCTCCCGGACGATCGAGGCCGAGCACGTTCTGCTCGCTCTGGCCGCGATGGAAGGCAACCCGGCCGCGCGACTGCTGGCCGATGCCGGGTTGACCGAGAACGCGATCCGGGCGGCGCTGGATCGCGAGTGGGAGCAGAGCCTGGCGGTCGCGGGGATCGCGGTCCGGGTCGATTCGTTGCCGCAGGCATCACCGGATCACAGTCACGATCCGCATATCGGCGAATCGGTGCGACTGCTGCTCAAGCGGTCGCTGGACGTGCCCCCGAAGGTCGGCGGCACACGGATCGGTTCGGTCCGCATCCTGGCCGGCCTCCTTGACACCGACCACGGCCGGGTCGCCCGCGCCCTGCAGGCCGCCGGCGTCGACCGCGTTGCCCTCCGCACCCGCGCCACCGAAGCCCTCGCCCAAGGCGCTCGCTGATGCGCGCGCGGGGTGTGCGGCTGGTGCGTGGCTGGGGTGTCCGCTGATGTCTGGTTCGGCGGCGACTGCGGCGGTGAGTGGATTGACGACCAGGCGGCTGGTCTCGTGCGGTCTGGTGGCCGGACCTCTCTTTGTGGTGACCTTCCTGGTCCAGGGCACGTTGAAGGGCTCCGGGTACGACGCGCTGCGGCATCCGGTCAGCTCACTGGCGCTCGGCGATCACGGCTGGGTGCAAACCGCCAACTTCCTGATCTGCGGGCTGCTGACGATCGCCTTCGCCGTCGGCCTCTGGCGGGCCGGCGTCTTCCAGCGGCTGGCCGTGACGATCGGCTGGGCCTGGATGTTCGCGCTCGCGCTGCGCGTGTTGCGTCGTACCTAAACCGTCTCGAAGCCGGCCATCATCGCCATGTCCTCGTGCTCGAGGTTGTGGCAGTGGATCAGATACTTGCCCTTGTGAGCGGTGAACTTGACCAGTACGTCGACCACCTCCGCCGGCCGGATGTCGACCGTGTCCTTCCAGCCGGCGTCGTACGCGCCGATGCCGCCGCCGCGGCGGCTCAGCACCTGGAACGGCGCGAGGTGAACGTGCACCGGGTGGTGGACGTCGGTGACGAAGGTCCAGATCTCGTACTGGTCCAGTTTCACCTGGGCCTGCATCACGGCCGGATCGAACGGCTTCCCGTTGATCGTCCAGCCCTTGTGACCACCGGCGTCGCCGCGGGTGAACTTCCACTTCCGCCTGACGACGCCGGCCGGCTTCGGCAGTACGGCGTACGACGAGAGCTTGGCCGGGATGCTGCTCTCGTCAGTGGCTTTGCGAGCGACCTTGAAGCGCAGGACGTTCGCGTTGTTGTCCAGCTTGTTGACCAGCGTGACCTCGTCGCCGGGCTGGTACTGCGAGAAGTCGACGATCACGTCGAAGCGCTCGGCAGGTGCGATCACCAGGGTGTCGTGTTCGATGGGTGCGTCGAGCAGTCCACCGTCGCTGCCGATCTGGACGAACTTCGCCGGTCCCTTGTCGAAGCCAAGCTCGTAGCGACGCGCGTTGGCCGCGTTGAGGATCCGGAACCGGTAGCGGACCGCGTCCACCTCGTGCACCGGCCACGGCGCACCGTTGACCAGCGTGACGTCCGCGATGACACCTTCCATGTACGCCGACTCGACGCCGGGCCGGTCCTTCGCCGCGGGGTACAGGAACGATCCGTCCTCGGCGAACGCGCGGTCCGCGATGACGAGCGGGATCTCCCGATCCCCGGCAGGCAAGGGCAAACGGTCCTCTTCGTCGTCCCGAACGAGATGGAAGCCGAACAGACCGCGGTACACCTGTGGGGCGGTGTAGTCCATCCGGTGGTCGTGGTACCAGAGCGTCGCGGCCCGCTGCGTGTTCGGATACGTGTACACGCGACTGCCCGTCTTCACGTCGCCGCCGGTCATGTTGTGGTGACCGCCATGGCCCTCGTGGCCGCCGGGCGGCATGAGCAGGTCCAGCGGCCAGCCGTCACTCGCGGCCGGGGTGTGACCGCCGTGCAGGTGTACGGCGGTCGGTACGTCGAGCTGGTTGACCTGCTCGACCACAGTGGTCCGCCCACTCCGTACGTCGAACGTCGGGCCGGGCAGGAGGCCGTCGTACCCAAGGATCTCGGTCTTGAGGCCGGGGAGGATTTCCAGACTCGCCTTGCTCTGTACGACGCGGTAGTAGTCGGTGCCGGCCTCGGTGCGGATCGGCTTCTTGACAGGCGGGATGGGGAGTGGGACCTGGAACGGCTCGGGCAGCGGGGCCTGGCTGCGGAGGAGTTCTCCGGCCTGTGACGGCGACGGATCAAGACCGCAGTCGGTCAGGGTGAGGGCGGCTCCGGTGCCGCCGGCAACGGCCAGGAAGCCGCGGCGGGACATCTTCATCGGGCGAGCTCCGTTCGGCTGTGGCTTCATCGGGTGGGGTCCTTTCGGCTGCGGCGGGCAGCCGGACGGAAGGACCAGATGGTCATCCACACGACGGTGACGACGATCGCCGTACCGAGTGGGACGTGGACGGCGAAGTTCTGCAGGTAGCCGAAGGTCAACTGGACGAACTCGGCGAAGAACAGCACGACGGTGAGCAGCATTGGCCAGACGCGGCCGCCGCCGGCCAGCCAGTAGCAGGCCGCGGCGACGAACTGGATCATCGAGACCATCCACAGCGTCGACCCGATCGGGCCGTGCGCGTTCATCGCGTCGACGTCACCGGACAGGAAGTACCCGGCCAGGATCGGCTGCGCCACTACGAGTCCGGCGTGCAGCAGGAGGACGAGCCGCAACGACCACAGTGATACGCGCGGTCGTCGTACTCGTGGCTGGATGACTGCGGTCGTCGTCATGCCCGCGCCTCCTCTCGCTGTCGCAGGGTCCAGAAGGCGAAGATGACGGCTGTCGTCACCAAGGCGATGCCGAGCGGGAGGTGGAAGGCGAGGTCACCGCTGTAGCCCAGGCTGACCTGGTTGCCTTCGCCGGCCAGCACCAGCAGTGACACCAGCGGGGCCGCGAGCCGGCCGCCGGACCGCCACCAGATCGTTGCTACCAGCAACTGGATGAGGGCGATCGTGCCGACCGCCATTGCGACCGGTTCGTGGATCCGCAGGGCATCGCCGGAGCCGTTCAGGTAGACACCCGCGAGGATCGGCTGCAGGCAGATCGCGATCGCGTGCGTCACGGCGACCAGGCGAAGCGCGGCAAGAGACTTCATGTAGACAGACAATAGTAGCCTGGCTACATGTAGAGCAATCAGGTATCTCCCTGGGTGTGCTTAGGTGCGTGCAGGGGTGCTCGGGGCTGGCGGACTGTCTGATGCAGGCGAGCCGCGCTCGGTTGTGCTCCGGAACGGCGGCCCCTCCGATGCAGCGGGGGTGTGCTCGGGACCCTGACGGAGCGGTGCGCTCGGGGATGCCGTAGGGACGGGGTCGGGGGCGGTGTGTTCGGGGGTGGTTAGGTGAGGTGGCCGAGGGGGGCGACGGAGATGCCGGCGCGTTCGCAGACCCAGTGGGGGTCGGGGCCGAGCTCGGGCTCGATCCGCAACTCGTGGTCGTTGAGGTCGTCGCAGGCGGTGCAGCGCGGCCAGCGGACGCCGGAGTCGACCAACCGGTCCTGGACGTCCTGCGCGACCAGGCCGGCGATGTGCTCGGCGCCGTCCGGCCACTGGTCCAGCCACCACTGCCGGCCGGCCACCGCGTCCTCGAGCACCGACACCATCACCGCATCGTCGAATCCCCGCGCGGCCAGGTCGTGCAGCACCATGGCGCGGGCGGTCAGCAACACCCCGGGCTCAGTCATCGCCCATCAGAGTGCCACGCCCCACCGACAAAACCCCACTCCCGGCTCACCGCCCGACCCGAGGCTCGCCCACTCGAGTCGGGGGGTTGCCCCCAGAGATGGAGGGTTGCCCGCTGGTTATCCGAGGCGGCAACCCCCCACCTCGGGGGATGACCCCTCGGGTCGGGGGTTGCGGCCTGGGGTTGGGGGTTGCCCGCTCAGATGGGGGGTTGCTCGGTGGTGACCCGCAATCTCGAGGGCAACCCTTGTGGCGGGAGTGGGGGACGGGTCACCCGGCGGTCGGGGAGCAGCTGGGGCGCGGGTCGATGCGGTCGGCCAGGCGGAGTTCGCGTTCGGCGGCGGTTCGGAGTACGGCGCTGATCCGGGCCCGGACCGCGATGGTGCGGCGCGGGGCCGGCTCGTCGTACGGCTGCTGGGGTGCGTTCGGAAGAGCCGACTGCGCCAGGTTGCGAGCGTTCTCGACAGCGGTGTTGCCGGCGATGAAGTACGTCATGGTTCTGCTCCCTTCCCGAGAGCGTGTTCGGTCGGCCGGCGGCCGGTCGGCCGTCGGAGGTCGTGGTTGATCGCCCCAGGAACCCGATGGGGTCCTAGGTGTTCTCTGTGGTTGTCAGCGCTTCGGTGCGGGGCCGCTGCTGGAGCGGACGACCAGTTCGGTCGGCATCAGCACCTGGCGTTCGGTGGTCGCCGGGTCGAGCAGGATCCGGCCGACCCTGCGGCCCTTGTCCTTGATCGGCTGGCGGATCGTGGTCAGCCCGGCCGGCTCGGCCGCCGGGATGTCGTCGAATCCGGCCACGGTCAAATCCCGCCCTGGGGTCAGTCCGCGGACCTTCATCGCTTCCATCGCGCCCAGGGCCTGTACGTCGCTCAGCCCGACTATCGCGGTCGGCCGGTCCTGTGAGTCGAGCACGTACTCGGCGCCCTTGAGGCCGGAGTCGAAGGAGTTGTAGCCGCCGGAGACGATCCGCATCTGGGCGGCCGGCATGGCCTTCTCCAGACCTTGGATCCGGGCCTCGCAGTCGCTGCAGCCGACCTCGTCGAAGGACAGCTCCACCGCTCCGTCCTTCGCCTCGGCCTTGTCGACCAGGACGACGATGTCGCGGTGCCCGAGCCGGGTCAGGTGCTGGCCCAGCTTGGCCGCCGCCTCGACCTCGTCGATCGCCACCCAGCACAGGTCCGGGTGGTCACCCCGGTCGGTCGAGACCGTCGGGATCCCGCGCGCCGTCAGGATGTCCACCGCGGGGTGGTTGCCGGGCACGCAGAAGATCGCCGCCGCGTCGATGGCCGCCTGCTGGACCGCGTTGCTGCCGCCGACGATGTCGCCCGAGCTGAGCGGCATCAGCAGCAGGCTGGTGCTGAACTCCTCGGCGACCTCGGACAGGCCGGCCAGGAAGCCGACCGCGTACGGATCCGAGAACGCGTACGCCAGCTTGTCGGTGAACAGCA
The DNA here is from genome assembly GCF_040639075.1 of Kribbella sp. NPDC023972. Lineage (NCBI taxonomy): Bacteria > Bacillati > Actinomycetota > Actinomycetes > Propionibacteriales > Kribbellaceae > Kribbella > Kribbella sp. NPDC023972. Next base: position 72,198 of record NZ_JBEZZH010000013.1, on the reverse strand, counting down.
CCCCGATCGCACCGGCCTTGCCGCTGCGGAGCGCCCGGGCGGACGCGTCCGGGCCGGCGTAGCCGAGCTCCTGGGCGGTGGCCAGGATCCGCTCGCGCAGCGCGGCGGACAGCTGGTCGGGTTTGTTGTAGGCGTTGGAGACGGTCGACGGGGACACCCCGACGGCCTGCGCCACGGTCTTGAGTGTGACTCCGCCCATGTCCCCGTCTCCTCTCCCTGGTGTCTTCTGTATCGATCTTCTAGATCGTTCTAGAAAAACGATACAGAAGAGCCCCTCGCCAGCGCAACACCTATTTCCGAACCTTCCCTCCGCCTCGGTGCACCGGTGGTTTCCGGAAGATTGCTGTCGCCTGGTGGCAGCAGTGCTCCGGAAAGTGATCGGAACCGGACGCGGAGGCCCCGGCCGGTGCGGGATGATGGCGGGCATGGGGTCGTTGCTGGAGGTCATCGCGCTGCATCCGGCGGATGCGGAGGCGGCACAAGAGGGCGGGGCGGACCGGCTGGAGCTGTGCGCGTCGATGGAGGCCGACGGGTTGTCGCCATCGGTGTCGACAGTGAGTGCGATCCGGCGCTCGACCGATCTGCCGCTACGGGTCATGCTGCGGCTGTCGGACTCCTTCACCACCAACGGCGCTGAGCTCAACCGCCTGACCGCGATGGCGCAGTCGTACCTGTCGGCGGGAGCAGATGGGTTCGTGCTGGGCTTCCTGACCCCGGACAACGAGGTCGACGTCGAGTCGGTGGCCGCACTGGCCAGCACATTCCCTAGTACGTCGTGGACCTTCCACCGCGCGATTGACGCCGTACTGGAGCAACGGTCGGCTTGGCGCGCCCTGCGGACGTTGCCGGGGCTGGACTGTGTGCTGACGGCCGGGTCGGCGCTCGGGGTCGCCCACGGACTGGACGACCTGTGCAAGCTCGCCAAGGACGAGCCGGCGGTCGCGACGGTGATGATGGCGGGCGGCTCGTTGCGGCCGGAGCACGTGCCCTGGCTGTATCAGAGCGGCGTACGGCGTTTCCATGTCGGCTCGTCGGTGCGTCAGGACGGCTCCTGGACGAAGGCGTACGTGAACTCGCGCTTCGTCCGGGCCTGGCGCAACCTGCTCGATGCCCAGGACAACCGGGACGCTGACGCGTGATCCTGATCGACCCACCAGCCTGGCCCGCCTGGAACAGAGTCTGGTCCCACCTGGTCAGCGACGAGTCGTACGAGGAACTGCACGCCTTCGCCCGAGCAGCAGGCATCCCGGCCCGCGGCTTCGACCGCGACCACTACGACGTCCCCAGCGACAGGTACGACGACCTGATCGCCGCCGGCGCCGTACCAGTCTCCAGCCGGGAACTCGTCCGCCGTCTCATAGCCGCCGGCCTCCGCCAGCGCAAAGGCAGGTGAAACGGCCCTCAGTTGCTTGAGGCAACTGAGGGCCGTTGTTCAGTCGAGCAGCTCTGTCACGGTGCCGGCGGCCACGGTGTGGCCGCCTTCGCGGACGGCGAAGCCCAGGCCGGGGTTCATGGCGATGGGCTTCGACAGTTCTACCGTGAGGTCGACGGTGTCGCCGGGCATGACCAGGGCGGTGTCACCGAGGTCGATGCCGCCGTCGACGTCCGTCGTACGGAAGTAGAACTGCGGGCGGTAGTCCGAACCGAAGGGGCTGTGGCGGCCGCCTTCGGAGGTGGACAGGGCGTGCAGCTGGGCCCGGAACTTCCGGTGCGGTTGCACGCTGCCCGGCAACGCCACCACCTGGCCGCGACGGACCTCGTCGCGCTTCACGCCGCGCAGCAGCACCGCCGCGTTGTCACCCGCCTCCGCGGACTCCAGCGACTTCCCGAACGTCTCCAGGCCGATCGCCGTACTGGTGACGGTCGGACCCAGGCCGACCACCTCGACCGCGTCGCCGAGCTTCAGCGCACCACGCTCGACCGCGCCGGTGACCACGGTGCCTCGGCCGCTGATGGTGAGCACGTTCTCGATCGGCATCAGGAACGGCTCGCCCAGCTCACGGTCCGGGACCGGCACGTAGTTGTCGACCGCGTCCAGCAGCTCGCCGATTGCGGCGGTCCACTGCGGGTCGCCCTCGAGCGCACGCAGTCCGGAGACGCGTACGACGGGGACGTCGTCGCCCGGGAAGCCGTACTCCGACAGGAGTTCGCGGACCTCCAGCTCGACCAGGTCGAGCAGCTCGGGGTCGTCGACGGTGTCCGCCTTGTTCAGCGCGACCACCAGGTACGGCACGCCCACCCGGCGCGCGAGCAGCACGTGCTCACGCGTCTGCGGCATGGCGCCGTCCTGCGCCGAGACGACCAGGATCGCGGCGTCCACCTGGGCGGCGCCGGTGATCATGTTCTTCACGTAGTCGGCGTGCCCGGGCATGTCGACGTGCGCGTAGTGCCGGGTGGCGGTCTCGTACTCGACGTGCGAGATGTTGATGGTGATCCCGCGCGCGACCTCCTCCGGCGCCCGGTCGATACCGTCGAAAGCGACGAACCGGTTGACGGACGGGTCGCGCTCGGCGAGCACCTTGGTGATCGCGGCGGTGAGGGTGGTCTTGCCGTGGTCGACGTGACCCATCGTGCCGATGTTGAGGTGCGGCTTGGTCCGCACGAACTGGCTCTTGGCCATGACTGTTTCCTTTGCGTGTCAGAAGATTCGATCGAGCCAGGACCCCCGGCTCCTTCCGCAGCGCTGTCACCACGCGGGAGGGGGCCGGTGAGCGGTCCACCCTCCTCCGCGGGTCCTGGTCAGCAGGAAGAGGGTCGCCCTCGCTCATCGGCAACGCAGTGCGTGCCGGTGAAGAGATCTGAATCGACTGACGTCGCCCACGCGGCAGCACCCGTCAGGCCGGTGCCTGACAGGTTGTGCTCGAGAACCACGCGGAACATGCGCATCACGGTAGGCAGTAACGCTGCCCCAGGCAACGGAATTCCCGATCGGGTACGACGCCCTGCCCGGGCGGCGGACGCGTCAGTTCAGGGCGAAGAGGCGGGTGCCGTCGGAGAAGACGGGGCGGGCGCCGGCGACCGTGACCGCCGGCTTGTTGCAGGTGACCTCTTCGGACTGGGCGACCGACTCGGCGGTCGGGCCGGCCAGGATCGGGCGGGGCCGGATGCCGGTGGTGCCGATCATCACCGGCGAACAGCTCCCGTTGGTCTGCGGCATCAGCGTGACCACACGGCCGTCCGGCAGCAGGCCGAACCCGTCCCGCGGGTACGTCGGCTGCTGCAGCTTCGGCGGCACTTCCAGCAGGTGGTGCCACTGCGGTGTCCCGTCCGCCGGGCTGACCGCGGAGACGTCGTACGTCTGGGGCTGCCCGGGGTCGGTGGCGTTCCGGCAGGTGATCATCACCAGGGACGCGCGGGTGGCGGCGAGCTGCGAGTCGCACGAGGACGACCCGAGCCGCGGGCGCGGTGTGCCCGGCACTGGCGTCGTCCAGATGATGCGGCCCTCACCCACGTCGACGGACCACTGGTGGAGCGTTCCACCGGCAGCACCGGTCCAGATGAGGCCGGAGACCTCACGAGTGTCAGGTACGGCGACGAGGTCACCGACCCACGTGGCCGGGTCCAGCTCCGCACTCACGTCGAACCGGGTACCCAGATCGACCTCCCACCGCTGGTCGCCGTTCTTCAGGTCCAGTCCGCGTACGACGGCACCGTTGCCACCACATGCATCGACGACAACGGCCTGGTCACCCATGAGCTCGCCTTGCGTCACGTTGCAGCGCAGTTGCGTCCGCCAGTGTGTCGGACTGCTCACACCATGCGCCACGACGTAGTTGCCCTCGGACACCAGCAGCTGGTTCGCGTCCACCGCGAGAGCCGTGCCGTCGGTGTGCACCTCGGTGAGCACCTTCCCGCTCACCGCATCGAGTACGGCGTACGTCGGCAGGTCGATGCCACTCGGCGCGCGGGATCCGGCGTACGGGAGATGGGCGGCGAGGGTACGGCCGTCACTGGAGACCAGTAAGCCCTTGGAACCGCTGGAGGCAGCGTCGTTGACGTCGGCGCGGGAGTATCGCCACCGGATCTGGCCGGTGTTCGCGTCGGACATGACCACGCCGTCCGGGCGCAGCTCGGCGACGCCGCCCGCCGTACCGGCGATGGCACCGGTGGCCGGCACCTCGCGACTCCAGGCGAGGGCTCCGTCGAGTTGTACCGGCTGCTGTTCGGGCTTGGTGGTCGTGGTGGTGCTGACCGTGTTGGCTGTCTCCAGCCGGGCCTGGACGAACGGCTCACCGGCCGACACCACGATCCACGCGAGCAGTGACCCGCACACCACGGTCACACCGAGACTCAGCAGCCGCGGGGGAGCCTGTGCGTACGCCGGTGCCAGCCGCAGGCGTCTCGCCAACGCCAGGAGCGCGCCGGCGAGGACCATGGCGACAGACGCCAGCAGGAGGTACGGCCACCGCTCGGACATCGCCGCACCTGGTTGTGCCGCGGGCCAGCGCCACCAGCAGAGACCGACCGCGATCGCACCGACCACGGCGAAGGCCAGAGCGGGGTAGGTCACCAGCCGCGGCTGGGCCCGGCGAAACCATGCACAGGCCAGACCGGCGGACAACGCCGTACCGGCGATGGGTGCCCAGACTGGGAAGCCGGTGACCTCGTCTGGGGCGGCCGGCCACTTCGGGGCAGCGCCGAGACCACGTCCGAGCAGGACCGACGCGGCCACGACCGCACCGAGGGCAGCGCCGAAGTAGACGATCGGGATCAGCCCGCCGATCGGCCGGGCCGCCTTAGGGACCCAGGACTCGACCTCCCGGGCGATGTTGTCCCGGGCCGCCTGTTCCCACTCGTCATGACCCTTCGCGGTCGCGTACAACCGGGTCTCGGCCAGGCCCTGCAGGAACGACATCCGGCCGCGGGCGAACTCACGGTCGGCGATGTGCGCGTACTCCTGCCGGATGCCTTCGGCGTACTCGTCGTACCGCTCGGTGGGCATGCCGAGGATGCGTAGGTCGGCGTCGCACAGGACCGCGCCGTTCGCGTCGTCCGGCTCGCAGTCGTGCTTGGCGGTGAGGCGGACCAGGCGGCCGATCTCCTCGACCCGCTCGGCGTCGACGCCGTACGCGGCCAGCTCGAGCTCGGCCAGCTGGGCCGAGAGCTCCTCGTTCTCACCGGGGTCGGCCTGTGGATCGTAGATCGCGTCGTGGAACCAGGCGGCCAGCCGGACCGTATCGGCGTCGTCGGCGGCGTCGGCCAGTTCGTCGATGGTCGCCAGCACCTCGGTCAGGTGCCGCTGGTCGTGATAGTGGCGGTGTTGCTCTGCGTAACGACCCAGCAGGTCCTCGCCCAACGGCTGCGCGTGCGGCAGCAGGCGATTCCACTGGTCGCGCAGGTCCATGGCTGGGAGTCTCGCACCCGGTGGGAGCCTGGGCCGACCGAACCGGGGCTCCCGGATAGTCTCGTGGCCAAAGCGATATCGGCTCGTCACCTGACCAGCACGATGGGTGCGTCCGGCATCGAATCCCACCCGTGCAATTGCGGTCCAGATCACATGAGGGCCAGGGCACACCGATTGGCCGGGTCACGCCGATCGGGGTGGTCCGGCAACGAGATGGAGGACGGATGCGATTCGGCCTGGTAGGCACCGGTCCGTGGGCGAAGCTGACGCACGGGCCCGGCCTGCGCGCGGCGCCGGACGCCGACTTGGTGGGCGTCTGGGGCCGGGACGCCGCGAGAACCGCCGCGATCGCGGCCGACCTGGAGGTCTCCGCGTACGGCGACTACGCGGAGTTACTGGAGTCGGTCGACGCGCTCGCGTTCGCCGTACCGCCGAAGGTGCAGGCGTCGATGGCGCTCGAGGCCGCCGCGGTGGGCAAGCACCTGCTGCTGGACAAGCCGGTGGCGGACTCGCTCGAGGATGCCCGGGCGCTGGCCGACGAGGTCGCGGACGAGGGGGTCGCGTCGGTGGTGTTCTTCACGCACCGGTTCGAGCCGCCGATGCGGCGGTTCTTCACGGACGTGCGGGCCAAGGGTGGCTGGAAGGGCGGCTGGTCCCGGATGCTGGCCGCCCTCGATGCGCCGGGCAACCCGTTCACGGACTCGCCCTGGCGGCGGGAGCAGCGTGGTGCGCTCTGGGACGTCGGGCCGCACGCGCTGTCCAACCTGACCGCGATGCTCGGTCCGATCACCGGGGTGACGGCCGTCGGCGGTGAGGGCGATCTGGTGCACCTGGTCGTGGCGCACGAGTCAGGTGCGACCAGTACCGCGAGCCTGTCGCTGTTCGCGCCTCCGGAGGGCAGCAACTTCGAGACCGGCATCTGGGGAGAGTCCGGTACGGCGATCCTCCCGCAGAGCGAGACGCCCGCGGTGGAGTCGTTCGCGCTGGCCGTGCAGGAGCTGGTCGCCGCGGCCGAGTCCGGCGAGCCGCATCCGGTCGACGTCGCGTTCGGCGCCCGAGTAGTCGAGCTGCTGGCGTCCGCGGAAGGACAGCTCAACGCAGCGCGATGACGGTGTCGGAGCCTGAGGTGAGGACCAGGTTGCCGATGGCTCGGGCGTCGCGGCTGCAGGAGATGCCGGTGGGGAGGCGGACCTGGCGGAAGCCGGTCCGGCTGATCACGTTGGCCCAGCACGCGTCCGAGCCGCGGCTCAGCGAGATCACCCGGCCGTCCGCGGTGACGGTGACCTTGGCCCGTGGGTTGACCGGTGCTGTCGTCTGCCACGCCGTCTGACCGGTGGTGGCGTCGATCGCGGTGACCAGCGTCTTCCCGTTCTCCAGCTTCCTGGAAACCGGGCAGTCGACCACGATCAAGTACTTGCCGGCCCCGTTGAGAAGCGTCCGGCACGCCCAGGTCCGCGGCACCGGCCACCGCCACTTGGCCTCACCGGTCCGCGGATCGAGCGCGGTGAGAGCAAGGGGTACGTCGGAGTCGTCGCCGGGCTCGGCCACGACCACCAGACCGGCCACGACGATCGGCCGCCGGTAGGTGTCGCCGGACTTCTTGGTCCACAGCTTCTTGCCGGACTTCAGGTCGAGGCCGACCATCTCGTCATCCTCATCACCGCAGCTGCGGCCGAGGAAGGTGACCACGGTGTCGGTGGTCGCCACTGCGCCGATCCCCGTGCACCGGCCCGGCTCGAACGTCCACCGCGCGTGGCCGTCCGGGTCGACGCCGCGCAGCTTGTCGGAGCCGCGCGCGACACGTTCGCCGGTCAGCAGCGGTTCGGCCTGCTGGATGAGGTGGTCGCGGGTACGGCCCGGCCAGGCCGCCTTGCGCTCGCCGGTGTTCGCGTCGAGCAGCAGGTAGCCGACGTCGGCGAACTGAGCGAGCACGTAGTCGCCATTACCGGTCGCCGCGATGTCCGGCTTCTCGTCGGAGTCGGACCGGCTGTAGCGCCAGCGCAGTACGCCGGTGGCCGCGTCCAGCATCTCCACCACGCCGGACTGCCTGGCGATGGCGATGCCGTACCTGGTGCCGATCGCATCCTCGGCTCCTGATCCGCGCAGCGACTTACTGACCCACGCGACGTTGCCGTCGAGCACGGAGGGTGTGGCCTTGCCGGCCGGACGGTCCGCGTCCTCCACGCGCTCGTTGGAGCTCAGCACGTAGTTGCGTGCCAGTGGCTGGATGATCAGCAGGAGGACCAGTGCCACCACTGCGGGCACTACCAGCCACGCGAGTTGCTGGCCGAGGTTCCTCGACGGGAGGAAACGCGCGGCACTCGTACGTAGGAGTGAGGCAACCAGTGCCGCTGAGCCGGCCAGGAGGAGTAGGAGCAGGGCTGAGATGAGCAGCGGGACTCGGAGGCCCACGCCGACGGCTGCGTTGGTTCTGGGCATTTGAGCCCAGGCGACGAGCAGTCCGGTCACTGCGGCGGCCACTACTGCGCCTGCGATAAGCAGTGAGCGTTGGCTGGCGCTGCGGGCGCATCGGAACAGGACAGGTGCGCTGAGCAGCGCGGCAGCTGCCAGTACGACGGGAGGCCAGCCGACCTCATCGTCCAGGGCTGGGACCTGCCACGAGGCGCCCGACGCGGCGATGGCGACCACTGCGGACGCGATCGCGCTGAAGGTGGCGGTCGCGGTGAGTGCGGCCTGCTGCCAACCACGCCAAGGCGCGGGGAGCTCACTGTCCAGTCTGCTCAGCTCTGACTCGAGGTTGAGTCGGGCGACCGGGCCGAGGCGTTGCCGGGCCAGCTGGGTCCGGTACAGGTGGCCGTCGAGTAGTTCGCGGACCTCGTCGTACCGATGCTCGAGTGCCGACTTCCGGTCGGCGGCGTCACGACGTACCTCTGAGGTGTGGTTGGCGTACCGGCTGGGGTCCGAGGCGAGGATGGCGTTGACGGCGTCGAGCAGTACGTCGCCGTTCGCATCGCGGCGGGGTGGGGCGTAGGCATCCGGTGGGGGTGCGGCGAGGTCGCCGGTGAGGCGGATCAGGCGGGCGACTTCGGCGATGCGGATGGGTGGTACGCCGTACTGCGGGAGAAGCTCCTGGGCCAGGTGGGCGGAGGCCTCGGCGTCCTCGACCGGGGTGCCGCCGGGGGCATGCACGGCTCGGTGGAACCAGGCGGCCAGGCGGACGGAGGTCGGGTCGGTGGAGAGCTGGATGAGGGAGTCGAGGGCGGTGAGGACGACGTCCAGGTAGTTGTCGCGGTAGGCGCGGCGGTTGCGGTCGACGTACCGGGCGACCAGCTCGTCAGCAAGCTGGTCCGAGCCGGGCACCAGCTCGCCCCACCTCGCACGCTGCTCCACCACCGCAACAGTCTGCCAGCCACACCCGCACAGCAAACGCTCGATCTCCCCACCGAGACCTTGCGGTTACCAGGCAGTTGCCCCTTCCCGTTCGCACTCGGCTGACCCGCTCTCCAGTGAGGTGCGGAGCTCAGCCGTCTACTGGCGGGCGGTGAGGATGCCGGTGAGGAGGCCGGGGTAGAGGGTGTCGAGGTCCTGGCGGCGGAGGGTGCTGATGCGGCGGGTGCCCTCAGTGTGGGTGGTGAGGACGCCGGCTTCGCGGAGGATGCGGAGATGGTGGGCCCGGGTGGAGGCGGTGACGGGGAGCTCGATCTCGCCGCAGGCGATGCCGTCGGGGGCGTCGGCCAGTGCGCGGATGATCTGCAGCCGGACCGGCTCGCCGAGGGCCTGCAGGACCGCTTCGACGCGGATCTCGTCCCGCGCCGGCTGCGGGAGCATCTTCTTGCTCATGCGTCCATGATACGACGCCGGTCGAAGTTCGATGATCTTCGTAGTACGATCTCCATCGAACTAGTAACCCTCGTCCGGAAGGTCCTCGATGTCCGCACGGATCTACCTGCTCGGCGCCGGCGCGTTCGCGGTCGGCACCAGCGCGTACGTCGTGTCCGGCGTGCTGCCCGACGTCAGCTCCGAGCTCCACGTCTCGCTGACGGCCGCGGGCCAGCTCGCCACCGCGTTCTCCTTCGCGTACGCCGTCGGTGCGCCGATCCTGTCCACGCTGACCGGCCGGTGGGAGCGCCGTACCCTCCTGATCGCCGCACTCGTCCTCGCCGCGCTCGGCAACCTGATCGCCGCCGTAGCCACCAACTACCCGGTGCTGATCGTCGGCCGGGTCGTGGCAGCCTTCGGCGCCGCCGTCTACACGCCCGCGGCCACTCTGTTCGCGACAGGCCTACTGCCACCGGAGGAGCGCGGTAGAGCAGTCGCCATCGTGTTCGGTGGTCTCACCTTCGCCCTGGTCCTCGGCGTACCGGCCGGCACCCTGTTGGGCCCCACCCTCGGCTACAAGGGTGTCTTCGCCCTGATCGCCGCTGTCGCCGTGCTGGTCGCCATCTTTGAACGCACCGCCCTGCCGAAGGTGGACGCGCCGCCTGTGGTCAGCTTGCGCGAGCGGTTCGCCGGTGTGACGGATCGCCGGGTGCAGACAGTGCTGGCGATGTCGGTGCTCGGAGTCCTCGCCGCGTTCAGCGTCTACATCTACGTGGTGCCCCTGCTGAAGGAGACTGTGCACCTCGGTGGCAGTGCGGTGGGGATCTTGCTGCTCATGTACGGACTGGGCGCCGTCCTGGGCAATCTGCTCGGCGGCCGGGCGACAGACCGCTTCGGCAGTCTGCGGACTCTGTACGGCGTCCTGGTGGGCAGCATCGTGATGGTGGCGACGCTGGACCTGACGGCGACGACCGTGGTCGGTGCAGGTGCCGCGCTGTTCCTCTGGGGCATGTTCACCTGGGCCTTCAACCCACCGATCCAGAATCTGCTGCTCGAGCTCGGTGGTGGTCTGCTGATCTCGCTGAACGCGTCCGCGATCTATCTGGGCGCCGGACTGTCCGCGGTGGTCGGCGGTCTGGTCATTCAGATCGCCGGAATCACCTATCTGCCGTTGGTCGCCGCGGTGCTCGACGTGGCCGTGCTCGGCCTGCTCGTGACCCTGCGGCGCGATCCGGCACTCCAGCTGGTCGAGCACCTGGAGGAAGAGGGGCAAGCCCTTGCCGCGGCCGTGGACTGACCCTTGACACTGATTGGGCTCTGACGACAGGGTTTCAGCGATCCGCCCGATCGGTGAATGGACAATTCACGTGCCCGAACCCGCGCCACGGTGCTGAACGTCTCGTTCGGTGGTTCGTTCTCGAGCGGCGACACCTACACGGCCGCGACCGGTGAGGTGATGGGCGGTACGGTCGCCCGCCGATCGGGTGCCGAGGCGCTCGACCCGGCCCGTGGCATCGTCCTCGGCGGCGGGGCCGACGGTGTTCGCTTCCAGCCGGGTACGGCGATCAGCGGCGGCGACATCCAGCGGTCGGTCCTGATCGAGACGGTGTTCACCCCCGACGCCGGCCAAGGAAGTCTGGCCACGATCACGGCGATCGGCGGGGCGATCTTCGGCCGGTACAACGGCGGCAACCTGCAGTACGGCTTCAGCGTCGAGAACGGCGGCGAGTGGCGTGACGTCGTGCAAAGCGTTCCGGTCCCGGCGGTTGGTGAGCAGCATGTGCTGGCGCTCGCCTATGAGGTGACGACTGGCGGAGCGACCTTGCACGCGTTCCTGGACGGGCAGCAGTTGCTGGCCGCGGTCAGCACCGAGGGAGCCGCGACCTGGCCTCCGGACTCCGGTGCGGACATCGGGCTCGGCAACGAGGTCCACCCATCCGCCCTGCAGCGCGGTCTCCACGGGGCAATCCGTCAGGTGCGGCTGGCGACGTTCAGCGGTGCGTTCAACCCGGCAGATCTTCAGCTGGCCAAACCGGTGGTCTCGAACGCCAAGGTCACCGTCGGGTTCGAGGGTTCGGTCGATACCGGCGGACGTTACCGGCCGGCGCTCGGGGAGCTGCCGTGTGTGGTCGGCAAGCTCAGCGCGGCCCGGACGATGCCCGTCGCGGAAGGCGAGTGTGTCACCTCACTGGTGGCCAAGGCCTCGGCGATCCGGCCGGATGCCCGGCAGGTCGCATGGCAGCGGATGGAACAGACAGCGTTCCTGCACTTCGGGGTGAACACCTTCACCGGGCTGGAGTGGGGTCACGGCGACGAGGATCCAGACCTCTTCCAGCCGACCGGTCTCGACACCGACCAATGGGCCCGGACACTGCGTGACTCCGGCTTCAAGCTCGCCATCCTCACCGTGAAGCACCATGACGGCTTCCTGCTGTACCCGTCCCGCTACAGCAAGCACAGCGTCGCCTCGAGTTCGTGGCAGGACGGCAAGGGTGACGTGGTGCGGGCGTTCGTGACGTCGATGCGCAAGTACGGCCTGAAGGTCGGGTTCTACCTCTCGCCGGCAGACGAGAACCAGTACCTCGACGGTGTCTACGCCAACGGCAGTGCGCACACCCCGCTGACCATCCCGACCCTGGTGCCGGGCGACGACCGGGCCGGCCGCGACCTGCCGCAGTACACGCTGACCGCCTCCGACTATGGCGCCTACATGCTCAATCAGTTGTACGAGCTGCTGATCGAGTACGGGCCGGTGGACGAGGTGTGGTTCGACGGTGCCCAGGGCCGGATCCCGCCGGACAAGGTGGAGGCGTACGACTTTCCCAGCTGGTACACGCTGATCCGTGAGCTCGCGCCCCAGGCGACGATCGCAGTCAGCGGCCCGGATGTGCGCTGGGTCGGCAACGAGTCGGGCCTGGCGCGGCCGGACGAGTTCAGCGTCGTACCGACGATCACGAAGCCGAACGGTTCGCCGGACTACGCCCTCGGGTACGCCGCTGGCGACCAGGGCAGCCGCAAGGCGTTGCTGGCCGGCCGGGACGCCGGTGCGACCGAGCTGGCCTGGTGGCCGGCCGAGTCGGATGTGTCGATCCGGGAGGGTTGGTTCCACCACCCGGAGCAGGAGCCGCGATCGGTCGAGCAGCTGACCGACATCTACTACAAGTCAGTCGGCCGGAACTCGGTGCTGCTGCTCAACATCCCGCCTGACCGCCAGGGCCGGTTCGACCATCGTGATGTGACCAGACTGGCCGAGTGGCGAGCCAGACTGGCCGCGGACATGCCTTGTGACTTGGCTCGGGAAGCCCACGCGGCCGGTGACGGCGTGAGCCCGCGGGCGGCGATCGACGGCAACCCGGATACCTCCTGGCGAAACCCGGGCACCGGCACGCTCACGCTGGGCTGGCCGGAGCCGGTCACCGTCCGGCGGGTCTCACTCGGCGAGGACATCCGATTCGGTCAGCAGGTCGAGAGCGGTGTGGTCGAGGTACGGACGTCCGACGGTTGGCAGCAGGTGGCGACCTTCGGCGCGGTTGGGCAGCGTCGCATTCTGACCCTTGACGGCCCGGTGACGACCAGTGAGCTACGTGTGCGGATCACCCAGTCCAGATCGAAGGTGAGACTCGCGACAGTGTCCGTTTTCTGAGTAGGCCCTCGTCTAGGGCAGGCTATCGGCCATGCGTTTCCTGGCCGCGCTGCTGCTGCTCATCGCCCCGGTGACCGGCTCCAGCGACCCCAACACGGTTGTCGACGGCTGGAAGACGTCACCCGTGTACGTCGACCCGTCGCAGAGCTCGGTCGTCCCGGACAAGGAGGCCGCGAAGCTGGCCGAGCGGGTCAAGGACCACGACCCCGCCATCCGGATCGCCGTGCTCCCGGCGGAGTCGCTCGACGACGGCCGGCGGGACAAGCAGATGTCCGCGCAGGCGTACATGGAGACCGTCGTCTACAAGCAGGCGGCGGACGGGATCTACCTGGTTGTGTTCGGCGATCTGGTCACGCGGGGGAGTGCGGTCGGGGTCGACACCGCCATCGACCCCGTCCTGACCGAGGAACTGCGCAAGCACGGCCGATCCGATCCGGTCCGCACGCTCAACGGGGTGCTGGACCAGCTCGGCGTACCCAAGGCGTCAAGTGGTCTGCCCGGCTGGCTCGTGGCGTTCCTGATCACGGTGGGCGTGCTGGTGGCTGCCGGTCTGGGCTGGTGGTGGTGGCGGTCGCGTCGGGACACGGCGGAGGGTCCTGCGCCGTCCGGCGCCGTGCTGGACGAGGCGGTCACCCTGGAGGAGCGCAGGGCGCAGGCGCGGGACGACGTCACCACGTTCGGTGCCGAACTGGATGCCGCGGAAGTACTGCTGGACGGCCACGCGGACAATCCGGACGCTCTGGCGGACGTACAGGCGGCGAAGGCTGCGTACGCCGCTGCCGGCCGGGTGCTCGACGGTAAGCCCGATGACGACCAGCTGCGCGGGGTACGTGCGACAGTCGGGTACGGGCGCTGGCGGCTGGCCTGCGCTCGGGCCCGAATCGAGGGCAAGCCCGTACCACCCTGGCGTGCGCTCGGGCGGCCGCAAGGTTCAGGTCTGTAGGACCGCGGGCAGGTCCTCGCTGTGCAGGACGGCCAGCGACGTGACCGCGCGGGTGAGGCAGACGTAGAGGCGGCGGAGGCCGGTGCGCTCGTCGGCCTCACCCGCGACGATGCCGGCGGGCTCGACCAGCACGACATGGTCGAACTCGAGGCCCTTGGCCAGAGAGGCCGGTACGACGTCCAGGTGCGCGTCGACGTCGTCCTCGTCGCCCAGCACCGAGAACGCGATGCCCTTGTCCTGCAGGGCTTTCCGAGTCGGTCCGACCAGGGCGTCCGGGACGATCAGTCCGATCGAGCCGGGGCGCGCCGACACCTCATCGACGGTCGACACAGCCGCGGCGAGGCTGTCCGGTACGCGCGTGATCGTGAGCTCACCGCGCGCACGTCGTACGGCGGTGGGCGGAGTGAGGTGCGGGGCGATCGATGGCAGCAGGCGGGCGGCGTACTCGATCACCTGACCGGGCACCCGGAAGCCCGCGGTCAGCTCCTCGGTGTGGGCACCGGTCTTGCCCAGGTGCTTGAGTGCCTCGTCCCAGGACGGTGTCGCCCACGGAGTGGTGCCCTGGGCGATGTCGCCGAGGACAGTCATCGAGCCGGTCGAGCACCGGCGCCCGACCGCGCGCAGCTGCATCGCGGACAGGTCCTGCGCCTCGTCCAGAACCACGTGCCCGAGTGACGGCGTACGGTCGACCAGATCGGCTACCTCGTCGATCAGAGTGGCATCGGCGACGGACCACTTCGCGGCACTGGCCGAGCGTGGCGCCTTGTCCCACAGCAGCAGCGCCTGCTCGTCGGGCGTCAGGATCCCGTCCGCATGCTCGGCCAGCAGCTCGGGGTCTGTGAAGAGCCGGAAGACCAGCTTCGCCGGGTCCACGGCCGGCCAGAGCGCCTCGGCGTACTGCTTGACCGGGCGGCTCCGCGCGACCGCGTCCTGCACTCGGTCGTCCGGCGAGTCACCCGCCGCCTCCATCCGCAGCAGTACGGCGTGCGCCAGCCGCTGCGGCAGCATCGCCCGGCCGGCGCCGTACCGGACGCCTCGGGTCCGCAGCTCGTTGACCAGCTCCTCGGTCTGGTACGCCGGAACCCGCCACCGGTGCGATCCGCGCGGGACGACCAGGGCCTCCTTCGGCAGCTGTACCTGCGACCACACGGCCCGGTGCAGCACCTCGGCCATCCGGGCATCGCCCTTCAGTACGTCGACTGCCGCAGGACCCGGCCCGGTGACCCGGACCCGCGCGACCAGCTCCTCGACCGTTGTCTGCTTCGCCTCGATCTCACCCAGCGCGGGGAGCACGTCGCCGATGTAGCGCAGGAAGCTGGCGTTCGGCCCGACCACGAGCACGCCGGCCCGGCTGAGCTGGTCCCGGTAGGCGTAGAGCAGGTACGCCGCGCGGTGCAGGCCGACCGCGGTCTTCCCGGTCCCGGGTGCGCCTTGGACACAGATGGTGTCCTCGACGCCGGCCCGGACGATCACGTCCTGCTCAGGCTGGATGGTCGCCACGATGTCGCGCATCGGGCCGGAGCGGGGACGTTCGATCTCCGCGTCCAGGATGTCGCTGTGCTGATCGGCCGGCGCGGCCGACGTCAGGTCCTCGTCCTCGAAGGCGGTCATCTCGCCGTGGGTGAACCCGAACCGCCGCCGGATGCCGACACCCATCGGCTCGGTCCGGCTGGCCCGGTAGAAGGGCACCGAGATGTCCGCTCGCCAGTCCACCACCAGCGGCTCGCCCTGCGCGTCGTTCACGTGCCGGCGGCCGATGTGGAACGTCTCGGTGGTCGGCTCGAGGTAGTCCAGCCGGCCGAAGAACAGCGGCACCTCGGGGTCGTCCTCGAGCTCCTTCATCCGCCGCCAGATCGCGGCCTTCAGGAACTCGGTGTTCACCCGGTCCGCGCTGTGGATCTCCAGCGCGCCGGTCTTCTCCCGCATCACCGCGAGCGCGGCACGCGACGTCTTCAGGTAGTCCTTCTCGGCCTGGAGGATGTCGGACGTATCAGGGGGCACAGCGGACCTCCGGCAAAGGGGTGGGGAAGCCCGGCTACGTTACTTGAGCACCCGCCGGGGGGAAACCGAATTACGCGCTCGCAGGTCGTCGTGCAGGCCGGGGCGGAGCAGCAGCGGCAGGCTGACCGCGAGCAGCAGCAGCGCGACGATCCCGTCCATCCAGTAGTGATTGGCCGTCACCACGACCACCGCGAACGTGATGACCGGGTGGAGCAGCCACAGCCACCGCCACCTCGACCGGGTGATCAGAATCATCGACAGCGCGATCAGAGCGGCCCAGCCGACGTGCAGGCTGGGCATTGCGGCGAACTGGTTCGCCACCCCGCCGGCCCGCTCCGGTCCGTACACGGACTGGCCGAACTGCAGCCCGGTGTCGACGAAACCGGGCATCATCCGCGGCGGGGCGAGCGGGAACACGATGTGCCCGATCAGCGCCAGAGCGGTCAACGAGACGATCGTCCAGCGGACGTGCGTGTACGCCCTCGGCCGCCAGATGCTCAGCCAGAGCAGGACGGCGGCCGTCAGCGGAGCGTGGACACTGGCGTAGTAGAGATTCGCTCCTTCGACCAGGTGCGGAAGCTTCAGCGCCGCCTGCTGGATCGAGGCCTCGCCCGGCAGGTTCAGCCAGTTCTGCACGGCGAGGACCTCGCGGGCGTGGTCGAACGCGGAGCCGGTGTGCTTCGCCGCGATCTGCCGGCCCGCGGTGTAGACGAGGAACAACGTCGCCAGCAGGACCGCTTCCCGAACCACCCGCCAGACGACCGGCGCGGGCCTCTCGCCCCGCCGCTCGCCTTCCCCACCGATCCCCACCCGCTCGAGCGCCTGCGTCCCCATAGCTTTCGACGGTACCTGGCGTTCCCTCAGGATTTGCCCAGGCGAACCCCTGGCGTTTGCCCTGGGCAACCCCCGGGCGGGCTCAGGGCAACCGTTCGTGACACCCTCGTCACGCCACCGCGATCATCCCTTGACGGCGCCGGTCAGGACGCCCTTGGCGAAGTGACGCTGCAGGAACGGGTAGATGATCAGGATCGGCACGATCGAGACCACCAGGATCGCCATCTGGATCGAGGCCTGCGGCGGAAGCAGCTCCGTGCCGAGCTCGGCACTGCCCAGTTGGGTGTCGTTGATGACGTACGTTCGCAGCACCAGCTGCAACGGCCACAGCTTGCTGTCGTTCAGGTACAGCAAGGCGCTGAAGAACGCGTTCCAGTACGCCACCGCGTAGAACAGGCCGATCACCGACAGCACCGCCTTGGACAGCGGCAGCACGATGTAGCTGAAGATCTTCAGCTCGCCCGCACCGTCGATCCGGGCGCTCTCGGTGATCTCGTTCGGCAGGTTCATGAAGAACGCGCGCAGCACGATCACGTTGAACGCGCTGACCATCGTCGGCACGATCAGCGCCCAGATGCTGTCCAGCAGCCCGACCCCCTTGACCACCAGGTACGTCGGGATGATGCCGGGGGAGAACAACATGCTGAACAGGATGACCAGCAGGATCGGCCGCCCGGCCGCGAACGACGGCCGGGACAGCGCGTACGCGAGCAGGCAGGACACGGTGAGACTGAGCACCGTACCGACCACGGTGACGAACACGCTGACGAACAGTGCCTGGGTCACCACACCGCCGGCGAACAGCGACTCGTAGGCGGCGAAGCTGACCGAGTCCGGGAACAGCACCAGCCCGCCGGACTCGTTGATCTGCTTGTTCGGCGCCACGCTGGTGGAGATCACCCCGACGAACGGGAGGATCACCGCCGCACAGAACACCAGCAGGACGAGGCCCTTGAAGACCCGCATCGGCCAGGACGGCATCGGTACGCCGTTGACGATCTTGCGTGTCATCGCTGGTACACCCCCTGCTCGCCGAAGATGTGCGCCACCTTGTTCGCGGCCAGCACCAGGGCGACGCCGACCAAGCCCTTCACCAGGCCGACCGCGGCGGCCACACCCCAGGCACCGCCGATCACGCCGTTGTTGTAGACGTAGGTGTCCAGTACTTCGCTCACGTCCCGGCCGACCGCTTGCTGTTGCAGGATGATCTGCTCGAAGCCGACCGTCAGTGAGTCGCCGAGCCGCAGGATGAACAGCAGGATGATGATCCCGCGCAGCCCCGGGAGGGTGACGTGCCACAGCTGCCGCATCCGGCTCGCACCGTCGACGCTGGCCGCCTCGTACAGCTGGGAGTCGATCTGTGACAGCGCGGCCAGGAACAGGATCGTCGCCCAGCCGGTGTCCTTCCAGATGATCTGCGACGTCAGCAGCACGTGGAACAACTCACTGTTCCCGATGATGTTGATCGTGCTCAGGTCGTGCGAGCGCAGGTAGTTGTTCAGCAACCCGCTGCCGCCCAGCATCTGCTGGAACAGCGCGACCACAATCACCCACGACATGAAGTGCGGCAGGTAGAGGATGCTCTGCGCGATCCGCTTGATCCGCTCCGAGAACAGCGAGTTCAACAGCAGGGCGAGCAGGATCGGCGCCGGGAACACGAAGATCGACTGCAGGCTGGTCAGGATCAGCGTGTTCTTCAGCGCCCGCAGGAAGGCCGGGTCGCCGTTGAAGATCACCCCGAAGTTGGCCCAGCCGGACCAGTCGCTACCACTGATGCCGAGGAACGGCTGGTAGTCCTTGAACGCGATCACGTTCCCCAGCAGTGGCACGTAGTGGAACGCGATGATCAGCGCGGTCCCGGGCAGCGCGAACAGCAGCAGCACCTTGTCCCGGAGCAGTCGCTGCCCCAGGCTGAGCTGCTGCTGTTGCTTGGCGGATCGCTGGAGCATCTACTTCCCTGCCGCCTCGGCGAAGGCCTTCTCGAGCTCGGAGCGCATCGTGTCGCCGCCCGAGGACTTCCAGGTCTGGACCGCCGCGGTCCAGTCGGACACCGGCTTCTTGCCCTGCACGATCTGGCTCTCCAGGTCGGTCATCGTCTTGGCCAGCTGGGTCTGCTTCTTCGACTGCGTGTCGGAGTACAGCCCGTACGACGCGTCGTACACGAGCCGGTCGGCCACCTTCTGCTGGATGGCGTGCTGCTTCTGCGGTACGTCGGGCTTGCCGGCCCAGTACAGCGCCAACGCGGAGTCGCTGATGTACTGCAGGCCGATACCGGTCTCCACCACGCCGGTCTTGGTCGGCACCGGGTCCGTGCCCTGCAACGAGTAGTGGCGGCCGGCGACGCCGTACTTGCGGAACAGGTACTCCTCGGTGCCGAACGGCGCGGCCATCCAGTTGGCGATCTTCAGCAGTGTCTCCACCGAGTGCTTGGAGTCCTTGCTGAACGCGGTGACGTTGTTCAGCGCCGACCCCATCCACGGTGCGCCCTGGCCGGAGTCGAAACCGGGGACGTCGAGCATGTTCACCGAGAACGCCTCACCAGCGGTGTTGTCGGCGTAGTACTGGTTCCAGGCGACGAAGCTGTCGTAGTCGAACGACGCGATCCCGCCGTTGAACCACTGCTTGCGGGCGCTGGCCTTGTCGTTGAACGCGTCCGGGTTGATCACGCCGGCCGCGACCATCTTGCGGCCCGCCTCGAGCGCCTCGAGCTGCGCCTCGTGCTCGTACATCGAGGTGAACTTGCCGCCGTCCTCCTTCCAGACGTTCGGGATCGCGAGCATCTGCCGGATGGTCGACAGCGGCACCCTGGTCCAGGCCCACTTGTTCTGCTTGGGCGCGGTCATCTCCTTGGCCAGGTCGAAGAACTCCTGGAAGTTCTTCGGCGCCGGGTCCTTGATGCCCTTGGCGGCAAGCAGGTCCGCACGGTAGAGCGGCAGCGACGTCCGCGACATCCCGCGCGGCACCGGGACGCCGTAGATCGCGCCGTTGAAGACACAACCCTTCCAGTACTCGGTCGGGATGTTCGCCAGGAACGGGTACTTCTTCACCGCGTCACCGGACAGGTGCTCGGTCAGGTCCATGCACTTGGCCTTCACCAGGCCGGGGATCTGCACGGTGTCGACCGGGATGTTCAGGATGTCGGGCAGGTCGCCGCCGGCGATCCGGGTGGCGAACTTGTCCTTGTACTCGTCGTTCGAGGCCATGCTGATCTGCAGCTCGGAGCCGAGCCGGTCGTTCACGGCCTGCCAGAACTGGTTCTTGTCCGCCGCGGGCGGGATGGCGCCGGGGATGTTGGTCATGAAGCTGATCGGCTTGCCGTCGCCGGGTGTCTCGGTGATCGCGCGGACCGGGTTCGCCGGGTACTTCAGGAAGCCGTTCAGGACGACGTCGGTGCCGGGCAGGTCGGGTTTGATCCCGCCGAACTTCGTGTACGTCGGCAGCTTCACCGCCAGGTTCGCGGCGGCCGAGTTCTTCTTGTCCGAAGCACACCCGGCCAGCAGCGGCGTACCGGTGACCGCGACAGCGGCGGCGGCCAGACCGCCGCCGAGGAATGTTCTTCTGCTGACTGGCATGAGGCCTCACTTCCATCGGAGGGCCACACCATGACATAGTACGTCCTATGTCTTCAAGAGTCGGCGCACTGGAAATCGCCGAGGTCGTCTTCGATCCGGCCCGGAGCGGCTACCACACGTTCCGGATCCCGTCCGTCCTGGCGCGGGGTGAGCTGGTGCTCGCCTTCTGCGAGGGACGGCTGCACGGGTCCGGCGACGCCGGCGAGATCGAGGTGGTGCTGCGCCGATCGCTCGACGGTGGGCGGACCTGGCTGCCACTGCAGGTTGTGTCGGCAGCGCCGGGCAAGACGTGTGGGAACCCGGTGCCGGTGATCGACCCTTCCAGTGGGGACATCGTCCTGATCACGGTGCAGAACGGCGCCGATGCGGTGGAGATGTCGCTCGCCCGCCGTACGGATCCCGAGTCCGGCCGGCGGGTGTTCGTGCAGCGGTCCGCGGATGATGGCGCGTCGTGGAGCCCGACAGTGGAGATCACCGCGCAGGTGAAGCCTTCCGACTGGGGCTGGTACGCGACCGGACCGTGTCACGGGATCGCGCTGAGCAGCGGGCGTCTCGTCGTACCGGCGAATCACTCCGTCGTTCCTGACGAGCCTGTCGATGATCTGATCCGCTTGAACGGCGGGCACTGCATCGTCAGCGATGACGGTGGGGTCACCTGGTCGGTGGGCTTCGTCGATCGCAATGACGGCCCGGAGATCAACGCCAACGAGACCACGGTCGCCGAGTTGCCGGACGGGCGGTTGTACTTCAACGCCCGCAACCACCAGGGCACCGGGCCGGCCCGGGTACACGCCTGGTCCTCGGACGGCGGTATGACGCTTGATGCGCCGTACACCGGGATCCCGGAGATCACCGCGCCCGGGATCCAGGGGAGTGTGCTCGCGCTGCCGGACGGCCGGCTGCTGCTGTCGACTCCGGTTGATCCGGTCGTGCGCCGGGAGCTGACCGTCTTCGTGAGTGAGGACTCCGGGCAGTCCTGGCGGCCCGGGCTGGTCGTGCACGACGCGATGGCCGGCTACTCCGATCTGGTG
Source organism: Kribbella sp. NPDC023972 (assembly GCF_040639075.1). Lineage (NCBI taxonomy): Bacteria > Bacillati > Actinomycetota > Actinomycetes > Propionibacteriales > Kribbellaceae > Kribbella > Kribbella sp. NPDC023972. Next base: position 51,050 of record NZ_JBEZZH010000013.1, on the reverse strand, counting down.
CTGCTTCCCGACGGTCGTGTCGGGATCTTCTACGAGGCCGGTGAGACGTCCTCGTTCGCGACCCTCCGCTTCGCCACATTCGCCCTTTGACGTTGGGAGACCCCTTGACCGACACCGCCGCCCAGTTGACCGGCGTCGTACCGCCGCTCGTCACCCCGCTCACGCCCGAGTACGACGTCGACACCGCATCGCTGGCCCGGTTGATCGATCATCAGCTGACCGGCGGTGTGGACGGGGTCTTCGTGCTCGGCACCTCCGGCGAAGGCACGTTCCTGACCGACGAACAGCGGCAGGTCGTGCTGGAGACCACCGTGGCTGAGGTGGCAGGTCAGGTGCCGGTGCTGGCCGGTGTCATCGACACGTCGACCGCGCGGGCCGGAGCGCACCTGTCCGCCGCGCTGAAGGCTGGGGTGGACGGCCTGGTCGCGACCGCGCCGTTCTACGCCGCTACGCATCCGGCCGAGATCGAGAGGCACTTCATCCGGCTGGCCTCACTGGCCGGGGAGACTCCGCTGTACGCGTACGACATCCCGCCGCGGGTCGGCGTGAAGCTGCCGGCGGCGCTGATGATCTCGCTGGGTCAGCGCGGGATCATCGCCGGAGTGAAGGACTCCAGCGGGCAGGAGGCGAGCCTGCGTGGGCTGGTGCTGGATCGGCGGGACGCCGGGTTGTCCGGGTTCGCGATCATGACCGGGTCCGAGGTGACCGTCGACTCGTCGCTGGCCTTCGGCGTCGACGGCGTCGTACCGGGGCTGGGGAATGTGGATCCGGGCGGGTACGTGCGGCTGTTCGACGCGGTGGCGGCCGGGGACCTGAGCGCGGCCCGGGCCGAGCAGGACCGGCTGATCAGGTTGTTCGAGATCATCGACGTCGCGGATCGGAGCCGGATGGGTGCGAGCTCGGCCGCGCTGGGTGCGTTCAAGGCCGGGTTGTACCTGCTCGGCGTGATCGCCTGCCCGGTCACGGCGTACCCCTCGATCCCGCTCGACGACGCCGAGATCGAGGCGATCCGCCCGCTGCTGGAACGCGCCGGACTACACTGAACGGTTCCTACAAAGAGGAGGCCGGGCGGTGACAACGGGTGGGTTGAGCCGGGCACGGGGTGCGGCGGGGAACCAGTCCTTCATTCGCGACCAGATGAAGTCGTACATCCTGGAGCGCGGGCTGAAGGCCGGTGACCCGCTGCCCAACGAGCAGGAGCTGATGGCCCAGCTCGGCGTCGGGCGGCATCCGTTGCGCGAGGCGATGAAGGCGTTGCAGGCGGTCGGCATCATCGAGATCCGGCACGGCTACGGCACGTACGTCGGCGAGGTCTCGCTGCAGTCCCTCGAGGACGGCCTCGCCTTCCGGATGTCCCAGTCGATGGCCGGCGACCTCCGCGACGTCCAGAACGTCCTCGAGGTCCGCCAGGCCATCGAGGTCGGCCTGGCGGAGGACGTGGTCGGATACTTCACCGAGCACGGGTACGACGCCCTGGAGCCGATCGTCGAGCGGATGGAGGCGAAGGCGGCCGCCGGCGAGTACTTCCCGGACGAGGACTGGGCCTTCCACCAGGCGCTCTATGAGCCGCTGGGCAACGCGCTGGTGATCGACCTGCTCAGCGTCTTCTGGCGGACGTTCTCTCAGGTCGACGTCCGCCTCCCCGGCGCCCGCTACTCACCCGCCGACGCGGCCGCCTGGCACCGGGACCTGCTGGAGAAGCTCCAGACCGGGGACCCCGATTCCTTCGCCCGCTCGATGAAGAAACACTTCAACGGCATCCACACCCGGCTAGGCCGTGCCTGACGGTCCCTCGCCTACTGCGCGGCACTCGGCACGGCGCGGGACCGTCAGACACGGCCTAGGCGAATAGGTTCTCCGCGTCGACGATCGTGTAGGCATAGCCCTGCTCGGCCAGGAAGCGTTGGCGGTGGGCGGCGAACTCGGCGTCCACCGTGTCCCGGGCGACGATCGAGTAGAACCTCGCGGTCCGGCCGTCGCCCTTGGGGCGGAGGACGCGGCCCAGGCGCTGGGCTTCTTCCTGGCGGGAGCCGAAGGTGCCGGAGACCTGGATGGCGACCGACGCCTCGGGCAGGTCGATGGAGAAGTTGGCGACCTTGCTGACCACCAGGCGTTTGAGCTCGCCGTGGCGGAAAGCGTCGAACAGCCGCTGCCGTTCGCGGACCGTGGTCTCGCCCTTGATCACCGGGCACTCCAGTCGTTCGCCGAGCTCGTCCAGCTGGTCGATGTACTGGCCGATCACGAGCAGCGGCTCATCCGCGTGGTGCTCGGCGATCCGTCGTACCAGCCGGGACTTCGCCGGGGTCGACGCGGCCAGCCGGTAGCGGTCCTCGGGCTCGGCGGTCGCGTACACGAACCGCTCGGTCTGCTCCAGGTCCACCCGCACCTCGATGCAGTCGGCCGGCGCGATCCAGCCTTGGGCCTCGATGTCCTTCCACGGCGCGTCGTACCGCTTCGGCCCGATCAGCGAGAACACGTCACCCTCGCGGCCGTCCTCCCGGACCAGGGTCGCGGTCAGGCCGATCCGCCGCCGGGTCTGCAGGTCGGCGGTCATCCGGAAGATCGGCGCCGGCAGCAGGTGCACCTCGTCGTACACGATCAGGCCCCAGTCCCGCGCGTCGAACAGCTCCAGGTGCGTGTAGACACCCTTCCGGCGCGTGGTCATCACCTGGTACGTCGCGATCGTCACCGGACGGATCTCCTTGCGGGCACCGGAGTACTCGCCGATCTCGTCCTCGGTCAGGCTGGTCCGGCGGATCAGCTCGTCCTTCCACTGCCGCGCGGACACGGTGTTCGTGACCAGGATCAGCGTGGTCGCGGAGGCCTGTGCCATCGCGGCCGCGCCGACGATCGTCTTGCCGGCACCACAGGGCAGTACGACGACACCTGAGCCGCCGTGCCAGAACGACTCCGCCGCCTGCTGCTGGTACGGCCGGAGGTCCCAGCCCTCGCGGACGAGCTCGATCTTGTGCGTCTCTCCGTCGACGTACCCGGCCAGGTCCTCCGCGGGCCAGCCGAGCTTGAGCAGGGTCTGCTTGAGGTGACCGCGCTCCGACGGGTGCACCAGCACGGTGTCGTCGTCGATGCGCTCTCCGAGCATGGGCTTGACCTTGGCGCTGCGCAGCACCTCTTCCAGCACCGGTCGGTCGGTGGTGACGAGCACCAGACCGTGCTGTGGGTGCTTCTCGAGCCGCAGCCGCCCATAGCGGTCCAGCGTCTCCGCGATGTCGACCAGGAGCGAGTGCGGGACGGGGTAGCGGCTGTACCGCAGCAGTACGTCGATGACCTGCTCGGCGTCGTGACCGGCAGCCCGTGCGTTCCACAGGCCGAGTGGTGTCAGCCGATAGGTGTGCACATGCTCCGGCGCCCGCTCCAGCTCAGCGAACGGAGCGATGGCCTTCCGGCAATCCCCAGAGTCCGGATGTGCGGTCTCCAACAACAGAGTTTTGTCCGACTGCACGATCAAGGGACCGTCTGTCACGCCTGCTCCTATCGTCGCCCCGACCTTCCATTGTGCCTGAGGCGATCAATCCACGGCCCGGGCGGTGGAAATGCGGTGCAGCGCGTAGGTCCTGGGTTGGTCGGCGCCTTCGTCGTACGCCGTGAGCCAGCCGTCGGCGACGCGGACCGGTTCGACGATACGTTCGGAGGCGGTGCCGTTGTGGTCGACGTACGCGATCCAGGTGCGGGTGTGCGCCTCGGCCGCGTTCGCCAGTACGCTGATGGTCTCTGCCGGCGCGGTGGGCTCGGCCAGGCCCTCGTCGGCCGGGCGCTCGGCGGCGATCCGGTCGCCGGCCCGGACCTTCTCGATCACGGCCTTCACCTGGTCGTCGGTGAGGTCGAGCGGGCTGTCGACGAAGTCCCGGCTGGTACGGCGCCGCGGGGTCTCACCACGTCGTGTCGCCGCACTGGTCACGTGGACGACCCCGTCGAACGTCTCCGCGAGCGGTGCGAGACCGGCCTCGCGCAGGCGACTCAGCACCATGTCCGGCGGCGACGGCGACACCACGACCGTCGGAGCCAGCCGACGGAACCGGATGCCCGGGAGGTTCGAGCTGAGCAGGTGGGTGAGCACGTCTTCGTCATCACAGCGCAGGTACGTCGACGCCGTACCAAGCCGGAGCACGCCGTGACGCCGGGCGACGTCGTCGATGAGGTACGTCAGCGGCTGCGGGACCGGAGTACGCGAGTGCTCGGCCAGCCACTTGTGCAACTGGTCCGCGGTCCGGCCTAGGTCGAAGGCACGTCGTACTGAGCTCTCACTGAACCTGTAGACCCCTGCACCACCATGCGACTCGACGTCGGCCATGGCGGACAGCTCGTCCTGCACACTGCGAACCAGAGGGCCAGGTGCGACTGCTGTGAGGTCGGCTTGCAACAGCACCTCGGCAACCGGCTCCGGGACGAGAGGTCTGATCGCCGTGGCCAGATCGTCGGCTGTGGGCCCTGCCTCCAGTAAGGGGCGCGCGTGCTGCGCCAGGGCGCCAAGGCCAGTCAGACCGAGTAGTGCGGCCTCAGTGATGGTCCACTCGACCAGGTCGTCGCGGAACTGACCACCACGTCGCGGCCGGTGCCAGGCGACCCAGGTGACCACTGACTCGGTGGCAGGCGCCGTACCGGCTCCTGCTTCGGCCAAGGCTTGCAGGGCGAGCACCCGGATCTCTGGGGCCAGCAGCCGTTCCAGGTCAGGCGCCAGCGCGTTGATGAGCCGCTCGCGCGCCGCGGCCGTCGCACCGCCGCTATCCCGTCTGCCGATCAGACCGATCGCTCTGAGCCCGGTGAACCACGCCATGACGAGCTGCGCCCACCGGTGTGCGAGGTCCAGCTCCAGCCAATCGTCGTACGCGCTTGTCGGCAGCCAGAGCTCGCTGGTGCCGACCTCCACCGCTGCGACGAGTCCAGCGGCGTACGCGAACTCCAGCACCGCCGCGGTCGTCTGCTCTTCCGCACCGATCTTGCCGGCCAGGTTGCGCAGGTCACGGACGCCGACGCCGCCGGTGCGCAGTACCGGAGGTGGTTCGGTGCCGAGCTGTTCCAGCGCACGGTCGACCAGTCGCACCAGATCGAGCGCTGCGCCGGCGGCGGCACGGTCGCCTATTGCGGCCGATATCTGCTTGCCGTCCAACGGCGGTGGCACTGGCCGTGTCGACGCGAGCACGCGCCCACCACGCAGGTGCAACCCGATCTGCCGCGGCAGCACCACGGTGTTCGCATCTTTCGGTACGACGAGACCGCGCGCGAGCAACCGCTCGACCGGCGTACGGGCCGAGGCGATGGTCACCGGACGCTCGGCCTTCTCCACCGATCCGGTCGGCGGACCCCAGGTGAGCTTGTCCAGGACCGCACGCGCGTCCGGACCCGCCTCTTCGATCAGCTTGTCCAGCTCACCGAAGTGCCTGGTCGTGACCGGACCGAGCCCTGCGGGTGTCGGGCCGAGTAGTTCGTGCACTGCGCGGATGGGCCGGAGGTCGTCCTCGGTGCCCCAGACCAGCGCCAGTTCGAGCAGCTCCACGACCCGGGGCCGGACGACCTCCACAGGCTGTGCGACTCCCGCGGCCAAGGCTGCCAGGTCCACCGGCTCCGGCAGGGCCGAGAGCGCCTCCAGCAGGTCGACACCGAACTCGTCGAGCCGGTTGATCGCCCGCGCGGCGGAGGCGTTCGTCGTCGCCCGGGCCGCCAGTTGACTGGTGTCGGTGGGGATCGGTATCGCCAGGTCCGGACGCTGCTGCAGCAACCGGCCGAGGGCAGCGTCGTCCCAGGTGCGTAGCGCCTCGGCGAGGGTACGTGGGCGGCTCGGCTCGGTTGTGCTCATCCCTACAACGGTACGGCCCTGTCCCCACCCACCACCAACTACTCCGCGGCTCCGGCTGTCCCGATCCGGCGGAAGCCGACGCGTTCGTAGACGGCGGCGACGGCGTTGGTCTCGGCCGACAGCAGGATGAGGTCGACGCCGTTGGCGAAGGCGTGCTCGGCCAGGCTGGACGTTACCGCGGCGGCCAGGCCTCGGCGGCGCACGGAGGGCAGAGTGCCGACGCCGACGATCTCGGTGGTCGCGCCGACCGGCTGATGTTGCCCGCTGGCGACCATGCCGTCGTCGGTGAACGCGCCCGCGGACACCGTGACACCGCGGCGGACCCGGTCGAGAACCGCTTCGAGCACGTCGTCCGGCACCTCGGCCGCCTTCGCGTCGCGCTCCTTCGGCCCGGCCTCGCCGACCGCCGTGCCCGGGTCGCCGAAGGCGAGCGACGCGACCGCCCGGGCCTGCCGCAGTACGGCGGCGTCCGCCGGGAGGATCTCGCACCGCGCCTCCGCCGACACCGGCCGGAAGTCGGCACGCCCGAGGACGAGCAACGGGTGCTCGACCACGGTCAACCCGGCCGCCGAGGCCGCCGGACCGAGCGACGGGCAGGTCTCGGCGACCCACTCGAAGCTCACCGGGATACCGAGCTCCTCGCACCGTGTGCGCGCTACGTCGATGTCGTCCGGTTTGATGGTGCTACCGGCGCCTGGCACCGGACGGGCGTAGTACGGCCAGGCCGTCGTACTGCGGAAAAGTGTGAACGGACCGACCTGCTCGGCCACCGACCCGGACAGCGGGACCGCGTGGAGGTAGTCGTCGACTCTGCTGATCATCGCGACGCAGTGAATCACCCCGGCCCGACCGGCGCCAGGGATTATGTCGAAGTTCGCTCGCCGGCTCCGACGTTCCGGGCGTCAGAGACGACGACACGGGAGGACTGACATGCAGACGGTGACATCCGCTGACGGTACGACGATCGCGTACGAGCGGCAGGGCAGCGGCCCAGGGCTGATTCTGGTCGCAGGCGCGTTGTGCGATCGGGTCGCGCTGCGGCCGCTCGCGGACGAGTTGGCTGGCGACTTCGACGTGGTGACCTACGACCGGCGCGGTCGCGGTGACAGCGGCGACAGTACGCCGTACGACGCGATGCGCGAGGTTGACGACATCGGCGCGCTGCTGACGGCTGTCGGGAGTACGGCGGCCGTCTACGGGCACTCCTCGGGCGCGGCGCTCGTCGCGCTGGCCGCGGGGTCGGGGCTGCTATTCACCCACGTGGTGCTGCACGAGCCGCCGTACGGGCCTGACGACGTCGACACGGAGGACGAGGGCGCTCAGGTGCTCGAGCTGCTCGCTGCCGGCCGCCGGCGCGAGGCGGTCGAGTTGTTCCTGATGCTCGCGGGCATGCCGCGCGAGGCCGCGCTGGAGACGGCGGCCGCACCGGGTATGACGGAGCTCGCACACACTCTCGCGTACGACTTCGCCGTGATGGACCACGCCTCACCCGGTGGGCGAGTGCCGGTCGATCTGCTCGCCAAGATCACGCAGCCGACGCTCGTCGTCGCCGGGACCGCGTCCCCGCCGTTCATGGTCGACGCGGCGCACCGGATCGTGAAGGAGTTGCCGGCGGCGTCACTGTGCGAGCTGGCCGGCGCCGATCACGTCGTACCGCCTGAGATCCTCGCGCCGAGGGTACGAGAGTTTCTCAGTCGGCGATGATCTCGATCGAGACCTTGTCCGGGTAGAAGGCGACGTGGTCGCGGATGTCGGCGACCGCGTCGTACGGCTGCTCGTACGTCCACACCGCGTTCACGCCGGCCGGCCCGGCGGGCAGGACGCTGTAGTACGACGCGTCGCCCTTGAACGGGCAGTAGGTGTGGTGGTCGGTGCGCTCGAGCAGCGTCAGGTCGACGTCGGCGCGCGGGATGTACTGCACCGCGGGATAGCTCGCCTCCTGCAGTGACAACGCGTCCCGCGTGTCCGCGATCACCTGGTCGCCGGCCTTCACCACCACCCGGTCCGGGTTCTTCCCGACCGTGATCGGGTGGTCCGGACCAGGAAGCTTCTTCTCCGCCATCAACATCTCCAAGGGGCGTGATTCACCGTCAACTTTTCAACAACCGAAGACGGTGCGGCGGCATTCCCGCTAGAGCTGTTCGAGTTGCACGACCAGGCAAGGACCGCCGTCGAAGGCGCCGCCGTCGATGCCGAGGACGAGGCCGTCGGCGTAGAGGAGAGGGTCGGTGAGGTACGCCGGGTCGATGCCGAGCTGGTCGGCGATGATGCTGTGGCCGTGCACGATGCGCTGACCGCCGAGGTGTTCCAGCATGATGGACGCGACGCGCGACCCGCTCGGACCGCGGAAGGCGTACCGCGACGTCATCCGGCGCCAGACCTCCCACCAGACCACGATGTCGTCACTGTGCAGGTCGGCGCTCGCCGCGGCGTTGATCTGGTCGATCGTGTCACCCCATTCGACGTACTCCGCCGTGTCGGAGTGCATCAGCAGGTGACCCGCGTCCAGCCCGAGCATCGGCCGGTCGAGCAGCCACTCGACCTCCTCGTCGGTGAGCAGCTCCTGGTCCCGGTCCCGGCCGCCGTTCAGCGTCCAGGACCGCTCGAAGCTGCGGCTGGTGATGCCGTCGTGCGGGACGAAGGTGTCACAGAACTTGCGCATCCCGAGCGCGAGGATCTCATGATTGCCGAGCAGCACCTGGATGTCCCCGTCCGGCGCCTGGCCGATCAGCTTGCGGACGAAGCGCAGTACGCCGATCCCGTCCGGGCCGCGGTCGAAGAAGTCGCCGAGGAACCACAGCCGGGCGCCCTGGCCGGACCAGTTGCCATCGGCATCGGTCAGCCCGGCCGCCTGGAGTGATGCCTGCAACTTCTCCGGATGGCCGTGCACATCGCTCACCGCATAGACAGGCGTCATGTCATCCCCGGACGGTGAGGACGATCAGTACGACGTTCAGCACCGAGACGGCGGTCGCTACCAGGCATGCGGCGAGAGTAGTCGCCCACCGGTTGACGAAGTCACCCATGACGCGCCGGGACGCGGTCAATCGAACCAGCGGCCAGAGCGCGCACGGGATGCCGAAGCTCAGTACCACCTGCGAAACCACCAGCGCCCGGCTCGGATCGAGGCCGATCGCAAGGATCAGCAGCGCCGGCAGCAACGTGATCAGCCGTCGGACCGCCAGCGGGACGTGCCGACGCCAGAAGCCGTCCAGGATCACCGAACCGGCGTACGTACCGACCGACGAGGACGCGAACCCACTGGCCAGCAGGGCGAGCGCGAACAGCAGGGCCGGCATCTCGCCGAGCCGAACGCCGATCGCTTCGTGCGCCGCGTCGAGCGAGTCGGCGCCAGTGCCGTTCAGCGCGGCCGCGGCGACGACCACCATCGCGAGGTTCACCGCGCCGGCCAGCGCCATCGCGACGGCCACATCCAGCCTGGTGGCCCGTAGTACCCGCGTCTTGCCTTCGGCAGAGCCCAGACTCTTCCAGTGCCGGTCGGTGACCAGTGCCCCGTGCAGCCAGATCGCGTGCGGCATCACGGTCGCGCCGAGCATGCCGGCCGCCAGCACCAGCGACGCCGTCCCGTCCAGCCGCGGCACCAGGCCGCCCGCCACCTCGGCCGCGGACGGCTGCGCCTGCACGGTCGACACCACGAAACCGGCCAGCACCACCGCGAGCAGCCCGATGATCGCCGCCTCGAACGGCCGCTGCCCGCGCCTCGACTGGTAGATCAGCAACCCGAACGACACCGCACCGGTGATCAGACCGCCGAGCAGCAGCGGGATCCCGAACAGCAGGTTCAGCGCGATGGCACCGCCGACCACCTCGGCCAGATCGGTCGCGATCGCCACCAGCTCGGCCTGGGCCCACAACCCGGTCGATGTGGACCGCTTGAAGTGGTCCCGGCAGAGCTGAGGGAGTGTCCGGCCGGTCGCGATACTCGCCTTGGCGGCCAGATACTGCACCAGGACGGCCATCAGGTTCGCCCCGACCACCACCCAGCAGAGCAGATAGCCGTACGTCGCCCCGGCCGCGATGTTGGTCGCGAAGTTGCCCGGATCCACATACGCCACCGCCGCAACGAACGCCGGTCCGAGCAGCATCAGCCCGGACCGGTTCAGCTGCCGCTTCAACGGCGCCGGCGCGTACATGGGAGAAGTCTCCCTGACAGCGCAACCCTGGAGGTCAGGTACCAGTAGTGGAGGTGCCGAGGACCTTCTGCGCCTTCTCCGCCGCCGCCAGCATCGGCTCCTCGATGTCGGAGCTGTCGAAGTCCATGCTCAGCAGCACGTCGTCCAGAGCGGTGAAGGCGAACGTCACCTCGAGACCCGCCAACGGGCCACTGGCCGCGGCGAACCGGACCGCGACCGGGCTCGTGCCGGCCTTGGGAGCGGCCACCTCGGTGATCGCAACCGTCGAGCTGCCGGCGCCCTCGATGCTGAGCCTGGCCTTGGGGCAGGGCTTGACCGCCGTCTTGACTGTGGCGAGGTACGCCGTGGCCGCCTTGGCCGACGGCATCGCCTCCAGTGTCTCGCCGACGAACGGACCGCTCTGACCGCCGGAGAAGTCCCGGCTCACGCCGACCTTCGCTCCGGCGGACGCGTCCGCGTTGAACAACTGGATCAGCTTGGCGCACTTGGAGTTCGTCGACGACAGCTTGGTGCCGTCGTCACCCTCGGCATCGGGATCGATGGCGAACCCGGCCGGCAGATCCTGCAGCGCCAGCAGCGCCTTGGTCAGCGTCGCCTTCGTCCGCGGCGCCGGAGCCTTCGACGCCGGGGGTACGGCGGTGGGCGTCGAGGTGCTCGCGGTCGGCGTGGGCGTCGGTGTCGGTGACGCCGATGGTGTGCTGCTCGGGCTCGAGGCGCTCTCGGGTGTGGCGTCGCCGCCGCAGGCGACCAGGATCAGCGTGAGGCCGGCCGTGAGTACGGCCGAGACAAAGGGTCGCTGCGACGACATCGGAGGTCCTCCCCGGGAACGAAGCGCCGTTCACCCTCCCGGCGCATTCCGGGCAGAATACAGCACTAGACCACATTCAGGCCCAGGAGAAATGCACCTCGAGGGCCACGTGGACGCTCTGGTCGCCGGGGGTGATGTTGACCTGGGAGTCGAAGGCCCCCTTGGCGAGGGGGACGGCGGCCTCGCCGCGGAACGGGACGTGGCCGTGGCTCTCGGCGATCGACGTGACGGACCCCAGCGAGTAGCCGGCCAGGGTGGCGAGCTCCTCGGCCTTGGCCCGGGCCTGGCGGAACGCGAGCTCGCGGGCGCGGGTCTGCAGCTCGGTCTTGTCCTCGATGTCGAACTCCAGCGCCTGCAGGCCGAGACTGTTGCCACCGGCATCCACCGCCGCGTTGAGCAGCCGGCCGAACCCGGTCAGGTCCTTCGTCGTCGCGGTCAGCTGATGCGATCCGCGGTACCCCGGAGACCTCCCGTGCTCCCGGTACTCCTGGTACACGTTCACGGTGGAGGTCGCGATGTCGGCGGCCTCGATCCCCTGGGCGCGCAACGCGGCGATGACCGCGTCCGTCCGTTCACCCACCTGCGCCACAGCCGCAGCCACATCCGGCGCCACATGCTCAACACTGAACGCCACCCGCAACACATCCGGCGCCGCACTAACCTGCCCCAACCCCACCACACTCACCCCGGTCTCCATCCCCGCAGTCTGACAGGTTGCAGGCGTTCGCGGTGGTGACCTCGTCGACCAGTCCCCGGGTTAGCCGGGTGCGACCGACTGCGCGGACTGCAGCAACCGCGTCGCCCAGTCGATGCTCTTCGCGGCATCCGCCGGCGAGACAGGAGCTGCCTGGTACTGCGACTTCGACTTCAGCTTCAGCAATCGGGACAGCGTCGTACTGCTGTCCCTGCCAGCGGCGCCCGCGTTCTTCAACTCCGCAACAGCTTCCGCGTGGTTGTCGGACTTCCTGGTGCGCCCGGTGAGCGCCAGGCAGATCGCGTCCTTCGAGTTGATACCGGAGGTCACGGCGTTCGAGGCGGCGGCGTTGAACAGGGCGAGGTCGTTGGTCAGCTCGGCGGCTTCGAGGAACTCGCGGGCCTTCGCCAGGTGGGCTCGAGCTTCGTCGAGGGCAGCCACTAACCGGCCTTTCGGGTGAGGGTGTCGTGGGGTGAGGTGCCGGCTACCGGGACGGCGTCGCGGCGGAGTTCGGTGACCAGGCGCTCGCCACGGTCGATGAGGTCGCGGACTTCCTGCGCGCTGTACTCGACGACCTGACAAGCGTTCCCGGACCAGAGGGTGGCGCGTTGGGTGAGGGTGTCGATCTGCTGGAGCCAGCGAGGATCGGACTCGTCGACGTCATCGGGACGCACGATCAGGAGGTCCAGGTCGCTGTCGCTGCCGCCCTGGCCGCGAGCGGTCGAACCGAACAACCACACGGCCTTGGCCGGCAGTTCCCACGACTCTGCCTCGGCTGTGAGACGTTCGAGGAGCAACTCCCTGAGCCGGGCCAGAGTCTCGATGGCTGAATAGGCGACGTGTTCTCGGTTCAGCGTGTAGAGCCGCGCGCGTCCGGCCGGCTCGGAGTGGACAACGCCGTTCCGGACCAGGTCGTCGAGCACCTTCTGGACCCCACTGGGACTTGCCGAGGTCCGGAGCAGACTTGTGACCCCGCGCCCGGTCAGTGGCTTGTCGGTCCGTGCAAGCACACCGAGCACCCGGCCGTGCAGTCCTGGAACCACACTCGACACCGGCTCGGGAAACTGCATGCCGACCACCTCCGCTTGTCCACTATAACAGCCATATGCCTACTTTTCAGAACAAAGCTCCCGCACGCCTTCCTACTGCCGTGCGTGCACTTGCTCGTGTGGGGGGCGCGCGTGACGATGAGGCTCATGAGGGTGCCTTCGTATGCGTCTGGGGTGTCTGAGGTTCCGTTGCTGGGGGAGACGATCGGGGCGAACCTCAGACGCACGGTCGCGCAGTACCGCGATCGCGAGGCGATGGTGGAGGTGCAGACCGGAAGGCGCTGGACGTACGGCGGGTTCGGCGAGGAGGTCGACCACGTCGCCCGCGGACTGATGGGGCGCGGGATCGCGAAGGGGGACCGGGTCGGCATCTGGGCCCCGAACTGCGCCGAGTGGACGATCACGCAGTACGCGACCGCTCTGATCGGCGCGATCCTGGTGAATATCAACCCGGCGTACCGGACCCACGAACTGGCCTACGCGCTGGACCAGTCCGGCGTCCGCCTGCTGATCTCGGCGACCGAGTTCAAGACCAGCGACTACCGCGCGATGGTCGACGAGGTACGCAAGGACTGCCCGGCCCTGGAGGAGACCGTCTACATCGCCACCAGCGACTGGGACGAGCTCAGATCGGCCGCGGATCTCGTCACGACGGACGAGTTGCACGCCCGGGAGGCCGAGCTCGCCTTCGACGACCCGATCAACATCCAGTACACCAGCGGCACCACCGGCTTCCCCAAGGGCGCCACCCTCAGCCACCACAACATCCTCAACAACGGCTTCTTCGTCACCGAGACGATCGCGTTCACCGAGGCCGACCGGCTCTGCATCCCGGTGCCGTTCTACCACTGCTTCGGCATGGTGATGGGCAACCTCGGCTGTACGACGCACGGCGCCTGCATGGTGATTCCCGGGCCGGCGTTCGAGCCGGCCGCGACCCTGAAGGCGGTCCAGGACGAGCGCTGCACCGCGCTGTACGGCGTACCGACCATGTTCATCGCCGAGCTAGGGCTGCCGGACTTCGCCGACTACGACCTGACCAGCCTGCGGACGGGCGTGATGGCGGGATCGCCGTGCCCGATCGAGGTGATGAAGCGGTGCGTCGCGGACATGCACATGGCCGAGGTGGCGATCTGCTACGGCATGACCGAGACGTCGCCGGTGTCGACGCAGACCCGTCGCGACGACGACCTGGACCGCCGTACGTCGACGGTCGGCCGGGTGATGCCACACGTCGAGGTGAAGCTTGTCGATCCGGCGACCGGTCTCGTCGTACCCAGGGGTGAGCCCGGCGAGCTGTGCACCCGTGGGTACTCCGTGATGCTCGGCTACTGGGACGAGCCGGAGAAGACCGCGGCGGCGATCGACCAGGCGCGGTGGATGCACACCGGCGACCTGGCGGTGATGCGCGACGACGGGTACGTGAACATCGTCGGCCGGATCAAGGACATGGTGATCCGCGGCGGCGAGAACGTGTACCCGCGTGAGATCGAGGAGTTCCTCTACACCCACCCGTCCATCGCCGACGTCCAGGTGGTCGGCGTACCGGATGCCAGGTACGGCGAGGAGCTGTGCGCCTGGATCAAGCTCAAACCCGGCGCCGACCCCGTGGACGCAGCCGCGATCAAGGAGTTCGCCACCGGCAAGCTGGCCCATTTCAAGATCCCGCGCTACGTCCTGCTCGTCGACGACTTCCCGATGACGGTCACCGGCAAGATCCGCAAGGTCGAGATGCGGGAGAAGTCGGTCGAGCTATTGGGGTTGTCCTGACCTCAGCCGTACTGGCGAACCGCCGCCAGCGCGGCTGAGTCCTCGTCGCCGAAGTCGTCCTCGAGTTTCTCGGGTGAGTAGTCGAGGTCGATCCCGGCGACGTCCGCGCCGACCGCCGACTCGATGGCGCCGAGCCGACGGGTCGCGCGGTCGCCGGCGTACGTCATCAAGGCGGTCGGGTTGATCTCCGGTGGAATCTCCGGGGAGTTGTCGAGAGCCCACTGGATCTGGGTCAGCGCGTGCGGGAGGAGCTCCTCCATCGTGTCGGTGACGACCTTCCAGTTCGACGCGTCCGCGGCGACGTGGCGGCGGCAGGTGAAGGTGCCCCAGGCCATGTGCCGGCGTTCGTCGTCACCGATGCGGCGGATCAGCTCCTGCATGCCGGGCAGGACGCCGCGGGACGTGCAGAGCAGGTTCCAGGCGTGGTAGCCGGTGAGTGCCAGCGTCCCTTCCACCACGTGGTTGTAGGTGACACTCGCGCGGACCTGGTTGGCCGGGGACGGGTCGTCGGCGAGTGACTTGAGCGCGACCGGCAGGGCTTCGTAGAAGATCGCCCGGTAGCCGGGGTTGTTCTCGACGTAGTGGTGCAGGTCCTCGGTGATGCCGACCGCGTCCAGCCAGAGCCGGAAGACCGCGGTGTGCTTGGCCTCCTCGAAGCAGAACTGGGTCAGGTACATCTCGTCGCCGAACCGCCCCTCGGCCGCCATCGCCTGCAGGAACGGCTGCAGGTCCTCGGTCACCGCCTCCTCGCCGGCGATGAACTGCGAGCACAGCATCAACGCGTTGTCCTTGTCGTTGTCGCTGAGCTCCTGCCAGTCCTTCGCGTCCTGGCTGAAGTCGATGTCCCGCGGGTTCCAGAACTTCCGGTTGCCCTTGTCGAACAGCCGCAACGGCAGCGCCTCCCAGTTGAGCCCGCCGGACCGCAATGAGCTGAAACCCTGTCGATGAAGAGGATTCGTCGTGGTCATGGGGCCTCCCGGCCTGGACTGAGGAGCGGAGGGAGCGGAGCGACTGGAGTGACGAGGGAAGGCCGGGAGTCAGGGCCCCATGACCCTGCCGGCGCCGGAGGCCCGGCCATGAGCACCGTCATGCGTTCCTCCTGGCTTGGGACAGAAAGGGGCTGAGGACGCGGGCCAGCTGCGCCGCCACCGCCGCCGGGGGAGGGCCTGGCGTGACGATGTGGCTGAGGACGACGCGCAAGGCGACGTCGACGCAGCTGGTCGCGTCCTCGGGTGGTACCTCCGGCCAGTGCTCCCTGACGTGCTCACCCAGCCGTAGGTGGGCCACCTCCAGCACCTGCTGCCCCCGGGTGGTCAGCAGTTGGCTGGCTTGGTGGGATCCCGGCTGGCCCAGCGCCGCCTTCACCAGCGGGTTATCCCCGGCCAGTGTGAGCGCCCGCTCGACCGCGGCCCGCAGGCCGTCGATCGGGTCGGAGTGCTCGGCGAGCGCGGCGTTCACGTCCAGCAGGAATCGCTCGGTCTCGCGTGCCGCGACCGCCTGCAGCACGCCCCACTTGTCACCGAACTCGTTGTAGACGGTCTGCCGGGAAACGCCGGTACGACGGGCCACGTCGTTCATCCGCAGCCCGTCGTACCCGCCCGCCACCATCGCGTCGTACGCCGCGTCCAGCAGCTCGTCACGCAATCGGCGCTTGGTCCGGTCGGCGAACGAGTCCATGAGACGAGGGTTTACAAAAGCATCCGAAATGTCAACGACTCGAACACAGCGACTTCAGTTGTCAAGTGCGGAGAAGTGCTCGGCGTCGCCGGTCCGGGGTGTGCTGCGGACGCCGTCGACGCTGACCGGGATGTCGCCGGCCAGGGTGATCCGGTGCAGCCGGCGCGGCTGGTCGTCGTAGTCCGCGACGCCGTAGTGCTGGGTCGCCCGGTTGTCCCAGATCGCCAGGTCGCCGGGCTGCCACTGCCAGCGGACGGTGTTGTCGAGATTCGTGATCCGGTTCTGCAGCAACTGGAACAACGCGGTCGTCTCGGCGCTGGTGAAGCCGACGAAACGGCGGACGAAATGACCGAGGACCAGCGAGCGTTCGCCGGTCTCGGGGTGGACGCGGACCACCGGGTGCTCGGTCTCGAACAGCTTCGAGACGAACTGCTTGCGGTGCTCCTCGACCTTCACGTCCACGCCCCCGATCCGGGTCTCGTCCACCCGGCCGGCGTAGTCGTAGACGTTGCTGTGCACGGCCCACAGCCGGTCCACCAGGGCCTGCAGTGCGACGGGCAGCTTCGCGTACGCCGTCGCGGTGTTGGCCCACGTGGTCGCGCCGCCGTACGCCGGCAGCGTGACCGCGCGGAGCAGGCTGATCGCGGGGATCCGGTCGACGAACGTGACGTCGGTGTGCCAGCTGTTCGCTCTGCCGTAGTCGGAGTCGATCGGCAGCACGTGGTCCTGCCCCTCGATGCTCTTCGAGGTCGGGTGCGCCAGAGTCGGCGTCCCGAGAAGCTTGGCGAAGGCGAGCTGTCCGGCGTCGTCGAGGTGGTGCTGCTCGCGGAAGAAGATCACCTTGTGTTCCAGCAGTGCCCGCCGGATCGCGGCGACGGTCTGCTCCGGCAGGTCGCCCCCGAGGCGGACGTTGCCGATCACGGCGCCGATCGCGCCGCCGGCCTTGGTGACGGTGATCTCGGGTGCTTCCAGCTGAGTGGTCATTCGAGCTCCCTGGGGTAGTCGGTAATAGCTATATTCCTACTGATTTAGTAGACATATGGGCTGTTTCGGGATGCGAGACCCGGCGCCGGAGCGGAGCACGTAGGGTTGGGGACGTGTCAACCGCCGAGATCCAGCCCTCCGCCGCCACCTTCGACGTGCCGGAACTCGTGGTCGGATTCGACCTGGACATGACGCTGATCGACTCCCGGCCGGGGATCCAGGCGGTCTGGGACCTGCTCGCCGCGGAGACCGGCGTACCGATCGACACCGACCTGGTGGTGAGCCGGCTCGGGCCGCCGCTGACCTGGGAGATGGCGAACTGGTTCCCGCCGGAGCAGGTCGACGCGATGGTCGCCCGGTACCGCGAGCACTACCCGTCGCACGCGATCACGGGCAGCCTGCCGCTCCCCGGTGTGGCCGAGTCCCTGGCCGCCGTACGAGCGTTGCGCGGCCGGACGATGGTGGTCTCGGCGAAGTACGCGCCCTCGGTTGTGCTGCACCTTGAGCACCTCGGGCTGGACGTGGACGAGCCGGTCGGCGATCTGCACGGTGCCGAGAAGGGCATCGCGTTGCGGGAGCACAAGGCGACGATCTACGTCGGCGACCACACCGCGGACATCGACGGTGCGCGTGCTGCCGGGGCGGTCGCGGTGAGCGTGGCGACCGGTCCGTTCACCGCCGACGAGCTGCGCGCGTACGGCGCTGACGTCGTACTGAACGATCTGACCGAGTTCCCGGCCTGGCTGGACGCGTACGTGCTCGAGCAGCGGCTGGAAGCGTTGATGCGACGTTTGTCGGGCTACCCGAGCCTGGTCGTCGCGTTCAGCGGCGGGGCCGACTCGGCGTTCCTGCTGGCGGCCGCGGCGCGGGCGATCGGGCCGGCCAACGTGGTCGCGGCGACCGCGGTGTCGCCGAGTCTGCCGGCGGCCGAGCTGGAGCCGGCGGCTCGTTTCGCGGACAGCATCGGCGTCCGGCACGTCACGCCGCCAACGCACGAGATGGACCGGGAGGGGTACCAGGCCAACGCGGGGGACCGGTGCTACTTCTGCAAGGCCGAGCTGGTCGAGACGTTGCAGCCGATCGCGGACGAGTTCGGCATCACCGCGATCGCGACCGGGACGAACGCCGACGACGCGATCGCCGGTTTCCGGCCGGGGATCCGGGCCGCGTTCGAGCGGGGTGCGATCACGCCGCTGAAGGACGCGCGGCTGACCAAGGCGCAGATCCGCGAGGCGTCCAGGAGCTGGGGGCTGCAGACCTCGGACAAACCCGCGGCCGCCTGCCTGTCGAGCCGGATCGCCTACGGCATCCGGATCACGCCGAACCTGCTGGCCCGGGTCGACCGGGCCGAGCAAGCGGTCCGCTCACGGCTCACGGCGTACGGCGTCCAGAACGTCCGGGTCCGCGACCTGGGTGAGACCGCGAGTATCGAGATCGACAAGCGGCTGCTGGACCAGGTCGACGGGCAAGCGCTCGTCGACGCGGTCGTGGCCGAGGGATTCCCGGCGGCCCAGGTCGATCCGCGCGGCTTCCGGTCGGGGTCGATGAACGAACGATTGAAGGACCCGGAGAAGTATCGATGATGATGCGCAGCCACTGCACGAGCAGGTAATTCCCGGAGGCGCCGAGGCGCTGGTTCACGTACGCTGGGTAGCCGATCGGGCTGCCCGCCCATCCTGTTCCGATGATTGACAGCACTGTCTTGATGACATAGAGGGGTTCCCGTGCCCGTTGGCAAGGTCAAGTGGTATGACTCCGAGAAGGGGTTCGGCTTCCTCAGCAAGGAGGAGGGCGGGGACGTCTACGTCCGCTCCGACGCGCTGCCCGCGGGTGTGACCAACCTCAAGCCAGGCCAGAAGGTCGAGTTCGGTGTCGTCGAGGGACGCCGCGGTGAGCAGGCGCTGCAGGTCCGGCTGATCGACCCGCCGCCGTCCGTGGCGAAGGCGATGCGGCCGAAGCCGGAGGAGATGCAGCTCGTCATCGAGGACCTGATCAAGCTGCTGGACAACCTCGGCGAGGGCTACCGCCGCGGCCGCCACCCCGACAACAAGGCCGCCCGCCAGGTCGCCACGGTTCTGCGCGGAGTCGCCGACAAGCTCGACATCTGACTCAATCCGGCCGGCCAGTCAGCTCTTACGATCGATCCGGGCCTGGATGCCGTCGAGCACGGTGTCCAGGCCGTCGTGGAATCCGCCGGCGTCGAAGTCCACGTCGAGATCCTCCACCGCGTCCGGCTGGTTCACCCCGGCCGCGATGGTGGGGAAGCGGTCCGGGGTCGCGAGCATCCGCAGCCGCTGGTTGTAGAGCCGGTCCGCCGCCTTGGCCTCGTCCCCGCCGGCCAGCTGGTTCGAGGTCAGCTGGACCGTGCCCCGGACGTAGATGTTCACCAGGATCATCGACGAGAGCCGGTCCTGCGGCGTGAGCGGCGTACCGTCGAACGCCTGCAACGCCGACTCCATCCAGGCCAGCTGGTGGGGTGACAACGGCGGCTCGGTGAGCGGGATCTGCAGGATCCACGGGTGCTTGCGCAGGCCGTCCCGGAAGGCCTCCGCCCAGGCGGTGATGCGCTCCCGCCAGCCCTGCTCGGGATCCGGTGCCGGCGGCTCGCCGAACGCGTAGTCGAGCATGACGACGTACAGGTCGTCCTTGGCGTCGACGTACCGGTAGAGCGACATCGTGGTGAAGCCGAGCTCGGCCGCCACTTTGCTCATCGAGACCGCGGCCAGCCCGCCGGTGTCGGCCAGCTTGATCGCGGCGCGGCCGATGTCGCTGAGGTGGAACGCGGGCTTCGGCCCCGGCCGGGCTGGTCCCTCGATCCCCCAGAGTCGCTGCAGCACCCGGGGCAGGTCCGTCTCGTCCATGGCCGCAGTCTATCTGTTTACAGCATAGACAGTCGTCGGCTATGGTCTGTGTACGGCGCACACAGTGTGCGTCGCACACAATCATCCGAGAGGTTGTCATGAGACCAGTTGTGACGAGTACGGCGGACCGAGCGGGCCGGAAGGAATGGATCGCGCTCGGCGTGCTCGCGCTGCCGCTGCTGCTGGTCTCGATGGACGTCTCGGTGCTCTACTTCGCGGTCCCGTTCATCAGCGCGGACCTGGGCGTGTCGGCGACCGAGCAGCTGTGGATCTTCGACATCTACGGGTTCGTGCTGGCCGGGTTGCTGATCACGATGGGCTCACTCGGCGACCGGATCGGGCGGCGCCGGCTGCTGCTGTTCGGTGCGTTCGCGTTCGGGCTGGCGTCGGTCGCGGCGGCGTACGCGCAGAACCCGGAGCAGCTCATCGCCGCCCGCGCGGTCCTCGGCATCGGCGGTGCGACGCTGATGCCGTCGACGCTGGCGCTGATCCGGAACCTGTTCCACGACCCGGCCCAGCGGTCCAAGGCGATCGCGTTCTGGAGCGCGGTGATGATGGGTGGGATCTCGCTCGGCCCGGTGCTCGGCGGGTTCCTGCTGGAGCACTTCTGGTGGGGCTCGGTGTTCCTGATCAACACACCCGCGATGGTCCTGCTGCTCGTGCTCGCGCCGATGCTGCTGCCGGAGTTCAAGGCACCAGACGCGGGCCGGTTCGACCTGATCGGCTCGGTGTTGTCGCTGGCCGCCGTACTGCCGGTGATCTGGGGGATCAAGGAACTCGCGGCGCACGGGCTGTCCGCGCTACCGGTGGTGGCGATCGCGGCCGGGGTGGTGCTCGGGATGCTGTTCGTGCAGCGGCAGCGGACAGCGGCGTACCCGATGATCGAGGTCGGGATGTTCCGCAGCCGGGCGTTCAGCGGCTCGCTCGCGGCCAACACGATCGGCATGCTGGCACTGGTCGGGAACGCCGTCTTCATGACGCAGTACCTGCAACTCGTGCTCGGCCTGAGCCCGTTCAAGGCGGCCCTGTGGGCACTCGCTCCGACGGTCTTCGTCGGCGGCGCCGCGCCGCTCGCCACGAGTCTGGCGCGGCAGGTCGACCGGGCGTACGTGATCGGCGGCGCCTTTGTCCTGGCGGCTTCCGGGTACGGCGTTCTGACCCAGGCGCATCCGGACTCGCCGCTCGCGGTCGTCCTGGTCGGCTCCGGACTGCTCGCGGCCGGTCTCGTCATGGTGATGTCCCTGGTCACCGAGGCCGTCGTCGGCTCAGTAGCCCCCGAACGCGCCGGCTCGGCCTCCGCCGTGATGGAGACCTGCAGCGAGTTCGGCGGCGCTCTCGGCATCGCCGTCCTCGGCTCCATCGGTACGGCGGCCTATCGCGCCGACCTCCCGTCAGACGCCGCGGCCCCCATCCGCGAAGGCCTCCCCGCCGCCACCGCCGCGGCTGCCCACCTACCGGCCGAAGTGGCCGCGACCGTGCTGGCCACCGCCCGCCACGCCTTCACCCACAGCATGAACGTCGTGGCCCTCGTCGGCGCCCTCCTGCTCCTGACCACAGCCGTCGCAGCCACCTTCACCCTCCGCCGCACCACGCCTGCCGAAGCCCCAGTCGAAACCGCCGACCCTCAGCCCGTCGCTTAGTCGCCGGCTGGCTGTGGAGCCGTTGCCGGGTAAAACAACCCGCCAGCGACCTACCGAGGTGGACGGCCGCCGCCCCGGCGGCGGTTGAAGAGGCCGCGGTCGCGTTCGACGGTCGGCTCCTCGGCCCAGGGGGCCTGTTCCTGGCGGGTCTCCTCGTCGTCCTCCGGCTGGCCGCTCCACCACCGGCCGGCCGGCTGCTCCGGGCGCTGGGCCTTGGGCTGGTCGTCGAACTTCAGCTCTACGGTCGGCTCGTCGTACCGGCGCCCGGTGCGCTCGCGGTTGGCGCGTTGCTCGGCCACGCTGGTGGCCAGGATCGTCCGGCTGGTGCTCGCGGGGCGTTCGGGTTCAGGAGCGGGGGAGCCGCCACTGGGTTTCGGCTTGAGTGGGCCCGCGGGTGGCCGGCTGGACGGCTTCATCCGTACGACGAGGAACACGACGACCAGCAATACCGCCGCCAGGAACCCGAAGCCGAGGCGGGGGATCAGCGGCAGCACGATCCCGCAGCCGCCGCCGATCACCCAGGACAGTTGCAGCACCGTCTCCGAGCGGGCGAACACCGACGTACGCACGGTCTCCGGCACGTCACGCTGGATCATCGCGTCCAGCGACAGCTTCCCGAGTGAGCTGCACAACCCGGCGATCAGGCCGAGTGCGATCAGGATCGGGAAGCCGTAGAACACCGCCACCAGGATCGCGATCGTGGCGTCGGCGAGCAGCACGACCAGCACCACGGCCTCGGGTTTACGGGCCTTGAGCAACGATCCGACCAGGGTGCCGAGGCTGTTGCCGAGACCGGCCGCCGCGATCACCGCACCCGCCGCGAGCGCGCCGTCGATCCCGCTGACCGGTTTGTCCCGCAACAGGAACGCCAGGTACATGGTCAGGAACCCGGACACGAACCGCAGCCCGAGGTTGCACCGGATCCCGCGCGCCACCGCCGCCGTGATCGACCGCCGTCGCACGTCGCGGCCCGCCGTACCGGTCATCTCCGCACCGGCCGGCGAATCCACCTTGCTGGGCAGCCGGATCGCCAGCACCAGGCCGACCGTGTAGACGAGCGCGGCCCAGCGCAGCGACCACTCCGGCCCGATCGCCGCGAACGCTCCCGCGATCCCCGCGCCGATGGTCGCACCCGCGACCCCGGCCAGCGAGATCCGCGAGTTCGCGGTGACGAGGGAGATCTCCTTCGGCAGCAGCCGCGGTACCGCGGAGGCCCGGGTCACGCCGTACGCCTTGGACGCGACCAGGCATCCCAGTGCGGCGGGATACAGCCAGGGTGAACCGCTGCCGGTCATCGAGGCGGCCAGGCTCCAGACGAGGAAGCCGCGCAGGCCGAGCGTCGCACCGATCGCCCACCGGCGGCCGTGCCGGAACCGGTCCAGGATCGGGCCGATCAGCGGCGCCATCAGCGCGAACGGCGCCATCGTCAGCAGCAGGAACAGGGCGACCCGGTCCCGGGCCTGTTCAGTCGGTACGGCGAAGAACACCGTCCCGGCCAGCGACACGGCGAACGCGGTGTCACCGGCCGCGTTCACCGCGCCCAGCTCGATCAGCCGGGACAGCCCCGACTCGCCGGCGCCCTGGGCGCTGGTCAGCCCACGGATCCGCCGGCCGGTCGCCCGGCCCACCTTCCCGCCGACCACGGCCGTCCTCCGCGAAGCCGCCGCAACCCCGCCGGCGCCCACCTTCGACGCCTGGCCGACCTTCTTGCTCGCGGTCCCGAACCTCTCCCGGGCGCCGCTGAGCCGCTCGCCGGCGCTCTTCCCGGCCGACTTGTCGCCGCGCTTGTCACTGTGCTTGTTTCCAGGCGTCCCGCCGGCCGGTTGCGCGCCGGGTGAACCAGGTGTCGCCTTCTGGTCCGCGGGGTCTGGGCTGTGCATGGAACCATCCTGCCTGCTGCGGGGGACAGACCGTAGTCACGGCGCGTTCCGAACATCCCCGCGGGCGTGCGAGAATGGGCGATTGTGACTCCCGTCAGAGCTCCGGAACCGGTTCGCGCCAAGGCCGACGCCATCTGTGTCGCGGCGGTCGAACCCGCCCGCGAGGCCGCGATCGCCGAGGCCGGCGCCGCGCAGGTCGGGGAGCACCTCGGTCACCTGGTCGAGGGCGAGCGCCTCGTCACGCACTACTTCGCCTCCACCCACCCCGGGTACCGCGGCTGGCGCTGGGCGGTCACGCTCACCCGCGCCTCCCGCGCGAAGACGGTCACCGTCAACGAGGTGGTCATGCTGCCCGGCGACGAGGCGATCGTCGCACCGGAGTGGGTGCCGTGGTCCGACCGGGTCCAGCCGGGCGACCTGCGTCCCGGCGACCTGTTCCCGACCCACCCGGGCGACCCGCGGCTCGAGCCCGGGTTCACCGACACCGGCGCGGACGACGAGGTCCTGGCGGTCGTGGAGGAGCTCGGCCTCGGCCGCGAGCGCGTGCTGTCGCAGTTCGGGCGGGGCGAAGCAGCCGAGCGCTGGTACGCCGGTGACTTCGGTCCGTCGGCGCCGATCGCCCAGGCCGTCCCGTACAAGTGCAACGCCTGCGGTTACTGGATCCGCCTGGCCGACAGCCTCGGCCAAGCGTTCGGCGTCTGCACCAACGAGATGGCTCCCGGCGAGGGCCGGGTCGTCGCCTACGACTACGGCTGCGGCGCCCATTCCGACGCCATCATCGACCTCCCCGATCAGCCCTCCACGGAACACGCCTTCGACACCACCGGGTACGACGACCTGCAACTGGCTGCCGCCGAAGCAGACGCCGTACAGACCGAGGTGGAAGCCGCCGCCGAGCCCGAGTCCGACGACGAAGTCGAAGCCTGACCTCTTCCACCAGCCGGCCGGGTGATCTTGCCGCCGCTGGCAGGTTGCTGTCAGTGCACCGCCTTTCGCAGCGAGTAATGGGACACTAGGCCGCTCTGCTCGAGAGGCCTGGAGGGTCGATGCGACGGCTGGTTGCGGTCGGTGCGGTTATAGTGAGTGTGATCGCGGGGGGACTGGTCGCGGCGACGCCGGCCAGTAGCGCCCCGCCGCCACCGCTCCGGCACCTGAATCCGGGTGGCCGGCCGGCTCTGGCCGAGCGGGTCCCGGTCAACGTGGTGTTCCTGGGCTACGACCCGAAGCGCGTCGACGTGTCCGCGTTCCGGCAGGGGCTGCCGACGAGCTACCAGCCGAAGGTGATGACCCGGCTGATGGCCGGGATCGACGAGCGGATCGGGATCAGCTACAGCTACGACTACCGGATCCGGTTCGCCGACCGCCGGTACCAGGACCGGTTCTTCGGTCAACTGGCCAAGCTCGCCAAGCCGGCGCAGGTCAGTTCGTTCCAGGCCGACTACAACGACCAGCAGAAGAACCGGCTGGACGTCACCGCCAACCACCACATCGACGCGCCGAGCGTCGAGAAGTGGCTGGCGAAGAACCCGCCGGCCGGAGTGGACACCCGCCGGAACACGGTCTTCCTGATCAACTGGCACGACCGCGCCGACTTCAAGTTCCACGTCTACACCAAGACCGACGAACCGGACCCGGACACCGGCTACAACTTCGGCACCGAACGGCAGAGCCGCAAGATCGTCGCGTGGGGTGGCACGACCGCGAAGGACGAGGAGAGCGGCCTCGGCAGCACCCACCGGATCTGGTTCCACGACCTGTCCGCCGGACCCGACGCGTCGACCGGCAGCTGGAACGTCGACGACGCGGACCTCGACGGCGACGACGTACCGGACTATCGCATCCCACCCGCCTGGGAGTACGCCGCCGGCGGGTACCGGGCACCGTCGGCGCTGCCCGGCGACCTGGCCAAGCTGATCCGCTACGTCGCCCTGCAGCTCCTCTTCACCAGTTCGCCGCTGTACCCGGCGGACCTGCCGGTGGACGGTCCCGCCAAGTCCATCGACCTGGACAGCAACACGTACGAGGGCTGGCCGGGTACCGATGCCAACAGCGAGTACATCAAGCCGCCGCTGGTCAAGGCCGAGCTGGGTGAGCTGCTGAAGCAGACCAAGCTGACGTACGACGACCAGGACCTGCCGTTCGACGGTGAGGCCAAGCGCTGCTACGACGAGTTCCTGAACAACAAGTCCTGCTACCCGGAGACCGGGCTGGAGCCGTTCGCGAACTTCTACCTGCAGAACAAGCGCGAACTCGCCCGGACCCAGGACGACCAGGGCAAGGTCGACTACGAGCTGCCGATCTTCAACTACGCGGTCGGCCCGGGCGTCGACGTCCCGGCACTGGGCTTCGCCGACAGCAACTACGTCGACGGCACCCAGAGCTTCGTGTTCAACTTCGCCTCACCTGACGTGGTCGAGTCCGGCTACGGGCTCAGCACCACGATCATCCACGAGGTCGGGCACCACATCGGCCTGGCGCACCCGCACGACGGCTACGACGGCGCGACCGGTGAGCTCTTCGCCCCGACCGGATCGACGTACTTCGCCTGGCTCGGCGACCAGTCGAACACGATGATGAGCTACATCGACCTCAACTGGGACTTCAGCCAGTTCGACCACGACAACCTGGACCGGTTCCGGACCGCCGCACTGAACCAGGCCGCGAACGACCTCGCCGCCCAAGCACTCGCCGCCCCTGGAGCGGTCCGCGCGTACGACGACCTGACCCTGGCCGACGTCTACCTCGGTCTGGCCGCGACCAATCTGCGCAACCACCAGTACGACGCGGCCCGCACCTGGGCGGCCAAGGCGTACGACGCCGTCGCCAAGGGAGCCCGCGACGCCGGCGTGGACGTCACCAAAGCCGAGACCGAGGCTCGGGAGAGGTCCCGCGCAACCCGGGCCGCAACCCCCGCCCACCCGAACGGCCTGTACGTCGACACCGAGCATGGCCCGCGCTCCCAGCCCTGATCACTCAGCTCACCGGGCGCGGTAAACCACCGCGCCCGGAGACTCCACGGTCAGGTCAGCGTCGGGCGCGGCGGGCGCGGCTGAGACACCGCCTAGTCTTCGACTTCGCTGCGGTGGCCGGCCTGGATGGCGGCCCAGCGGCGGCGGCAGTACCAGAGGCCGATCAGGCCGAGGCCGACACCGGCGACGGTGACCCACAGCCACCACTCGAGGCCTTCCTTCTTCAGCTCGCCGCGGAAGATCAGGACGACGACGAACGCGACCGCCCAGGCGATGATCCCGGTGATCACGCTGGGGATGCCGGACAGGTCGAGTGGCTTGACCTCGGCGTGCACCAGCTCGCCGCGGGCCAGCTGGCTGGTCGGGTCGTTGCGCTTCTTTTGCGCGGGCTGCTCGTCTGCCACGCCCCCACCTTAGTCCCCGACTTTCCACAGGTTTTCGTCAGTGCTCGCAACCTGTGGGTGAGACCTGGCACGATTCCGCCATGAGCTCGCCCCAAGCCGACACCGCCAGGGACCGGTCCAACTTCATGGACTCGTTCTTCAAGATCAGCCAGCGTGGTTCCACCGTCAGCCGGGAGATCCGCGGCGGTGTGGTCACGTTCTTCACGATGGCCTACATCGTGGTGCTGAACCCGCTCATCATCGGCACCGTCAAGGACAGCACCGGCCAGTTCGTCGGCGGCGGGACCGATCCGGCCGCGTCGATCGCCAAGATCGCCGTCGCCACCGCACTGGTGGCCGGCGTGGTCACCATCCTGATGGGCCTGGTGGCGAACTTCCCGCTCGCACTGGCGACCGGTCTCGGCCTGAACGCGTTCGTCGCGTTCTCGATCGCGACCAAGATGACCTGGGCGGACGCGATGGGCCTGGTGGTGCTGGAGGGCCTCATCATCTTGATCCTGGTGCTGACCGGGTTCCGCAGAGCGGTCTTCGAGGCGGTCCCGGTCCAGCTGAAGGTGGCGATCAGTGTCGGGATCGGCCTGTTCATCGCGTTCATCGGGGTGATCGACGCGGGGTTCGTCCGGCGTCCGTCCGCGCTGACAGGCCCGCCGGTCGAGCTCGGTGTCGGCGGCAACCTGCGCGGCTGGCCGGTGCTGGTGTTCGTGATCGGCCTGATCCTGATCATCACGCTGTACGCGCTCCGGGTGAAGGGCGCCATCCTGATCGGCATCCTGGTCGCCACCATCCTGGCGATCGTGGTCGAGTCGATCGCGAACATCGGCGCCCGGACCACCGAGAACCCGGGCGGCTGGGGCCTGAGCGTGCCGAAGCTGCCGGACGACTGGTTCAACAAGCCGAACCTGGACACCCTCGGTGAGTTCAGCCTGTTCGGGTCGTTCGAGAAGATCGGCGTGGTGTCCGCGCTGCTGCTGATCTTCACGCTGATGCTGGCCGACTTCTTCGACACGATGGGCACGATGACCGCGATCGGCGCCGAGGCGGGGCTGCTCGACGCCGACGGCAACCCGCCGAACGCGCAGCGCATCCTGATCGTCGACTCACTCGCGGCCGCCGCCGGTGGCGCCGCGTCGGTGTCGAGCAACACGTCGTACATCGAATCCGCGTCGGGTGTCGGTGAGGGGGCCCGGACCGGGCTGGCCAGTGTGGTGACCGGGATCTGCTTCCTGATCTCGATGGTGGTCGCGCCGCTGGTCACGCTGGTGCCGTACGAGGCGGCCACGCCCGCGCTGATCCTGGTCGGGTTCCTGATGATGACGCAGGTGAAGGGGATCGACTTCGATGATCTCGAGGTCGCGTTCCCGGCCTTCCTGACCATCATCCTGATGCCGTTCACGTACTCGATCACGGCCGGTATCGGCGCCGGCTTCGTCTCCTACGTCGTGCTCAAACTCGTCCGCGGCAAGGCCCGCCAGGTCCACCCGCTGATGTGGGTCGTCTCGCTGCTGTTCGTCATCTACTTCGCCATCGGCCCACTCGGCGACTGGCTCACATAGGCCGTGGCCGCGCGCAACTGGAGGTACTCGGCGCGGGCGGTGAACAGGTCGCGGAGCTCGGCGGTGATGGTGTCGAGGAACTCCTCGCGGTACGACGAGTCGGTCAGCAGCGCGATCGAGTAGTACAGGCCGGTGAAGTTCGCGATGCCGACGGCGACCTTCACCAGGCCGGCGCTGATCACCATCGGGTGGCCGAGCAGTTGTACGTCGTACGCCCAGCCGCCCGGGTCGATGTCCCAGGTCTCGTAGATGTGCCGGTTGATCGCGAGCATGCCGAAGGCGACGAAGAACAGGCCGACGCCGCTGCTGACCACCAGGGTCTGCACCCATTGCCGGATCACCAGACTGACGCTGAGGTTCAGCCGCTGCAGCCGGCGCAGCGGCGGGCCCGAGTCGGCGTCCCGCTCGATCGCGTCCAGCTCCTTCGGCAGCCGCACCATCAGGAACAGTGTGCTGAGCAGGGTGAAGGCGGCCACCGAGAACAGGATGAACTCGACCGGCATCCCGGTGAACACCTGCCACATCTCGGTGTTGATGAACAGGACCAGCGAGAACACCAGCAGCAGCGGCAGCGCCCGGACCATGCTGGCGATCGAGTCGGCCAGGTCCCCCGCGAGCCGGCGCAGGCTCCAGTACATCGTCGCGATCAAGCCGTAGCCGACCACGACGTACACCACGCCGACGAGCAGCAGGTTGCCGAAGGCAACGCCGAAGAACTGCCGGAACTGGCCCTGGCTGACCACCGGAAGCAGGGCCGGTAGCAGTACGAACACGGCCAGTTCCGGGATGCCGAAGCGGGTCGGCAGCGACCAGAACCGGCGGCCGCGGAGCCCGTTGAGTACGCCGAAGCCGCCGACCAGGACCGCCAGCGCGATGAACGCGGCCAGCACGTTCTTCCAGGTCGGCCAGTTCAGCGAGGTGGCGCCGAGAATCTCGGCCAGGAACACCAGCACCAGCAGCGGGGTGGCCCGGGTGAAGATGTCGTGCGTCGGCGAAAGGTCCTCGATCAGCAGCGGCAGCCCGGCCCGCCGGAACCGCTGTTCGTACCGCTCCAGCTCAGCAGGTGTCCCCATGGGGGCGAACCCTAGTACGTCGCCAACCCCCAACCGCGGTGGTCATCCCCTCGGATGGGGGGTTGCCCACTCAGAATCCGAGTGGGCAACCTCCCAGCTCAATGGGCAACCTCGAGCCCGGGGCGGGCGTTCATCGGGGGAATACCGGCGGAGCGGTAGGCGTTTTCTTTAGCAAAGGTAATGAGTTAAGCTAACGAACATGCCCGAAGTCGTAGCCCAGCAGGTGAAGAGTGACGTCGGGCTGGCGAGTGCCCTGAGGTCGTCAACGCTCCGGCTGTCCCGGCAGCTCCGGCGGCAGCGTGAGCCCGGTCACGACCTCACCGCCAACCAGCTCAGCGTGCTCGGCGCGCTGGCCAAGCACGACGCGATGACGATCGGCGAGCTGGCCGCGCACGAGCAGGTCAAGCCGCCGTCGATGACGCGGATCGTGTCGAACATGGAGGAGGCGGGCCTGGTCGCCCGCCGGCCCCATCCGACCGACCGGCGCCAGATCGTGGTCGAGCTGACCGCCGCCGCGGACGACCTGATCTTGGCCAACCGCCGGCGCCGCGACGAGTGGCTGCAGACCAAACTGAAGCAACTGACCCCCGAGGAGCGCGACATCCTGCGCAAGGCAGCCCCTGTTCTCGAACGCCTGGCGGCCACATGAGTCCGACCTTCCGCGCGTTCAAAGTCCGTAACTTCCGTCTCTACGCCTCCGGCGCGATCGTCTCGAACGTCGGCACCTGGATGCAGCGCGTCGCCCAGGACTGGCTGGTCCTGGAGCTGACCCACTCCGGTACGGCGCTCGGCATCGTGACCGGACTGCAGTTCCTGCCCGCCCTTCTGCTCGGTCCGTACGCCGGACTGGTCGCCGACCGGTTCCCGAAGCGCCGGGTGCTGACCTGCACCCAGATCGCGATGGGCACGGTGGCCCTGCTGCTCGGTGGGCTGACCGTCTCCGGCCTGGTCGAGCCCTGGCACGTGTACCTGCTGGCCCTGCTGTTCGGTGTCGGTACGGCGTTCGACGCCCCGGCCCGGCAGGCGTTCGTGGTCGAGATGGTCGGCCGGGACGAGCTGGCCAACGCGGTCGGGCTGAACTCCGCCTCCTTCAACGCCGCGCGGCTGCTCGGCCCGGCGCTGGCCGGTCTGCTGATCCACTGGATCGGCACCGGCCCGGTGATCATGATCAACGGCCTCAGCTACGCCGCGGTGATCCTGTCGCTGCGGTTGATGCGGGTCGGCGAGTTGCACACGCCGAAGGTCGCGGCCCGGGACAAGGGCATGATCCGCGACGGGATGCGCTACCTGTGGCGTCGGCCGGATCTGATGATGGTGCTGGTCACCGTGTTCTTCGCCGGCACGTTCGGGCTGAACTTCCAGCTGACGTCGGCGCTGATGGCGACCCAGGTGTTCCACAAGGGCGCGGGGGAGTACGGCATCCTCGGCTCGATTCTGGCGATCGGCTCGCTGTCCGGCGCCCTGCTGGCCGCCCGCCGGGTCCGGATCCGCGCGCGCCTGGTGATCGGCGCGGCCCTGGCCTTCGGGGTGATGGCACTGGTCAGCGGCCTGATGCCGACGTACCTGACCTATGCGCTGGTGCTGCCGCTGGTCGGCCTGACCTCGCTGACCATGCTCACCGCGGCGAACGCGACCATGCAGCTGAGCATCGAGCCGACCATGCGCGGCCGGGTGATGGCGCTCTACATGACCGTCCTGATGGGCGGTACGCCGATCGGGTCGCCGCTGATCGGCTGGGTCGGCCAGACCTTCGGCCCCCGCTGGTCGCTGATCGTCGGCGGTGGGCTGACCGTCCTCGGCACGGTCGGCTCGGTGCTGTACTTCTCGCGCCGCCGCGGCTTG
The DNA here is from genome assembly GCF_040639075.1 of Kribbella sp. NPDC023972. Classification (NCBI taxonomy): domain Bacteria; kingdom Bacillati; phylum Actinomycetota; class Actinomycetes; order Propionibacteriales; family Kribbellaceae; genus Kribbella; species Kribbella sp. NPDC023972. The sequence continues at coordinate 19,880 of NZ_JBEZZH010000013.1, read as the reverse complement.
TCCATCCGGCCCCGGCTGCTCCCGCGCCCACGGCTCGAGGTGCTCCCGCAGACCGAGCTTCTCGGCGAGAAGGCCGCTGTGGACGCGGCTCCACGGCCTGAAGCCGTGACGATCGAGCCACGGAACGCTGACGTCGTGACGGTCGAGCCCTCAAAGGACCGCGGACCCAGAGTCGCCTAGGCCGAGGCTAGGGGCGGATCCGGGTCAGCAGCCGGGCGGCGAAGAACAGTACGTCGACGTCTATCCGCTGCGAGGCCTCGACCGGAACAGTGCGCTCACTCAGCCTCGTGCGCAGCGATCTGGTGAGTTTCGCAGTCCGGCTTCGGAGGCGTCGTACCGAATCCGCAGCGTCCCGAAACCGTCCCACGTGAGCGTCCCGTTGCTGCTCACCAACTCACTGCCTGACATCGTCCCCATGATCCCGGACCGACGGGTCCAGAATGGGGTGTGACTCATTACGACTTGGTGATCATCGGGACCGGCTCGGGAAACACGATCGTGAACCGGCGGTTCGCGGACTGGAAGGTGGCGATCGTCGAGCGCGGCACCTTCGGCGGGACCTGCCTGAACGTGGGTTGCATCCCGACCAAGATGTTCGTGCACACCGCCGACCTGGCCGCCGTGCCCTCGGTGAGCTCCCGGTACGGCGTCGACACCGAGCTGACCGGGGTCCGCTGGCGGGCCGTCCGGGACCGGATCTTCGGCCGGATCGACCCGATTGCCGCAGGTGGTTCGGAGTACCGGCATCACCACGCCGACAACGCCAACCTCACCGTGTACGACGGCACCGGCCGCTTCACCGGCGTCAAGGAGCTGACCGTGGACAGCAAGGACGGCAGCACCAGTGTGCTCACCGCCGATCAGTTCGTGCTCGCGACCGGCAGCCGGCCGATCGTGCCGTTCGTCCCCGGTCTGGATGAGGTCGGATACCACACCTCGAACACGATCATGCGGATCGATGAGCTGCCGCGCCGGCTCGGCATCATCGGCAGCGGGTTCGTCGCTGCCGAGTTCGCGCACGTGTTCTCGTCGTACGGGGTCGAGGTCACGCTGATCGCCCGGTCGGGGCTGCTGATGCGGCACGAGGACACCGAGATCGCCGAGCGCTTCACCGAGATCGCCCAGGCGAAGTACGACGTACGCCTGCACCACGACACCGTCAGTGCGAAGCGGCGCGAGGACGGCTCGATCGCGCTCGAGATGCTCAGCCCGCAGGGTGTCGACGAGCTCGTGGTCGACGAGGTCCTGGTCGCGGTCGGCCGTACGCCGAACTCGGACACGCTGAACCTGGAGGCCACCGGTGTCGAGGTGGACGCCGAAGGACGCGTGGTCGTGGACGAGTACCAGCAGACCACTGTCGACGGCATCTACGCGTTGGGTGACGTCACCTCACCACACCAGTTGAAGCATGTCGCGAACCATGAGGCACGCGTGGTGAAGCACAACCTGCTCAACGGCACCGACCGGATCACGTCCGACCACCGCTTCGTCCCGCACGCCGTCTTCAGCTCACCGCAGGTCGCCGCCGTCGGCCTCACCGAGGAGCAGGCCCGGGACCGCGGAATCCCTTATGTCGTGGGGCGTCAGCAGTACGCCGACATCGCCTACGGCTGGGCGATGGAGGACACCACCGGCTTCGCCAAGATCCTCGCCGATCCGGAGACCGGTCGGATCATCGGCTGCCACATCATCGGCCCGCAGGCCTCCTCGGTGATCCAGCCGGTGATCCAGGCGATGAGCTTCGGCCTGGACGCCTACTTGATGGCCCGCGACCAGTACTGGATCCACCCCGCCATGTCCGAGCTGATCGAGAACGCCCTGCTCAAGCTGGACCTACCGGCGAAAAGCTGAGATCACCTCGGCGACAGTCTCGACTGTGTCGAGCGAGGGCAGGCTGATCATCACCTCGGCGACCCCGGCTTCGGACAGTTCGCGGAAGCGGCCGATCTGGTCGGCGACGGTGCCGGCGTTGACGGAGGCGGCGTAGCGGGCCGGATCCTGGTTGCGCGGGCGCAGACGAGACACCAGTTCGTCCACAGCCCGATGATCCTTACCCACAAGGGTTGTGGACAGATGCGTGAGCTCGACCGGGCGACCCAGCTCGCGGACAAAGTCCGCATGTTTGCGCACGGTCCCGACATCACCGAAGACGTTCACGGCGTCGGCGTACCTCGCGGCCAAACGCAGTGTCCGGCGACCGCTTCCGCCGACCAGCAAGGGCAAACGCTCCTGCAGCGGTCGCGGGTAACACGTCGTGTCCGGTACGTCGAGCACCGCGCCGTGGAACGGTTTGTTGCCTGGTCCCCATAAAACTGGCAGGAGCTGCAGCGCGTCCTCGAGCAGCGCGTACCGCTCGGCGACCGGCGGGAACGTCCACCCGTAAGCCTTGTGCTCCTGCTCGAACCACGCCAGCCCGACCCCGCAGACCGCACGCCCTCCACTCAGTACGTCGAGAGTCGCGGCGATCTTCCCGAGATGCGCGACGTTGCGGTACGTGATCCCGGAGACCAGTGTCCCCAGCCGCACTCGCGACGTACACGCGGCCAGGTACCCCAGCGTGGTCCAGCTCTCCAGGAAGTCCTCCCAGGCCCGCCCCACCTGCGGAATCTGCCGGAAGTGGTCCATCACGTAGATCGCGTCGAAACCGGCCGCCTCAACCCGTCCGGCCACCTCGCGGACCCAGGCAGCAGTCCCTGCCCGCCCTTCCTTGTGCGTGTAGCTGCTCAACTGCAGCCCGAACCGCAACCGCGCCGGCGCCTCCTCCTGCCGCAGCGCCGCCGCTCCGGCATCCACGAACGCCGACGGTACGACGCGAACCACCGCCGGCTCGAGCACGTCGTCGTACCCCTCGGTCGGTAGCTCCTTCTTCACCGCAGTCCAGGACTTGAGCTGACTGCTCAGCGCGTCCGCGGGAATACTTTTCGGCCTCGAGCGGTTCCGTCGCCGGCACTCGGCGGCCGGGGTGTCGAAAGCCACCGCAACACAAGGCATTCCGGCGTCCCGGGCCAACGCCAGCCAGCGCAGCCGGCGCTCCCGATCGAGCCCGAGCGTGTCGATCACCGTCGTCAATCGCCGCCCGATCCGTTGCCGGACGACCTCTTCCAGCAACGCGAACGCGTCCGCACTGGCCGCGATGTCGTCCTCCCCGGCCCCCACCAGCGCCCGCAGCCGGTCACTCGACACGATCAGGTCCGCCGCGAACCGCTCCGCTGCCCACGTCGACTTCCCCGAGGCGCCCGGCCCGGCCAGGATCACCACACACGGCGACGGCAACTTCAGCTCATCCACAAAAGCAGTTTCGCGCACAGTTACGCTTTCTGGATGCGATTGTTCGTGGCCGTGGTGCCACCAGTAGAAGTAGTGGAGGATCTGAGCGAGTTCGTGGAGCCGCGGCGGGACCATCCGGATGACGACATCCGATGGGCCACGGACGAGCACTGGCACATCACGCTGGCCTTCCTGGGTGAAGTGCCGGACTGGAAGACGGAAGAGTTGGGCGAGCGGCTGGAGCGGGCCGCGAAGCGGCAGCAGCCGTTCGAGCTGCAACTCACCGGAGCAGGAGCCTTCCCGGGCGTCCCCGACGCGCGGGTGCTGTACGCCGGGGTGCGCGACGAGACCGAGTCGCTCAAGCACCTGGCGATGACGACCCGGGCAGCGGCGAACCGCGCCGGCGTCACCGTGGAAGGCAGGAAGTTCACCCCGCACGTGACCCTGGCCCGGCTGCGCCGTCCGATGGACGTGACCAAGTGGGTGCGGATCTTCGACACGTACGACGGCCCGCCCTGGACCGCGGCCACCGTGCGACTGATCGAGTCCCGCCTCGGCGAGGGCCCCGGCCGAAGTTCCGCCTACGCCACAGTGGGCGAATGGGACTTCTTAGGCTAGTCACCTCCGGAAACTGGCTGAGCTTCCCACTCCTTGGCGATCCCCTTGAGCAGGGGCGGATAGACGAAGAGATACCGGAACGGCAGGATCGCAGCCATGTAGAGACGGCCGAGGCGGCCGTTCGGTTTGACCAGGACGGCCATCTGGCCGCGATAGCCGCCGGTGCCGTCGGGCACCCAGGTCAGGTGCATGACGGCATGGCAGGTCTTGTTCGACATCTCGGCGGCGAACTCGTCCTTGGTCAGGAAGACCGAGCTGAACGGAAGCCGCTCGAACTCCGGCCCGGCCGGGCCTTCCCGCAGATCGGCGGGAAGCCGGTCGCGCAGGGTAGCTACCCGCTTTCCCACCTTCGCGTCGGGGTCGTCCCAGCCGAACCACTCACCGAGCTTCCACCGGATCGCGAACAGCGTCCGGGCGATCCATGACGGGTTGTCGCTGGTGTCGCCACCCGACATCAACCGCAGGAGCTTGGGAAAGTCGTCCGGCCCGCCGGGAGTCGGCAGCGCCCAGACGTCCTCGACGGTGAAGTCAGGGGCGATCTCGTGCATCCGCCACGGCGGATCGGTGTACGCCGACTTCGGAAGTTTCATCGTTCTCCTTCCAGCCCGAGCACACCAGCAACCGCCCGAACGGCATACCGCTCGTCATGCGGCACCAGCCCGGCAAGCGCGATCACTGTGCCTTCGAGCGCACCGACGAATGCGCCCGCAACAACTCCGGCCGGTGCCCCTGACCGGAGTGCCCCGGTCCGGCGACCAGCCTTGACCAGTCCGGCGACCAAAGCCACCAACTGCTCGTAGTTCTCCTCGATCTGGTTGCCGACCGGATGGTCCTGACCGGAGAACTCCAACCGCAACGCCACCGCCACCCGCGCGATGTCACGACGGCAGAACACCGCATGCCGGCGCGCCAGCGTCAGCAGAGCCGGCACCGGGTCGGACTCCGCGCGCACAGCCTCACCGACCTCCTGGTCCCAGGTCTCGATGACCCATTCGCGAACCGCGAGCGTGAGGTCCTCCTTGTTCTTGAACAGGTGGTAGAGAGCGCCGCGGGTGTAGCCGGCGTCCGCTGCCACCTGTTCGAGCTTGAGGTTGCCGTAGCCGTACCGGGACAGTCCCCGGGCGGCCGACTCGAGGATCGCCGCCCGGGTCCGGGCTCGTCTTTCGGCTTGCGTCGTACGCATGCTTCCTCCTGCTGCTGAAACCTACGTACATGAATGTATGTAAGTTGCCCGGCCGGGCGCAACGTGATGACGGCAACACAAAGGGGCCTCCCGGCTGGGAGGCCCCTTCGATGGAGTCGGCTACTTGACGGCGCCCGCGGTGACGCCGGCGACGAAGTGGCGTTGAGCGAGCAGGAAGCCGATGACGACCGGGATGCTGACGACCAGCGCCGCGGCCATGATCTGGTTCCAGTAGATGTTGGTCTGGGTGGAGTACTGGCGCAGACCCACCGACAACGTCCGGTTCGCCTCCGTCGTCATCACCGAGGCGAACAGCACCTCACCCCACGCGGTCATGAACGAGTAGATCGCGACCGCGATGACACCCGGCCGGGCCGCGGGCAGCACCACCCGGGCGAGTGCGCCCATCGGTCCGCACCCGTCCACCAGCGCGGCCTCGTCCAGCTCCCGCGGGATGCTGTCGAAGTACCCGGCCAGCATCCAGATCGAGAACGGCAGGCTGAACGTCAGGTAGGTGATGATCAGGCCCAGCCGGGTCCCGACCAGTTGCAGGCCGAACTGGTTGTTGATGTTCACGAAGATCAGGAACAGCGGCAGCAGGAACAGCACACCGGGGAACATCTGGGTCGACAGCACCGTGGTGGTGAACACGGTCCGGCCGCGGAACCGGAACCGCGACACCGCGAACGCGGCCAGGATCGCGATCGCGACCGAGAACACCGTCGCGACCACCGAGACGATCGTGCTGTTCACGAAGTACCGGGCCAGCGGCACCGTCTTCCACATGTCGACGAACGGCGCCAGGGTCAGGCTCGACGGCCACCAGGTGAAGGCACCCTGCACGTCCTTCAGCGGTTTCAGCGACGACGTGATCATCACGTACAGCGGGATCAGGACAAACAGGCCGAGTACGGCCAGGACCACACCCCGGTAGATCTTGAAGCCCCTGGTCTCACGCACGACGCGACCTCCTTCCGGTGACGATCAGATAGGCGCCGGTGACGATCATCAGGAAGATCAGCAGCAGCACGGACATCGCCGCACCGGTGCCGAAGTTCCAGGTCAGGAACGACGCGTTGTAGATGTGGAACGTGATCAGGTCACCCGCCGGCGGCTGCGCCGTACCGAACAGCACGTACGGGGTGTTGAAGTCGCTGAACGTCCACAGGAACAGCACCAGCACGAGCACCAGGTTGACCGGCCGCAGCGACGGCAGCGTGATGTTGCGCCACTGCCGCAGGTTGCCGGCCCCGTCCACCGACGCCGCCTCGTAGACGTCGCGCGGGATGCTCTGCAACCCGGCCATCAGGGTGAGGAACGCGAATGTCCACAGCTTCCACACCGCAACCGTGATCAGCGCTACCAACGCGTTCCCGCCGATCAACCAGAACGGCCGGTCCGAGGCGAGCCCGAGGTTGTCGACCAGGATGTGGTTCACGATGCCGGTGTCGCGCTGCAGCATGAAGTTCCAGGTCAGGATCCCGGCGTACGCCGGTAACGCGTAAGGCACCAGGAACAGGGTGCGGACCCAGCTGCGGCCGCGGAACGGCGGCTGCAGCGCGACCGCCGCGGCCATCCCGAGCGCCCAGGAGAGCGCGACCGTGACGAGCGAGAAGACGACGGTGATGCCGAAGGACTTCAGCAGCCCCTGACCGACGGCGTTGTCGAAGTCCACCACAACCTTGTAGTTGCCGAGCCCGGCCCAGGGCGCGGCGGACCAGTTCGCGATGTAGAACTTGGTCAGTTTGACGAAGCTCATCCAGATCCCGACCAGCATCGGGATGATGTGGATGAGCAGTTCCAGCAGCACTGCCGGAGCCAGCAGCAGGTAGGGGAGCCACCGGCTCAGACCGGGCCGGCGCTCCGGCCCCCGCATGGTCTTGGCGGCTTTCGCCGGGGCTTCCGTCGTGGCGACGGCCATCCTCTGTCGCCTCCTGTCCTTCGGATCGCGATGGGTCGGCTGACACGGACGCGTTGCGTCCTGACACGGACGTTGCGTCCGAAGAACTGGCGAGACGTCTCACCAGTTCTTCGGACGCAAGCGGCGTACGGTCAGCTGCTGGCGGCCACTTGATCCTCGGCGGTCTTCAGCGCCGCCTTCACCTCGTCGGCGGTCACCGTCCCGCCGGTGGCGATCTTGGCGAACATCGTGTTCATCGCCTTGCCGACGGTGCTCTCGTACTGGTCCTCGGCCGGCACCAGCGGCAGCGGCTTGGACTTGGTGTTGTAGATGTCCTGGAACGTCGCGGCCTCCTCGGCGTTGTCGGTGAAGACCGGCTTCGCGTCCTTCAGCACCGGCAGCGAGGCGAACGGCTTGCCCAGCGCGGTCTGGGTCGGCGCGTCGGTCATGTACTTGACGAACTTCAGCGCCGCGTCCTTGTTCTTGGTGTTCTTGAAGATCGACAGGTTGATCCCGGCCACGTGGCTCGCGGTCTGGTTCGGCGCGGCCTGCGGCGCCGGGAAGGCGACCACGCCGTACTCGCTGCTCTTCATGCCGTTGGCGGCGATCGAGGAGTCGGCGTTGTTCTGGTTGATGATCATCGCGACCTTCTTGGTGGCGAAGTCGTTCACCGACTTGGTGCCGTTGTCGTACTGCGCGTTCGACGGGTTGGCGACCTTGTCCTTCTGCATCAGGTCGAGGTACCGCAGGACGCCCTGTACCTGGCCGTCACCGGTGAAGGTCGGCTTCCCGTCCTTGTCGAACCAGTCGGCGCCGTTCTGGGCGGCGTTGATGAAGGCGAAGTGCACGTTCTCGGTGTAGCTGCCGGCCGCCAGCGCCATCCCGTACTGCTTCTTCGCCGGGTTGGTCAGCTTCTTGGCCGCGGCGACCATCTCTTCCCAGGTCTTCGGCGGCTGCAGCCCGGCAGCGGCGAACATCGCCTTGTTGTAGTACAGGCCGTAGGCCAGACCGTAGAGCGGAACCGAGGTCGGGTCGGTGCCTTCCTTGCCGCCGGTCGCCAGAGCCGTCGGCACGAACTTGTCCTTCCCGCCGATCGCGGTCATCGCGTCGTTGTCGAACGGCAGGAACGCGTCGGTCGCCTGCAGCGACGCGGCCCAGGTGTTGCCGATGTTGACCACGTCCGGCGCCTGGCCGGAGGTGATCGCGGTCTGGATCCGGGTCTGCAGATCGTTCCAGCCGATCACCTCGAGGTTGACCTTGATCCCGGTCTCCTGGGTGAACTTCTGCAGGACCGGGGTCAGCACCTCCTTGTCGTTGTCCAGGCTGGTGCCCTGGTTGCTGGCCCAGTAGGTCAGCGTGGTGTCTCCACCCGAGTTGCCGCCGGAGGAATCGCCCGAGTCGCTGCCACCGCAGGCGGCCAGGCTGATTCCCAGGGCGGTCGCCGCTACTGCGGCTACAAGCGAACGCAGTCTCACGTCGGACTCCCTCGTCCCGTCGAGCCCCCGCGGACATGCGGAGGCGGATCGGCCCCATAGTGGCCTAACCGGTTAAGTTTCGAAACCCTAACCGGTTCAGTAGGTAGTGCTTCGTTACTACCTCGTGACGTCCCCAACCTTCACCGGTTGCTGGGCAAGCGCAATCCGACACGCTCCGAAACCACTCGACTTCATAGAGTTCTAACGTGCGACGCAGTCCGGCCTTCGAGGGGTAACCCCTGGGTTTGCGCCTGCTTCCCTCGTGTACGTCGCGGAGAACCCTGCGGTCGAGGGGATATCCCCGCCAGCCTCAGCGGGCCGGGCCGGACGACTCCCGGACCCGCAGGTCCCCGGCCGGCGCCTCTTCGTGCAGCTCGGTCTCACCCGCCGCCACCCGGAGCAGGAGGTCGGCGGCGGCGCGGCCGCGTTCCATCGTCTTCTGGTCGACCGCGGTGATGCCCGGCCGGGCCAGCTCGCACAGCGGCGAGTCGTCCCAGGCGAGAATCGACACCTCACCGGGTACGTCGGTGCCGAGGTCCATCGCCACCCGGAGCGCGGCCACCGCCATCAGGTCGTTGCCGAGCACGATCGCGGTCGGCCGCTTCGGGCCGGTCAGCAACTGGCGGGTCAGCTCGGCGCCGTCGTCGTACCGGTAACTGCCCTCGACGTGCCGGATCGTCATCCCGCGCCGCTCGGCCTCCTCGCGCAGCATCCGCACCCGCAGCTGCTCGTGCACGAAGGTGAACGGGCCGCTGATGTGCGCGACGTCACGGTGCCCGAGCCCGGCCAGGTGGTCGAGCAGCAGCGTGACCGTCTCGACCGGCGAGCTGATCAGCCGCCCGACCTCGTCGTCGGGGTCATTGGAGCTGACCACCACGCACGGCATCCCGAGCTCCCGGAGCAGCGTGATCCGCGGATCGTCGTCGTGCTCGTCGAACAGGATGAACCCGTCGACCCGCCCCTGCCGCGACCATCGCCGCAGTACGTCGAGATCCTCGCCATGCTCACCGGTCAGCCGAAGGAGCAGTGACGAGTCGACCTCGTTCAGGTACTGCTCGATGCCGACAAGCGTGCGCATGTAGAACGCCTCGGTCGAGATCAGCGCGGGATCGCGGGCGATCACGATGCCGATGGTCCGGGTCCGGCTGGCCGAGAGTGCGACGGCGGCCGAGTTCGGGTGGAAGCCGAGCTCCTCTGCCAGGTCGAGCACCCGCTGCCGGGTCTCCTCGCTGACGCCGGCCCGGCCGTTCAGCGCGTACGAGACCGAGGCCTTGGAGATGTGCAGGTGGCGTGCGAGATCGCTGATCGTGACTCGCCGGCGCCCGCCACCGCTCGCCGGACCGTCATCGGCGCTGTCTCCGCCGACCAAGGATCCGGGTGTCGTCATGTCTGCCTGGTACCCCGCACAGCCGAGAGGGTAGCAGCGAGTTTCTCGGGGTAGCGGCGGTCTCGAGGTTTGGATAGCGTTTTCCCATGACCTCTGCCGAACCTTTGCGCCTGGATTTCCTGCCCTGGGAGTACACCCGCGTCGCCTCCGACGAGGAGCGCCGGCGCCAGGCCGAACGGCAGCAGCGGCTCGGCGGTTCGCTGTCACTGGCCGACGACGCGTACGTCGCGGAGTCGGCGGCGGTGTACTGCGACGAGCTCCGGATGGGGGAGCGGTCGTACATCGCGGCGCACGCCTACCTGACCGGGCGCGTCACACTCGGATCGGACACCACGATCAACCCGTTCTCGGCCGTCCGCGGCAACGTCACCATCGGCGACGGGGTCCGGATCGGCGCGCACACGTCGTTGCTCGCGTTCAACCACGGGACCGAGCCGGGCGAGCCGATCTTCCGCCAGCCGCACACCTCGCTCGGCATCACCGTCGGTGACGACGTCTGGATCGGCTCGAACGTCACGGTCCTGGACGGCGTCACCATCGGCCCGCACTCGATCATCGGCGCCGGTGCCGTGGTCACCAGGGACGTCCCCGCCAACACCATTGCCGCCGGCAACCCGGCCCGCGTACTGCGCTCACGCGAGCCGGAGCCGGTCAGCTCCGGTGATGGCCCGCGCCGGCCTGATCCGGTCAGCTCGGCTGATGGCCCGCGCCGGCCTGATCCGGTCAGCTCGGCTGATGCCAGGCGCCGGCCTGATCCCGCCACCGATCTGGCCGATCGTCTCGCCTCCTTTGCCGCCAAGGCTCGCGAGCAGGCTGACGACGTACTCCAGCGGTGCTGGGACGGCGAGCGGTTCGTCGACCGGCCCGGACTCGGTCACGAGCCTGCGATCCGGCCGTGGTGCGACGCGGTGGAGATCGCCGACGTGCTGCTTCGTCGTACCCCTGAAGGGCATACTCGCGACGACCTCGTCCGGCGCCTCCGCGCTCGCCAGGACCCGGAGACCGGTCTGGTCTCACCAGGCGACCTCGCCGACGCCGGCCTCGACGCGGCTGCTGATGAGAAGTTGTCGGTGCTCGAGGGGCCGGCCAGCTACCACGTTCTCTGTGCCGGGTATGCGTTGCAGCTGCTGGACAGTTGCTTCGAGCATCCGATTCGGATCGACTTCGCACCCGGTGAGCTCGAGCGCCGGCTCGACAACTTGCCTTGGGCGAGGCGCGCCTGGTCGTCCGGTTCGGGAATCGATGCCCTTGGCACCGCTCTGGCCCGAAACCTCAAGGACCACGGGGAATCCGGGCCGATGGAGACGCTGATGGGCTGGCTCATCACCCGTGCTGATCCTGCTTCAGGGATGTGGGGTCGACCGCATCCGGACGACGGATGGTTGCAGGTCGTCAATGGTTTCTATCGGCTGACCCGCGGCACGTATGCACAGTTCGGCTTGCCGCTGCCGTACCCCGAACAGGCGGTCAAGACAGTGCTTGCCCACAGCAACGACCGCCGGACGTTCAGCGGTGACGGCTACAACGCGTGCAACGTCCTGGACGTGATCCACCCGCTCTGGCTGGCCGGCAAGCAGACCGACGTACGCCGTGCCGACGGCGTTCGGTGGGCCGAGGACCAGCTCACCCGGATCCTGGATCGCTGGGTCGACGGTCAGGGCTTCGCCTTCGCACCGGACGGCACCGACGACCGCTCCATCCCCGGCCTGCAGGGCACCGAGATGTGGCTGTCCATCATCTGGCTCCTCTCGGACTACCTGAACCTGTCCGACGCCCTCGCCTACCGCCCTCGCGGCGTCCACCGCCCCGAGCCCCTGCTCAGCCCTCGCTAAACCACCCGTCAGCGCCCCCGCGCCACCCATCACCTGCTGCGTTCGCTCTCGCGCCGCCGCCCATTGCCCCAGTTACTCGACATCAACGGCGGATCGACCCCAGGCGTTCCTGGTAGACAACTACCCACTCGGGTGCTTCGGGAGAAGGAGGGGTCTACTAGCCTGGCGACGTGGATCCCCGCACCCGCCGACTGGTGACCTCCCTCGTACTGGCCGCACTGGTCGCCATGGTCGTCGTCGCCGCTCTCGTCCGCTGACACTTCGGCGACTAACGTTCTGCGGCATGACAGTGCTCTTGGCCGGGCCTCCGGCGCCGGCTCGGTCATGGGGCTTTGGCTCCCGCCCTTCCCTCGTCGCTCCAGTCGCTTCGCTCCCTCCACTCCTCAGTCCGGGCCGGGAGGCCCCATGAGCACCACGGGAGCACGGTCGCCGTACCTGATGCGAGCGGGGCTGGTCCGCAACGTACGGTCCGCCGAACACCTGACCACCTTCGTGGTGTCCGGTGTGGCGACGGTCCTGATCACCCGCCTGTTCCTCGGGCTGAGCGGCTATCCGCAGATCGGCGGCAAAGGCCTGCACATCGCCCACGTCCTGCCCGGTGGCCTGCTGATGCTGGTCGCGATCTCCCTGCTCCTCGCGTACGTCGGTCCCGTCGTACGGCCCGCGGCAGCACTGATCGGTGGCGTCGGCTTCGGGCTGTTCATCGACGAGGTCGGGAAGTTCGTCACCTCGGACAACAACTACTTCTACCAACCGGCCGCGGCGATCGTGTACGTCATCTTCGTGCTGATCGTGCTCGGCACCCGGTTCCTCACCACCCGCCGGCCGATCGATCAGCGCGAGCAGCTGGCCAACGTGGTCGACCATGCCGTCGAAGGTGTCGCCGGTGGGCTCTCCCGCCGTCGGCTGGCGTAGGCCTCGGAGCAGCTTCGCCAGGTCAGCGTGGAGGTTCCTGGCCGGCATGAGGCCCGTGAGCTACTGGCCGCCTGCCCGGCTGACGAGGTGGAACTCGCCGCTCCGGTGGATGCCGCGTGGCGGGCGCTGCGGCGTGGGTTCGACCGGCTGGCGACCCATCCACTCGCGCCTCGGGTCGCGGTCGCCGTACTGGTCGTCCAAGCGATCGGTGCGCCCGCCATCGCGGCCGCGATCCGGTTCGACGACGGGTTGTTCACGGACTTCCCTGTGCTCGGTGTGGCCGCGGGGAGCTTGCTGTCGGCGTCCTTCACCCTGCGTGGTTGGCTGCAGCTGCGGAAGAGGAACCGGGCTCGTGCGGTGCGGTTGTTCGAGCTGGCGGTGCTGGTGTCGTTGCTGGTCACGCAGGTGTTCCAGTTCGCGGGTACGCAGTTCGCGGCGGTGGGCGGGATGCTGCTCGACCTGGTCCTGCTGGGCTTGCTGAGCGCCGAGCGCGACCGGATGCGCCGCAAGGAAACCGAGGCCGCGAAGGCCAAGACGTGGGGCCTGCCGCCGGATCCGAGCCGTCCGCCGTTCCCCGAGGACCCGTCGGATCCCGTCTAGCGGTTGTCCACAGCCTGCGAATTTGTCGTCGCGGAGAGCGTGGATCGCGGCATCTTCTCTGTCGAGAACGGACCGGAAGCGCCGGGTTCGTATGACGAACGGAGAGGACGACCCATGCTGCGAGTGATGCTCGAGGACGACGACTACTGCGACGTACCGGCCGAGCTGATGACCTTCGACGACGGGGCAGTGGTGTTCTGGCGCGACGGCGAGGAGGTCGGCCGCCACCGCCAGGCGCGGATCCGATCGCTGGAGCTCCTGGACACCCGCTCCATGACCCGCAAGATCAAGGCCGCCCGCAAGAACCACCCCAACGCCTTCCGCGTCTGGTCCGCCGAGGAGGAGCAAACCCTCACCGACCTCTACCGCAACGGAGCCACCAAAGACGAACTGGTGGAAACCCTCGGCCGCCAACCAGGCGGCATAGCCACCCGCCTCCGCTCCCTAGGCCTCCTCAAAGAAGACGAACGCCTCGAATGACCACCCCACCAGGCGCCGACGGATACTCAGAGTGCTGGGGCGGCAGGTCCCGGACAACTTCTGCCGGGAGCTCATGGGAGGCGGTTGGGTGGGTCCCTCCGCGGGGTTGGGCGAGACCGTTTTGTGATCGTGATGAGGGGTCGGAGACAATGGCGCGATGCAGTCAGACGTGGATCCGGATCGGAGCTCCGGCGAACCGGGTGCCGGTTCCGGAGCGGAGTCCGGCGTGCGCGACGTGATCCGTGCCGCCCTGCTGGACCCGACCGGCCTTGTCCGTGCGGTCGCCTCAGGCCGCCGCCGCGGTCTGGAACCACCGCACTACCAACGCATCGAGCTTCGGTACGTCGACCTCAAGAACCTCCGCCACCTCCAGATCACCGAGTACGACGAACGCCAGGCCCACACCCGCAACGTCGCCGGACCGGATGCGGAGAAGGCCGTCGACGAGCTACTCGAGCTGCCGTACGGGACGTGGCACGTCGAGACGACGACCGAGACCCTGCGGCTGCGGTACACCAAGAAGGGCAAGGAGCTACTCCACCGCGAGGCGGACACCCGAGAGCAGGAGACCAGCCACGACCGCGTGAAACAGCGGGTCCTCGACCCAGCCGCGCCGTTCCTGGTCGAGCTCGGGATCAGCGATCACCACGGCCGGGTGAAGCCGTCCCGGCAGGCGAAGTACAAGCAGATCGAGGAGTTCTGCAAGCTGCTCGCCCCGGCCCTGGACGAGGCGATCGCCGCCGGCCGGATCGCGGCCGACGGACCGATCCAGGTGGTCGACCTCGGCTGCGGCAACGCCTACCTCACCCTGGCCGCCTACCACCTCCTGACCGCGGCCGGGCACGACGTACGCATGACCGGCATCGACCACAACCCAGCGGCGCGCAAGCGCAACACCAGGGTCGTGACGGCGCTCGGCTGGCAGGACCACCTGCGCTTCGTCGACGCGACCATCCAGGCGGCGGAGCTCGACGTACGCCCGGACGTCGTACTCGCGCTGCACGCCTGCGACACCGCGACCGACGACGCCCTCGCCCGGGCGGTCGGCTGGGAGGCGCCGCTCGTCCTCGCAGCTCCGTGCTGTCATCACGACATCCAAAAGCAGCTCAAGAGCGTCACACCACCGGCGCCTTACGCGCTGATGACGCGATATGGCATCGTTCGTGAGCGGTTTGCCGACGTCCTGACGGATACCCTGCGGGCGGCGGTACTTCGACAGGTCGGATACCGGGTGGAGGTCGTGCAGTTCGTGGACAGTCAGCACACCCCCCGCAACCTCCTCCTCCGCGCCGCCCGGACCGGCGCCCAGCCCACCCCCGACCTCCAAGCCGAGTACAAATCCCTGACCACCGCCTGGCAAGTGACCCCCCGCCTGGCCGAGCTACTCCTGACGGACAGCCATGAGGTGGTGTCGTGATGCGGGTTCGGACTGGTCTCGCTCTGCTGGCGGCCGGCTTCTTCAGCCTGGCCGGTACGGCGGTCCCGGCCGGAGCATCAGCCGCATCGCCCCAGTCCGCGTCGCCGCAGTCGGCGTCCGCCGCCCTCGCCGCCCCGCGCGCTGCCAGGTCGGCATCGTCGTCGCAGTCCGGAGTGCTGCTGCCGGCCGCGGATCCGACCCCAGGGGTGAAGAAGCTGTTCACGATCCGCGACGAGCGGATCGCCGAGTCGTCGGGCCTGGCGAAGAGCCAGAAGTACGAGGGCATCTACTGGACCGTGAACGACTCCGGCGACAGAGCTCGCGTGTTCGGCGTCGACACCACCGGCAAGGTCCAGATGGTGCTCACCTTCAAGGCGGAGGTCCGCGACGTCGAGGCGGTGGGGGTGGATCGCGATGGAACGATCTACATCGCCGACATCGGCGACAACAAGGCCACCCGGGACATGATCGAGATCTACACGATCCCGGAGCCCGACAAGCTGGGCGACGCCGGCAATGTGCCGTACCACCGGTACGACTTCACCTACCCGGACGGCGCCCACGACGCCGAGACTCTGCTGGTAGAGCCCGGTACGAACCAGCTCTTCATCGTCACGAAGTCCACGAAGGGCGGCGCGATCTATGCGGCACCGCCGTCCCCCTCCCGCCAGGGCACGAACAAGCTGACCAAACTCGCACCCGCCCCGGCCGGCGTCTTCACCGACGGCACGTTCCTCCCGGATGGACAGCGAGTGGTACTGCGGACGAACACCGGCGTCTCAACCATCGCCTGGGGCGAAACGCCGACCCTGCTCGCGAGCGCCACCGTCTCCGCGGCTCAGGGTGAGTCGGTCGCTGTCGGCCAGACGAGTGACACGGTCCTGGCCGGCATCGAGGGTGCGGACTCTGTCGTCTACCAGGTCCCGGTCCCGTCCAAGCAAGCCGGAGCGACCCCACCCGCCGCCGCAACCCCCAAGCCCGGCACAGCCAGCGAGTCGAGCGACGAACCGGCGAAGAGTCACAACCTCCGCTGGATCCTCATCGGCGCCGCCGCCTTCGCCCTGATCATCACCATCATCACCTTCCCCCCAGGCCGCCGCGAACGCCTGGACCGCATGGCCGAAAACGCCCGCCTAACCGGCCAATCCCCACCGACCCCCCACCGCCGCACCTAGCCCCGTCCCCCGCCGCCACACCCCAACCTCCAGAACCACCAACCTCCAGCACCTCCCCGTCCCGCCCCCCGCTCCCCAGCCGACACTCCGCCGTCCCGACGTACCCCAAGTGCGTACGCCGATCGCCCCGCGGCCAGCCCAGTCGCTCGGCTCACCCCTGCCGCGCATCGCCCCAACCCGATCCGCTGACCCCGCGCCCCGCGACCTGTGCCACGCCTTCCCGGCGCCTCGCCGTCCCCGCTTACCACCCGGCGCGTACGTCGATCGCGGCACGGCCAACCCCCAGTCACTCGCCCACGGCGTCCCCGCCTTAACCACGCCCAGCAGTTGCTCCAGTGGACCTAATCGGTTGGCCAACGCGAACAGCCGCCGGTCCCGGGTGGGACCAGCGGCTGCTTCGGACTAACGGATTGTTAGAGACCTACTTCTGGCGCTCGACGACGTAGTCGATGGCTTGGGTGAGCTTCTCGACGTCGTCGGGGTCGACCGCGGGGAACATGGCAACGCGAAGCTGGTTGCGTCCCAGCTTGCGGTACGGCTCGGTGTCGACGATCCCGTTGGCCCGCAGCGTCTTCGCGACCGCCGCGGCGTCGATCGAGTCGTCCAGGTCGATGGTTCCGATGACGAGCGAGCGGGCGTCCGGGTCTTCGACGTACGGCGTGGCGTACTCGGACTTCTCGGCCCACGTGTACAGCCGGGTGCTCGAGTCGGTCGTCCGCGCGACGCTCCACTCCAGGCCGCCCTGGTTGTTGATCCAGTCGGTCTGCTCCGCCATCAGGAACAACGTCGCCAGCGACGGCGTGTTGTACGTCTGGTGCTTGCTCGAGTTGTCGATCGCGGTGGCCAGGTCCAGGAACGCCGGAATCCACCGGCCGCTCGCGGTGATCTCCTCGACTCGAGCCAGCGCGGCCGGGCTCATCACCGCGATCCACAGGCCGCCGTCGGAGGCGAAGCACTTCTGTGGCGCGAAGTAGTACACGTCGACCTCGTTGATGTCGACCGGCAGGCCGCCCGCACCCGAGGTGGCGTCGATCGCGACCAGTGCGCCCTCGTCGGCACCCTCGACCCGCTTCACCGGAGCCATCACGCCGGTCGAGGTCTCGTTGTGCGGCCAGGCGTACAGATCCACGCCGGCCTCGGCCACCGCGACCGGCCGCGTGCCCGGGTCGGACTTGACGATGCTCGGCTCGCCGAGATGCGGCGCCAGTTGCGCGGCTTTGGCGAACTTCGAGGAGAACTCGCCGAAGCTCAGGTGCTGGCTCTTCTCCCGGATCAGACCAAACGTCGCGATGTCCCAGAACGCGGTCGAACCGCCGTTGCCAAGCACCACCTGGTATCCATCAGGCAGCTGGAACAGGTCAGCCACGCCCTGCTGCACCCGTGCCACGAGGTTCTTGACCGGCGCCTGGCGGTGCGACGTACCGAGCAGCTTGGCGCCCTCGGTGGCGAGAGCGGCGACAGCTTCCGGACGCACCTTCGACGGACCGGCCCCGAAGCGACCGTCGGCGGGCTTGAGCTCTGCAGGAATCTGAATGTCGCTGGTCACCAGCGGTTTCCCTTCGTCGTCTGGCCTTCCCTACGCCGACGACGCTGTCAGCCCCCCTATCCTCCCACACCCCCCACAACCCACCCCCACGGGTCTCACCCAACCCCCACCCCACCCACGCACTCCGCGCACCAGACGGACGCACCCGCCCACCAGGTCGCCGCTCGCCGCCCGCCGCGGAGGGTGTACGCCGCCGACCATGCTGTCGCCTCAGAGGATGCCCGCTCACCCCGCCCACGCGGACTTCGCGACCACCCCTCCGACTGCCGCCGTATGCCGATCACGGTCCCCGTCGCCAGCCGTACGCGCTGTACGTAATCCCGGGTGCACCGTACGACGGCGGTGCACCGTACGCCGCCCCCATCACCGCGCGCTGTATGTCGCACCCACCACAGCGCGCTGTACGCCCAGCAAGCCGGGCACCAGCTATAGCTTCTGTATGCGGACCACCGCCGACCTATTAGCTGCGGCCGGGCGCACGAGGTCGCGCCGGTGTCTGCAGGGCGCTCGTGCTGCAGGTTGTCGCGAGGTGTTACTCGTGTTTGCGGGTGACAGTCTCGGTGCCGGTCATTCGTACTACTGGGCCGTCGGGGCCGTCGGCCCATTCGCCGCAGGCGCCGCCGCCTTCGGCGACCTCCAGTTCGAGCGGGCTGCCGTCCATCCGGAGGGCGGGGTGATAGTACTGGGCGACGCGCTCGGCCTCGCCCTCGATGTAGTGGCCGATGAGTGCGCGACGGAAGCGGTCGGTGGTGACGTTCGGCGCGCTGCCGTGGACTAGGGCGCCGTGGAAGAACAGCACGTCGCCAGGCTCCATCTCGACCGGTACGGCGGCGTCGGGTTCCGGCAGTGGGACCGTGATGTCGGTGAAGCTGACCTTGGTGTCGGCCTTCTCGGTGCAAAGGATCGGCCAGCGGTGGCTCCCCGGGACGACCTCGAGGCAGCCGTTCGCCCGGTCCACCCGGTCGAGTGCCATCCAGGCGGCGATGCAAGTCCCGGGCTCGGCCTTCAGATAGAAGTTGTCCTGGTGCAGCGCCTGCCCGCGGGAGCCCGGCGGCTTGAAGTAGATCATCGTCTGGACCGCGTACGGCGACCTGCCCAGTAGCACAGTCATCACCTCATCGAGGCGCGCGTCGATCAACCAGCGCAGCGAGACGTCGTCCCAGCGGTGCATCTGCGCCATCCGCGGGTACCTGCGCAACGGATCCCGGCTGTTGCTCGTGTGGCCGGCGAAGTCGTGGGGATTGGATCCACGCTTCCGGAGTTCCATGTAGTGGTCCCGCAGTCGCTCGGCCTCGTCCGTGCCGAACAGTCCGCGGACCAGCGTGTAGCCGTTGCTGTCGAACTCATCCTTGTACGTCGCGGCCGACTGCTCTTGGACCTTGTACGAAACGCTCATCCACCACTCCCGCGGTAGTCCGGTCACAACTCCCGGATAGCTCTACTCTGTTTCCTGATACCGCATTCTCCGAGCGGTCGCTGCCATCGGGCCACGGAAGATCGGCGCAAGGAGTTGAACTATTGACGCATGGACTCGCCGCCGGCGAACCGCTGACGCTGCGACTGCTGTCTGCCCCCACGTTCTGGCGGTGTGAACCGAGCTGGTCGTGGAGGTCGCGCCCGCTGCCGGACTACCTGCTTTGGTGCGTACTCGACGGGCGGGGACGACTGGAGCTCAACGGCAACGACCGAGAGCTGCACCCGGGTGTGTGCGCAGTCTTCGCTCCGGGCGATGCGCCCAGCGCCACCCACGACCCACGCCGCCGCCTGCTGGTCTTCGGCATGCATTTCGACGTCGAAACTTCAGACGCCGAAGGAGACGATGGTTCGGGGGACCAAAGGTTTGGCGTCGAAGGATCTGATGTCAAAAGGTCCGACAGCGGAAAGTCAGGCGCCGAACGTCCTGGCGCTGAGAGGACTGGGGGTGAGCAGCGCCGGGTGGAGCGGGGCAGGGCTGAGGTGGGTGGGGTGGAGCGGGGCAGGGCTGAGGTGGGTGGGGTGGAGCGGGGCAGGGCTGAGGTGGGTGGGGTGGAGCCGGCTCTCACCCTCCAGGACACCAGGCCCGCGGAGCTCGAGGTGTATTACGGC
>NZ_JBEZZH010000012.1:0-202696 GCF_040639075.1 Kribbella sp. NPDC023972 | reverse complement strand
TGACTTGAATCAAAAAATACTTCAAAGGAATCCGCCACAGACAACAAACAACCACCACACCCAAACCATCAAGCAAGGATGCGACAAATCATTCACTGCCCGCGGACGGGGTTAATGCATCTTTCGGCATTGACTTTCGGCACGCTGTTGAGTTCTCAAGAATCGGACGCACACCGCGCTTCAGACTTTCGTTTGAAGCTCCGGGGCAACTCGCCCAACTTTACTGTTTCGTCCGGGGCCGGTCAAATCGGCCTCTTTCGTCCCAGTCTCCCTGCGTGACCCAGTGACCGAAACCCGCCGAGGCGTGTTTCGGCTTCCGAGACCTTCAGGGAGTTTGTCGGAGGACCGGCCGCTTTCGCGTCCTGCGTCTCGCTCCAACAAGAAGAACATTACTGACATTCGCGGTGAAGATGCAAATCGGGGTGCCGGACCTTGTCCGAACCCTTGCGAAGCGCCCTCGACGCCGGCCAGCCGGCGCCTCCACGAGGCAGTGGTCGTCCCTCTGGTCACATCACTCACTCGCGTCTCCGCAAGCGACGCTTCCCATGATGCCGCACCACTCAAGCGAAGCTCCACGGGATTTCTGCGCACAGACTCGTGCGGCTGCGGCCCCTGCGCATCGGCGTACCCGAGGTCACCCTCGGAGGTTCGTCAGCGGCGGGGTGCACGCCGCGGCAAGAGGTGGGAGCCGAGCGAGCCGGCTCCCACCTGCCACGTACCGCACCGTCCAGCAGACGCCTCTCGGCGAGTGGCCGCTCGTAGCGGCTTGGGTTGAGGCCCGGGGGTCATGAACCGGACGGCATCAGGTGTAACGGGCGGCCATCCGCAGCTATTCCCGACTCCCGACCGGTTCCTGACCGCAGTCCAACGCGGCATCGCCCCGGATGCAGACCACCCTCCGGCCGTCGAGCGCCGGCTTCTGTCCAAGTTGCTGGAACGGTGTGCGTGGGCCTACGACGCCGCCAGCGCGAGCCTGCCGCGGGGGTTCCGCGGCAGGCTCGTGCATCGGGCTACCTCGACGGTTGTGGTGCTGTGCAGTCGATCTTCGGATTCGCGCCGAGGTAGTTCAGCGGGCCAACCACGACGGTGACCAGCGTCGTGCTTACTTTGGCGCATGTGGCGTCGGACCCCGCGAAGTAGTTCCGCTGGGCGGCCGCCGCCAAGCCGATCAACAGCCAGACGACAAGGATGATCGCCACCGTGCGAGAACCAGTCGTAGACACTCTACGAGTGCGCATGTCACCTCCTGGGCTGGGCGCACCCCCGTGTGTGAATCGACCCTCTGGTGCCCGCCGGCACGCCTGCAGAAACGGTGCTGGTCAGACCTCGCGGTAGTCGTAGTACGGCTTGACGTGAGCGTTGACGTAGGCGCCGATGCTGGGCGCGGCGAGCAAAGCAGCGTAGGTGGTTTGTGGGACGTCGTAGTACTGGTACGTCGAGCCGTTGACGTACTCGAGCTCTAACGTGCCGTCCGCCCAACCGACCGATCGCACACTCGACGAATTCACCGGGCGTCGCCTCACTTGCGCTCCTTTCGGTACGTCGTACGCCGACTTAGTGAACCGGTGATCGCTCGGGCTCTGCGGACTCCAGGCGCGCCACCGCGCGGGCCAGGTCGCTGAGTGCTTCGTTGAGCTGGCTGAGCACGGTGTGCTCGACCGGGAGCTGGCGCTCGTCCAGGCCGAGGTTCGCGGCGAACCTGATCTGGGCATCAGGAGGCGCCTGTGTGAGTGAGGTGTCGAGTGCTTGCTGAAGGTGTTGGCTCGGCACTATGTCCGGCCGCTCTCGCCACTTGGTCACCGTCCGTGGCGCGATGCCGAGGTGCTCGGCGAAGGCTTCGTTGGTCAACCGGAGCGCGGTGCGCAAGGCATGCGCGTGCCGGCCGGTCCATTTCTCGATGATCGTCATCGGTATCTCTCCCCTGCGCGTCGATCACTCCTTGCAATCAGATTACGGCGATCGGGTCATCGGCAGAGTGCCGAATTTTTGCCCTGTGGATACCTGTTCAGTTCCTGGTGAGGCCGCCGGACCGGGCGTTGACTTTGGGCATGGACGAGATCAGCGGTCGAACCACCACGCTGCCGCGGACGATCCCGCGACGGCGTCATCTGAAAGTCGCGAACACGACCGGGCCACGCTGCTTCCAGCTGGTCCGACATGTCGACGTCTCCGGTGTGAGCGGTACGGGCGTCGTCGCCGAGGGCGTCGAGTGGACCGACGGGACGGTCGCCTTGCATTGGGGCGGGCGCTACCCGACTACCACGGTCTGGCCAGACGGCATCGATGCGCTCCTCACGATCCACGGCCACAACGGCGCGACCACCATCCACTGGCTGGATGGATGACATGCGCACCCGAACTCGGTGGGGCGGGCCCACCCTGCAGCCAGCCCGCCTCACCGACTCACTCCGAATAGAACTGTTCCCGGTACTTGCCTTCGGGCTGCTCCTTCGATGGGTGCGGGGCGCCGTTGCGGGCGGCTGCGGTCTCTTCGGCCGGCGGCGAGCTGGTCCCGTTGTCGGACCGCTGGTTGCTCGGGCGGGTGCCGTTCCCGTTGTTCGGTGCCTGCTGGCCAACGTCGTCTTTCAAAGGCTGGCGGCTGACGCCGTCGTTCGTTGGCTGGCGGGGGACGCCGTCGTTCGTTGGCTGGCGGGGGACGCCGTCGTTCGAGGACCGACGATTGGCCGCGTCGGCCGAGGGCTGGTGCGTCGTGCCGTGGGACATTTGCGGGGCAGTCGTGTCGGTCGATCGCGAGCTGGTCGCGTTGGTCGATCGAGGGCTGGTCACGTCGCTCGGTGGCTGCTGGTTCGCACCAACGGTCGATCGCGCAGTTGTCCCGTCGGTGGGTCGCGAGCTCGTCCCGTCGCTCGGGGGCCGCGGGTTCGCGCCGACGGAGGTTCGCGGGCTGGTCACGTCGTTCGATGGCTGCTGATTGGCGGCGCCGGTCGATCGCGAGCCGGTCCCGTCGGCCGAATGAGTACCGGTGGCTTCGGGTGGTGGCGGGGCGGGATTGTCGGCCTGGTGTGGGCCGGCGTGCCGCGGGCTGGGCCTGGACGGGGTGGTGCTCTCTGGTGCGGGTTCGCCGGATTCCAGGAGGTGGCCGACGGCTGAGTTGAAGTCGAGCTCGGCACGGGTCGGGTGCGGGCGATCCATGACCTCCGCGGATGAGCGTCGTACCGGGAGATCGTTGGCCGCGGCGGATAGCTCGGCGAGGGTGGCGAGGAGGCCGACGGCGTTCTCGACCTCGCCGGGGTTGTTGACCAACCACCAGACTGCAGCCGAACCGGGCGTGGCGAAGACGTCTTCCTTCAGGTACGCGCGTTTGTCCTGCTCTATTCGGCGTTCGAGCAGCGTGGTCTGCTCGCGGCGATGCAGGGCGGCGAGGTGCTGAAGGTGCTTCTGGTCCGCGTCCGGCAGGCGAAGGCGTACCTCGGTCGCCCAACAGCGCACCTGTCCCTTCTCGTCGAGCGCGGGCTCCCCGAGGATGGCGGCGAGCCGGTGCTGATTCAGCGACTCCTCGGTCACCTGCTGGGTCGCGGTCAGTGCCCGGGCACGCTCGAGCAGCGCATGGACGGCGACCGCACCAAGGTCGGCGTGACGCGATCCGGACAACACGGTGGACCACTGCACGACGGCCGAGAAGCTGAACTGGAAATCAGGCGACGCGGACGGCAGCCGTACGTCGGCCACCGTGCGCGACGGTGGTCCGGTAAAGACGGGGTCCCGATCCGGCAGTACGACGGACGGCGGAGGAGGCATCGGGGTCGCGACCGGCCGTGGCGGATCAGGCTGCTTCCAGACCACTGTCAGCAGAACGAGCAGGACCACCGTGAGCACGATCGCGGGCCAGGTCGGCAGACCGACGGCGAGGCACACGAGATAAAGGACCAGGACGATGGCGGCAGCTGTCAGGAGGGAGTTCCGATGGAGCTTCATGGTGGCGTTCCTTCACCACGTCGGGCGGACGTCAGGAGGTCGGCCAATGCGTACCGGACGGCTTCCCGGTCCTCTCGCCACCCGGGTCACCGGCAACCCAGAGCACGGACCTCGCCACGCGACGAGCCCACCAAGAGTCTCCCACCCCTAACCCAAAGTAGCCGCCCCCAGCGTGTCGGCGACCGGGATTCGAGTCCCTGGCCGGTGCTCGGTCCGTGCGGAGGGTCCGGGTTGCTCTGGGCTAGGGCTGACCCTGTGGTGCAGGGAGGAAGCCGGGGTCCCGCTCGACGCCTTGGCGCCGAGCCCGAGCCGTACGCACGGACGTATGGCCGGAGATTGCCAGCGCTTACGGCGACAGGGCGGGTACCCGTCGTACGTCCAATGCCAGCGCCTACGGGCCGCGCGCCTGGGACCCCTCGTATGTCATTGCCAGCGCCCACGAGCCACGCGCCCGGGACCCCCGTATGTCAGTGCCAGCGCCTGCGACCCACGCGGCGGGTGCCCGTCGTGGGGACAGTTACCAGAACGCGGGGCGGTCAGCCGGTGAGGGAGCGGAGGGCTCGGCGGGAGGGGGTTAGGAGGACTGGTTTGTAGGGGCAGCGGGCGTCGGTGAGGGTTTCGTAGGCGCGGATGGCTCGGTTGGCGGCGTCCCAGCCTTGTTCGGCGGGGGTGCGGCCGAGGCCGCGGTTGCGGACCAGGGCGCCGTAGAAGGCGGAGCAGAAGACGGTCGCCTCGTACCAGCCGATGACGGTGCTGGTGCCGATGTAGGTGATGTCGTCCTGAAGGCAGTCGCGGATGGCTCGCTGCCACTTGCCGATGCCGGTTTTGCAGCCGTCGGCGATGACTACCCCGCTGGCGATGCCCCATTGGCGGTCCAGAAACCAGTCGGCGAGCGATCTCAGTGAGACCTGGGTCTGGCCGTCGGTGGACAGGAATGACGGTTCCTCGCTGTGGTCACCGTGTGCCATCACATGGAGGACGGTCGAAGGGGTGGTGAGAGCGGAGAAGGCGGTCTCGTGGTCGCGGGTACGGACGAAGTTCACGTCGATGACTGGCTGGTCCCAGCCGGCGTTGATGTTGCCGGTGATGCCTTGGACGAAGGTCATCGACGCGTCGAACGAGTTGTCCAGACCCAGGTCCACCAGAGTGATCAGCCGGTTCTTCATTCGCCCACCCCTCCTGCACGATCCCATCCCG
This sequence comes from Kribbella sp. NPDC023972, assembly GCF_040639075.1. NCBI lineage: Bacteria > Bacillati > Actinomycetota > Actinomycetes > Propionibacteriales > Kribbellaceae > Kribbella > Kribbella sp. NPDC023972. The sequence continues at coordinate 197,563 of NZ_JBEZZH010000012.1, read as the reverse complement.
CCGCACCATGATGAACCACGGCCCCGACACTTCGCTCGCCTTTCGCAGAGGGCTGAGACGGGCCGACGTACGGTGGCCGTAGCCGCCGCGGAGGAGGACCTCGATGAGTTCAGTTCCGGTCGTCACGCTGAGTGGCGGGGCAGCGATGCCTCGGGTGGGCCTCGGTACGTCGCCGATGGACGACGCGGACGCCGAACGGGCGGTCTCCCAGGCGCTCGATCTTGGGTACCGGCTGGTCGACACCGCGGAGAACTACCGGAACGAGACCGGCGTCGGGCGAGCGCTCAAGGGGGCGCCGCGGGACGAGGTGTTTGTGACGTCGAAGTTCAACAAGCGGTGGCACAGCGTGGACGGGGTGCGGACGGCCTTCGAGGCGAGTGCCGAGAGGCTGGGGGTGGAGTACCTGGACCTGTTGCTCATCCACTGGCCGAATCCGGATCAGGACAGGTACGTCGACGCGTGGCAAGGGCTGATCGCGTTGCGTGAGGCCGGCTTGGTCCGGGCGATCGGTACGTCGAACTTCAAGCCGGCCCATCTGCAGCGGCTGATCGACGAGACCGGGGTGGCGCCTGAGGTGAACCAGGTGCAACTGAGTCCGGTCTGGGCCAAGCCGGCAGAGCGGGAGTTCCACGAGGAGCATGGAATCGTCACGGAGGCCTGGAGTCCGCTGGGTAGGGGCACTGACCTACTGGACGATCCGACGGTTCGGCAGATTGCCGAGGAGCACGGTAAGACGCCGGCTCAGGTCGTGCTGCGGTGGGAGACGCAGCAGGGCGTCGTACCGATTCCCAAGTCCGCCAACCGGGCGAGGCTGGAGCAGAATCTGGCTGTCTTCGACTTCGATCTGACCGACGCACAACTGACCGCGTTGACCGCCCTCGACGGCACCTCCCGACCCGCGGCCGACTCCGACCGCACAGGTCACTAGGCCGCACCGGCGGTCGGTGGCACGCGCCGCACGGGGGCACTAGATGCCTGCTCAGGTCACCAGACGTCGACTGCTGAGGTCGCTAAGAGCGTGCTTGAGAGGGATCGGCGTATCTGCGTGACCTCACCCGCCGTGTGATCAACCTCCGGGTGGGTGGTACGACGCAGCCGGTACCCCTCGGACACCAGCGACGAGCAGTGGGCTTCTGATCGAGCCGCTGCCGCCGGAGGTGAGGACCGGAGGCCGGCCGGAGAAACATCCCCGCCGGGCGTTGGTGGACGCGATCCTCTATGTGATGCGCACCGGATGCACGTGGCAGCAACTGCCGGCCGACTTCCCGCCCTTGCAAACCGTGTACCGGTATCTCAAACCGCCTGGGAACAGTACAAGGTCACCGAGCAGATCCTCCCGCTGGTGCGTGAACAGCTGCGGATCGCCGAACGCCGTAATCCGCAGCCCAGCGCAGGGCTGATCGACTCCCAGACGGTGAAGGTGCCGACACTGTCGGGCGCGAGTCCCGCGGTTACGACGCCGGCAGGAAGATCAATGCCCGCAAGCGGTTCATCGTGACCGACACCCTCGGGCTGCTGCTCACTGTCGTTGTCCTCTCCGCCGGCATGCAGGACCGCGATGGTGCCAGGCCGGTCCTGTTCGACACCTACCTGCGCACTCGAGTCCGGTTCGCCTTCGCCGACGGCGGGTTCGCCGGCCGACTCTGGACTGGGCGCGCACGATCCCGGCCACCACTCTGCATATCGTGCGCAAGCCCGCCGGCCAGCGAGGATTCGCCGTGATCCCGCGCCGGTGGGTGGTCGAGCGGACGTTCGCCTGGCTGACCGCGCACCGCCGCCTGGCCCGTGACTACGAACGCGATCCCGCCATCTCCGAGGCCATGATCCGCTGGGCCGCGATCAACACCATCACCGATCTAGTGTCATGCCAGTTGCCCGTCGCGAGGAACATCCGCCACGCCCACTGTTCAGCGGGTCTTGGCATGTCCAAGGCGAGGGCGGGATACGGTGCCTGCGGTGCCTCGAACCGCGTGACCGGAGGAGTCGATGCTGGGATGACGGCAGGGCGACCGATGCCCACACAGGACGACGTGCTCGGGTACTTCAACACGCTGTCGAACTGGGGACGGTGGGGCGACGACGACGAGCTCGGCACTCTGAACCACATCACCGACGACGTCCGGCTGGCGGCGGCGCGGGCCGTGCGCCACGGCCGGAGCGTGTCGTGCGGCTGGGAGGTGGCCGTACCGGAAGAGATGGAGCGGTCGACGACGACGTGCCCGTGCTTCGCGGACATGCCGGTCGCGAAGGACATGCCGCTGCCGGGATTCCGCAACGACCGGCACTGGGGTTACTCGAACGAGCGGCTCGGCATCTTGTTCCACGGCAACACGATCACGCACCTCGATTCGCCGTGCCACATTTTCTGGGACGGCCAGATGTACAACGGCCGGCCACACTCCTTGGTCGACGCCACCACGGGATCGGCCTGGGGAGCCGTCACAGCGGCAGCCAACGGGATCGTCACCCGTGGCGTCTTGCTGGACATCCCCAAGGTCCGCGACGTGCCATGGCTGGAACCGGGCGAAGGCGTGTTCCCCGACGACCTCGAAGCAGCCGAGCGCCGCCAAGGCGTGCGGGTCCAACCCGGCGACGCAGTCCTGTTGCGAACCGGCTACGGCCGCGCCCGGCACGAAGCCGGCCCGTCGGGTGATGTCACGCAGGCCGGCTGGCACGCGTCCTGCCTGCCATGGCTGCACGACCGCCAGGTCGCACTGATCGCCGCCGACACCCCTCAAGACGTCCAGCCGTCCGGGTACGACGACCTGGCAATGCCGGTGCACACCGTGGGCCTGGTCGCGATGGGCCTGTGGCTGCTCGACAACTGCGACCTCGAAGAATGCTCCACCACAGCTGCCGAACTCGGCCAATGGGACTTCCAGCTCGTCGTCGCGCCGGTCCGCTTCGCCGGTACGTCCGGCAGCCCGGTCAACCCGATCGCCACATTCTGACCGCGGGACTCGCGCCCGACAGTCTCGACACCCTTCACCGTCTGGGAGCCGATCAGCCATGCTTCTCCGGCTGGTCTCCGGTCTTCACCTCCGGCAGCAGCGGCTCGATCAGAGCCCCCTGCTCGTCGCTGTGTCCGAGCGGTACCGGCTGCGTCGTGCCACCCGCCCAGGTTGATCACACGGCGGGTGAGGTGACGCAGACCAGCCGATCCTTCTCAGACGCGCTCTAAGAGGCCTTGCGGCAGATGTAGTAGGCGTTGAAGGCGTCGGCCTCCACGTGGGTGACCTCCACCGAGGTGAAGCCGGCGTCGGCCAGCATCTGGCGGGCCTTGTGTTCGCCCCAGACCGTGCCGAGCCCGTCGCCGCCGAGGGACAGCGAGACGGTCATGCAGTGCATGGTCGAGACGCCGTACAGGAAGGTGGCGAACGGGTTGTCGAGGTTGTCCTCGAGGTTGCTCGACGCGTGGATGTCGACCATCAGGAAGACGCCACCGGGCCGCAGCGACGCCGCGATGCCGGCCAGCACCCGCGCGGGCCGCGCCTGGTCGTGGATCGCGTCGAAGGCCGTGACCAGGTCGAACCGCTCGTTCTCCCCCAGCTCGGCGGCGTCCCGTACGACGAACTCCGCGTTCGTCAGTCCCAGCGAAGCGGCCTCGGCCTGGCCCGCGGCGATGCCCTCGGCGGAGAAGTCGTAGCCGACGCACCGGCTGCGCGGGTAGCTGGCGGCGATCAGGTTGATCGCATGCCCGCTGCCGCAGCCGATGTCGGCGACATCGATGCCGTCCTCGAGGCGGGCGGACAGTCCAGGCACGAGCGGCAGGATCGCGTCGATCAAGGCCGCGTCGAAGACTGCGCCGCTGTCCTCGGCCATCAGACGATGGAACTCGGTGTACTCCGAGTAAGGAACGCCGCCGCCCTGCCGGAAGCACTCCACCACCGACGCCTCGACACCGGCCAGCAGCGAGATGAACTGGGTCGCTCCCGCGAGGTTGGACGGTCCGGCCGCGCGGGTCAGGAAAGTGGCGTGTTCGCGCGGCAGCCAGTAGGTGCGGTCGCGAGCGTCGTACTCCACAATCCGGGCGGCGGCCATCGCGCCGAGCCACTCACGCACGTACCGCTCCTGCAGACCGGTGGCGCCGGCGATCTCGTGGCTGGTGGCCGGTGGCAGCTCTGCAAGCGTGTCGTAGAGGCCGACCTGGTGGCCAATGCTCATCAGCAACGCGAGAGTGCCGTGATTCAGTACGTCGCTCATCTCCTGCCCGAAGGCCTCGATCCGAGTGGTGTCCAGCGTTGTCTCGCTCATGGTGATCTCCCAACTCTCGATGTTGTCCGCAGCGTCGCATCGGGAGATCGGGCGGAGCATCGGTGAACTCGCCTATTCGTGCGCCCGGGTGAGGTAGGCGGCCGCCTCGGTGCGATTCCGGAGGCCGAGCTTGGACAGGATGCTGGCTACGTGGTGCTCGACGGTACGGCGGCTGATGTAGAGCCGGGCCGCGATCTCCGGGTTGGGCAGGCCCTCAGCCAGTACGGCGAGGACGTCGCGCTCGCGCTTGGTCAGCAGCCCGAGCCCACGCGGACCGACGCGGGCGGCAGTCGCCCCACAGGCTCGCAACCAGGCAGCAGCCGCATCAGCATCAGCAGAAGCGCCGAGGTCCTCGAACACCGCCAGTGCGATCCGAGCCTCGGCAACGGCAGGAGCAGGGTCGTACGACGCCATGGCGTGAGCCTGCATCATTCGAGTACGCGCGACCTCGAGTGGCATCTCCAACAGGCCGAACCAGGTCTGAGCGGCCGTCAGCCGGGCAACTGCCTCGTGGCACTTCCCCTGTGCCAGCAGGGCGCATCCACACAAACGGGCAGCGCGTGCTGCGATCAGCCCGCTGTCGGTCGCCGTACCGAGGGCAGACAGCCGCTCTGCCTCGGCAGCCGCTCCGGCTACGTCTCCCGCCGCCAGATAGGCAGAGCCAAGCACCTCACGCAGTCGGGCCTCCTCCAGTGGGGTCGAGTCGTCGAGCTGACGTCGTACGAGCGAGACAGCCATCGCCACCTCTCCAGCGGCCAGGTAGGCAGCCGCTAGGACAGGTCGTACGACGGTCCGGTCCTCAAAACCGGTCAGGAGACGACGTGCCTCGCCAACTCGGCCCTGATTGAGTCGGAGGTCCGCAAGGAAGGCTGCCGCCTCAGCCTGTACCGCTGGTAGCGCATCACGCGCCAACTCCACTGCTGCGACCAGTTCGCCCTCCGCTCGCGGCCAGTCGCCAGTCGCGACCAGTACGGCGCCGTACGACGCGCGGCACGTCGAGTGGAGGTACGGGCAGCCGTAGCGCTCGATGAAGCCGTCGAGTGAGCGAGTCCACTGCACTACTCGCAGGAAGTCGGCGCCACGTACGCACGACCGCAGCAGCAGGCAACTGGTGAGGACAACAGTGTCGGGCCGGACTCCCTCACCGCCGAGTGCACCGGCCAGAGCCTCGTCCATCAAGGCGGTGCCCTCGATGACCTGGCCCAGGTTGATCAGAGCCGAGCCCCACATGCTGAGTGCACATAGCTCGAGATCGCTCTCCCCCGCCTCGACAGCGACGCCGTACGCCGCCTCTGACCAGGCTGCAACGTGTGCCGCCTCGTCCGCGGTTCCAGCTCGGGCGAGCGAGGCCCACGCCGACACGACCGGATCTCCAACCTCGGCAGCTACTCGGACGGCCCGCGCGGCCCATCCCTGTGCCGCGGCCCGGTCGCCGAAGTTGGCGTCGTACAGCAGGCTCAGGCCGAGTGCCATGAAGACCGCCTCGGCCGACTCTGAGCGGCGGAAGAGTGCGTAGGCGCGTTCCCAGCTCGAGAAGGCGGCCCGTACGTCGCCGAGCCACCACTGCGCGTTCCCCAGCCCGGCAAGGCCCGGGGCGGTCGCCTCCAGGCCCACCGCCGAGCCGAACGCGGCTCGCGCCGCCACCCAGTCCCCGTCGCCGAGCGCCTTCTCCCCGGCTGCGAGGAGACCCTCGATCTCCTCCACAGCTCGACGGTAAACGCGCTGCGGCCCCCGGGGAAAGTGGGAAGTTCCCGGGGGCCGTGGCGCTTTCAGCTAACGGTCAGCTGCAGCCGGAGGTGCTGCCGCAGCCTTCGCAGACGTAGCAGGAGCCGCTGGGGCGCATCTTCGTGCCGCAGGTGAAGCACAGCGGCGCGTCGACCGAGGTGCCGGTGATGAGCTCGAACATCTCCGCCGTGGTGCGGACCTCGGAGGTGTCGACCGGCTTGGCAGCGGCCGCCTCGGCCACAACCGGCTTCTCCGCGACCGGCTCGACGGACTTCAGCGACTCGGCCTCGGACACCTCGGCCGGGGCCGGCTCGTAGGAACCGGTGTCGAGCTGCCGGGCCCGCTCCTCCGCGGAGTAGATGCCCAGGGCGGCCCGCTCATCGAAGGGCAGGTAGTCCAGGGCCAGCCGACGGAAGATGTAGTCCATGATCGACTGCGCCATCCGGACGTCCGGGTCGTCGGTCAGGCCGGCCGGCTCGAACTTCAGGTTGGTGAACTTCTGGACGTAGGTCTCCAGCGGTACGCCGTGCTGCAGCGCGATCGAGATCGCGATCGAGAAGGCGTCCATCACCCCGGCCAGGGTCGAACCCTGCTTGCCCATCTTCAGGAAGACCTCGCCCAGACCGTCGTCCGGGTAGGAGCCGGCGGTCATGTAGCCCTCGGCGCCCCCGACGCTGAACGACGTGGTCCGCGACGGCCGCGACTTCGGCAGGCGCTTGCGGGTCGGCCGGTACTCGATCACCTTCTCGACGATCTTCTCCGCGACGGCGGCCTCGGCCGCGACCGCCGCAGAAGCCGAATCCGCGGCCTTCTTCGCAGACTTCCCGTCGGCCAGCGGCTGGCCCACCTTGCAGTTGTCGCGGTACACGGCCAGCGCCTTCAGGCCGAGCTTCCAGCCCTGGAAGTACACGTCGGCGATCTCCTCGACCGTCGCGGTCTCCGGCAGGTTCACCGTCTTCGAGATCGCACCGGACAGGAACGGCTGCGCGGCCGCCATCATCCGCACGTGGCCCATCGGCTTGATCGCCCGCTCACCCATCGCGGTGTCGAAGATCTCGTAGTGCTCCGGCTTCAGGCCCGGCGCGTCCACCACGTGACCGTGCTCGGCGATGTACTCGACGATCGCCTCGATCGTCTCCTCGGTGTAGTTGTACTGACGCAGCGCCCGCGGCACGGTCTGGTTGACGATCTGCATCGAGCCGCCGCCGACCAGCTTCTTGAACTTGACCAGCGAGAAGTCCGGCTCGATGCCGGTCGTGTCGCAGTCCATCATGAAGCCGATGGTGCCGGTCGGCGCGAGCACCGAGGCCTGCGCGTTGCGCCAGCCGTTCTTCGCCCCGATCTTGAGCACGCCCTCCCACGCCTTGGTGGCGTGCTTCTGGACGTCCTTGTCGATCTCGTGCATGGTCCGGATCGCGTCGTTGGCCGCCGCGTGCTTGCGCATCACCCGGGTGTGGGCATCCTTGTTCCGCTCGAAGCCGTCGTACGGGCCGACCACTGCGGCCAGCTCCGCCGAGCGCCGGTACGACGTACCCGTCATCAGCGAGGTGATAGCGCCCGCCAGTGCGCGACCACCGTCGGAGTCGTAGGCGTGGCCGGTTGCCATCAGCAGGGCGCCGAGGTTCGCATACCCGATGCCGAGCTGCCGGTACGCGCGGGTCGTCTCGCCGATCGCCTCGGTCGGGAAGTCGGCGAAGCAGATCGAGATGTCCATCGCGGTGATGATCAGCTCGACCGCCTTGACGAACTTCTCCGAGTCGAACATGTCGTCGTCGCGGAGGAACTTCATCAGGTTCAGCGACGCCAGGTTGCAGGACGAGTTGTCCAGGTGCATGTACTCCGAGCACGGGTTGGACGCGGTGATCCGGCCCGTCTCCGGGGTGGTGTGCCAGTCGTTGATGGTGTCGTCGTACTGCAGGCCGGGGTCGGCGCAGGCCCAGGCGGCGTGGGCGACCTTGTCGAACAGCTCGCGAGCGTCGACGGTCTCGATCACCGAGTTGTCCAGCCGCGCCCGCAGCCCGAACTCGCCCTTCTCCTCGACCGCGCGCATGAACTCGTCGGTGACCCGGACCGAGTTGTTCGCGTTCTGGTACTGGACCGAGGTGATGTCGCGGCCACCGAGGTCCATGTCGAAGCCCGCGTCGCGCAGCACGCGGATCTTCTCCTCCTCGCGCATCTTGGTCTCGACGAACTCCTCGATGTCGGGGTGGTCGACGTCGAGCACGACCATCTTGGCCGCGCGCCGGGTGGCGCCGCCGGACTTGATCGTCCCGGCGGAGGCGTCGGCGCCGCGCATGAACGAGACCGGGCCGGACGCCGTCCCGCCGCTGGACTGCAGCAGCTCCTTGGAGGAGCGGATCCGGGACAGATTCAGGCCGGCGCCGGAGCCGCCCTTGAAGATCAGGCCCTCTTCCTTGTACCAGTTCAGGATCGAGTCCATCGAGTCGTCGACGGCGAGGATGAAGCAGGCCGACACCTGCTGCGGCGAGGACGTCCCGACGTTGAACCAGACCGGCGAGTTGAAGCTGAAGTACTGGTGCAGCAGCATCCAGGTGATCTCGTGCTCGAAAACCTCGGCGTCGGCCGGGGTGGCGAAGTAGCCGTGCTCCTCACCGGCCTTGCGGTAGGTCTTGACCACCCGGTCGAGCAACTGCTTGAGGCTCCACTCGCGGTTGTCGTGCCCGACCGCGCCGCGGAAGTACTTGGTGGTGACGATGGTGGAGGCGTTCACGCTCCAGTAGTCGGGGAACTCGACCCCGCGCTGCTCGAAGACGGTCTCACCGGTCTTCCAGTTCTGCTGGACGACGTCGCGGCGCTCCCACGTCACCTCGTCGTACGGATGTACTCCCTCGGTCGTGAAGATGCGCTCGATGGTGAGTCCCGCGGGCGCGTTCTTCCGCCCGCGGAACCCGGCCGCCGACCTCTTGGTCGACCCCGAGTGGCCGGTCACCGTCTCTGTCATGGTTGCTCCTCGCCCTGTGTCTGCACTGCCGCGGTCTGTCGGGACCGCCCCGTTGGTAACGCCAGGTGTCGCAGGTGTCGCTGGTTCCCCGATTTACGTCTACTGGGTCGGCTTCAGCGGGCGCGGCTCGGTGCCTTCCGGCTCCTTCTCCGCCCGCAGCAGCGCGATCTCGGTCTCGAAGTCGTCGGCGGACTCGAACTGGCGATACACGCTCGCGAACCGCAGGTAGGCGACCTCGTCGAGCTCCCGCAGCGGCCCGAGGATCGCGAGTCCGACCTCGTGCGCGGGCACCTCCGGCGAGCCGCTCGCCTTGAGCGCGTCCTCGACCCGCTGGCCCAGCCGGGCCAGTGCGTCGACGTCCACCGGCCGGCCCTTGCAGGCCTTGCCGACTCCGTTGATGACCTTCTCCCGGCTGAACGGCTCGGTCGCGCCGGAGCGCTTCACGACCGTGAGCTGCATCTGCTCGACGGTGGTGAACCGCTTCTCGCAGACCGGGCACTGCCGGCGCCGGCGGATCGCTCCGCCGTCCTCGGCCACCCGGCTGTCCACGACCCGGGAATCGGCGTGCCGGCAATACGGACAGTGCACGACGAATCTCCTCCCGTGAGGCCGCCGCGGAGGCCGGCCTGTGGATCTGCCTGGGGACAACTTGTGCGTAACCGACCACTACCTGTGGAAAATTACACCCGTGTAACCACTACATCTAGGGATCCTAGATCGCTGCTGCGACAGTTTGCAAGAACGCCCGGATCCCGCGCGCGTCTCTTTGTTCCAACACTCGCGCGGCCCCGTGTACTCCCGCGTGGCGCCCTCGGAACGGCGCTGGGGAGGAGCAGACTACGGCGCGTCGAGGGGGTCAGGAGCCCGGCAGGCAGAAGTCGAGATCGCAGCCCCGACCCGCTCCCAGAACGTGGTCACGGAACAACTTTCGGTAGCCGGCCACGGCCGGCTTGGCAGGCGCCGACAGGTCGGTCCGGTAGCACGATCGTGCCGTACGCCGTACCGCTCATCCGGGCGTCGGAGATACATGTCGCGTACGCCGGCGCGCGCCAGCTTGGCCGGATCGGCAGATGCCCCGCATGCAGGCGGGCCGGCGTTCTGTAGCACCAGTACGTCGGACGCCTCGACGTCGAGGTCCGGGTCCTCAACGCAAGCGGTCGGCGTGCACAGCTGGAGCGGCAGCGCTGTCGGGTCGTGCCATACCGAGTGCCTCGACGTCCATCGCCATCAGGTTGCGGTAGACCATCGCGGCCGGTTCGAGGAAGCTCTCCCTCAGCGAGATGGTCGGGAACTCCATCGGCAGCCCACCGGCCGCGATGATGCCGTGGGCAACGGAGTTCACCAGCTCCGGTTGTTGCCGGTGACAAGGGTTGAAATCGCTGGCCGAGGTGGCGATCCCGATCACCGGCCGGTCCAGTGACTCGGGCGACCGGCCGCTCGCATGCAGGAACGTGCGCCGCAGGTAGCGGGAGAACTCCCGGTCCCCGTAACTGACCAGCCCGCGATAGATCCCGCTCATGTGGCACCCGGCGTACGACGGAGGTGCTCGGCCAGCAGCCGCAGCATGCTCTCCGGCGGTACGGCGGCCGGAGAGCGCACCGCGTCGTACGCGATCAGGCCACGCAACACCAGACTGCGTTTGCGCAGACCGAGCGCGATACCGGCCTGGAACTCGAAGTTGACCAGCGGGAGGTAGTCGCGCCAGACCTCCCGCGCCGCGTCGAAACCGCCGTCCCGGAAGGCTTTGACACACGCGATGAGACCTTCGGGGACGGAGAAGCCGGTCATCGCCCCGGCGGCGCCGACGGCCAGTTCGTCGAGCAGGCAGGTGCCGCCGAGACCGCCGAAGATCGGTACGTCGAGCCCGGCCGCGAGCTCAGCGACCGCGGGCGGGCTCGGCGAGGACTCGGACTTCACCGCGACGACGGACGGGACCTTGCGTACGGCGGCCACGAGGTCGGCGGTGGCGATCGGGATCCCGCTGATCACCGGGTAGTCCTGGACGACGAGCGGTCGTTCGATGCGATCGGCAACGGTGTTCAGGTGATTGCTCAGGGCATCAGGATCGCTGGAGTTCACTTGTACCATCAGTCCGGCGAGTCGAGAGCCGACCGCCGGCAGGACATTCGAGGCCTCCGCACAGACCTCGTCCAGGCCGAGTGCGCTGACGCCGATCACGAGCGGCAGGTCGCCTGAGGCAACGACGGTCTCGACCGCCGTGAGGCGCTCCGCCGGGGTCAGTCGGGCCGCTTCACCGAAGACGCCGAGCACGGTCAGCCCGGTCGCGCCGATCGCCTGGTAGTGCCCGACCTGCCGGGCCAGCGACTCGGTGTCGACGGCCGAGCCGTCGGCCGTCAGCGGCGTCGCCAGCACACCCCACACCCCCGGATCCAACGTCATGGAGCTCCTCTCGTTGTCACCGCGGTGGCGACCTCGTTGACACCGATCATGCCCGCATCCAGCCCGCGACCACGGCGTCGGCGAGTTGCAGGTCCGCCGTGAACACGTACGCCGCCAAGCCGTACGGCACCGCGTTCGCCTGAGCCAGCCCGTCCTCGAGCTCACCGCTCGACTTTGTGCACCGCTCGAGCATCGCGCTCCGGCGTGTCGTGGCCGAGCGGTGCACAAAGTGCGACGTCAGCGCATGACGAGAGCGGTTGCCTCGGCGACGATCTGCTGGCGGCGGACGGCGGTCAGCCCGCGGGCCGCCGGGGTGTTCGCGTACGTCGCGAGTACGGCGTACTGCTTCTGACCGAGCAATGTCGTCATCGTCGAAACCGTCGACGGACGAGAGCGGCCAGTACTGCACGGGGGCGGCGTGACATCAGCATCATGGCCGGACCGTAGAAAACCTGCATCAACAGCACCAGAGCGTGTGATGAATTGACCGCCAATGCCGGGTGGATCCACCGATGGGTGAGGATGGCGGGATGAAGCCGGTGATTCTCGATGTCGACACCGGGCTGGACGATGCCTGCGCACTCCTGCTCGCCGCCCGCCACCCCGAGCTCGATCTGAAGGCGGTGACCTGTGTCGGCGGCAACGTGGGGCTGGACGACGTTGTGGTGAACACGCTGACCGTGCTGGAGGCTGCTGGGCGTCCTGACGTGCCAGTGGCAGCTGGCGCCGCAGTGCCGCTGCTGCAACCAGTCCGCGCCGCCCCACACGTGCACGGCGTCGACGGACTCGGCAACCTCGACTGGCCACGCAGCACACGTACGGCGGATGCCGGCCACGCTGTCGAGCTACTACGCGACGTACTGCGTGCAGCGGCGGCGTCGGGCGAATTGGTGACGCTCATCCCGCTGGCACCGATGACGAACATCGCACTGCTGCTCCGGACCTACCCCGACGCGGCGGCGGGGTTGCGCGAGATCGTGTTCATGGGCGGGGCGGCCGGGATCGGCAACGCAACCGCTTCGGCCGAGTTCAATATCTGGACCGACCCGGAGGCGGCCGCGATCGTACTCAGCGCCGCCGCCGAGCTCGGCGTACCGGTGACCATGTACGGGCTGGACGTGTTCTACAACGTGGTGGTCTCGCTGGATCAGGCCCGGTCGCTGGGCGGCTCGCCGTCGGCCGAGCTGGCGCGGAAGCTGATCGAGAAGCGCAGCGAGCTCTACCGGTCCGATGGCGCGAGTATCGGCGACGGTGGTGCGGTGTGCGCGGTGATCGATCCGGCCGGGCTCACGACGCGGTCGTTCCCACTGCGGGTGGAGCTGTCCGGCAGCTGGTCTCGCGGCCGGACGATCGTCGACACGCGCGACTGGTCCGCCGACCTCTCCAGCGATCCCCATGGGCCGTCGCCGACCGTCGTACAGGTGGCGACCGCTGTCGATGGCGCACGGTACGCCGACCTCTGGCTCCGCACGGTCAAGTAGCCAGCAGCTCGTTCAGGCGGGCCCGGACGCCGTTCATGAACAGGTCGAGTCCGTCTTTGAACCGATCTGGTTCGGTCGGCTCGGCCACCACCGCGGCCAGCGTCCAGTGCGCGCTGGTCTCGAAGACGGCGCGGGCCTGCGGCTCGGGTACACCGAGGTCCACGAGCGCTCGGAGCTGCGCGCGGACGAGTTCGGCGCGCGATCCGGCACCCTGGTCGCGGTCGGGCGTCGCCTTGGCCTGGATCAGCCCGGCCAGACCGGAATGGCCGGCGTAGAAGTCGCGGAGCTCGAGCGCGCCGGCTGTGGTGACCGCGATCCAGTCGTCGACACTGCGGATCCGCTCGTACGCCGTGAGATCCGCGGCGAACTGGTCGAACGCGTTGTGGGCGACCAGGTCGAGCAACTCGTCCTTGTTGCGCACATGGTGGTAGAGCGACGGCGCCCGCACCCGCAGGCGCTCGGCCACCGACCGCATGGTCAGGCCGCCGACACCGTCGGCCCGGATGATCGCCAGCGCGGCGTCGGCGATCGCGCTCACCGAGATCCCGGCTGCGGTGTGCGACGACGGGTCACGGCGGCTGCTGGTCACGGAAACCTCGTTGTCGGTGGGGGTTCGGCGCGGCTACTGTCTAATGCTGTTAGACAGCCTACTCGAGGACGGCACCGTGCCTGGATTGCGCCCGACCTACCCGCTGCGAACCGAGCGACTCGACCTGCGGCCGCATCGGATGGACGACTTGGACGACCTGTACGCCTTCCACTCCCGGCCGGAGGTCGTGCGTTACACCCCCTGGCCGGTGCGTGATCGCGAACAGACCCGGAAAGCCCTCGAGGCCAAGCTCACCCAGGACGCGCTGACCGAGCCGGGCCAGTGGCTCGTGCTCGCGATCGAACTGCGTGAGACCGGCACGGTGATCGGTGAAGTACTGCTCAACTGGGCCAGCGAGACCGATCGTCAAGGGGAGATCGGGTACGCGCTCCACACCGACTACCAAGGCAAGGGGTTCGCCTCCGAGGCGGCTCGCGAGGTTCTCCGGCTCGGTTTCGACGAGCTCGGACTGCACCGGATCTGCGCCATCCTCGACGACCGCAACACCGCATCGGCACTCCTGCTGGAGCGACTCGGCATGCGTCGCGAGGGGCATCTCATCGAGTGCACGTTCTTCAAGGGCGAGTGGGCGAACGAGTACATCTACGCCCTGCGCGCCGGCGAATGGCGGAGCAATCGCGCCTGAGCCGCTGCTTTACTGGGCTGGGGAGGGGTTGCGATGGGGATCGACAACCAGATCTACAACCGGCTCGGCGCGAACTGGTGGGACGAAACCAGCCCGCTGAACGTGCTGCACGGCAGTTTCACGCCGGGGCGATTCGCCTACTTCCTCGCCGTACTCGCTCGAACCGGCCGACGGACCGCCGGAGCGCGAGCCCTGGACGTTGGGTGCGGCGGCGGGTTCATGGCGGAGGAGTTCGCGCGGCTGGGGTGCCGGGTGATCGGGATCGATCCGTCACCGGTCTCGATCACGACGGCGCGGCAGCACGCGGAGTCGTCCGGGCTGAAGATCGAGTACGCCGTCGCCGCCGGTGAGAGGCTCCCGCTGGGCAGCGAAAGCTTCGAGATCGCCTATTGCTGCGACGTGCTCGAACACGTGTCGAACCTGGATCTGGTCATCAAGGAGACGGCCCGGGTCCTCAAGCCCGGTGGCATCTACCTGTTCGACACGATCAACCGGACGACTGCGAGCAAGCTGCTCGCCATCAAGGTGGTGCAGGACTGGCGGCTGACCCGGCTCGTCGACACGCAGCTGCACTCGTGGGAGATGTTCATCAAGCCGACGGAGCTCGAGGAAACACTGCGCCGGCACGGGCTGCGGCTCGGCGAGATCACCGGTCTCGGACCGCGGTCGAACAAGGCGGCACTGCTGTGGAACTTCATCCAGGCCCGGCGCGGCCGGATCACCTTCGGCCGATTGAGCCATCTCATGGACGTCGGCGAGGTGAAGGACACCGCCGTGTCGTACCTGGGCTACGCCACCAAGGCGGCCTGACTGCTGCAGAGATCAGCCGGCGATGGGGATCTGCAGGGTCTGGCCGGGGACGACGTCGGCGGCGGAGCCGAGCTTGTTCAGGTCGGCGATCTTCTCGACGACGAGGGCCGGATCCTGGGTCGGGTTCGTCTCCTGGGCGATCGACCACAGCGACTGGCCGGGAGCCACCTGGACCGGGACCGTGTGGGTGAAGTGGGGGCCAGGCTCCAGGACGCCGGTGACTCGCAGGCCCAGCACCACGACGGCGGAGCCGAACACGATCACCGATACCGCAGTCAAGAGCATCCGCCCGCGCCGGGTGAGCCGCAGCGCCGGCGCCTCGGCGACCGCTGGGCGCCGCACCCGTTGACCGGCTCGCGCCGCCTGGCGACCGAGGTCGTCGCCGGAGCAGGCCCGGACCGGCAGCCGCTCGGTCGTCGTCCCGGCGATCCTGGGCCGGCGGCGCGGGCGGGCGTCGGGCGCCGCCTCGGGAGCCTGGCGTGCCGCCAGTGCGTCTGCCGCGAGAGCCGCTGTGCTCATCGGATCCTCCAGACCTCGTTCAGACCTCGTCCTGCGGTGTCGATCCCTGTCTACCGGCCGCCACCGACAGTTTCTGGAAGCGGCCCCGGCGACCCGACCCGAACACCTGTTCGATCGAACGCCTGTACGAATGATTAACCCACCGGCGCCCGTCGCGCAACCACCTCCAACCAGGACACGCCCAGGAAATTCCCCGCCGGCCGCCGGGCTCGCGCGCGTCTTATAACCGGACACACGAACAGGCGTGCGAACCGACACGCCTTCGAACAGATGTTTGAAGAATCTCAGGATTCGGTCTACGGTCATCTCAGTCGAGCAAGCTCGGCCGGCGGCACCGTCGGCCCGACCCGAGGAGCAACCACCGATGGCCAGGACGCCGCGCGGTTCCAGCAAGGACGACCCGTCCCCGGACCAGACCGCCACGGAGCAGACCGTGACCGAGCTGCCCGACGGCCCAGCCGACGCGACCGGGCTGACCCCCCGCCAGCGCCGCGTGCTGGACGTGATCCGCGATTCGGTCGATCGCCGCGGCTACCCGCCCTCGATGCGCGAGATCGGTGAGCGGGTCGGCCTGACCAGCTCATCCTCGGTGTCGCACCAGCTCCGCGTGCTGGAGCAGAAGGGCCTGCTCCGCCGCGACCCGAACCGGCCGCGCGCGATCGAGGTCCGCTACCCCGGCGAGGTCGACGCCGCCGCGCGCCGGACCGCGCTCGGCTCGGTGCGGCAGACGACGTACGACGAGACCGGTGCGGGTGACGTGCACGCGGACGCGGCGTACGTCCCGGTGGTCGGCCGGATCGCCGCCGGTGGGCCGATCCTGGCCGAGCAGGAGATCGAAGAGGTCTTCCCGTTGCCCAAGGCAATGGTCGGCGAGGGCACCCTGTTCATGCTCCGGGTCAAGGGTGAGTCGATGATCGACGCGGCGATCTGCGACGGCGACTGGGTGGTGGTCCGCCAGCAGCCGACCGCGGAGAACGGTGACATCGTCGCTGCCATGATCGACGGCGAGGCGACGGTGAAGACGTTCAAGAAGACCAAGACCGAGATCCTGCTGCTACCACACAACCCCGCCTTCGAGCCGATCGACGGCAAGGACGCGACCATTCTCGGAAAGGTCGTAACAGTTCTGCGCCGAGTCTGACATCTCAGACGGCGAGCGAAGTCGGGCGTGTCATGTCAGCATTGAGTCATGACGACTGTCTATGACTTCAGCGCCCGGCGGATCGAAGGCAATGAACAGTCTCTTGCCGATTTCCGCGACCAGGTGCTCTTGGTGGTCAACACGGCGTCGCAGTGCAGCCAAACTCCGCAGTACACCGGACTACAGAAGCTCTACAAGGCTTATCGCCGGCAGGGCTTCTCGGTGCTTGGCTTCCCCTGCGACCAGTTCGGCCACCAGGAGCCTGGTGACGAGAACGAGATCGCGAACTTCTGCTCGACGATCTATCACGTCACGTTCCCGATGTTCGCCAAGATCGATGTCAACGGGTCGAAGGCGCTTCCGCTGTACAACTGGCTGAAGCGTGAGCAGGGCGGCCTGCTGGGCGGACGGATCAAGTGGAACTTCACCAAGTTCCTGATCGGGCGGGATGGCGGGGTGATCGCACGGTACGCGCCGACCCATACCCCCGAGAAATTGGCCGACAAGATCGAGGCGGCGCTCGCGATTCCCGCGCCATCCCGGGAAGCGAACGACTGACTCAACCAGTGCGGAATCGATGGCGGCGATTCCGCGCCAGGCAGTAGCCGACGTGACGAGCACCACAGATCATCCTGGCATTGGCTGAAATCGCGCCCAGAATGAGACACCTGAACATCATCCGTCGCAGCGCCACACCATTCTGGACCGCATTCTGAACATTCTCTTTCCGGTCTGCCGCGGCTTTCCGCGTCCGCACGAGAACATTCCCGTGCATTAGCACGGTTGTTGTCTCATCAACCGAGATGCCGGTCGACGAGGATGGATTCCGGGTCGATGTCGAGGCGCAGACCCCGCCAGACGGGATGGCGGAGGCGGGCGTCGGCGGCCCAGCCGGAGTAGGTGACTTCGGCGACCAGGACCGGGTCCAGCCAGTGCGCGATCCGGCGATCGGAGGTCGGGATGGTCGAAGCGTCGAACGGTGGCCGATCGACCTCGAGGCCGGCCAGTTCTTTGCTGAGCATGTCGAGGGTGGCGAAGTCGAGGCCGGAGCCGACCTTGTCGATCAGGACGAGCTCGCCGCCCGGCTCGTCGTACGCGCCGCAGTAGAAGGACCCGATCTTGCCGGCCCGGTTGCCCTCGCCCGGATGCCAGCCGCACAGGATCACGTCGCGGTGCTTCACCGGCTTGACCTTGATCCAGTCCGCGCTGCGGCGCCCGGGCAGATACCGCGACTTCCGGCGTTTCGCCACCACTCCTTCGAGGCCGGTCGACGCGGACAACTCCAGCGCCGCGTCACCGTCGTCGTACGCGGGTGGCGTCTCCCAGAACGGGTCGCCGATCTCCAGCGAGTCGAGCAGCCCGCGCCGGTCGTCGTACGTTGCCTCTAGCAACCACTTGCCGTCGAACCTGAGCAGGTCGAAGAGCCGCACGGAGACCGGCACGTCGGTGATCAGGTGCCGCAGCTGCCGCGGATCCCGCACATGCATCCGCCGCTGCAGCAGGCCGAACGACGGCGCGCCGTCCTCGTCCAGGGTGACGATCTCGCCGTCCAGTACGGCGGGCAGCCGCAGACCCGGCGCCGAGGCCACGCCGATCAGCTCGGGGTAGCCGCCGGACACGTCGCGACTGTTCCGCGACCACAGCCGGCAGACGCCGGCGTCCACCTCGGCGATGACCCGGATGCCGTCCCACTTCATCTCGTACGACCAGCCGGCCCCGGACGGCAGCTCCCCCACCGCCGCCATCATCGGCAGCACCGGCGGACTGGTCACCGGACTCATGAGGCCTGCAACCTCTTCAGGGCGCCGAGCACCTTCTCACGATCGGCGGTCGGCCACATCGGGGGCAACGAGGCGCGCAGGAAGGCGCCGTACCGCTGGGTGACGATGCGGGGGTCGAGGATGGCCACCACCCCGCGGTCGGAGCTGCGGCGGATCAGCCGGCCGGTCCCCTGCGCCAGCAACAGCGCGGCATGGGTGGCGGCGACCGCCATGAACCCGTTCCCACCCGCCTCGTCGACGGCCCGCTGCCGAGCGGCCATCAACGGCTCGTCCGGACGCGGGAACGGGACCCGGTCGATGATCACCAGGTTGCAGGTCGAGCCCGGTACGTCGATGCCCTGCCACAGCGAGAGCGTGCCGAACAGCGAGGTCTCCGGGTCATCGACGAACTCGCGGGCCAACTCCCCCAGCTGTGCGTCGCCCTGGCACAGCACCTTGAGGTCGGTCGCCTCCCGCACCGCGGCCGTCGCCGCCTCGGCCGCCCGGCGGGACGAGAACAGGCCCAGCGTCCGGCCACCGGCCGCGGTGACCAGGTCGATGATCTCGTCGAACTGCTTCTGCCCCAGACCGTCGCGATGCGGCGGCGGCAGGTGCCTGGCGACGTACAGGATGGCCTGCTTCTCGTACTCGAACGGCGAGCCGACGTCGAGCCCGCGCCACGGCAGCGGCCCGGTCTCGGACTTCTCGTCCAGCTCCGGCATCTCGTCGTCGGCGGCGAGCTTGTCCGACGGCCGCAGCCCGACCTGCCGGGCGATCGCGTCGAAGTCGCCGCCGAGGGTCAGCGTCGCCGACGTAAGTACGGCGGTCCGGTCCTTCAGCATGAGCTCGCGCAGCAGGCCCGCGACGGTCAGCGGCGCGATCCGGAGCTCGCGACCGAAGCGTTCGCGGTCGACCATCCAGACGACGTCGGCGTCGCTCAGCGCGGCGACCCGCTCGGCGACGTCGAAGATCTCCTTGACCGCGCCTTTCGACTGCCGCTTGGCGCCGTCCGGGTCGTCGTCCTTGTCGTCGGTCTTCTTGTTCAGGTCGGAGTACAGCGCGCGGGCGGCATCGCGAACCAGCGCGGCCGCCTCGAGCACCGGACCGTTCGAGGCCTCGATCCGGCCCTCGCGGGTCCCCTCGAGAGCGGCCCGCAGCGCGTCCGAGGCGTCGATCAGGTCGTCGGCCTTGTCGTCGTCGACGAACCGGCGGGATCGCTTCGCGGCCCGCTCGACCATCTGCGGCGACAGCTCGTCACCGGCGGCACCGGTCACCCTGGCCGGCAGCTCGTGTGCCTCGTCGACGATGACGACGTCGTGCTCGGGCAGGACGGTGCGGTTCTCGAAGGCGTCGATCGACAGCAGCGCGTGGTTCGTGATGACGATGTCGGCCTTCCGGGCCTCCTCCTTGGCCTTCTCGGCGAAGCATTCCTCGCCGTACGGGCACTTCTGCGCGCCGAGGCACTCGCGGGCCGCGATCGCGACCTGCTGCCAGGCCTGGTACTGATGCGAAGGGGCATGGTCGCGGTCGCCGGCCTCGCCGTCGAGCAGCTGCTGCTCGGCCCAGTCGCGCAGCTCCAGCACCTGCTGGCCGATCGGCCCGGGCGGCGGCACGTCGATGAGCATGCCGTCGTCGTCCGGCGCGCCCTCCCGGATCCGGTGCAGGCAGGCGTAGTTGTTGCGGCCCTTCTGGATCGCGTACTTCGGCCGGCGCGGCAGCAGCTTCTCCGTCGCGTCCAGCAGCGCGGGGACGTCGCGGTCGACCAGCTGGGACTGGAGCGCGAGAGTCGCGGTGGACACGACGACGCGCCGGTCCTCGATCGCGTGCAGGAGCGCCGGGACGAGGTAGCCGAGGGACTTGCCGGTGCCGGTGCCCGCTTGGACCAGGAGGTGGGAGCCGTCATGCATCGAGGTGTTGACGGCCTCGGCCATCTCCACCTGACCAGGCCGGGTCTGACCGTTGATTCCGGAGACAGCGGCTTCGAGCAGTTCGCGTACGTCAACTCCCACCGCCACACCCTAGCCCGCGGGACGGACAGATTCCCGGTCCGGCAGGCGAGGGTGTGGACAACCCGCTCAGACCACCGCGCCGCGATCCGGCTGCGCGTCCCGGTCAACCTGCGGACGCTTCGGCCGGGGCGGCGGCGCCGGGTAGCGGCGCTCCAGTTCCAGCAGCAGCGGGGCCGCGGTCAGGTTGGACGAGTACGTGCCGACCAGGATGCCCAGCAACAGCGCGAGGGCGAAGTCGGCCAGCGAGTCGCCGCCGAGGAACAGCAGCGCGCTCAGGATGAACAGCGTCGAGATACCGGTGTTGATGGTTCGCGGCAGCACGTTCACGATCGCGGTGTCGATGACCGGCCCGAGGTTCTCGGTGGCGCGGGCGCTGCGTGTCTCCCGGATCCGGTCGAAGACCACGACCGAGTCGTTCACGGTGTAACCGATGATGGTGAGGATCGCGGCCAGGAAGATGCCGTCGATGGGTTTGCCGGTCCAGGCGAACACCCCGATCACGACCGCGACGTTCTGCAGCAGGGCCAGTACGGCGCCCGCGCCGTACGTCCATCGGAATCGGGCGGCCAGGTAGAGCAACTGCGCCAGCAACGCGATGCCGAGCGCGATCAGGCCCTTGTTGCGCAGTTCGGTGCCCAGCGAGGGGCCGATGCTCTCGTTGCGGACCAGCTCGGTCCCGCCGCCGATCCGGGAGATCGACTCGCGGATCTTCTCGGTCTCGTCGTCGCTGATCGTCTGCGTCCGCACAGTGATGTCGTCGGCGCCGGACGCCTGGACCACCGCGTTCGGGTACCCGGCCTCGGCGACCGCGGCGCGGGCCTGGTCGGGGGTGATCCGCTGCGCGGTGCTCACCTCGAGCAACCGCCCGCCGGTGAACTCGATGCCGAGGTTCAGTCCGCGGACGAAGACCCCCGCGGCGGCGACGATGATCGCGATCGCGGTGATCAGCAGCCAGCGGCGGCTGTGCCGCATCAGCGACGGGCGTCGCGCCTCCAGCCAGGTCCGGACCCGGCCGTGGCCGGCGATACCGCTCAGCCCCGGACGCTTCAGGACGAAATTGCGGGAGACGAAGAACTCCGCGAGTACACGGGTGACCACCAGCGCCGACAGCATCGACGCGATGACGCCGATGCTCAGCGTGACGCCGAAGCCGCGGACCGGGCCTGCGGCCAGGAAGAACAGCAGGCCGGCCGCGAGCAAGGTGGTGATGTTGGAGTCCGCGATCGCGGACAGCGCGTTCTGGAAGCCGCTGCGCAGCGACCGGCGCAATCCGTCGGTGCGGCCTTCGATGAAGTCCTCGCGGGCTCGTTCGAAGACGAGCACGTTGGCGTCGACCGCCATCCCGATGGCGAGGACGAAACCGGCCAGGCCGGGCAGGGTGAGGGTGGCCCCGAGCGCGGTCAGGGCGGCGTACGACATGCCGGAGTAGGCGATCAGGCCGAAGACCGCCATCAGGCCGACCAGGCGGTAGACCAGGATGATGAACAGCGCGGTCAGCGCCAGGCCGATGATCGCGGCCGTCGCGCTGGCCTGGATGGCGTCCTTGCCCAGCGACGGGCCGACGGTGCGCTGGTCGATCACCTCGACCGGGACCGGGAGCGAGCCGCCCTCGATCAGCGCGGCCAGGTCCTTGGCCTCGGCCTCGGTGAAGGTGCCGCTGATCGTGCTGGTGCCGCCGGTCAGGCCGATGCTGCAGAGCTGGTTGCCGCCGTTCGGGTCGACCTGCGGGGCGCTGATCACCTCGTTGTCGAGCACGATCGCGATCATCCGCGGCGGCGTGTTGACCGGCTGGCAGGCGGCCTTGCCGGTGATCTTGGCCCAGATATCGCCGCCGTCACCCTTGAAGTTCAGCTCGACGAACCAGCCTTGGGCGACCTGCTGCGGGTCCAGCCTGCCCTCGGCGCTACCGACCTTCTCCCCGGTCATGGCGGGCTTGGCCAGTCGCAGGAAGCCCTGGCCGTCCTCGGGTGGCAGGTACAGCTCGCCGGCGGCCGGCTTGGCCGGTTTGGCCGCGACCTGGTCGAGCACCTCGTGGAAGGTCAGCTGCGCGGTCCTGCCGATCACCTTCGCGGCCTCGCGCGGGTCCTGCACGCCGGGCAGCTCGACGATGATCCGGTTTTCGCCCTGGCGGGTCACGCTCGGCTCGCTGACCCCGAGGGCGTCGATACGGCGGTGCAGCACCGTGGTCGCCTGGTCAGTGGTCTCCTTGGTGGCCTTCACCGTCGGCGAGTCCTTCGCCTGCAGCACGATCTGTGTTCCACCGCGCAGGTCGAGCCCGAGCTTGGGCTGGGCCGTGAGGACGACGTACGTCGACAAGGCCAGGACGACGAGCGCGAGTAGACCGCGGACGATGGACGACCGGTTCACAAACAGCCTCCGGAGCTGGGCACCCGTCGTGCGGGTGTCGTGACAGAGCACCACGTCCGACGTGGAGCGCACAGTGTATGGAGCCATTCAAGCGCATCAACGCGGCAGCGGAGTGCCATGGCATCAGCGGGCTACCGAACTGATTGACGCGTCAGGCGAGCACGCCCTAACTTCTCAGCACCTCGTTCCGTAGCCGACTGCGGACCGACGGTGATCACCCCTCCGCCCGGTGGGTGATGAGTTCCCTGAGGAGGAACCGTGCCCGGAATCAGTCGTCGCATCAGTCTGACCCTCGCCGCCGCCATCGTGCCGGCCCTCGTTCTGACCACCGCCGGCAGTGCCGGCGCCGCTCCCACCCCGGAGCCACAACGGATCGTCCCCGTCCAGCTGGCCAAGGCCGAGACCGGCGTGACCGCGGTCAAGGACACCTACATCGTCGAACTGAAGAAGGGTGTCCGGCTGAAGAGCGGGCTCGGCATCGCGCCGCAGCGCCAGTTCAGCACAGCGGTGAACGGGTTCAGCGCCAGGCTCACCCCCGCCCAACTCGCCGGCCTGCAGAAGAACCCGGATGTGGTCGCGATCTCGCAGGACGTGTACGTGCAGAACGTCCTGGACGCGACCCAGACCAACCCGCCGTCATGGGGGATCGACCGGATCGACCAGCGCAACCTGCCGCTGTCGAACTCGTTCACCTACACCCGCACCGGCTCCGGCGTGCACGCCTACATCATCGACTCCGGTGTCGACCCGTCCCACCCGAACTTCGGTGGCCGGGCCACGTTCGACTTCAACGGCATCGACTCCAACAACACCGACTGCAACGGCCATGGCACCCATGTGGCCGGCACCATCGGCTCCACGTCGTACGGCGTGGCCAAGAGCGTCCGGCTGCACGGTGTGAAGTGGCTGAACTGCAGCGGCGGCGGTACGGCGTCCTCCGCGATCGCAGCGGTCGACTGGGTGACTCGCAACGCGGTGAAGCCCGCGGTGGCCAACGCGTCGTGGAACTTCAGCCCGAACACCACGCTGGAGAACTCGCTGCGCGCCATGATCAACTCCGGTGTCTTCCTGGCCGCGTCGGCGGGCAACACCGGCGCCAACTCGTGTGACCGGTTGCCGCGCAGGATCTCGACCGCCCTGGTCGTCGCTGCGTCCACGCGCACCGATGCGCGGGCGTCGTACTCCAGCACTGGTGCTTGCGTGGACATCTACGCTCCAGGCTCGGCGATCGTGTCCACTCTGCCCGGTAACACCACCGGGTCCTACAACGGCACCTCGATGGCCACGCCGCACGTCGCGGGTGTCGCGGCCCTCTACCTGCAGACCAGCCCGTCGGCGAGCCCTGCCACGGTGAAGTCATACATCGAGTCGAACGCCACGCCCAACGTGGTCAGTGGCGGCTCCACCGGCGGCACCGTGAACCGCCTGCTCTACAGCAACGGCCTGTAGCGCGCTGGGACGCCCCCGGGGTCACTCGGGGGCGTCCAGCCCGTGCTCGATCGCGTAGCGGACGAGCTCAGCCCGGTTGTGCAACTGCAGCTTCCGCAGGGTGTTCTGCACGTGGTTCTCGACCGTCCGGTGCGACAGCACCAGCCGGGTAGCGATCTGCCGGGCGGTCAGCCCCCGTGCGACCAGCCGAAGCACCTCTGTCTCCCGCTCGGTCAGCTTCGGCACCTCGGGCCCGGAAGAGTCCGACCTGAGCCGCCGGTACTCCCCCAGCAGCAGTCCGGCCAGTCCCGCGCTGAACACGGCGTCGCCGTCCGCAGTACGCCGTACCGCATCGTCGAACTCATCCAGCGACGCCGACTTCACCAGATACCCGGAGGCTCCGTTCTTCACCGCGGCCAGTACGTCGCCCTGCTCGGCGCTGGCGGACAGCACCAGCACCCGCGTGTCAGGGAGGGCGGTCGTGATCTCCCGGGTCGCGTCGACACCGGAGCCGTCGCCCAACTGGAGGTCCATCACCACGACGTCCGGCCGGGTCGCCATCGCGATCTTCACCGCACCCGTCACGTCGGACGCCGTCGCGCAGACGTCGTACCCACGGCTACCCAGGTCCCGGGCGACGCCTTCGCGCCACATCGGATGATCGTCGACGATCATGACGCGCGTCATGCAGTGCTCACTCCTGGCTCACCTTCAGCTCCCACTCGGTTCCCTCGCCCGGAGCGGTCCGGACCGTGACCGAGCCGCCCAGGTCGGTGATCCGGCCGCGGATCGACTGACTGACGCCTAGGTGGCCGTCGACCCGGGCCTGCTCCAGCCGGGCGGGCGTCGTACCGGCTCCATCGTCGCGGATCGACACCAGCACCTCGTCGCCGAGGTCCTCGACCACCACCCACGACCGTGCGTCCGGACCGGCGTGCTTCGCCACGTTGCTCAACGCCTCCTTGACCGCGGCAACCAGTTCCCCGGCCACGGTTGCGGGTAGGAGGACCGGCCCAGCCGGTACGACGACGTCCACCCGCGTGGTGGCCAACGGCAACAACAGACCGCACAGGTCGATCCGGTCGCCTTCGGCAACGGTCGGGCGGGATGTCATCAAGGTGCGCAGGGCGACCTCCTGCTCGGCGGCCAGCTTGGCCAGCTCGACCGCCTCGCCTCCGATCGCGTTGCCACGGCGCTGTACCTGGGCCAGCACCTGCAGTACGCCGTCATGGATCGACCGGCTGAGCCTGAGCCGCTCGGCGGTCGCGCTCTCGGCGGCGATCGCCTCGCGCAGCCGGGCGCCCGCATGCCGCATCGTGGAGGCGGCGTACCCGACGACCAGGCCGGCGACGAGCAGGAGCTGGACGTTGCTGAGGATCTTCGACGCGTTGTCGACACCGCGCAGCGACAGCAGGGCCAGGCTCACCGTCGCGGCGCCGAGCAGGCCGCCGTCCCGGCCGCGCGAGATCGCCAGCGCGATCACCGGCCCGGCCGCCCAGACCGAGGTCAGCACCGAGGCACCGGCCCGGATGTCCAGGAGCGGCTGCGCCAGCAGCGTCGCGTACATGCAGCCCACGGTGACGACCAGGTCGGCGAACGCGAGCCGGGTGTTCCGCCGCCCCCACCGCCGGCTGTAGCCGATCGACGAGATCACCGTCCAGACGCCCATGATCGCCAGCTGAAGCACCGCTCCGGACGGCCGGACGATGCCGTCCCAGCGGGTCCACACGCCGAAGCACGCGAACGCCCAGGTGATCGACCGGAACACGACCAGCGCGCGCCACAGCGGCTGCAGCAGGTCGACCGAGTCACGCTCCACGCGGACAGTCTGCCAACCGGACCGGCTCGACCGCCTGAGTAGTTCCCCCCGGACCATGCAGGATTCCCCGCACCTTTCCCGGTTTTTCCCGGATCCACTTCAGGAATCGCGACTTTGGACGTACTGTCGCGCTGAACACGCTCGGGGGAGCTGTGAACACGCCGCGTCACCATACGCGGTGGGTGTCGACATAGGTACGGAGGGGAATAGTGCGCAAGCTACCCGCCGGGCTGTTCAGCCTGGCACTCGCGGCGACGGCAGGGGTGGGTCTCGCCTCGGCCGGCAACGCCGCATCGCCCGAGGTGGACGTCGCGCAAGTCGCGGGCGAGCCGTCCGCCGCGCCAGACGAACTGCCCAGTCCGCTCGAGGACAAGCGTCGCGAGCTGCGCCAGGAGGCCCTGACCAAGGTGCTGAACGGCCGGGCCAAGCCGGAGAAGCGCGGTGCCAGCACCGTCGTCAACCTCGGCCCGAAGGCGAAGGGCGCGACCGGCGTCCGGAACGCCGCGGGACGGGTCGACCAGTACGTCGAGCTGGGCCGGGAGAAGACCGACCGGATCTTCGTCGTGCTGGCCGAGTTCGGCAACCAGCGGCACCCGAGCTATCCCGACCAGGACACCTCGGCGGCGTTCCCGGGCCCGGCGACGTTCGAGGGACCGCTGCACAACGCGATCCCGGAGCCGGACCGCTCGGTCGACAACTCGACCGTCTGGCACCCTGACTACAACCGTCAGTGGTTCCAGGACATGTACTTCGGCACCGGCAACTCGGTGAAGAAGTACTACGAGAAGCAGTCCTCCGGCCGCTACAGCGTCTCCGGAACGGTCACCGACTGGGTCAAGGTCCAGTACAACGAGGCCCGCTACGGCCGGTCCAACGGTTTCCCGTGCGGCGGCAACGTCTGCAACAACACCTGGGCCCTGGTCCGGGACGCGGTGAACCAGTGGGTCGCCGACCAGAAGGCCGCCGGCCGGACCACCGCGGAGATCACCGCCGAACTGAAGACGTTCGACCAGTGGGACCGCTACGACTTCGACGGTGACGGCAACTTCAACGAGGCCGACGGCTACATCGACCACTTCCAGATCGTCCACTCCGGCGGCGACCAGGCCGACGGCGACCCGTGGCAGGGTGAGGACGCGATCTGGTCGCACCGCTGGTACGTCGGTCTGGCCGGCGGCCCGGCCAACAACCCGGCCGGCGGCACCCAGCTCGGCGACACCGGGCTGTGGGTCGGCGACTACACGATCCAGCCGGAGAACGGCGGCATCAGCGTCTTCGCGCACGAGTTCGGCCACGACCTCGGTCTGCCGGACCACTACGACACCTCCGGCCCGCCGGTCGAGAACGGCGTGAACTGGTGGTCGATCATGGCGCAGAGCCGGGTCGGCAAGCCCAGTGACGGCGGTATCGGCGAGCAGGCGGCGGACTTCGGCGCCTGGGACAAGCTGCAGCTCGGCTGGCTGGACTACGAGATCGTGGCGGCCGGCCAGACCCGGACCCTCGAGCTCGGCCCGCACGAGTACAACTCGAAGAAGGCCCAGGGCCTGGTGGTCACGCTGCCGAAGAAGGAACGGGTCAACGCACTCGTCCCGCCCGCGGCAGGCAGCAAGTCCTGGTGGAGCGGCCGCGGCCACATGCTCAACAACACGATGAACCGGCAGGTCGCGATCCCGGCGGGCACCACGACGCTGAGCTTCAAGGCCAACTGGGACATCGAGGACTGCGGTACGACGGCCTGCGACTACGCCTACGTGGAGGTGAACGACGGCACCGGCTACAAGCCGATCGCCGGCAACATCACCAAGCCGACCGAGGGCAACGGTATCGACGGCACCAGCAACGGCTGGGTCGACGCGACCTTCGACCTGTCGCCGTACCAGAACAAGACGATCGGCCTGCAGTTGCGCTACAGCACCGACCCGGCGGCGGGTGGCAAGGGCTTCTTCGCCGACGAGATCAAGGTGACCAACGGCGCGACCACGCTGGTCGCGTCCGGTGCGGAAGCGTCGCCGGAGGGCTGGACCCTGAACGGCTTCAGCTCGATGGGCGCCAGCTTCACCAGCCTGCACGACAACTACTACCTGGCGTCGCACATCAACTACGTGTCCTACGACCAGCACCTGAAGACCGGCCCGTACAACTTCGGCTTCGCCAACAGCAAGCCGGACTGGGTCGAGCACTTCCCGTACCAGGACGGCCTGCTGCTCTGGTACTGGGACACTTCGCACGACGACAACAACACCAGCGAGCACCCAGGTGAGGGTCTGGTCCTGCCGATCGACTCGCACCCGGTTCCGATCAACCGGCTCGACGGCCAGCTCTGGCGTCCGCGGGTCGGCGGGTACGACGCTCCGTTCGGCCTGGAGAAGGCGGACTCGTTCACGCTGCACCTCAACGGCCAGCCGAGCTACATCCGTGGCCAGAACGGCGTGCCCACCTTCAACGACAGCAAGACCTACTGGTACGCCGAGCAGCCGAGCGCCGGCGTGAAGGTGCCGAACAACGGCGTCAACATCAAGGTCCTCGAACGCGAGGGCACCACCATCAAGGTGCGCGTCTCCAAGCGCAGCTGACATCTCGAGCAACAGCAGACGGCCCCGGGAGCGTTCCCGGGGCCGTTACTGCTTACTGGGCTGCCGCCACCTACTGGGCTGCCGCCACCTACTGGGCTGCCGCCACCTGGTACGGCGTCAGGTCGCCGGCCAGGTCTGGGTGGACCCGGGCGGTGACGCGGGTGCCTTCGGCCGTGTGTTCGAGCTGGTCGACGGAACCTTCGGAGTGGATCCGGGAGACCAGGTCGCCACGGTCGTACGGCAGCAGCAGGTCGAGCGCCACGTCCGGCTGCGGGAGGGAGGCCTCGACGAGGGCGCGCAGCTTGTCGATGCCTTCACCCGTGTGCGCGGACACCACCAGAGCACGCGACTCGCGGTGCAGGATCGGCGCCAGCGCCATCGGGTCGGCGATGTCGGCCTTGTTGATCACGATGATCTCCGGCACGTCCGACGCGCCGATCTCGGCCAGCACCTCGCGGACGGCTTGGATCTGCGCCAGCGGGTCGGGGTGCGAACCGTCGACCACGTGCAGCAGCAGATCCGCGTCCGCGACCTCCTCCAGCGTCGACCGGAACGCCTCGACGATGTCGTGCGGCAGGTGCCGGACGAACCCGACGGTGTCGGTGAACGTGTACACGCGGCCGTCGGCGGTCGTCGTACGGCGAGTGGTCGGGTCCAGGGTCGCGAACAGGGCGTTCTCGACCAGGACACCGGCGCCGGTGACCCGGTTCAGCAGCGAGGACTTGCCCGCGTTGGTGTAGCCAGCGATCGCGACCGACGGGATGGAGTGCCGGCGGCGCTCCTGGCGCATCGTCGAGCGGGTGCCCTTCATCGCGTTCAGCTCGCGGCGCAGCTTCGAGATCTTGGTGTTGATCCGGCGCCGGTCGGTCTCGATCTTGGTCTCACCGGGACCACGGCCGCCGATACCGCCGCCGGCCGCGCCGACGCGGCCACCGGCCTGGCGGGACAGGTTGCCACCCCAGCCGCGCAGCCGCTGCTTCATGTACTGCAGCTGGGCCAGCTCGACCTGGGCCTTGCCTTCCTTGCTCTTCGCGTGCTGGGCGAAGATGTCCAGGATCAGCGCGGTGCGGTCGACCACCTTGACCTTGAGCTTGTCCTCCAGGTTGCGCAGCTGCGCGGGCGCCAGCTCGCCGTCGGCGATCACCGTGTCCGCGCCGAGCGTCGCGACCAGGTCGCGCAGGTCGGCCACCTTGCCGGAGCCGATGAAGGTCGCCGGGTCCGGCTTCTTCCGCCGCTGGATCACGCCGTCCAGCACCTCGGAACCGGCGGTCTCGGCGAGCAGCTTCAGCTCGGTCAGCGAGTTCTCCGCGTCCTCGGCGCTGCCCTCGGTCCAGACGCCGACCAGCAGCACCCGCTCCAGCAGCAGCTTGCGGTACTCGACCTCGCTGATGTCGGTCAGCTCGGTCGACATGCCGACTACGCGGCGCAGCGCCTGGCGCTCCTCGAGGTCCAGGCCCTCGGTGCTCAACTCCGAGTCGTGACCCGTCAACGAATCGCCGGAGTCATCGCCCTCAATGAGGTCGAGTTCGACGTCGGTGGTCTCGTCGTAAAAATTCGAATGGGTCGTCATATACCTTCCATCGTGGCACGGGCCACCAGTACAAGCGACCCGATTTCACCCGTCAACGCCCCACGCCCCACCTGAATTCCCGTTCAGGCAGGCAGCCACGCCCGGTCGAAGTCGCCGCGCGCGTGAATCACGGCCGGGCCGGTCATCTCCAGGTGGTTGTCTTCGCGCCACGTCACGGTGACAGAACCACCGGGTACGCCGATACGGTAAGTGACCGGGAGTGGCTGCCGAGCCTGGCGAGCCGATGCCACCGCCACGGCGCACGTCCCCGTCCCGCACGACCGCGTCTCCCCCGCTCCACGCTCGTGTACCCGCATCTCGACCTCATGCGGCCCACGCCGTACGACGAACTCGACGTTCACACCGGATGGGAAGGCCTCGGCGGGCGACCAGGTGGGCTGGTCGACCAGGTGGCCGGGCTCCCTCAGATTGTCGACGAAGGCCACCGCATGCGGGTTGCCCATGTCGACGTGCAGAGCCGGCCACTGGTGCCCATTCGCCTCCACCACGATGCCGGCCGGACCGGGCAGCACCGGCTCGCCCATGTCCACGGTGAAGGTGCCGTCGTCGTTCAGCACGACCTCTTTGATACCGGCGCGCGTCCCGACCCGGACCGGCTTGTCCCCGGCCAGGCCCGCGTCCACCAGGTACTGGACGAACACCCGGATCCCGTTGCCGCACATCTCCGCGACCGAGCCGTCGGAGTTCCGGTAGTCCATGAACCAGTCGCCGCCGTCCTCGACGTACGACTGCTTGTCGCCCTCGATCACCCGCAGTACGCCGTCCGCCCCGATCCCGGCGTACCGGTCGCAGAGGAACCGCACCAGGCTCGCGTCCAGCTCGCCGTGGATCGATCCATCAGGGTCGGGCAGCAGCACGAAGTCGTTCTCCGTGCCATGCCCCTTAAGCCAGGGGAAGGTGCTCATCCACGTCCTCGCTTCGCTCCGGGCGCGGATGAGACACGACATGCGCTGTGATTGATGATGGCCTCGCTTCGCTCGCCCATAGGACAGATCGTACGGTGTTGCCATGGAGCAGATCGCCTACTTCTGGGAGCTGGACGACGCAGAGGCCGTGGCGGAACGGCTCCACGGTGAGGTACGGCGGGGGCGGTTCCACGGCGAGGACGACGACGAGGACCACCCGTGGGTCGTCGTACTCCAGGACGTGGATCGTCGCGTGCTGGACGAAGTGCTGACCGAGTACGACGGATGGGTGGAGACGACCCCGGACGAGCAGGCGGTGGCGCCGGCGCCATTGCCGACCGCGCCCAAGCGGTTCAAGAAGTCCTGAGCACACGCCCGGGCCGACGACCGGTCGGTACGCCGTCCGCCAGCACCGGCTCGCCCGCGACGAAAACATGCTCGATCCCGGCCGACAGCTGCCACGGATCGTCGTACGTCGACCGATCGGCAACCTGCCCGGGGTCGAGTACGACCAGGTCGGCGAGCGCACCGGGCTTGACCACACCCCGATCGTCGAAGCCCAGCCGGGACGCGGGCAACGAGGTCATCCGGCGGATCGCCTCGGGCACCGTGAGGACGGCTTGGTCCCGGGCGTACCGGCCGAGGACCCGCGGGAAGGTGCCGAAGTTGCGTGGATGCGGGTGGCCGGATCCACGACCACTGAGGATCCAGCCGTCGCTGGCGACGCTCGTGCAGGGATGCCGCAGGACGGTCACGACATCGTCCTCGCTCATCGCGTGGTTGACCACGCTGACCGCGGCGTCGTGGTGCTCGAGGACGCGAAGCACGGCCTCGGCCGCATCCACGTCGTCGCGGCGGGCGATTTCAGCGAGGCTCAGGCCGCGGCAGTCCTCGTACCGCCCAAGAGGAAGCGACGCGATCACGACGGCGTGCGGGTCGAACAGCTCGGCGGTCCGTAGCTCGGCCGCGATCCGCTCCCGCTCGGCCGGATCCGCGAGCCTTTGGAGCAAGGCTGCTGTGCCCCCGCCGAGAGCCCAGGTCGGAAGTCGGGCCGTGAGGGTCGTGCTGGACGCGGTGTACGGGTAGACATCCCAACCGACGTCCAGGCCGTCGGCCCGGGCCTGGTCGAGACGTTCGAGAGCGGCGGTGACGAGGCCGTGGTTGGGTTCACCGACGGCCTTCAGGTGGGAGACCTCCAGCTTCGCGCCGCCTGCGCGAGCGGCAGCGATGGCTTCGTCCAGTGCTTCGAGGAGCTTGGCACCTTCGTCACGGATGTGAGTCGAGTAGAGCAGCCCGCACTCCCCCGCGGTCGCCACCAAGGCCGCGACCTCGGAAGGCTCGGCGTAGGCACCTGGGGCATAGATCAGCCCGGTGGAGAACCCGACCGCGCCCTGCTCGGCCGCTTCTCGCAGCAGGTCTTGCATCTGCCGCAGCTCGGCCGGCGAGGGCGCTCGTTCAGCCCCGCCCATGACCGCGAGCCGGAGCGACGAGTGGCCCACCTGCAGCGCGACATTCACCGCCGGCTCCACCAAAGCGGCGAACCCAGCAGTGTTGTGCCAGGACCAGTCGTGGTCCGGGTCGAGGAACGCCGTACCGGCCTTCAGGGACTCCAGCTCGGTGATCGGGAACGGCGACCAGCCGCAGTTCCCGGTGACGAGCGTCGTGACGCCCTGATACAGCTGAGTGGTCGCATCCGGCGCCGCGAGCACGGTGAAGTCCGCGTGCGAATGCAGATCGATGAACCCCGGCGCCACTATGTTGCCTGCGGCATCGATCACCTCGACGTCGACCACCGGGGCATCCGGAGGTACGACGTCGACGATCCGCTCGCCGTCGACCAGCACAGTCGCAGGCACGGCGTCCGCTCCGGTGCCGTCCAGGACCAACCCGCCCGTGATGGCGATCACGCCGTGACCTCGACCGTGGCCACGGTGTGCGCGGCGATGAGGTCGGTATCGACGTCGTGACCGAGACCAGTTGCCGTCGGCACCTGTACGACGCCTTGCCGGGCGATGACGGGCGGGGAGATCACGTCCTGGGCGTAGTACTTCTCCGAGGCGGACACGTCCGACGGGAGGCTGAAGCCGGGCAGGCTGGACAGCGCGACGTTGGCGGCGCGCCCGATGCCGAACTCGTGCATACCGCCGCACCAGACCGGGATCCCGGCCTGCTGGGCGCGGTCGTGCGCGGCGCGGGCAGCGGTCAGACCGCCCATCCGTGACACCTTGATGTTCAGCACCCGCAGGGAATCCAACGCCACGGCTGTCTCCAGATCGGCGAGCGTCTCCACGCTCTCGTCCAGGCAGATGGGCGTCACCAGATGCCGTTGCAGGCGAGCGTGGGCGAGGAGGTCCCGGGGCGCGAACGGCTGCTCGATCATGGTCAGCTCGAACTCGTCGAGGGCACGCAGGGCGGTCACGTGCTCGACCGACTCGGTATAGATGCCATTGGCATCGACATGCAGATCCAGGTCGGGGTAGTCGGCCCGGACGGCCCGGACCGGCTCGACGTCCCACCCCGGTGCGATCTTCAGCTTCACCCGTGGATAGCCCGCCGTGACCTGGCGACGTACCTCGGTGAGCAGGTCGTCGATCGTCGGCTCGATCCCCAGTGACACACCGGCGATGACCTCGGACCGCGTCCCGCCGAGTGCTTGCGCGAGCGGGACTCCCCGCGCTGAGGACCACAGCACCCAGGCGGCGACATCCACGCCCGCCTTGGCGAACTGGTTGCCGCGGACCTTGGCCCACAGCTGCGCAACCTGTTCGGGCCGGTCCCAGGACTGACCGGTCACGGCAGGCAGGAGGTAGCGCTCGGCCGTATGCCAGCAGGTCTCGACGGTCTCCGGTGCGTAGTACGGGTGGGACGGCGACGCGATCTCGCCCCAACCGACCGCACCCGACGCGTCCACGAGCTCGACCAGGATGTGGTCCAGCATCGTCTTGCGGTGCGAGCTGGTGCGGAACGCATGCACCAGCGGCAACCGCACTCGGTGCAGCCGGGCCGCGATGACTTTCAGCTCAGTTGACATACAGTCCCAACTCCGTGTTCAACCGGTCGCGTTCACCGAGTCGCCGGCGGGCACCCTTCGCGCTGGCGGTGGTCAGGGTCGCCAGCACGTGCAGCACGGACGCCACCACCGTCGGCGAGTCGACGTACGACGCGCTGCCGGTCGCGACGTAGATGCACTGGTCCGCGATCTTCGCCAGCGGCGCGTCCTCGAAGTCGGTCACCGCCACCAGTTCACCACCGGCCTCGGCGAATCGGCGGGCGAGCTCGACCGTGTCGCGGCGGTAGCGGCGCAGCGAGAAGGCGACCATCAGGTCGCTCGACCGGACGTCGGACAGTACGTCGATGCCGCGCACCACCGTCCCGTCGATCAGCGTGACCTGGGACAGGCCGGCGCTGAGGTCGAAGGCGAGCAACGACGCGTACGAGAACGATTTCGCCGAGCCGACGATGAAGCGCCGGCGGGCCGCGACGATCCGGGCCGCGGCCCGGGCGATCGAGTCGTCGGCCAGGATCTGGTCGAGGGCCGCCTCGATCGAGGCCCGCTCCTGCTCGACCACGCGGCGCTGCAAGAGCGTCGACGACCGGCGCTGCAGGCGGGCGTCGTACCGCTCGTGCGGGCTGGCCAGCTCGCGGTTGCGCACCTCTTCAGCCTCAGACATCGTCGACCGCCCCGAAGAGGTAGACCGCCGTCCCGTTCGGCAGCAGGCGGCACGACTCGGCCGCCAGCCCTTTGTCGAGCAGGTCCATGAAGCCCTGGCGGACCCGCTCGGCGACGTCGGCCGTGACCGCGGCGGGATCGGACGGAAGGGCGAGCCACGGCCGGTCCCCTGCCCCGCCCGGCACTCCCCAGTCCGCCTCGCTCAGCACCAGGTCGACGTCTTCGTGCTCAGACGGATCCTGGCGCAGGTCCCACTCGACGATCACGCGGTCGCCGCCCGGACCGTACATGTCCGGGGCGTACCACCGGCCGCGCGCGCCGAGCACGTCGAGGTTGAAGTGCCCGTTGCGGATCTGGAACGGATCGTAGGTCCAGCGCATCCGGGTCAAGCCGTGGCTGAGGGCCACCTCACGCTGAGTGTGTTTGAGCAGCCGTCCCAGGCCCTGACCTTGGTGATCGGCGGCGACCACGGCAGACTGCGAGTAATGGTAGAAACCGCGCCGATCGGTACCGCAGAAACCGTACGCGAAGGCGACGAGCCGGTCGTCCTCGTCCAGCACGCCGACGACCGAGCCCCCGTTGCTCACCAGTGCGCCGAGCAGCCGCGGGTTCAGCGCGTACTCCGGGTCCTGGTAGCCGAAGACCGCGCGGTACAGCACGGCCGCCTCCGCGAACCGCTCCGGAGTGGTGAGCGTGACGGGCCGGAACCCCACAGCGATCTCCTCAAAGATACGTAACAGATCCTGATGTTGCGTTGAGTAAATCCCTTGTGGATAGAGCCAGTCAATCGATGACCGAATGATGATACGTTGACTATCCATGAGGATGATCGATCGGCTGCGTGAGTACGTCGAGCACGAGACACCCACCGGGGCGACGGACGCGCTCAATTCCTTCGCCGACCGCCTCCTGCTGCGGTACGACGAACTCGGCGGCAGCGCCCGGCGGGTAGCGGCGCCGACCGGCGACCACGTCGTCGCGGACTTCCCCGGCCGAGGTCCGCGCGCCGATGACGCGCCACTGCTCTTCCTCGGGCACCACGACACGGTCTGGCCGATCGGCCAGCTGGAGCAGATGCCGTGGCGCGAGCAGGACGGCGTGATCCACGGCCCCGGCGTCTTCGACATGAAGGGCGGTCTCGTCGTCCTGGAGAACGCTCTCGAGCAGGTGGCCGATCGCGACCATCGACCCGTGCGGGTGATCGTGACGGCCGACGAGGAAGTCGGTTCGCCGTCCGCCCGCGACCTCGTCACCGCCGAGTCGGCCGGTGTGGTCGCCGCGCTCGGCCTCGAACCGCCACATCCGAACGGCGACCTGAAGACCTCCCGCCGCGGCAGCAGCCGGGTCCGGATCGAGGTCACCGGCCGGGAGGCGCACGCGGCGCTCGACCCGGGCCGGGGTGTCTCCGCGATCGACGAGCTCGTCGACCAGCTGATCGCGGTCCGTGCACTCGTCTCGGAGTACGGCGAGGTGCTGTGCAACGTCGGCACGATCACGGGTGGCGGCCGGACGAACGTCGTACCAGGGCAGGCGTCGGCCGAGCTCGGGTTCCGGTTCGTCGATCCGGAGACGGAGCGGGCCGTGCTCGACGCGGTGACCGGACTTCAGCCGGTACGACGAGACGCCGTACTCGAGGTGTCCGTGCTGTCGAACCGGCCGGCCTGGCAGCCGTCTGAGTCCGTCGACGAGTTGCTGGCCAAGGTCGCGGACGCCGGGCGGTCTGTGGGGCAGGACGTCGGGGGTGCGGCGGCGTCAGGCGCCGCGGACACCAATCTGACCGGCTGGCTCGGTGTGCCGACGCTTGATGGGTTGGGTCCGCGTGGAAAGGGTGCGCACGCCGTTCACGAGCAGGTGATCGCGGCGACCCTGGCTGAGCGGGCAGCCCTGGTCGCCGCGATCATCACCACCATCTAGCGCGGGTAGATCTGTTTGACCGTGCCGGCCGATCCGCCACCACGACGGGTCGGCTCGGCGGCCGCCAGGATCGCGCCACCGGGCAGGAACTCCAGCGCCGCGACCGCGCCGATCTCGGCGGCCGAGGTGAAGGCGTCCCCGGACGGCACGAGCACGTGACCGTAGGGCTTGAGGGCGTTCTCGTAGGCGGTGATGAACGGCGGCTCAGCCGTGACGCTGGCGGTGTTGCGCTGGGAAGCGCGCGGTGCGGCGACCGCCTCCGGCAGCGTCATACCGCGGTCGAGCCGGTTCGTCAGCGTCTGCAGGACCGTGGTGATGATGGTCGACCCACCCGGCGAACCGAGCGCCAGGAACGGTTTGCCGCCGCGCAGCACGATCGTCGGCGACATCGACGACCGCGGCCGCTTACCCGCCTCGATCCGGTTCGGGTCGTTCGGGTTGGGTACGGCGGAGAAGTCGGTCAGCTCGTTGTTCAGCAGGAACCCACGACCGGGGACGGTGATACCGCTACCGCCGGTCTGCTCGATCGTCAACGTGTACGAGACGACGTTGCCCCACTTGTCCGCGGCGACCAGGTGCGTCGTCGACATCCCCTCGGTGTCCGGCCGGTCCGCGGTCGTGACTCCGGCTGCGCAGCGTTCGTAGTCGCCATCAGGCGATCCAGCCGCGACCGGCTTCATGGCTGCCTTGTCCGGGTCGATCAGGCAGGACCGCTCGGCGCCGAAGCCGCGCGACAACAGCTCCTTGGTCGGCACGTCGACGTACGCCGGATCACCGACGTACGCGCCGCGATCCGCGAAGGCCAGGGCCGACGCCTCGAGGTAGGTGTGCAGGGCCTGCGGAGTCGACATCTGGCGGAGGTGCTGTGGGGTGAGGATGTTCAGCGCCTCACCGACCGTGGTCCCACCGGATGACGACGGCGCCATCCCGTAGACGTCCAGACCGTCGTACCGGACCTTGGTCGGCGCCTGGTCGAGCACCTTGTACGCCGCCAGATCCTTGGTGGTCAGGTGACCGGGGAAGACCGGCAGCACCGCGTTCGCCGTCTTCGGCGGGTTCTTCACCGTCGCCGCCATCTCGGCCGCGAGCGGGCCGCGGTAGAAGGCGGACGGGCCCTCCTTCGCGATCAGGTCGTAGGTGTCGGCGAGGTCCGGGTTCTTGAACACCGAACCCACCTGCGGCGCGTCACCGTTGGGCAGGAACAGCTCGGCGGTCGGCACGATCTGCGCGAACCGGGCCTTGTTGTCGAGCGTTTGGCCGCGGAACGTCTGGTCCACCACGAATCCGCGATCAGCCAGGTCGGCGGCCGGCTTCAACGCCTTGCCCAAAGACAGCGAACCCCACTGCCGCAGTGCCGAGTCCCACGTCGCCAGCGTCCCCGGTACGCCGACCGACAGGCCGGACGTCACCAGTTGCGCGAACGGGTACGGCTGGCCGGTCTGCGGGTTTACGAACGAGTCGATCTTCATCCCGGCGGGCGCGGTCTCGCGACCGTCGATCGTGAACACCTTGCGCTTCTGCGCGCTGTAGTAGACGAAGTACCCGCCACCGCCGATACCGGCGGAGTACGGCTCGGTCACGCCCAGCGCGGCGGCGGTGGCCACCGCGGCGTCGACCGCGTTGCCGCCACGCCGCAGCACCCCCAACCCGACCTTCGTCGCCTCCGGGTCGACCGAGGAGACGGCTCCGCCGAACCCGATCGACGTCGGCGTCTTGACCGGCGGCTGAGGCGTGTGGGCTTCCGCACCGCTCGCGGTGAGGACGGACAGGACAAGCGCACCAGCAGACAGGGATGCGACCAGCTTCTTCGGTGTCACCGGATACTCCCGCATGCGTCGACGGACAAAGGACAAGGTCGGATCGCACAGGAAGCTGAGCGATACGGCCTAGGCCTTGCCTATCCTGAAGTCGGCGGTAATGCCAGTTCTGGCGCGGCTAGGTCGTGTCTGGTAATTCAGCGCCGTGCCGAGTGCCGCGCAGTAGGCGGGGAATTGCCACACGGCCTACTTGACCGTGCAGGAGGCCATGAAGCGCTGCAGGGTCTGGTCGTTCCAGTCCGCGTTGCCCGCCGGCAGCTCGACCAGCAGCCACCGGTCGGTCAGCTTCACCTGACCGGTGAGGCGACCGTTCAGCGTGCCGATGTGGAAGGTCTTGCCGCCCGATCCGGTGACCCGGACCGCCGTCAGGCTGCGCGCCTGCGGCGCCGCCTGCAGCACCACCTTGGTGGCGACGTCCGCGGTCCGCACCGTCGGCCCGGACAACACCACGCGGTCTGCGGCGATCGGGGTCTCCGGGGTCCAGCCCTTCGGGGCGAGTGAGCAGCCGATCGTGTTCCACGGCTGCCGGTTCGCGACCAGCTCGACCATCGAATCGGCGTACGTCGAGATCGCCTCGCTGCCCTCGGCGAGCATCGGCGTCGGTTTCGCCGTCTCCGAAGCGGTCGCCGCCACGGTCGTATCACTGTCTCCGGTGGCGACCTGGGAGCTGCCGTTGTTCCACCACTTCACCTGGTCGCCGATCGCGAGTACGGCGGCCGACACCGCCGCGGCGCACAGGACGCCGGTCACGCGGCGGCGTCGCTTGATCCGGCGCAGCGCGCGCCGGCCGCGGGCGACATCCGCCTCGATGTCGGCCGATGGGAGTCCGTCGGCCGCACGATCGGCGAACCCCTCCAGCAACTTCTTTACCTCGTCCACTCAGGTACTCCCCGTCGCAGGATCTGCTTCTTCCTCGCTCATCAGATCCTTCAGTCGTTTCAACGCCTTGGCCGTCTGGCTCTTCACCGTGCCCTCGGTGCAGTCCAGGATCCGCGCGCAACTGGCCACGTCGAGATCCTGGAAGTACCGCAGTACCAGGACGGCGCGCTGCCGCGGCGCGAGCTCCAGCAGCGCCCGGCGGACCGCGAGGGTGTCCACCGGGTCCACCTCGTCGGTGAGCCTCGGCTCGAACGTCTCCGCGGTCACCACCTCCGGGTGGCGGCCGGCCCGGCGGCGCTCGTCCAGGAACGCGTTGACCAGGATGCGGTGCGCATACGGCCCCGCGCCCTCGTGCCGGATCCGGTGCCAGTGCACATACACGCGAGTACAGGCGGTCTGGACCAGGTCCTCCGCGGTGTGCACGTCGCCCGCGGTGAGCAGCAGTGCCGTCCTCATCAGTCGGCTCCGGTCCGCGAGCAGGTACTCGCGGAACTCCGCCTCACGGTCACCCCCTCGCATCAACGGCCCCCAGGCCTTCGCCTTCTTCCACCTCGACTACGCCGTCGGTCCCCGGTCGGTTGCCTGTGGCTATCACTTCGAGTGCCTTCTCCAGCAGATCGGGGTCGTCGTACGGCAGCCACGTGATGCGTTGGTCCTTACGGAACCACGAGTCCTGCCGCCGCGCGAACCGGCGGGTGGCCTGCGCGGTTCGCTCCCGCGCCTCCTGCTCACTGATCTCACCGTCGAGCAACGCGATCACCTGCGAGTAGCCGAGCGCGCGATTGGCCGTCTTCCCGTCAAGCAAACCCTTGGTCAGCAGATCTCGCACCTCGGCCACGAACCCCGCGTCGAACATCCGGTCCACCCGGACGCCGATCCGCTCGTCCAGCTCCGGCCGCGGTACGTCGAGACCGATCTGCACCGCACCCGGATAGACGTAGTGGTGCTCGGGCAGCGTCGCGACGTACGGCCCGCCGGTGATCTCGATGACTTCCAGCGCCCGCACGATCCGCCGCCCGTTGCTCGGCAGGATCTGCGCCGCCGCGGCCGGATCCTGCTGAGCGAGCTTGTGGTGCATCGCACCGGAGCCGACCGCCTCGAGCTCGGACTCCAGCCGGCGGCGTACCTCTGCGTCGGTGCCCGGGAAGACGAAGTCGTCGAGGATCGCCCGGACATAGAGAGCCGAACCGCCGGCCAGGACCGGCACCACCTGGCGACTGATGCAGTCGTCGATTGCCTTTCTCGCCAGCTGCTGGAACTCGGCCACGGTGGCGGTCTCGGTCACATCGAGGATGTCCAGCAGATGATGCGGTACGCCGTCGCGCTCCGCCGTACTGATCTTCGCCGTACCGATGTCCATACCGCGGTAAACCTGCATCGCGTCGGCGTTGACCACCTCACCGCGCAGGCGTTTGCACAGGGCAACGGACAGGTCGGACTTGCCGGCCGCGGTGGGACCGACGACCGCGACGACGAGTGGTTCGGCCATCACTCCAGTGTGTCAGTCACTCCTTCTTCCCCGCCCCACCGCCCCGGTCAGAGGCCGCCCCCTTGTGGATGACCCGGGATCTTGGATAGGAACGCTGCAGATCGCAACACTTCATACGGGAGGAAGAACACGTGACGAATCCGATCGAGGAAGGCTCCGAGAAGGCCAAGGAAGCCGTGGACCTTGGGAATGACGAGGATCTCGCGAAGCTCAGTGGGGGCGACGTGGAGTCCGGTGGGGATGTCGAGTCCGGCGGCGACGTGGAGTCCGGCGGCGATGTCGAATCCGGCGGCGACGTCGAGTCCGGCGGCGTTTGATTCAAGACAGCGGAGATCCCACAGTTCCGGCGTACAGGGTGCGAAGATCACCGTTAGCTGTCTGTAAGCATTCAACTACGCAGGAATGGGAGCCCCGGAGATGGGCATCTTCGACAAGTTCAAGGGCAAGGCCGAGGACCTGAAGGGCAAGGCCGGCGACCTGGTCGACCAGCACGGCGACAAGGTGGGCCAAGGTCTGGACAAGGCCGGCGACTTCGTCGATGACAAGACGGGCGGCAAGTACGGGGACAAGATCGACCAGGGCGTCGACAAGGCCAAAGAAGGCCTCGACAACCTCGACGGCCAGAACGACGACATCCCCGACACGAACCGCCCCGCCTGAGCACCACACCCGGAGGGCCGCAAGGACAACCCCTTGCGGCCCTCCGTCGTTCTCCCGCGAAAGCGGCGACCCGCGTTCGCCAGCCCGCGGACACAGCACACCCGCCCACCACGTCAGCCCGCCGCACCAGCACCCGCCGCGCCAAAGGCGCCGATAGAACCGCCGCCGCGAAGCGATGTCCGCTCCCGCCGAAGGCGAAGGCCTCCGCCCGCTGGCACAGCGCAACCGCCGCCCGCTACACCAGCACACGGCACGCCGAAGGCGCTGATAGATCGGCCGGCGCGGAGTGGTGTCCTTTGGCGGTGCCGGGGTGGTCGGTGGGGGTGGTTAGGGTCGGGGCATGGATCGGTTTTGGGTGGTGCCGGCGGCTTATGTGGTGTTGCGGCGGGGGGATGAGGTGTTGATGTTGCTGCGGGCCAACACCGGCTATATGGATGGGTACTGGGCGGTGCCGGCGGGGCATGTGGAGAAGGGTGAATCGGTCTTCGAGGCGGCGATTCGGGAGGCGCGGGAGGAGGTCGGGGTGGAGATCGATCCGGCCGATCTGGTTCCGGTCACCGCGATGCATCGGACTGGCGGGAACGGGGATCCGATCGACGAGCGGGTTGATTTCTTCTTCACGGTGTCGAAGTGGGATGGGGAGCCTCGGCTGATGGAGCCGGGGAAGGCGGATGCGCTGGACTGGTTCGCGCTCGACAAGCTGCCTGACCCAGTCGTGCCGCACGAGGCCCGGGTCCTGGCTGGGCTGTACGGCGGCGGCGTACCGGCTGTCATCGACCACGGCTTCTGATCCGGGCAACCGAAGCCACCACCCATCCCGTCCGGCTCACGTGTCGGGGTCTGAAACACCGACAACGTGATCGAGCAGGCGTTCGCCGGCCACATCGGCGAACTCCGCATCGTCAGCCATGTCCTGAAGCCGTCGCAGTTCCTGAACGCCTGACAGGGTGCCGAACCTCAGAGATAGGAGCGGATCAGCTCTTCCTGAGCGGGCAGGAGGGCCAGCTCCTCCGGTGTGAGGGTGACGTTGCGGCCGCGTACGGCGAGGGCCTCGGCGAGGCCGGGCGTGGGGTCGATGGAGTTGCCGAGGTAGGCGCCGAGGGCTTCGTGCAGGAGCGGAGTCAGAGCTTCGAAGGATGGGTCGAGTGCGACCTGGGCGAAGATGATCGCGGTCATCGCGACGTCGAAGGCAGCGGTGCCTTCGGTCGCGTTGCGCCAGTCGATGACGACCGGGCCGTCGGTGGTCGCGATCACGTTCATCGGGTGCAGATCGCCGTGTACGACGACCAGGCCCGGCGTGCCACTGGGTGGTGGGATCGCCTGCAGGCGACGGTGCAGGTCCGCGTGGATCTCGCCGACCTCGGTCGCGGTCAGGTCGCCGGCGATCGCGGCGTTGGCGAGGGTCGGCCCGTCGAGACGCTGGATGACCATGTCCGGTCCGTCGACCTCGCGGACCGTCGGCACCGGGTAGTCGTACCGAGCGACGTGCCGCATGAAGTCGGCCTCGTCCCGCACCGGGTGTCCGTTGCGGTAGCGCCGCAGCACCCAGGAGTCGTCGAGCGCATAGACGTCGGCGTCCCGCCCAGCCGCGAACGGCTCGGCGTCGGCTGGCAGGAGTGGCTGACCAGACGAGTGGGCCTCGCTGGCGGCGTTGGACTCGTCCGTCACCCGACCTGGCAGCCGCCGACCGCGGGCTCCAACGGCTTCGCACCGATCGTGGGCATGCCGAGCATCACGCCAGGCGACGACGCCGGATGGCCTTGTGCCGCTTCCCACGCGTCGCCGGCGCGGGTGCGTCGTACTGAGCCGAAGACGTCCGCGACCAGGTGGTGTGGAGCGGCGTACGTGACCTCGACCGTTGCCAGGTCGCCCGGTCGTGGGGGCTCGACGCCCTCGGGGAGCGCGAAGTGGACCAGGCGGTTGTCGCGAGCGCGCCCGCTCAGCCGGTGGGTGGCGGCGTCCTTGCGCCCCTCCCCCTCGGCGACCAGCACCTCGAGCGAGCGCCCGACGATCAGCTTGTTCTCGGCCCAGGCCATCTCGTCCTGCAGCGCGACGAGACGCTCGTACCGATCCTGTACGACGTCGCGCGGGACCTGCTCCTCCATCGACTCCGCCGGCGTACCAGGTCGCTTGGAGTACTGGAAGGTGAAGGCCCCCGAGAAGCGTGCCTGCCGGACGACGTCGAGCGTGCCCTGGAAGTCCTCCTCGGTCTCGCCCGGGAAGCCGACGATGATGTCGGTGGTGATCGCCGCGTCCGGCATCGCCGTACGCACGTCCTCAATGATCTTGAGGTAGCGGTCGCGCCGGTACGAGCGGCGCATCGACTTCAGGACCCGGTCGGAGCCGGACTGCAGCGGCATGTGCAGCGAGGGCATCACGTTCGGCGTCTCGGCCATCGCCTCGATCACGTC
Organism: Kribbella sp. NPDC023972; assembly: GCF_040639075.1. NCBI lineage: Bacteria > Bacillati > Actinomycetota > Actinomycetes > Propionibacteriales > Kribbellaceae > Kribbella > Kribbella sp. NPDC023972. The sequence continues at coordinate 153,744 of NZ_JBEZZH010000012.1, read as the reverse complement.
CGCGGTGAAGTCGCGCGGGTGCGGCGAGGTGAACCGGACCCGCTCCAGCCCGTCGATCGTGCCGCAGGCGCGCAGCAGTTTCCCGAAGGCGTAGCGGTCGCCGAACTCGACGCCGTACGAGTTCACGTTCTGACCCAGCAACGTCACTTCAAGCACGCCTTCGGCAACCAGGGCCTCGACCTCGGCCAGTACGTCACCCGGACGGCGGTCCTTCTCCCGGCCGCGCAGCGACGGGACGATGCAGAACGTGCAGGTGTTGTTGCAGCCGACGCTGATCGACACCCAGGCCGAGTACGGCGACTCGCGCCGGGTCGGCAGCGTGGACGGGAACACCTCGAGCGACTCGAGGATCTCGACCTGCGACTCCTGCTGCACCCGGGCCCGCTCCAGCAGCACCGGCAGCGAGCCGATGTTGTGGGTGCCGAAGACGACGTCCACCCAGGGTGCCTTCTTGGTGATGCTCGCCTTGTCCTTCTGCGCCAGGCAGCCGCCGACGGCGATCTGCATACCGGGCGTCTTGGCCTTTACCGGCGCCAGGTGGCCGAGGTTGCCGTACAGCTTGTTGTCGGCGTTCTCCCGGACCGCGCAGGTGTTGAAGACGACCACATCGGCCTGGTCACCCTCGGGCGCACGGACATAGCCCGCGTCCTCCAGCAGCCCGCGCAGCCGCTCGGAGTCGTGGACGTTCATCTGGCACCCGTAGGTGCGAACCTCATAAGTACGCATGACAGCCACCAAGAGTACGTGCCGCGGTAGACAAAGGTGGAGGCAACGGTGAAAGAGCCGCCCACGGCGGCCACGATCCGTGTGGGTGGTTGCCGCTGAAACCGCACTTCGAGCAGGCTGTGACCAGATGATCACAGGCTGCGTCGCTATATTGCAGATCGTTACCACCGTGGAACCGACCAGCGCTGCGACGGCACCCCAGGCTCCGCTAGGTTCTGGCCATGAGCGATTCCGGGACCTTGACGCCAGCGATCGAAGGAGCGGCCGGCCTGGTCGCCCTCACCGGCGTCAACAAACATTTCGGCGACCTGCACGTCCTGAAGGACATCAACCTGTCCATCGCCAAGGGTGAGGTCGTCGTGGTGATCGGCCCGTCCGGGTCCGGCAAGTCGACGCTCTGCCGCGCGATCAACCGGCTGGAACCGATCGACGAGGGCACCATCACGCTGGACGGACAGCCGCTGCCGAGCGAGGGCCGGGCCCTGGCGCGGCTGCGCGCCGACGTCGGCATGGTGTTCCAGTCGTTCAACCTGTTCGCGCACAAGACGATCCTGCAGAACGTCACACTCGGTCCCTGCAAGGTCCGCAAGACCGACCCGAAGGCGGCCGAGAAGCGGGCGATGGAGCTGCTGGAGCGGGTGGGGGTGGCCAACCAGGCCTCGAAGTACCCGGCTCAGCTGTCCGGCGGCCAGCAACAGCGCGTCGCCATCGCGCGGGCGCTGGCGATGGATCCGAAGGTCATCCTCTTCGACGAGCCCACCTCGGCGCTCGACCCGGAGATGATCCAGGAGGTCCTGGAGGTGATGATCGACCTGGCCAAGCAGGGAATGACGATGGTCGTGGTCACGCACGAGATGGGATTCGCCCGGACCGCGGCGAACCGGGTGGTGTTCATGGCCGACGGCGAGATCGTCGAGGAGGCCACCCCGGAGCAGTTCTTCACCAACCCGACTTCGCGGCGTGCCCAGGACTTCCTCGGCAAGATCCTGAAGCACTGACGTCCGCCCGCGGCCGTACCAGCAATCACACGAAGGGGAACCAGACCATGAGAATGCGCAACCTCGTCGCCAGCATCGGCGTCGCGGCGCTCGCGCTGACCGCTGTCGCCTGCGGCAAGGACGAGCCCACGACCGGTGGTGGCGACACCGGCGCCGCCGCGTCCGACTCCTGCGGCGAACTGCACAAGTTCGATGTCGCGTCCGGCGTGGACGTGGCCGGCAGCGCGACCTTCACCAAGATCAAGTCCCGCGGCAACCCGGTCGTCGGTGTGAAGGCCGACCAGCCGAACCTCGGGTACAAGGACGCGGACGGCAAGCGCTGCGGTTTCGACATCGAGGTCGCCCGGATGGTGGCGGCCAACCTGGGCTTCGACCCGGACAAGATCGAGTACAAGGAGATCCCGTCGGCGAACCGGGAGACCGCGATCGCCGGTGGGGAGATCGACTACTACGTCGGCACCTACTCGATCACCGACAAGCGCAAGAAGCAGGTCGGCTTCGCCGGTCCGTACTTCATCGCCGGCCAGGACCTGCTGGTGCGCAAGGACGACTCCTCGATGGACGCCGGCAAGACCGCGCTGAAGGGCAAGAAGGTGTGCTCGGCGACCGGCTCGACCCCGATCCAGCGGGTCAAGGACGAGCAGCTCACCGAGGCGAGCAACATCTCCGAGTTCAAGACCTACTCCGAGTGCGTCTCGCAGCTGCTGGACAACAAGGTCGACGCCGTCACCACCGACGACGCGATCCTCAAGGGCTACGCGGCGACCGCGCCGGACGAGCTGAAGGTGGTGGGCAAGCCGTTCAGCGAGGAGAAGTACGGCATCGGCGTGCCGCTGGCCGACAAGGCGCTGCGGGAGAAGGTGAACTCCATCCTGGAGACCTCCGCCTCCGACGGCACCTGGAAGAAAATCTACGACGAGACGCTCGGCAAGTCGGGTTCGGACTCGACGCCGCCGCCGCTCGAGAAGTACTGATCTGATCCCGGCCGCGGCGTCTCCATCGGCGCCGCGGCCGGATCGTGTTCCCCCTGGGTTTGCCCTGACTTTGGAAGGTCGCGATGCTCTCGGTCCTCACCGACAACTGGGAACTGTTCCAAGACGGTTTCTGGCTGACGATCAGGCTGTTCCTGGTCGCTGGTGTGCTCAGCCTGGCGCTCGGCACCATCCTGGCCGCGTTCCGCGTCTCGCCGGTACCGGCCCTGCGTGGCACCGGCACCGGCTATGTGAACACCCTGCGGAACACTCCGCTGACGCTGGTGTTCGCGTTCCTGTTCTTCGGCGCCGCCAAGATGGATCTGGCCCTGCCGACCCCGTTCTGGACCGCGGTGGGCGCGCTGACGGTCTACACGTCGGCCTTCGTCTGTGAAGTGGTCCGCTCCGGTATCAACACGATCCCGGCAGGGCAGGCCGAGGCCGCCCGGTCGGTCGGTATGACGTTCCTGCAGGTGCTGACCATCGTCGTACTCCCGCAGGCCTTCCGGGCGATCGTGCCGCCGCTGACCAGCGTGTTCATCGCCCTGCTGAAGAACACCACGATCGCGGCCGGATTCTCGGTGGTGGAGGCCGGCTCGATCCCCGCGGCGATGGCCGAGCGCGGTGAGAACCAGATCCTCACCCTGGTGTGGATCACCATCGGCTTCCTGATCCTGATCATCCCCCTGGTCTTCCTGCAGCGGTGGGCCGAACGACGGACGGCGGTGGCCTGATGAGTGCGGTCCTGTACGACGTTCCCGGCCCGCGGGCGAAGAGGCGCAACCGGATCTCCAACCTCGTCGTCGTGCTGTTGCTGCTGGGTGGCATTGCCTGGCTGATCAACCGGCTGTACGACCATGGCCAGTTCGAGGGACGGCTGTGGCGGCAGTTCCAGTACACGGCGATCCAGAACCAGTTGCTGGAGGGCTTGCTCAACACCCTCCGCGCCGCCGGACTGGCCGCCGTACTCGCTTTGCTGTTCGGAGCGGTGTTCGCGGCGGCGCGGATCAGCGACCACCAGTGGGTCCGGGTCCCTGCCACGCTGGTCGTGGAGCTGTTCCGGGCGATCCCGCTGCTGATCCTGATGTTCTTCTTCTACTACGGCAACATCCAGTTCCAGCTCGGGCTGGATCCGTTCTGGGCGGTCGTCTTCGGCCTCACCCTCTACAACGGCTCAGTGCTGGCGGAGGTCTTCCGGGCCGGTATCACCGCCGTACCCAAGGGCCAGCGTGAGGCGGCGTACGCGACCGGGTTGCGGAAGAACCAGGTGGTCCGGCTGATTCTGTTGCCGCAGGCCATCACGTCGATGCTGCCGGCCATCGTCAGCCAGCTCGTCGTCCTCCTGAAGGACACCGCACTCGGCTTCATCATCACCTACGGCGAGCTGCTGTACGTGGCGCGGCAGATGGGCGGCCGGCTCCAGTACGGCTTCCCGTACATCCCGACGTACATCGTCGTCGCGGTGATCTACATCGGCCTGTGCTCGTTGCTCTCGATGCTGGCCCGCTGGCTGGAGGGCCGCTCGCGCCGCCAGCGCAAGACCAAGGGCACGCCTCCCCCAAGCGCTGCCGAAGCAGCCACCTCCGTGGAAGCTCCGCTCTGACCCCAGTGCCCCCGGTACGCCGTACCGGGGGCACCGTCATGTTCGGGCACCGGCGCGGGTCAGCGCAGAGTGTTGAAAGAGTCCCGGATGATCTCCAGTGCTTCGGTGGTCTCGGCTTCGGTCAGGGTCATCGGCGGGGCCATCCGCAGGACGTTGCCGTACAGGCCGCCCTTGCCGATGAGGAGGCCGCGGTTCTTGGTCTCCTGCTGGAGTTTGGCGGTGGTCGCCGGGTCGGGACTGTTGTCGTCCGGCTTGACGATCTCGGCGGCCAGCATCAGGCCCTTGCCGCGAACATCCCCGAGCTCGGGGAACTCCTCCGAGATCCCGCGTAACCCGTCGGCAAGCTGGGCGCCACGCTTGGCCGCGTTCGCCTGGAGGTCGTGGTCGAGCAGGTAGTCGATAGTCGCCTTCGCCGCGCTGGTGGAGATCGGGTTGCCGCCGAAGGTGGACAGCGAGTTGGCGCTCAGGCTGTCCATCAGGCCGGGCTTGGCCACCACGCCACCGATCGCGAACCCGTTGCCCAGGCCCTTCGCGAACGTCATCGCGTCCGGCACCACGCCGTGCGCCTGGATCCCCCAGAAGTGCTCACCGGTCCGGCCCCACCCGGTCTGCACCTCGTCGGAGATGAGAAGGATCCCGTACTCGTCGAGCACCTCCTTGAAGGCGCCGTACAACCCGTCCGGTGGCGAGGAGAACCCGCCGACGCCCTGGATCGGCTCGGCGATCAGGCAGGCGACGTCGCCGGAGGTGGTGGTCTCGATGACGTTGCGCAGGTCGTCGACGCAGACCTTGATGTAGTCGGCGTCGGGCAGGTCGCGGAACGGGCTGCGGTACCGGTACGCACCCTGCAGGTACTGGACGTTGACCGGCGACAGGCTGCTCGCGGACCAGCCGCGGTTGCCCGTGATCGCGACCGTGCCGAACGCCCGGCCGTGATACGAGTTGCGCATCGCCAGGACCTGGTTGGAGCGGCGGTTCTGGGTGGCGAGCAGGAGGGCCGCCTCGTTCGCCTCGGTGCCGGAGTTGGCGAAGAACACCTTGGCGTCCGGGATACCCGACAGCTCCGCGATCCGCTCGGCCAGCTCGATCTGCTTGCGGATCAGGTACACCGTCGAGGTGTGCGCGATACCGGTGGCCAGCTGCTCGCGCACCGCGTCGGAAATCTCCGCGATGTCGTAGCCGATCGCGTTGGTCAGGATGCCGGCGAAGAAGTCGAGGTAGGTGTTGCCCTCGCCGTCGGTGACCCGGCGGCCGGATCCCTCGACGATCTCGATCGGCTCCTCGTAGTACAACGCGAGCCAGTCCGGCATGACGGCCTTGTGACGCTCCCACAGCTCCGCATGTGTCATGCCCCAAGGATTACCTCATCGCACCGCCTCGTCATAGGGAAGGTCTATGAAAGTGCGTGAAGAATGCAGGCTCGGTTCGGGGTGCGTTCCGGTTCGTTAGGGTGCTGCTCGTGACATTGCCGAGCATTCCGCACGTCGACATCGAGTCGCTGGCGCATTTCGACCGGATCCTGGCCGCCGGGGCCGTGTCGATGGAGGGCTGGCGGGTGCAGTCCGTCGACCTGTCCGGCCGGACTGCCGAGCTCCTCGGCCTCAACCCGATGGGCTCACTGTTCCTCGGCTGCGCCCTGGAGGACAAGGCCGAGGCCTGGATCCGCGACGGAGGCGGCCTCGTCTTCCCGACGATCCCGTCGCTGCCCTTCGACGCCTACCGCGGCACCCTGTACGACGCCGAGGAGCTCTACGCCGGCCTCGAGAACGGGTACGACGCCACTCCGGACGCGCGGATCTACGCCTGGTCCCGGCAGCACGACGAGAAGGGTGACACCAGCCGTACCCTGGCCGCCGCCCTCCACGACCACGCCATCGCCGACGCCCTCACCGAGCTGCCCGACGACCGCCCGTGGATCGGCGTGATGGGCGGCCACGGGGTCGCTCGCGCCAGTACGGCGTACCGCTCGGCCGTGCTCCTGGGCCGGACCCTCGCCCGCGCCGGCCACACCGTCGTCACCGGCGGCGGTCCGGGCGCCATGGAGGCCGCCAACCTCGGTGCCTCACTGTCCGGGTACGACGATTCCGTCGTCGACACGGCTCTCCCGACGCTGGCCGCCGTACCGTCGTTCCAACCCTCGGTGGCGGCGTGGGCCGCGGCGGGTCTCGGCGTACGACGTGAGTTCCCTGGCGATGGTGGAGTGTCCATTCCGACGTGGTTCTACGGGCACGAGCCGCCGAATGTGTTCGCGTCGTCGATCGCGAAGTACTTCTCCAACGCCCAGCGCGAGGACGTCCTGCTCAACCGCGCCCGCGGCGGCATCCTGTACCTCCCCGGCGCCGCCGGCACCGTCCAGGAGATCTTCCAGGCCGTCACGCCCAACTACTACGGCGACCCGGCCACCCAAGTCCCCCTCATCCTGATCGGCATCGAGCACTGGACCATCACCCTCCCGGTCTGGCCCCTACTACAAGCCCTGGCCTCAAAGAGCCCAATGCCCATCCACCTCGTCGACACCATCGAAGAAGCCGCCGCCCTGGTCAGTTGAGAAGCTTGCTGAGCTTCGCCGGTGTATGCCCTCCGAAAAGCCGGGAGAGTTTTGTCGGTGGAGTGTTCTACGGTGCGGGCCATGACGAACTTCGTGTTGGTTCCTGGGGCGTGGCTTGGTGCGTGGGCGTGGGACGAGGTGGCCGGGCTGCTGCGCGCGGAAGGGCATGAGGTGTACGCCGTGACGCTGTCCGGGCTTGCGGAGCGGCATGGGCCGGACTCCGCCCAGGTCGGCCAGTCGCAGCACGTCGAGGACATCGTCTCGGTGGTCGAGGGCAACGACCTGCGCGATGTCGTGCTCGCCGGGCACAGCTACGCCGGCATCCCGGTAGGCCAGGCTGCGACGCGGATCGGCGACCGTCTGCGGCGAGTGGTGTACGTCGACTCGAACATCCCGACCGACGGCAAGTCGTTCATCGACGGCTGGTCTGACGAGGGACGTGCCTGGGTCGAGGACCAGATGGCGGAGTCGGGTGGTTTCTGGCCACCGCTGACCGCCGAGGACTACGTCGACCAGGACCTGTCGGACCAGGCGATCGCTGTGATCGTCAGCCGCAGTACGCCGCACCCCGGGCGGGCCATCTCCGAGCCGGCTCAACTGGTCCGCCCAATCGGCCAGCTGCAGACCACCTACATCAAGTGCCTGATGGACGGCGCCGACCCGTCGCGCGACGTGGCCGAGCAGCTCAGGTCACCCGACTGGGAGCTGGCCGAGCTGCCAACCGGCCACTGGCCGATGTTCTCGCAACCGGCCGCACTGGCGAAGATCTTCAGCGGACTGGCCTGATGGAGGTTGCCCGCGAGCCCAACGATCTGGCCTCGCGCGCCGCCAACCCGACGGCAGCTGGCGCTGGATCCTCGACCGGCCGAACGTGCTGTCCTGACCGTCCCGCTCGCCGGGTTTAGCGTCCCGTGAGCCACTCCTCAGCGCGCTCCAGGAACATGTCGACCTCGGCGACGTCGTAGCCTTCGCGCATCCGCACCGGGGAGAACTGCGCGTTCCGGATCTCGCGCGCTGTGACCGGGCGCTCGACCGGCTGCCCGTTGACGGTCGCCAGCACGCGGTCGACGAATTCATCGACCTCCATCATGTCGTATCCCTCCCGCAGCCGGACCGGCGTGAACCTGGGCGACGGCCACTGCGGGCCGGTAGGCCCTTGTCCGGCGACCGGGCCGGCAGGTGCCTGTCCGGCGACCGGGCGGTCAGGCATCCACTGCTCGGCGGCCGAGAGGAAGTCGTCGACTTCCTCGGCGGAGTAGCCGGCGCCCAGCAGCGGCGTGCGGAACGCGACGGTCCGCAGGTCCGCCGTCGTCAGGGCCGGCGACGACGTCCGGCCCACGGTGGCGAGGATGCGCTCGACGAAGGCGTCCACCTCGGCACGGTCGTAGCGGTCCCCGATCCGGCGGACGGTGAACTCGGGCTTCAGCACGTCACGCCTTGTTCGCCGCGGCGAGCTGCCCGCAGGCGCCGTCGATCTCCTGACCGCGGGTGTCGCGGACAGTCGTCGGAATGCCGCCGGCCTGAAGGCGGCGGACGAACTCGCGCTCGTCAGCCGGGTCCGACGCGGTCCACTTGGAGCCGGGCGTCGGGTTCAGCGGGATCAGGTTGACGTGCACCCAGCCCCAGTCGCCCCGCGCGGCCAGCTTCTCCGCCAGCAGATCCGCACGCCAGGCGTGGTCGTTGATGTCGCGGATCATCGCGTACTCGATCGACACCCGGCGCTTGGTCTGCTGCGCGTACGCCCAGGCCGCGTCGAGCACCTCGTCGACCTTCCAGCGGTTGTTGATCGGCACCAGCTCGTCGCGCAGCTCGTCGTCCGGCGCGTGCAGCGACAGCGCGAGCGTGACCGGTATGCCCTCGGTGGCGAGCTGGTTGATCCGCGGGACCAGGCCGACGGTCGACACCGTGACACCACGGGCGGAGATGCCGAGTCCCTCCGGCGACGGGTCGGTGAATCGCCGTACGGCGCCGATCACGGCCTTGTAGTTGGCCATCGGCTCACCCATGCCCATGAACACGATGTTGCTGACCCGGCCGGGGCCGCCCGCGATCTCGCCGCGGGACAGCGCGCGGGCACCGTCGACGACCTGCTCGACGATCTCCGCCGTGGTCATGTTGCGGGTCAGGCCCGCCTGGCCGGTCGCGCAGAACGGGCATGCCATCCCACAGCCCGCCTGCGAGGACACGCACATCGTGACGCGGTCCGGATACCGCATCAGGACCGACTCGACCAGCGAGCCGTCGAGCAGCTTCCACAGGGTCTTCCGGGTCTGCCCGTTGTCACACTCCAGGTCGCGTACCCGGGTGAGCAGCGGCGGCATCAGCTCCGCGACCAGCTTGTCCCGGGTGGCGGCCGGCAGATCGGTCATCTCGGCCGGGTCGGAGACCAGCCGGGAGAAGTAGTGGTTCGACAACTGCTTGGCCCGGAACGCGGGCTCACCCAGCGCGGCGACCGCCGTACGCCGCTCCTCCCCGGACAGGTCGGCCAGATGCCGCGGCGGCTTCTTGGCACGGCGCGGCTCATCGAAAACAAGCGGAAGGGAGGTAGTCATAACCGACCCATTGTCGCCCGCGGCCGACGTGCTTCACAAATTCACATCCCCCGCGTGCCCAGGATCACACCTGGTCCAGGACCGGGTGGATGATCTCGTCGCGCAGCCAGTGCGCGGCTTTGGCGGGGTACGGGCGGGGCAGCGACAAGACGATGTGGTCGAAGCCGAGGGCGACCGCACGGCGGACCACGGACCGGGTGGCGGCGGTATCGTCGTACGAGACGATCTGCTGGAGTGAGCGGCTGATGTCGAGCGGATCCCGGCCTATCCGGGCGCACTCCGCGTCCAGGCGCCGAATCCGATCGGCGAGGAAGTCGAAGTCGTTGTGTGGCGGGCCGCTGATGTTCCAACTGTCGGCGGTCTCGGCGATCAGGCGCATCATCCGGTTGCCCCAGCCACCGATCAGCAATGGCGGGCCGGCGGGCTGGATCGGTTTCGGCTCGTTCCGGTTCGCCTCGAGGGTGTAGTAGCGGCCGTGGAAGTCGAAGACGTCCTGGGTCCACATGCCGCGCAGGATCTCGACGGCCTCGCGCAGCCGATCCACACCTTCGCGCGGCGGGACCAGGGTCAGCCCGTACGCCGCGTACTCCGCGACGGCGGGGTTGTCGCCTGGAATGCCGCCGGCGCCGGGCGGCTGATGGGTGCCGCCGGCACCGAGACCCATGACCAGGCGACCTCCGGAGATGACGTCGAGCGTGCTGGCGATCTTGCCGAGCACGGCCGGCGGACGGATCCGGTTGCTCGTCACGAGCAGGCCGAGGCGGAGGCGGGTGGTCTGAGCAGCCAGCGCGGCGAGCAGCGTCCACCCCTCCAGGACCGGGCCGTCCTTCGGGCCGGCGAGCGGGAGGAAGTGGTCCCACAGCCAAGCGTCGCGGAACTCGGGGAGCTCGTCCGCCTCCAGCCAGACACGCTGGATGTCGGCGTACGAGACGTGCATCGGGGTGGTCTTCAGTCCGAAGGTCGGTGGCATAATCATCAGTCTAGCTGACGATCAGCTCTCCTGAAGATCAGGTTACCGGTAGATTTGTCCCATGCTGTCCGACCGGCTGGGGTATCTGCTCAAGCACGTGCAGGCGCGGCTGACCGAGGAGCAGGCCAAGGCGCTGGAGCCGTTCGGTATCAATGGCCGCGATCTCGCGGTGCTGTCGACGGTCGCGTCGGAGGAGCCGCTCTCCCAGCTGGAGGTCGCGGCCCGGCTGGGTGTCGACCGGACCTCCATCGGGGACCTGCTCGATGCCCTGGAGGACCGCGGCCTGATCGAACGCCGCCGCAGCCCGGCGGACCGCCGCCGCAACATCGTCGCCCTCACGCCGCACGGCGAGGACACCTTGGAGAAGGCCGAGGAGGTCCGCATCAAGGTCGAGCAGGCCTTCCTCGCCCCACTGACGTCCAGCCGCCGCTTTCGCGAGGACCTTCGCAAACTCCTCGACGCCGACTAGCTGGGCGAGCCTTCGACGAACGCAGCGCCGATTTCTGCCAGCCTCTCAACCACGTAGGCGGGGTCGAGGATCGCCTCGGGTGTGTGGATGCCGGGCGGGACAGGCTCACCACGGAGACCGAGCAGCCGTTCGACGCCGAGGGCGATGCCAAGCGCGGTCAACGGCCGCTGCCCCTCCGGATGGACCAGATAGTGGCTCCGGCTGAGCGGCGTACCCGCTGTGTCTGTTCCGTCGAGATCGATCCGGACCTCGAGCGACGCGCCTTCACCGCGACGCCGGCCGGCCGACTCCCCGACCGCGAAATCGAAGCTCACGTTCGCCGCACGCGTGGCCAGCGCGATGCTCGGTACGTCGAGAATGCCGATGCGCTGCCCGGACATGACAGTGCCGTCGAGCGTCGTCACGGCGGCCTCCGCGTCAGCGCCGTTGACCCAGTGGAAGACGCCGTCGCGGCGTACCAATCCCGCCGGAGTGGCCGCAGACCACCGCTCCAGATCGGCGAGCCCCGCCGGCCCACCGATGTCGGACTCGTCCAGCACCGCGCCGATCCGGATGGTGTCGACGCGGCCGAGGTCCCGGACTAGATCCATGACCGCGAGGACGAGCACACCGGCGCAGAAGTGGCTGGCCACCAAGGTCGGGGCGGGGCTCGAACTCTGAGCGCTCGCCACCACCTCCGGCGCGATCTCCACCAGGCCGCTGGAGATGCTGAAGTACGGCAATCCCCGGTCCTGTGCGTACCGCAGCGCGTGCAGGTGGTCGTCCCAGAGCGTCGCGATCACCGCAGAGTAGCCGTGATCATCCGGGAGACCGAGGTCTTGGCGGCGCAGATCGATGGTCGTCGCTGTGGCCCCTCCCAGTGCGTCGGCCACCCGTCGCGCTCGGTCGATGTCGCGGCCCGCGATGGTCAGTGGCAGCGCCGGATACCAACGGCGCAGCAACGCCGCGGTCCCTGAACCCGCCTGCCCCGAGCCACCCAGCATCAGTACAGATTTCACCGTGAACCCTCCTCGAGTGCTTGGCTACATTTTGTAACCTACACTTTGTAGCTTAGACTGGGTCGCGACGCAAGGAGGCCCATGACGCCAGCACCGATCCGCCTGTCAAAGCAGGCCAGACGGGAACAGTTGCTCGACGCCGCCGTCGGGATCGTGCGCACCCGCGGCTCCGACGGACTGACGCTGGTCACCCTTGCGGAGGCCGCCGGGGTGAGCAGACCGATCGTCTACGACCACTTCGGCACCCGCACCGGCCTCCTGCTCGAGGTCTACAGGCGACTCGACGAGCGGCACCGGGCGGCGTTGATCGAGGCGCTGGAAGCTGCCGAACCAACCGCCGACGCGATCGCTCACGTCATGAGCACCGCGTACTTCGCCTGTGCCACCGACATGCCGGAGTTCGCGGCCGTCTCCGCCGCGCTGAAAGGAAATCCGGAAGCCGAGGCCATGCAGCACGAACTGCTCGAGGAATACGTCAAAGTGATGGCCGCCGCCCTGGCGCCGCACTCCCGCCTGCCGAGGGAGGCGCTTCAGCTGCGCTGCATCGGCGTACTGGGTGCGGCCGAAGCGATCGCGACCGAGCTGAATCTGCAGCGGGCGACCGCCGCCGACGCCATCGCCGCGCTGACCGACCTGATCGTCGGCAACGTCGCGCGGGAATGAGGCTGTGGGGTGCAGCGGTTGGACCGGATATGCCATCGCTGACCGGGGTGCCGCTGTCCGTGCTCGACCGGTCGCGGACACGGCTTGGGGAGTCTGAAGCGGAGACGCTGCGACAGACGGTGGCGTTGGCCCAGCAGGTGGAGGCGCTTGGTTTCAAGCGGTTCTGGGTCTCTGAGCACCACAGCGTTCCCGGAGTGGTCGGCTCCGCGCCGACTGTGCTGGCTGCGGCCGTCGCGGCCGGCACGAGCCGAATCCGAGTGGGCACTGGCGGTGTGATGCTGCCGAACCACCGACCGCTGGTTGTGGCTGAGCAGTTCGGCGTGCTGGAGTCGCTCTTCCCCGGACGCATCGACATGGGTCTGGGCCGCTCAGTAGGCTTCACCAACGGCATCCGGCGCGCACTCGGCGTGGAGAAGGATGCGGCCGAGGACTTCGCCGTACAGGTCCGAGAGCTCCTCGGGTACTTCGACGGCACGCAGCAAAGCCATCCACAGGTCCATGCCCGCCCCGGCGAAGGACTGCGCGTCCCACCCTTCATCCTCGCGGTAGGAGAAGGCGCACTCCTTGCAGCGTCCCTGGGCCTCCCGCTGGTCATTGCCGGCGTCAGAGCCGAGTCAGACCTGCTGCAGCTCCTGGAGCGCTACCGCACCGAGTTCCAGCCGTCCACGTGGGCTCCGAGGCCGTACGTCGTACTGGCAACGACTGCTGTGGTTGCCAGTACGACTGAGGAGGCCAGGCAGCTCTTACTGCCTGAAGCGTGGGCCAGCGCCTACTCGCGCACGCGTGGAGTCTTCCCACCGCTGGAGCCGGTGCAGCAACGGCACATGACCGAGAAGGAGCGCGGGTTCTTCGAGCAGTCTCTCCGCGGTCAGATCTACGGCACTCCGGAGGAGGTCGACGCCGCACTGGGCGGTCTCGTACGCCGTACCGCGGCAGACGAGGTGTTGCTGACGACAAGCACCTACGACCGGGCGGACCTGCTCAACTCGTACGCCGCCCTCGCCGAGCTGGCCGGCACTCGCAGTTCCGTCAGCTGAGCCGGTCCTCGAGCCGCTTGCGGACCTCCGGCCACTCGTCGGCCAGGATCGAGAACACCACGGTGTCGCGGAACGAGCCGTCCGCCATCCGCTTGTGCCGACGCAGTACGCCCTCCCGGGTCGCACCCAGCTTCGCGATCGCCGCTTGCGAGCGGGTGTTCGCCGTACCCGTCTGAATCTTCACCCGGCCGAAGCCACAGTCCTCGAACGCGTGGCGCAGCAGGAGCAACTTGCACTCCGGGTTGACCGCGGTCGCCCACACCGACGGTGCGTAGGCAGTCCAGCCGAGGTGGACCGACTCGTTCGGAAGGTCCACGTCGCCGAGGCTGGTCGTACCGACCACGGTGCCGTCGGCAACCAGCCGGACGACATACGCCACCCGCTGAGCGGACGACTCGACCCACTGCTCGGCCATGTGCGCGGCGTCGGCGGGCATCCCGGCGACACCGCCGGCGAACCCGGACGCATACACCTGCTCGTGCGCGATCGCGTCGTACAACGGTTCGATGTCAGCGGCAACGAGCCGGTCCAGCCGTACGACGTTGCCGACCAGCGGCCGGCCGTCAGGAGCGATGGTCATCGATGTCCCCCAGTCAGACGAGTAGGTGCAACAGGAGCCAGACCGCGGGCGCCGTTGCCAACAGCGAGTCCAGCCGGTCCATCACGCCGCCATGACCGGGCAGCAGGTTGGACATGTCTTTGATACCGAGGTCCCGCTTGATCATCGACTCGCCGAGATCGCCCACGGTCGCCGTGCAGACGGCGACCGCGCCGATGATCGCACCGGCCCACCACTGCCCGTCCAGCAACCAGACGACCGCGCCGATGCCGGCACCGATACAGCCGAGCGCCGAACCCGCGAAACCCTCCCAGGACTTCTTCGGGCTGATCGCCGGCGCCATCGGGTGCTTGCCGAACAGGACACCGGCCGCGTAGCCGCCGACGTCGCTGGCGACCACGACCAGGAAAAACGTCACCACCCGCTGTGGCCCGTCTGCCTCCGGCTGGACCAGCAGGATCGCGAACCCGGCCAGCAGCGGGACATAGCCGATCAGGAACACCCCGGCACTGGCGTCGCGGACGAACCCGACCGAACCTCCCGGCATCCGCCAGAAGATCGTCGCCAGCACCGTGATCGCCAGCGCGACCAGCAGCGCCATCGGCCCACCGAAGTACGCCGCCACCAGCATCGCCGTCGTACCGATGAACAGCGGAATCCGCGGGATCACCGCGCCACCGGTGCGCAGCGCCTTGATCATCTCGTCCACGGCCACCACGACGACAGCCAGCACCAGGACGGTGAACAGGACCTTCTGCCAGAACAGCGATCCGAGGATCAGCGCGCCGAGGCCGACCCCGACCGCGATGGCCGCGGGCAGGTTCCGCCCGGCGCGGCTCGGGCTCGGACTCGGCACGGGCGTGCTCTCGACGCCCATCACACCTCGAGCAGTTCGGCTTCCTTGTGCTTGAGCAGCTCGTCGATCGAGTCGACGTACTTCTTCGTCAACCCGTCGAGCCGCTTCTCAGCACTCTTGCCCTCGTCCTCGCCCGCCTCGCCGCCCTTGACGGTCTTGTGCACCTGGTCCATGGCGTGCCGGCGGATGTTGCGGACCGAGACCCGGGCCTCCTCGGCCTTGGACTTGGCCACCTTGATGTACTCCCTGCGCCGCTCCTCGGTCAGCTGCGGCATCACCACCCGGATCACCGAACCGTCGTTGCCCGGGTTCACGCCCAGGTCGGAGTCACGGATCGCCTTCTCGATCGCCGCCATCGCCCCCTTGTCGTACGGCGAGATCAGCACCGTCCGGGGCTCCGGCACCTGGAAACCGGCCAGCTGCTGCAGCGGCGTCGGGCTACCGTAGTAGTCGGCCAGGATGCCCGCGAACATCTGCGGGTGGGCCCGGCCGGTGCGGATCGCGGCGAAGTCGTCCTTCGCGACCTCCACGGCCTTCGCCATCTTCTGCTCGGCTTCGCGGAGAGCTTCGTCGATCACGACATTCCTCGCTTCCTCAGGGCCGCCTCGGCGCGGCCACTCCAAACCAACGAACACAGGAACCCTACGAACGCAGGTCTACCAGACCACGGACGTCACCGCCCGTGTCGAACGATCCTAGTGCTTGTCCCCCGCCGGGCCGATCCCGGTCCTCCGGTACGGCGTACGCCGTACGCGTCGGCCTAGTGACCGGCCGAGACGACGGTGCCGATCTTCTCGCCCCGGACCACCCGGGCGATGTTGCCCTCCTCGAGGCCGAAGATGACGATCGGCAGCGCGTTGTCCCGGGCCAGGCTGATCGCGGTGGCGTCGGCCACCCGCAGGCCGCGGGCCAGGAAGTCGTCGTACGAGAGCTGGTCGAACTTCACCGCGTCCGGGTTCTGCTTCGGGTCGGAGTCGTACACCCCGTCCACGCCCTGCTTGCCCATCAGCAGCGCCTCGGCGCCGATCTCCAGCGCCCGCTGGGCGGCGACCGTGTCGGTGGAGAAGTACGGCATGCCGGAGCCGGCGCCGAAGATCACCACGCGGCCCTTCTCCAGGTGCCGCTCGGCCTTGCGCGGGATGTACGGCTCGGCGACCTGGCCCATCGTGATCGCGGTCTGCACCCGGGTCTCGATGCCGAGCTTCTCCAGGAAGTCCTGCAGGGCCAGGCAGTTCATCACGGTGCCAAGCATGCCCATGTAGTCGGCCCGGTTCCGCTCCATCCCGCGCTGCTGCAGCTCGGCGCCGCGGAAGAAGTTGCCGCCGCCGACCACCACGGCGACCTGGACACCGGTCCGGGCCACCTCGGCGATCTGCTTGGCGATCGAGTTCACCACGTCGGGGTCGACGCCGAGCTTGCCGCCGCCGAACACCTCACCCGACAGCTTGAGCAGCACCCGGTGGTAGGCCGGATCGAACGGCGAAGAGGCCGGTCTCGTCTCGGTACCCAGGGCTTCCGTCACGATTCCGGCCTCCTCGATCGTTGCTGTCCTGCTGATTCCTTCGGAGCTCAGGCGCCGACCTCGAAGCGGGCGAACCGCTTCACGGTCACGCCGGCCTCGTCGAGAACGGCCTTTACGGTCTTCTTGCTCTCCTGGACCGACGGCTGCTCGAGCAGCACGACCTCCTTGAAGAAGCCGTTCACCCGGCCCTCGACGATCTTCGGCAGGGCCTGCTCCGGCTTGCCCTCCTCGCGGGCGGTCGCCTCGGCGATCCGCTTCTCGTTCTCGACCGTCTCGGCCGGGACCTCGTCGCGCGTGGTGTAGAGCGGGCGCATCGCGGCGGCCTGCATGGCGGCGCCACGGGCGGCCTCCACGTTGTCGCCCTCGAACTCGACCAGCACGCCGACCTGGGCCGGCAGGTCCGCGGCACGCTTGTGCATGTACGCCGCCACCTGGCCGTCGAACACGGCCACCTTGCCGAGCTCGAGCTTCTCGCCGATGACCGCGGCCAGCGCCTCGATGTTCTCGGCGACGCTCTTGCCGTCGGCCAGCTTCTCGTTCAGCAGGCCCTCGACGTCGCCCACCTTGCTCGCGGCGGCGTGCGCGACGATGTCGGCGGCCAGCTGCTGGAACTGCTCGTTCTTGGCGACGAAGTCGGTCTCGCAGTTGAGCTGGACCAGGGCGTTCTCCGCCGCGGCCACCAGGCCGTTGGTGGCGGAGCGCTCGGCGCCCCGCTTGGCGGCCTTGGCCGCGCCCTTGATGCGCAGCTCCTCGATCGCCTTCTCGAAGTCGCCGTCGGTCGCCTCGAGCGCCTTCTTGGCGTCCATCATGCCCGCGCCGGTGGCGTCGCGGAGCTTCTTCACGTCAGCGGCGGTGTAGTTCGCCATTCCTCGTTCTCTCGTCTTGTCGGTGCGGCTGGGTGGGCGGCCTGCTGGTTGATCCCCGCCGGGCTCTCTTCGGTCCGGCCGGGTGGACTCGGCGGGCGTTCCCGCGGCTGCTACTTGGGTGGGTGCCGCCCGGCGTGAGCCGGGCGGCACTCAGGGCTGTCAGGCCTCGTCGGACTTCTCGGACGCCTCGGCCGGGTCGACCGGCACGACCGGGGTGTCGTCGGCCTTGGCGACCGTCTCCGCCACCGCACCGGACTCGGCGACCGGCGGCTGCTCGGCGACCGCGTCGGTCGTGGCGACCGGCGGCTGCTCGGCCACCGCGTCGGTCTTGGCGGTGCCGTTCTGGCTCTCCAGCAGCTCCCGCTCCCAGGCGGCCATCGGCTCCTCGGCGCCCAGCTCCTCACCGGCCGCGGCGGCGCCCTGACCCGAGCGGGCCATCAGGCCGTCGGCGACGGCGTCGGCGACCACGCGGGTCAGCAGGCCGACCGAGCGGATCGCGTCGTCGTTCCCCGGGATCGGGAAGTCGACCTCGTCGGGGTCGCAGTTGGTGTCCAGGATGCCGATGATCGGCAGCTTCAGCTTGCGCGCCTCGTCGACCGCGAGGTGCTCCTTCTTGGTGTCCACGATCCACACGGCGGCCGGAACCCGGGCCATGTCGCGGATACCGCCGAGGGTCTTCAGCAGCTTGTCGTGCTCGCGCCGCTTCTGCAGCAGCTCCTTCTTCGTGACGCCGGAAGCGGCCACGTCGTCGAAGTCGATGAGCTCGAGCTCCTTGAGCCGCTGGAGCCGCTTGTTCACGGTCTGGAAGTTGGTGAGCATGCCGCCCAGCCAGCGCTGGTTCACGTACGGCATGCCGACGCGGGTGGCCTGCTCGGCGATCGCTTCCTGGGCCTGCTTCTTGGTGCCGACGAACAGGATCGCGCCACCGGAGGCGACAGTGCTCCGGACGAACTCGTAGGCGCGGTCGATGTACGACAGCGACTGCTGCAGGTCGATGATGTAGATGCCGTTGCGCTCGGTGAGGATGTAGCGCTTCATCTTCGGGTTCCAGCGCCGGGTCTGGTGCCCGAAGTGCACGCCGCTCTCAAGGAGCTGCTTCATGGTCACGACGGCCATGAGGGTGTTTCCTCCTGTCGACCCGGGTGCTCTTCCGGGTCATGCTCGGTTATCCGCGCCGGACCGGGTGGTCCGCCACTCCTGATGCCCGTCGCGCGGACTCATCCCGGGGTCAGCCGGGACCGAGGAGAACGCGCTCTTGTGCGGGCATGCGTAGTCGTCCCATTCACAGGGGACGCCACCGGAAGTGTACGGGACCAGTGGGGGTGGAGGCGAACCGGGCTGCGGTTGTCCACAGGCCCCGAACTCACCGTCCGTGAGCAGCTCCTGTCACGGCATGTTCCAGGCATGAAGCGAATCCAATTCCTGCTGCCCACCCTGGCCCTCGCCGCCCTGGTCCTCACGACTGCGGCGTCACCACCGACAGCCGCGGCGGCAAGCGCGCCACCGTTCACCCAGCCGCAGGCGGCCACCTGGCCGCTGCAACCTCGACCGCAGGTCGTCCGCGGCTTCGACCTACCCGTCAAGCCCTGGCTGCCCGGCCACCGTGGCGTCGACCTGTCCGGCTCTCCCGGTCAGGGCGTGCTCGCGGCCACCCCCGGCACGATCACGTACGCCGGCCAACTCGCGGGCCGGGGTGTCGTCGTGCTGTCCTCAGGCTCCCGTCGTACCACCTATGAACCGGTCGTCCCATCAGTCACGGTCGGCACCGTGGTCAGCCCAGGCACAGTCATCGGCCGCCTGTCGGCCGCCGGTTCCCACTGTGCACCCGCGACCTGCCTCCACTGGGGCCTGGTCCAGGGCAAGCAGTACCTCAACCCTCTGACCCTGCTTCCCGACCGTCCGGTTCGCCTGCTCCCACTGACCCCGACTCCCGCCAGAGTCGCGCTCGCCCCACCCGATGCGGCACCTACTGCGCACCGTCCTCAACCCAAACCGCTCGCCGGGCCGTCACCTCCGCCCCGAGGCGAACGCACCGCAGCGGCCGTCGTCGCGACCACAGCGGCCCTGACACTCGCCGCCGGCCTGATGATCAGACGGCACTAGGCGGCTGGGTTCAGCTGCCGGGGACGCGGGCTTGCCAGGCGTCTTCGTCGCGGGAACGACGCTCGACGCCGGCCGGGAGTTTGTTCTTGGCCAGGTCGATCAGCGTGGTGTGCTCGAGCACCTCACGCAGGCTCGCGCGGGCGGCGATCCAGACGCGCTGCAGTACGACGGCACGCTCGTTGTACGCGACGCTCTCGGGGCGCACGCCGGAGATGCTCACGATCGGCCCGTCCACCGCGCGCATCACGTCGGCGACGGAGATCTCGTTCGGGTCCACCGCCAGCTTCCAGCCGCCGGACTGCCCGCGCTGACTCGCCAGGATCCCCGCGCGCCGGAGATCGGCCAGGATCCCTTGCAGGAAGCCATGCGGAATCCCCTGTGCGCGACTGAGCTCCTCGGCCGAGACCACCGAGGGGTCGTTGGCCACCCAGCGCTGAGTGATCTCGATCAGCGCCCGCAACGCATAGTCAGACTTCGCCGAAACCCGCATGCCCCGCAGTCTGCCGCATTCCCCCACCGCCGCGCCGTACCCCACCCACGGACACACCTTCGAACGGGCCAGCGGCTGTCAGGCGTCAGGCTCGCGGATGGGCCTGTTCATAGGCCCGACGGAGGCGGTCGGTGGAGATGTGGGTGTAGATCTGCGTGGTCGCCAGCGACGCGTGACCGAGGAGTTCCTGGACGCTGCGCAGGTCCGCGCCACCTTCCAGCAGGTGGGTCGCGGCTGTGTGCCGGAGCCCGTGCGGTGACAGGTCCGGTGCATCGACGACACCGATCCGCTCGTGCACGAGGCGTCGTACCGCACGTTGATCGATCCGGCCGCCGCGTGCCCCGAGGAAGACCGCGGGACCACTCCCGGGCCGGACCAACTGGGGCCGCGCCTCGTCCAGCCAGCGGCGTAGTGCGTCGGAGGCCGGCACGCCGTACGGGACCGAGCGTTCCTTCCGGCCCTTGCCGAACACGCGAACCACCCGCCGCGACGGGTCGATGTCGTCGATGTCGAGTGCGCAGAGCTCGCCGACCCGAACACCGGTCGCGTACAGCAGTTCCATGATCGCCAGGTCGCGCAGCCCGATCGGACTGCCGTCGTCGGCTGCGACGGCCGCAGCATCCAGGACAGCCCGCGTGTCCGCCTGTCCCAGTACGCCGGGCAGGCTCTTGTGCGGCCGTGGACTGGCGAGCAGAGCGCCGGGATCCGTGCTGATCCGCCCGGTCCGCTGCGCCCACGCGGTGAAGACACGTGCGGCGGTCGCCCGGCGCGACATCGTGCTGCGCGACTTCCCGAGACTCTGCTGCTTGGCCAGCCACGACCGCAGCCCGTGAATGTCCAAACCCTCGAGATCATCGTGACCAAGCCGAATCAAATGTTCGAGTAAATCCGCGACGTCTCCGATGTACGCTCTGACCGAATGTTGGCTGAGGTCTCTTTCCGCCGTCAGATGCCGTTCGTAGTCGGTCAGTAACACTCTGAAACCCTCCGGCCAGGAAGGGTTCGTACCGACATCGTCCGGCGTCATGCCTCGACCTTGCGGGAGCGGACCCGGCATCGCAAGCCACCGCGCGGGCGGCGAGGAAAGGAGGTCTGGTCGATATCCCCACGGTCGACTACTGTTCGGCCCGATTGCCCTAGTAGCAACGGAGGCACCCCTGACCATGGCCCCCTCAGCGAACGGACAGACCGTAGGCCGGCGCCTGCCGGTCGAGTCGGCGTTCACTCGAGTCGAGGACGCGCGGCACCGTCTGCCGCGCATGTTCGGTCGTCGCGACCTGGTCGTACTCGGCCTGGGCGTGATGATCGGGTCCGGCATCTTCAGCATCAGCGGCAACCAGGCGGCCAAGGTCGCCGGTCCGGCCGTGATCCTGTCGTTCGTGATCGCGGCGATCGTGTGCGTGCTGGCCGCCGCCTGTTACGCCGAGCTGTCGTCCACGATCCCGGTCTCCGGTAGCGCCTACACGTTCAGTTACGTGACCTTCGGCGAGATGTGGGCCTGGCTGGTCGGCTGGGCACTCGTCCTGGAACTGGTCACCGCCGCCGCGATCGTCGCCCGAGTCTGGTCGGCGTACTTCCTGGCCACCTTGGACGGATTCGGGGTCACCCTGCCCACCGGTGTGGCGCAGTTCTTCGGGCCCGACGCCAAGGTCAACCTGGTCGCACCACTGCTGCTGCTGATCCTGACGGCGATGGTCGTCACCGGGACGAAGCTGTCGGCCCGCGTGCTCACGGTCGTGGTGATCGCGAAGGTCGCCGTCATCCTGCTGGTCGTGGTGGTCGGCGCGATGCACATCAACACCGACAACTACCAGCCGTTCGTGCCGATGGCCCGGGCCGCGCCCGCGACCGCCAGTCCGACGTTGCTCGGCTGGATCCTCGACTCGTCGTTCGGCTCGTTCGGCATGATGGGCATCTTCACGGCGGCCGGCTCGATCGTGTTCGCCTACATCGGCTTCGACCTGATCGCGACCGCGTCGGAGGACGCGCGGAGCCCGCGCAAGACGGTCCCGCAGGGCATGCTGCTCGGCGTCGGCGCCGTCACGATCCTGTACATCGCGATGGCCGTCGTACTGGTCGGCATGCGCCCGTACGGCGACCTGGGCGGCAGCGCACCGGTCTCGGAAGCGCTGGCCGCGGTCGGAGTCGGCTGGGCCGCGAAGGTGGTCAACCTGGGCGCGCTGCTCGCGCTGATGACGGTGATCATGGTCGTGCTCATCGCGCAGAGCCGGGTGCTGTTCAACATGGGCCGCGATGGTCTGCTGCCGAAGAGCCTGGGCCGCGTCAGCCGGGTCTACTCCTCCCCGGCGCGTGCCGCCGCCGCGGCCGGGTTCGCCGCGCTGGCCTTGACGCTGTACCCGCAAGTCCTCGAGCTCGAGGAGCTGCTGGTCATCGGTGCGTTGTTCTGCTTCGCCTTCTGTGCGATCGGCGTGCTCACGCTGCGCCGGTCGGAGCCGAACCTCGAGCGTGGGTTCCGGGTGCCGATGGTGCCGTTGATTCCGCTGCTGTCGCTGGGGTCGACGCTGTGGCTCATGCTCAACCTGAAGACGAGCACCTGGACCAAGTTCGGCATCTGGATGGCCGTCGGGCTGCTGATCTACGGGCTGTACGGGCGCTGGCACAGCCGCCTGGCCAACGAGGACAGCTGGGACTTCGACATCGGCGACACCGACCCCGGTACCGGCGGCATGCAGACGATCCGGCCAGAGGGCGAGCTTCGCGCCGTCCGTACGCCGCCGCAGAAGCCGACCCGCGGTAAGCACATGCGCAGCTGACCTGCCCTCCGCGTTGTCCACAGGCCGAAAGTCGGCCCCGAAATCGGTACCTGATCCCGGCATGTTCTTAGCCGGAGGTGGTCATCGATGCGGACCAGGAAGGCAGTCGGGCAGTACGGCGAAGATCTCGCCGCGAGGTATCTCACGACCGAAGGTTTCGTCATCCTCGAGCGCAACTGGCGCTGCGAGCTGGGCGAGATCGACATCGTCGCGCGGGAGGGCGACGCCCTCGTCGTCTGCGAGGTGAAGACGCGCCGCGGGCTCAACTACGGCAGCCCGTTGGAGTCGATCACCTACCGGAAGCTGACGACACTGCGAAAGCTGGCAGGTCGCTGGCTGCAGACCCACCAGCTCAATCCGGGGACGATCCGGATCGACATCATCGCCGTGCTCTTCGACCACAACATGCCGCCGCGGGTGGATCACGTGAGGGGCGCGGCCTGATGCCTCTCGCACAGACCTGGTCCGTCGCGCTGGTCGGGCTTGAAGGCCACTTGGTCGAGGTCGAGGCCGACATCGCCCAAGGCTTGCCGAAGACGACCCTGATCGGCCTGCCCGACGCGTCGCTGTCCGAGGCGCGCGACCGAGTCCGAGCCGCGGTGGTGAACAGCGGCGAGCGATTCCCCGATCGCAAGGTCACCATCGGGCTCTCACCGGCGACGCTGCCCAAGACCGGTTCGCATTACGACATCGCTATCGCGTGTGCACTCCTGGCTGCCGCCGGGGTCATCGAGGTCGAGTCGCTGCGGACCTGCGCGATGATCGGTGAGCTCGGGCTCGACGGCAGGGTCCGCGAGGTCCGCGGCGCGCTGGCGATGACCCTGGCCGCGTCCCGCTCCGGCTTCGCGCGCATCGTCGTACCCGAGCTGAACGCGGGCGAAGCGCGCCTGGTGCCCGGCATCGACGTGTACGGCGTTCGTTCGCTGCGACAGGTGCTGGCGATGCTGCGCGGGGCTGAGATCCCGGATGAGGAGCCGCCACGCGCCGAGCCGCGACTGTTGTCCGAGTCGCTGACCCGGGTGCCGGAGGTGGACCTGGACGACGTGATCGGCCAACGCGAAGGGAGGCGAGCGATCGAGGCCGCCGCGGCCGGCGGGCATCATCTACTCCTGCACGGCCCGCCTGGATCGGGCAAGACGATGCTGGCCGAGCGGCTCGCGGGGCTGATGCCGGACCTGAGTACGGACGATTCGCTAGAGGTCTCCGCGGTGCATTCGCTGGCTGGATTGCTGACCAGCGACGCCGAGCTGGTCGTCCGTCCGCCGTTCATCGCGCCACACCACACCGCCTCGCTGTCGAGTCTGGTCGGCGGTGGTTCGGGGATGCCACGACCGGGTGCGATCAGCTGCGCGCATCGCGGGATCCTCTTCATCGACGAGGCGCCGGAGATGCATCCGCTGACGCTGGACACATTGCGCCAGCCACTGGAGTCCGGCTACATCGAGGTGCATCGGTCGGCGGCCGTCGCGAAGTTTCCGGCGCGGTTCATGCTGGTGCTCGCCGCAAATCCCTGTCCTTGCGGCCTTTCCGGCACCACGCGCGGGATCTGCACGTGTACGCCGCAGGTGCTCGCGCGTTACCGACAACGGATCAGCGGACCGATCAAGGACCGGCTCGACATCCAGCGCCAGATCCTGCCGGCGGCGCGCACGATCACCGACGGGGAGAAGCCCGAGTCGACAGCGGTCGTGGCCGAGCGGGTGAAGGCGGCGCGCGACCGGCAAGCGTTCCGCTATCGCGAGACCGGCTGGATCCTGAACAGCGAGATCCCCGGGCCAGTCCTTCGCCGCGAGTTCCCGTTGGAAGCCGCCAGCCACAAGATGCTCGAGGACTTGTACGCCGCCGGCCGACTCACCGCCCGCGGTTTCGATCGCGTCGTCCGGCTGGCGTGGACGTTGGCCGACCTCCAGGGCCTCCACAAACCCACGGTCGAGCTCACCCACCAAGCGTTCCAGCTCCGCACTGGCGAACCCCTCACCGACCTGACCGACGCCCGTCCTCTCAAAGGATCCGCCGCATGACCACCAACTGCTCTCACACCGACCTCGGCAACCACACTGCTGCCGCCCGTCCAGCCTCGTCGGAGGCCGCCCAGCCGGCACCGGCTCAGACACTCCCAACCCAGTCCGTCTCGGCCGAGACCGTCTCGGGCCAGGCTGTCCGAGGCCAGATCGTCCCGTCCCAGTCCGTCCCAGCCCAGGCCGTCTCAGCCCAGGCCGTCTCGGCCCGGGTGGACGAAGCCGGGGTCGGAGGCACAGGCGGACCGACGGGTAAGGCGACGGCCGCGGCGGATGACGGGGAGCGGCTGGCTCGGGCGGGGTTGTCTCGGGTAGTCGAACCCGGCGATCTCGCGGCGTTGAAGGCGTTCGAGGGGCTGGAGGCGCGAGAGATCTGGGAGCTGTTGCAGCAAAGGGCTCCTGGCACTGAGCGATGGATCACCCGGCTGGCCGAGGCGGAGCCGGAGCGCGATCTGGAGCGGGCTGCTGCCGCGGGGGCCAGGTTCGTGATCCCAGGAGACGACGAGTGGCCCGAGCAGGTGGAGGTCCTCGCGGAGGCCGGGCAGTTGACGCGCCGGGCCGGGGTGCCGTTCGGGTTGTGGGTGCGAGGGCCGGCGAACCTCCGGCAGGTTCTCACCAAGTCTGTGGCGATGGTCGGTGCGCGCGCGTGTTCGTCGTACGGCGAGCATGTCGCGGCTGAACTCTCGTCCGGCCTGTCCGACAACGGGATCACCGTGGTTTCCGGTGGCGCGTTCGGCATCGACGCTGCGGCTCACCGGGGTGCGCTGGCCGGTGCGGGTGTGACAGTGGCGGTCCTGGCGTGCGGGGTTGATGTCAGCTATCCGAAGACCAACTCCGCGTTGTTCAGCCGGATCGTCGAGGAAGGGCTGGTCATGAGCGAACTGCCGCCGGGATGTTCGCCGACGAGGTTGCGGTTTCTGAGCCGCAACCGGCTGATCGCGGCGGCAACCCTCGGCACCGTTGTGATCGAGGCGGCCGTGCGGAGTGGTGCCCTCAACAGCGCCGGCTGGGCGGAGCAGTGCGGCCGCGCGGTGCTCGCCGTACCAGGTCCGATCACCTCACGGATGTCCGAAGGCGCCCACCTCCTGGTCCGTGAACGCAACGCCGTACTCGTCACCAACGTCGCCGACATCGTCGAGGCCATCTCCCCCTTGGGCACACGCCTCACGCAGTACCCCCACGCCCCCAAGAACTCAACCGACGACCTCCACCACGACCTCCGCCGAACCCTCGACGCAGTCCCGCTCCGCAACCCCGCCCCCGCCACCCGCATAGCCACCACCGCCGGCCTGGACCTGGAAACCACCCACCAATGCCTCGAAACCCTCGCCGACCTAACCCTCATCCACAAAGAAGACTCCGGCTGGCGCCTGACCCCGACAACCCCACCGCCTGCACCCCCAAGCCCTTGAACACACCTGCATCCAGGTACAGGCCGGCCGCCGAGACTCGTGGTCGGCGCCGGCAGGTTCAGGTGGTGAGGGCGTTGGCTTGCAGGAACTGGCGGACGTGGGGGCGCATGAGCTGGGAACCCCAACTGCCCCAGGCGCCGGTGAAGTTGTGTTCGGCCCACGGGATGGTGACGGCGGTGGCCTGGACACCAACGGCCCGCAGTTCCGCGGCCAGGTGCGCGGCTTGGGTGGCAGGGATCATGTGGTCGCGGTCGCCTTGGATGAGCAGGGTTGGCGGGAGGCCCGACCGGACGTGCGTGACCGGGGAGGCTGCCTCGTAGCGGCCGCGGTGAGTCCCGATGTCGCCGCCGAGATAGTCGCCCACGGCGTCGGCTGCCACACCCGGCAGGCTGGTGTCGGCGAGCAGGCGAGGCAGGTCGGTCGGGGCGAACCATCCCATCACGGACTTCACCGGCGCCTCCGGCACTTCGCACGACGGCAGAAAACGCTCGTCGCCAGTCGTGTAGGCGGCGATCAAGGCGAGCTGACCGCCGGCGGAGTCACCGGCGATGGACACGTTCGAGGGCGCGACGCCGTACTCATCGGCTTTGGCACGGATCCAGCCGAGTGCGCACTTGACGTCGCCTACCGCGTCCTGCCAGCGCGGCGGCGGAGCCAACCGGTACTCGATGGAGAAGACGGTGATGCCTCGATCGGACATCCACCGCAGCCAGGGCGCGCTGTCGGCACGGGTCCCGGAGTTCCACGAGCCGCCGTGAACGTAGAGCAGCGCGGGCTTGCTCGGGGCGAGCGTGCCCGGCCGGTACACGTCGACTCTGAGATCCTGGCCCTCGACGACGGCATAGGTCTCGGTCGAGTTCGGAGCCGCAGCGGATGGCGAAGCGAAGTAGTCAGACCAGGAGACCTCGCCCGTCCGGTCGGCCGCGGCCCACGGTATGACGACCATGAGGACGGCGAGCACGCCCGCCAGCGCGGAGGCGACGGAACGGGCGCGGCGACGAGAGCGCCAAGCCATGACCAGGGTCGCTGCGGCGCCGACGATGCAGACCAGCAGGAACCCAGTCAGCCATGGCACGAACAAGGCGATCAGGCCGAGCGCGTCCTGCACTGGGCCGATGGGGAGGCGTGGCGCGAAGAACGCCACACCGAGAACGACAACGAGCACACACATCGCCCACGCCAGCACGGCACCGATCCGCCGGATCAGGCTTCCCTTCGGGGCCTTGTCCGGTGTAAGTGGGCGGGCGGGCGGAGGGCTGGTTGTCACAGTCATGGTGGTTCCTTCGAGTCTTTCGGATAGGGACACGGCGTCCGCCGAGTTCGACGGGCGCACGACGTCGGTTGAGATAGGACCCACGCCGGTTGGACGTCGGCCAGGGGGCTCGCTCGGGCCCCCGCGTCCGGGGCGGTTCAGGCGCCGGCCGGCGCCCGCCACTGCGCAAGGCGGACCACGATTCCGCTGGGATCGGTCAGCTCGAACAGCCGCTCTGCCCACGGCTCCTCTCGCAGCGGTGTGCTGACCGGAGCACCGTCGCGCACGAGGCGCTCGTACTCGGAGGCGACGTCGGTGACGGTGAAGGTCACCACGACGCCGGTCGCCGGCCTTTCGCCGGCGCCGCGCAGTTCGAGCACGATGTCGCTGCCGGCGTCCGGGCGGACGAGACAGGCGAAACCATCGGTCACCAGCGACTCCTGGAAGCCCAGGTGTGTGGTGAAGAAACTGCTGGACGCCGCCACGTCGTCGACGTTCAGCGTCACCGCGGAAGCGATGATGTTCACGCTCTCAGCCTGCCCGGGCGCCGCCGGGGCCGACAACGCCGGATCCGGTACCGTGCCTTAACCTCTCGCTTAACAACGATCGGGACCACGTGGAACTTCGCGATATCGAGATCTTCCTGACCCTCGCCGAGGAACTGCACTTCGGCCGCACCGCGGAGCGCCTGCACGTGACCCCGGCTCGGGTGAGCCAGGCGATCAAGAAGCAGGAGCGCCGCATCGGCACCGCCTTGTTCGAACGCGACAACCGTCGCGTCGCGCTGACCCCGATCGGCCGCCAGCTCTTCGACGACCTCCAGCCGATGTACGACGGACTCCGGGCCGGGATCGAACGCGCCGTGCTGGCTGCGCGCGGGACGACGAACGTACTGCGGCTGGGCCTGGTCAACGAGAACCCGCAGGACCTGCGCCCGCTGTTCGACATGTTCAGGGCCGGCCACGCAGGGTGCGAGCTCCAACTGCGCTATGCCGGCTTCGCCGATCCCTTTCGGCTGCTGCGATCCGGAGAGATCGACCTGCTGATCGCCTGGCTACCGGTCAGAGAGACCGACCTCACCGTGGGGCCGGTCGTGTTCACCGAGCCTCTCGTGCTCGCGGTCGGCTCCGAGCACCCGCTGGCCGGGCGGGACTCGGTGTCACTCGAGGATCTCGGCGACGAGGTCGTGTTCGGCGGCGCGAAGCCGGACTACTGGCGCAACTGGCTAGTGCCCACCCACACGCCGTCCGGACGCCCGGTTCGCATCGGCCCGACCGTCAGCACCTCGGCCGAGATGATCCCACTGCTCGCGAACGGCGAGGCGGTCTCACCCGCGTTCGCGCATTCGATTCGCTACTTCGCCCGGCCAGACCTCGCCTACGTGCCGATCCACGACGCTCCTCTCGGCCGCTGGGCCTTGGTCTGGCGGACCGCCACTGAGACCGAACTGATCCGCACCTTCGCCGAAACCGCCCGCACCCTGGGCCCCCTCAGCCTCTGACCTCACCGCGATCGGTTCGGAGGGGCGTACGTCACGATCGGTGCGTGCCGGCGTGTGGGCGCAGGCGGCGACTGCGTCGGACGAAAGCGGCTCTCGGGTGGTGTGGGTTCAGCGGCCGAAGTCGGAGTCCTTGGGGACTTCGAGGTCGGACTTGGCGAGTTCTTCGATGTTGACGTCGCGGAAGGTGACGACCTTGGCGTTCTTGACGAACCGGGCCGAACGGTAGACGTCCCAGACCCACGCGTCGGCCATCGTCACCTCGAAGTACACGTCGCCACCTTCGGTGCGGACCTTCAGGTCGACCGCGTTGCACAGGTAGAAGCGCCGTTCGGTCTCCACGACGTACTTGAAGATTCCGACGACGTCCTTGTACTCCCGATAGAGCTGCAGCTCCATATCGGTCTCGTACTTCTCGAGGTCGTCAGCGCTCACGCCTTCACCTCGCTAGCGCTCGGTTCCGGCCTGAGCGCCAAGGCGGCTGTGTTGTGTGTTCGCTCGCTGCGCACGCTCATCGGCTCTCCACTCCGGTGGGACTGGTCACATTCTGTCCCATATCGGGCCGCAGACTGCGGCGGACATTCTCGAACCGCCGTCTGTGTTGCGGGCACGGGCCGTACTCGTCCAATGCCGCCTGGTGTTCAGGCGTGCAGTAGCCCTTGTGAATCCCGAAACCGTACTGCGGGTACACCTGGTCCCAGTGCTCCATCACCCGATCGCGGGTGACCTTCGCGATCACAGATGCCGCGGCGATACAAGCCGCCACGCGGTCACCCTTCCAGATCGCCAGGCCTGGTACGCCGAGTCCGTCGACGCCGAAGCCGTCCGTCAGCACGTACGACGGGCGTACGTCGAGCCGGAACAGGGCGCGGCGGAGCGCTTCCACGTTGGCGACGTGCATGCCGAGACGGTCGCATTCGGTCGCCTCGATGGAGACCACCGACCAGGCGAGGGCGCGCTTGCGGATCTCGTCGTAGCAGCGTTCGCGGGCTTTCGCGGTCAGGAGCTTGGAGTCGGCAAGCTCCGGGATCTGGCCGCGCTTGCCGTCAGGCAGGATCACCGCGGCGGCGACCAGCGGTCCGGCGCAGGGTCCACGGCCGGCCTCGTCGACACCGGCGATCGGGTCCAGGCCGACGCGGCGCAGCGCCCGCTCGTACCCGTACAACCCGGCATCCCGCCGCACCGTGCTCCCCCGAGGCAACACACTCATGCAGCCCTCCACGTTCCACCCACAAATCCCACCCTAGGCACCACGACGGACACCTGTTGCAGCCGGGGTGAGCCGCCCACGACGGACGCCACCAACGCACGCTCAACAGACCCCTCAGGAGCCTCTACACCTTCGGACAGCAGACCGAGGCCCAAGAGCCGCGCTGCCGGGGCGACAGCGCTGGGCCGCGTTGCTGAGGCGAGGGCGGTGAGGTCGGGGCGTGGCGTCGGGGTGGGCGGGGTTGCCGGGGTGGGCGGGGTTGCCGGGCCCGGGGGGTGGGGAGGGGGTGGGGGCACCGGGGGCTGCCTCACTTGGGGGGTGGGGTGAGGGAGATCGAGGGTTTGGCGGGGGGTGGTTCGGCGGCGGCGGGGACGGATTTGAACGTGTCGGGGACGCCGAGTTTGCTCCAGCGGCCGGCCGGCCAGACGACCACGACGGCGCGGCCGGTGATCTTGTCCATCGGGACGAAGGCGGCGTCACCGGTGCTGCCGCCGTCGGCGCTGGTGTCGCCCAGGTGGACGCGGGAGTCGCCGGAGGCGGACCGGTGGTCACCCAGTACGAAGACCCGTCCGGCCGGGACGGTCACCTGGAACTCCATCTGTGACGGCGCGTCGCCCGGGTACAGGTAGCTGGTCTCGTCGAGCGGCTGGCCGTTGACCAGCAGGCGCCCCTTCGCGTCGCAGCAGGCGACCTTGTCGCCCGGCATGCCGACGAGCCGCTTGATCAGGTGACCGTGGCTGGAGTCCGGCAGCAGGCCGACCACCTCGAAGAACCGGCCGACCGAGCCGCGCTTCTGGCCGCTCTCCTCCGGGCCGAGCCAGCCGCCCGGGTCCTCGAACACGACCACGTCGCCGCGTTCGACGTCGGTGAGCTTCTCCACCACGACCCGGTCGCCGACCAGCAGGGTGTTCTCCATCGACTCGCTCGGGATGATAAACATCTGCCCGACGAACGCGCGCAGGATCGACGAGACGATGAGTGCCCCGACCACGATCAGGATGAACTCACGGGCGGCCGCGGCGAACCCCGAGCGGTGAGCGGGTTTTTCCGGCGTCTTCGTCGGTGTATCGGTCACTTCTTCAGCCCCGGCTTCTTGAAGGTTTCCGGAGGACGCAGCATGGTCATCCGGTCAGACGGCCAGATTACGCAACAGGCCCGGCCAACCACGTTCTCGACCGGCACGAACCCGCCGCCGGGGCCGCCCATGTGGGCACGGGAGTCGGCGGATTCGGCGCGGTTGTCTCCCATCACCCACAGGTGGCCGGTCGGCACCTGCACGTTGAAGGTTTGTAATGATGGCCTGGCGTCCTGGAGCAGGTACTCCTGCTCGTCCAGCGGGATGCCGTTCACGGTGATCCGACCGGCCCGGTCACAGCAGATGACCCGGTCGCCGCCGATGCCGATGACGCGCTTGACCAGGTGGCCCTCACCGCTGCGCGGCAGGATGCCGACGAACTCCCCCAGCCGCCGGAACGGGCCTGGCTCGGCCTGCTCCTCGTGCAGCCAGTCGCCGGGGTCCTTGAAGACGATGATGTCGCCGCGATCCACGTCGCGGTGCATGTAGCTGATCTTCTCAGCCAGGATCCGGTCGTTCGTGGTCAGCGTGTCGTACATCGACTCCGACGGCACGTAGAACGCCTCGGCGACGAACAGCCGCAGCACGACCGTGATGACGAGCGCGAGCACCGTCACGGTGCTCATCTCGGTGAGCAGGCTGAGCAGCGGATTCCGCTGCTTCAGCCTGCGGTGACGTCCCTTACTGCGACGTGCCCTCCTGGCAACCGGGCGAGGGCGAGCGCGAGTCGCGGTGCTCGGCGCCATAGGTGACCGTCGTCGTTAGACGCTCAGGAGGCCGGGACGTCCCGCTTCTCCTTGATCTTGGCTGCCTTGCCGCGCAGCTCGCGCAGGTAGTAGAGCTTGGCCCGGCGGACGTCGCCGCGGGTCACGACCTCAACCTTGTCGACGATCGGGGTGTGCAGCGGGAAGGTCCGCTCCACGCCGACGCCGAAGCTGACCTTGCGGACCGTGAAGGTCTCCTGCAGGCCACCACCCTGGCGCCGGATCACGACACCCTGGAACACCTGGACGCGGGACCGGTTGCCCTCGACGACCTTGACGTGCACCTTGACGGTGTCACCGGGACGGAAGGCGGGGATGTCGTCGCGCTTGCTCGCGTTGTCGAGCTCGTTCAGGACGTTGCTCATCAGGTGTCTCTTCCTCGCGCGTGCCACAGGTCACCCACGATTCTCGGTGGTGATGAAGTCATCGAAAGGCTGCCGGTCGGTGGTCACCCCCTGTGGCAGGAGCACCGAAGGGCAGCAGCGAACAATCTTGCCACACCGCCCTAGCCGGGACGAAATCAGCGCCGCTTGCGACGCTTGGTGAGCACCACCAGCTCCACCTTGTCGGTTTGCCGCTCCCGCCGTACCTCTCGGTAACCGGCTTTCTGATACAGACCAAGGTTGCGGTCACTCTCCGCACCGGTGAAGAGCTCGTACGACGTGACGCCGGCGGGCGCGAGCTGTTCGGCCACCCGCAGCAGCCGGCTGCCCAGGCCGCGGCCCTGCCAGTCGGGCGCGACGATGAGCCGCCCGATGCGGGCGACGGAGCCGTCCGCGGTCACCTGCACCGAGCCGACAATCCTGGTGCCCGCGACGGCCTTCAGTACGCCGCCCTGCTTCAACCGCTGGACACTCGCCTCCACGTCCTCCACGAGCGGCGGGATGGACAGGTCGCCGTATGCCCGTCCCTCGGACAGGAAAGCCGCCAACTGCAGTGTGTGGATCTCCCCCGCGTCAGCCTCGGTGGCGGGCAGTACACGGACCTGTGAGGTCGCGTCGTCCTTCCCCGCCACCGCATCGCCCCACGCTGCGAGCAGATCCGGCCGGCGCTCCGCAGTACGACGTACCGACTCCTCGTGCCGCCAGGTCGCGATCAGGCCGTGGTTACCGGAAAGCAGCACCTCCGGTACGTCGTAGCCGCGCCAGCTCGGCGGTTTCGTGTAGACCGGGTACTCCAGCAGGCCGTCACCCGAGTGCGACTCCTCGGACAGCGACTCCGGGTTGCCGATGACACCGGGCAGCAGGCGGGCGATCGCCTCGACCATGACCAGTACAGCGACCTCACCGCCGTTCAGCACGTAGTCGCCGATGGAGACCTCGTCGACCCGCATCCGCTCCCCTGCGTACGACGAGACGCGTGCGTCGATGCCCTCGTAGCGGCCGCACGCGAAGGCGAGCCATCGCTCGGCTGCAAGCTCGTACGCGAGCTCCTGCGTGAAGAGGCGGCCAGCCGGGGTCGGAACGATCAGTCTGGGCTGTTCAGGGCCGTCTGGGGGTGCGATGGCGTCGAGAGCCTCACCCCAGGGCTCTGGCTTCATCACCATGCCCGCGCCGCCGCCGTACGGGGTGTCGTCGACAGTCCGGTGGCGGTCATGCGTCCACTCGCGCAGGTCGTGCAGGTGGATGTCCAGCAGGCCGCTCTGCGCTGCCTTGCCGACCAGAGACACGTCCAGCGCGGCGAGGTACTCCGGGAAGATCGTGACGACGTCCAGCCTCATCAGTCCGCGCCTGGCTCGGTCGGAACCACCTCGGCGCCCTCCGGGTCGAGCAGGCCGGGCCGGTCCGCGACGACGACGTACCCCTTGTCGACGTTGAGCTCCGGGACCAGCTCCTCGACCAGTGGCACCAGTACGGCGTTGCCGGCCGGGCGACGGATCTCCAGCAGGTCCTGGGACGGAAGGTGGACCACATCGATCACCTCGCCGGCGTCCACGCCGTCGGTGGTCCGGACCGCCAGGCCGATCAGTTCGCGGTCGTAGAACTCGTCCGGGTCCTCGGGGCGCTCGTCTTCGTCCACCTCGGACTGCACGACCAGGTTGCGCAGCTGCTCGGCCGCGGTCCGGTCCGGCACTTCGGCGAACTTCACCAGCAGCCGCCCGCTGTGCCAGCGGCTGGACTCGACGGTCAGGGCGCGGGGCACCTTGGACGACGTGACGACTGTCGCGCCGTCGGCGAACCGCCGGTCCGGCTCGTCCGTCCGGACGTCCACGCCGACTTCGCCCTTGATTCCATGCGCCCGGCCGATTTGCCCGACTGTCACCAGCACCTGCACAAACCTCTCTGCTCGAACACCTGCTGGACTGAGGATATGGCGAAGGGCCGCACCCGCGACGGGTGCGGCCCTCCAGGAAGTACTACGACTTAGCGGCGTCCGCGGCGGTTGACCTCGTCGACGAAGTCGATCCGCAGCGACGACTCGGAGCTGAGCGCGCCGACGACGGTCCGGAGCGCGGTCGCGGTCCGGCCGTTGCGGCCGATCACCTTGCCGATGTCGTCCGGGTGCACGTGCACCTCCAGCGTGCGACCACGCCGCAGGTTGCGGGCCCGGACGCTGACATCGTCAGGGTTGTCCACGATGCCTCGGACCAGGTGCTCGAGCGCCTCGGTCTCCATCATGGTCAGGCCTTGGCGTCGTCGGCCGGAGCAGCCTCGGCGGCGGCCTCGGCCGGGGCCTCAGCAGCCTCGGCCTTGGGCTCCTCGGCAGCCTTCGGCGCGTCGTCCTTCGCGGTGTCGTCGGACTTCGGGGCGGTCTTCTTGGCCGCGGTCTTCTTCGCGGTGACGGCCTCGGTCTTCAGCGTGCCGTGCGCCTCGGCCAGGGCCTCGTTGAAGATCTCCTGCTTGTCCCGCTTCGGCTCCTTGACCCGCAGCGGCGCCGGAGCGGCCTCACCCTTGAACTTCTGCCAGTCGCCGGAGGCCTTGAAGATCGCCTCGACGGCCTCGGTCGGCTGCGCGCCGACGCTCAGCCAGTACTGCGCCCGGTCCGACTCGACGTGGATGAACGACGGCTCGGCCTTCGGGTTGTACTTGCCGATCTCCTCGATGGCCCGGCCGTCCCGCTTGGTCCGGGCGTCCATCACGACGATGCGGTAGTGCGGCGCACGCTTCTTGCCGATGCGCTTCAAACGGATCTTGACTGCCACGTTTGTGGAGACTCCCTTGGATACATGTCTGGGTGAGCAGCACAGCGTCGTGGGGACAACGGGTGACCACTCGAATGGGCCGGCCAGGCAGTGGAGTTAGAGGGCTGCACGAACCTGGACGGACTCAGCAGGCCATTGTGCCAGATGGTGGGCACCGCGACCAACCCGGCGTCAGCCGAAGTCAACCGCGGAACCGCGCCAGCTCCGGCAACCGCAGAGCATAGGCCTCGAGCAGCTTCCCGGCGGCCGTGACCGAGTCGATCAACGGATGCCAGGCGAAGGCTCGCAGAGCGGTGTCGCGGGAACCGGAGGCGGCGGCCTCGATGGTGGCGCGTTCGACCGCCTTGACCGAGCAGACCAGGCCGGCCTGGTGGTCGGTGAGCTGCGACACACTCACCGGTACGGCGCCGTTCGCGTCGACCGTGCAGGGGATCTCGACCACCGCGTCGTCGTCCAGGTGGCGCAGTACGCCGCGGTTGCGCACGTTCAGGATCAGCGACGCCCGCTCGTTGTGGGCGATCGCCCGCATCAGCGACAGCGCGACCTGCTCGTACCCACCGGCCGCCATGTCCCGCTCGTCCCGCTCCCCCGCGTCGGCGACCTCACGGCTCTCCACCATGTACGTCGACTCACGCTCGGCGCGGGTCTTCTGCCACAGCTCCAGCGCCTGCTCCGGGTGCCGAGCTGTCTCCGCGTAGAAGGCGGACTGCTGCTCCAGCAGGAACGTCCCCCGCGTCTGCCGCACAGCCTGTACGGCGGCCAGCGTCTCGCGCGCGAAGTAGTAGTAATGCAGGTACTCGTTGGGGATCGACCCCAGCGACCGCAGCCAGTCCGCGCCGAACAGCCGCCCCTCCTCGAACGAGGCCAGCGCATCACCGGATGCCAGCAACGACGGCAGGTGATCGACCCCACCCGACCGCAGCCCGCGCAGCCACCCCAGGTGATTGAGCCCTGCGTAGTCATAGAACGCCGTCGCCGGATCAACCCCGAGCGCCAGCGCCGCTCGCCGCCCCAGCCCCGAGGGCGAGTCGCAGATCCCGATCACCCGGTCGCCCAGGTACGGGATCATCGCCTCGGTCACCATCCCGGCCGGGTTGGTGAAGTTGATGACCCACGCCTCCGGCGCCAGGGCCGCGATCCGCTGCGCGATCCGCACGGCGACAGGCAGCGTCCGCAGCCCGTAAGCGATCCCGCCGGCGCCGACCGTCTCCTGCCCGAGTACGCCGAGGTCCAACGCGACCCGCTCGTCGACAGTCCGCCCTTCCAGTCCACCCACTCGGATGGCCGAGAACACGAAGTCCGCACCCCGCAGCGCCTCGTCCAAGTCGGTCGTCTCGGTCACGACCGGAGCATCCACGACCGCAGCCGCCTGCTGCCGCAGTACCGCACCGATCGAGGCCAGCCGGCCACGGTCGGTGTCGAACAGCACCACCGAAGTGATCCGCCCGTCGCCACGGTCGCCGAGCAACGCCTGATACACCAGCGGCACCCGAAACCCACCACCACCGAGGATCGTCAGTCTCACGTAGATTGTCGCGGGGAATCTCCGCCCGTGAGAACGAAGCGGACCCGCGACTCCCTCCCTTCGGGAATCAGGGACTGTCGGTCCCGACTGATTGAGTAGGCCGCATGTCGCGATACCGGCTTTACCCGACTCCCGCGCAACATGTTGCGTTGCTGGAACAGTGCAGGCATGCCCGGTACATGTGGAATCTGGCGCTTGAGCAGTGGTCGATGTGGACCCGCGAGAAAGGCCCGGTTCCGGGCTTTGCCGACCAATGCCGGCAGTTGACCCAGGCACGGGCAGCGTTCAGATGGTTGCGGGCCGGGTCGCAAACCGTGCAGCAGCAGGCCCTGCGCGATTTCGCCCAAGCCGTGAAGAACTTCTACGCAGGTACCCACCGGCGGCCGACCTGGCGCAAAGCCGGACTGCACGAGGGAGTCCGGATCGTCGGTGGCCAAGCTTCCCGCGTGGTCAAGCTGAACCGGAGATGGGCCAAGGTCAATGTGCCCAAGGTCGGCTGGGTGCGGCTCCGGCTCTCCCGCGCCATCCCCGCGGCGAAGTCGTACCGCATCACCCGTGACCGGGCGGGTCGCTGGCACCTCGCGTTCGCCGCGATACCGCCGCCGATCCCCGCACCGAACACAGGCGAAGTCGTCGGCATGGACCGCGGCGTCACCGTCTCGGCCGCACTGTCCACCGGGGAGCTTCTGACCTGCCCCGGCCTGTCGGTGTGTGAGCAGGCACGCCTGAAGCAGCTGCAGCGCCGCCTGGCCCGGTGCCGTCCCGGCTCCAACCGGCGTCAGCAGACCAAGGCTGCGATCGCCAAGCTGCTGGCCCGTGCCGCCGATCGCCGCAAGGACTGGATCGAGAAGACCAGCACCGACGTCGCACGCCGGTTTGACCTTGTCCGGGTGGAAGACCTGCGAATCCTCCAGATGACCCGGCGAGCCAAGGCCAAACCCGACCCCGAACGCCCAGGCGCTTATCTGCCGAACCGTCGCCGCGCCAAAGCCGGTCTCAACCGCGGCATCCTGGCCAACGGCTGGGGACTGCTCGTCCAACGGCTGGAGCACAAGGCGCCGGGACGCGTCGAGAAAGTCAGCTCCATGTACACGTCGCAGACCTGCGGCGTCTGCGGGCACTGCGCACCGGAGAACCGTGAGAGCCAAGCGGTCTTCCGGTGCACAGCCCGCGGACACCAGGCCAACGCGGACGTGAACGCGGCAGTCAACATCGCGGCCGGACGGGCCGTCAGCGCACGCCGAGAGACGCCACCGCGGGTCTCGTCGAAGCGTGAACCTCAACTCGCTACCTCCGCGTAGTAGTTGGAATCCCCAGCCCTCCGGGCAGGGGAGGACGTCAAGCCAGCACCACCTCTACGCCTGCCTCCGCTAGTTGGGCCCGGGTTGCCTCGTCGGCGGCGGGCTCGGTGACGACCATGGTCAGCTCGGCGGGCTCGCACACCCGTGCGACGCCGTGGCCGGGGAACTTCGTCGCGTCCGCCAGCAGCACCACCCGGTCGGCGGACTGGATCATCGCGCGCTTCACCGGTACTTCGATCATCGTGCTGTCCATCACCCGTCCGTCCGGGCGGACTCCGCTGGTGCCGAGGAACAGCCAGTCGACGTGGATCTGCCGCAGGCTCTCCTCGGTCAGATACCCCACCAGCGACCGGTAACTGCGCCGCACGAACCCGCCGAGCACGATCAGCTCGATCTGCTCGTCGTGCTGCAGCTCCTCGAGTACGGCGAGGTTGCTCGTGACAACCGTCAACGACCGACCGTGCAGGTGCTGCGCGACCCGCAGCGCGGTGGTGCCGATGTCGAGCAGCACCGACTCGCCGTCTTCCACCAGCTCCGCGGCTCGGCGCGCGATCCGGTCCTTCTCCTCGGCGTGTACGGCGTTCACG
The DNA here is from genome assembly GCF_040639075.1 of Kribbella sp. NPDC023972. Classification (NCBI taxonomy): domain Bacteria; kingdom Bacillati; phylum Actinomycetota; class Actinomycetes; order Propionibacteriales; family Kribbellaceae; genus Kribbella; species Kribbella sp. NPDC023972. The sequence continues at coordinate 115,255 of NZ_JBEZZH010000012.1, read as the reverse complement.
TCGGCGAAGGGCTCGTCACCACCATCGACCGCGAGGGCACCGCCGTACACCCGGGTGAGCCGGCCCTCGGCGTGCAGGGCCTCGAGATCGCGGCGAATCGTCGCCTCACTCACGCCCAGCCGGGCGGCCAGCACTTTCACGCCCCCGGCACCGTCGGCCCGGAGCGCGCGAACGATCTGGTCCTGTCGCTGCTTTGGCAACACAGAGAGACCGTATCACGCAAACTCCGTCATTTTCACTCAAATTTCTGATTAGGTATTGCGGATGCTGGAGCACCGGCACACAATCCCTGCAACAGTTTGATCGAGGGTGCAGGAGTGTGGGAGCAAGTGAAGGAGCGGAGCGAGTTCACCATCCAATACGGCGTGACTCGTGCCTCATCCGCGCCCGGAGCGAAGCGAGGACGTGGATGAGTCAGGCCATGGACGTGGTTGTGTCCGGCCTGGTCTTCCAGGACCTGGTGCTCGGCCTTCCCTCCGCCCCGCGCCCCGGCACCGAGGTCTGGGCCACCGACTCGGTCGAGAGCCCGGGCGGTATCGCCAACTTCGCCGTCGCGCTGGCTCGGCTGGGGCTGCGCACCGCGCTGGCCGCCTGCTTCGGCGCGGACGACCTCGGCGACCGCCTCTGGGACCGGCTCACCGACGGTGAAGGCATCGATCTGACCCTCTCCCGCAAGCTCGCCGGCTGGCAGACCCCGCTGACCGTGGCCCTTGCCTACGACAACGACAGGGCACTGGTCACCCGGGGCACCCCTCCCCTGCTGTCGGCCGACGAGCTGATCACCGCGCCGCCGGCTGCCCGAGCAGTCGCCGCCCACGTCGGCCCCTGGCCGAACGAATGGCTGGCGAAAGCGAGGGCGGCCGGCTGCGTGGTGTTCGCCGACGTCGGCTGGGACCCGTCGCACCAGTGGGACCCGCAGGTGCTCGACCAGCTGGAACACTGCGACGTGTTCCTGCCGAATGCCGGTGAGGCGATGAGCTACACCCGGACGGACACTCCCGAGCAGGCGCTCGAACGACTCGCCACCAAGGTCCCGGTGGTCGTCGTGTCCAATGGTGCCGACGGTGCGCTGGCGCTCGACGCCGCCACCGGTGAGCGCGTCGTCGTACCGGCGTACCCAGTGCAGGCGGCGGACACCACCGGGGCGGGTGATGTGTTCGCCGCCGGCTTCATCGCCGCCACCCTGTGGGACCTGCCGCTGGAGCAGCGGGTCCGGTTCGCCGCCCTCGTGGCCGCGCTGTCGGTCACCCGGCTCGGCGGCGCCGACGCGGCGCCGCGATGGGACGACCTGGCCGCGTGGCAGGCCGCCCACCCCGAAGACCACCATCTCCAAGCGCTGATCAGCGCCCACTCAGGAAGGTAGAACCATGGAGCTCTCACGTCGGACGCTGCTCGCTGGGGGCTTCGCAGCCGTGCTCGGCGGAACCGTCGTCGGCTGCTCGTCCGGGATGGACGCCGGTACGACGACGAAGACGAACGCCGCCACCGAACTCGCGCTCTGGTGCTGGCCCGGCGGCCTGGGCAAGTCGGTGGTGGACGAGACCATCACGCACTTCCCGGACCCGAAGATCAAGTACTCCGAGATCGGCGGCGACTTCAAGCAGAAGCTGATCACCACCTTCAACGGCGGCACCGGCATCCCCGACATCACCGGGCTCAAGGGCGAGGACATCGCCTCGATGCTGCCGCAGGCCGAACGGTTCGTGGACCTGAAGACGGTCGGCGCGGACTCGATCCTCGGTGACTACGTCGAGTGGAAGGTCAAGCAGGCCACCACCTTGGACGGCAAGGTGATCGGCCTGCCGATCGACATCGGGCCGACCGCGCTGTACTACCGCGAGGACGTGTTCACCAAGGGCGGTCTGCCGGGTGACCCGGCCAAGGTGGCCGAGCAGCTGAAGACCTGGGACGACTTCTTCGCCGCGGGTGTCGAGCTGAAGAAGTCGAACCCGAAGGCGCTGATCGTCTGGGACGCCACCGACCTGTACGACATCGTCGTCGGTCAGGGCACCGAGCGGTACATCTCCAAGGACAACACGTTCATCGGCGACCAGGACCACATCCGCAAGGCCTGGGACACCGTGGTCAAGGCGATGAGCCTGAAGATCGACGGCAAGACCGCAAGCGGTTCGCCGGACTGGAACGCCGGGCTGGACCAGGGCACGGTGCCGGCGCACGTCGGTGCCGCGTGGGTGGCGCTCGACATCAAGTCCGCGGTCAAGACCAGTGTCGGCAAGTGGCGGCTGGCCCCGACGCCGAGCGGACCGGCGAACTTCGGCGGGTCGTTCCTGACCATCACCAAGAACGCGGCCGACCCGGCCAAGGCGTTCGAGGTGATCAAGTACATGCTCAACCCGGACAATCAGGCCAAGGCGTTCGCCGACGCGCAGATCTTCCCGGCCACGCCGGCCGCCTACGACAAGCCGCAGCTCAAGGTCGCGGACCCGTTCTTCGGCGGCCAGGTGCCGATCGACGTGTTCGGCCCGGCGGCCAAGGCCATCCCGGTCGCGTACGAGGCGCCGGCCGACGGAGCGGTCGCTCAGCCGTTCAAGGACGAACTGAAGACCGTGCAGTCCGGCGCCAAGACCTCCGACGCCGCCTGGGCCTCCGCGGTGTCGAAGGCGAAGGCGATCGCCAAGCGACAGGGAGTGCAGTGACCGAAACTGCGACAGTACCGACCGAACCCCCGAAGCTGTCGGTGACCGGACGCGGAGCGTCCACCGGTCAGTGGCGGGGACGGCGGGTTTGGTCGTACTGGCGGTTCTACCTGGCCCTGTCACCGTTCTACATCCTGTTCGCGGTGTTCGGGCTGTACCCGATGCTGTCCACGATCGTGCTGGCGTTCCAGCGCTGGGACGGCCTGAGCGCGCGCCGGTTCACCGGCCTGGACAACTTCCGGTTCCTGGTCGAGGACCCGACGTTCTGGCTGGCGCTGAAGAACACCGTCGTCCTGTTCCTGATGTCGACGGTGCCGACGCTGGCCATCGCGCTGGTGCTCGCGGTGATGCTGCAGTCCGCCGTACGGTTCACGAACGTCTACCGGATCGCGTACTTCATCCCGAACGTCACCTCGCTGGTGGCGATGGCGATCTTCTTCGGCTCCGTGTTCAGCACCAACTTCGGCCTGGTCAACGCGGCGCTGCGGTCGCTCGGGATCGCCGAGCAGGACTGGCTCGGCCAGCCGTGGGGCATCAAGATCGCGATCTCGACGATGATCGTGTGGCAGTGGGTCGGGTACAACACGCTGATCTACCTGGCCGGCCTGCAGGCGATCCCGAAGGACCAGTACGAGGCGGCCAAGGTGGACGGCGCCGGTCCGGTCCGGACGTTCTTCTCGATCACGCTGCCGCAACTGCGCCCGGTCGTGCTGTTCACCGTGGTCATCTCGACGATCGGCGGACTGCAGACGTTCACCGAGCCGCAGGTGATGGTCGGCAACAGCGGCGGTACCGGGCAGAGCGGTATGACGGTCGTCCTGTTCTTCTACCGCGCCGCGTTCCTGGACAACGACTACGGTTACGCGGCCGCCATCGCGCTCAGCATCTTCCTGCTCGTGTTGTTGTTCACGGCAATCAACTGGCGAATCTTCCGGGGCAGGAGTGAGGCGAGATGATGCGCTACCGGCTGCGTGGGCTGGCGCTGCACGCCGTACTGGTCGTGGCCCTGCTGGTGTTCATGTTCCCGTTCGTGTGGACCATCATCATGGCGTCGAACAGCACCGCGGACATCTATCGGTTCCCGCCGAAGTTCACCTTCGGCTCGCAGTTCGACGACAACGTCCGGCATGTGCTGGAGAACGTCGCGTTCTTCCAGTCGATGGCCAACACGGCGGTCGTGGCGGTGTCGACCACGCTGCTGGTGCTGTTCTTCGACTCGCTGGCCGCGTTCACGTTCGCGAAGTTCCGGTTCCCGGGCCGGAACGCGTTGTTCGTCGTACTGCTGGCGACGATGCTGCTGCCGGCGCAACTGGCCGCCGTACCGCAGTTCCAGACGATGGCCCTACTCGGCTGGGTCGGTTCGCTCAAGGCACTCATTATCCCCGGGGCGGCGAACGCGTTCGGCATCTTCTGGATGCGGCAGTACTTCCAGAACTCGATCCACGACGAACTGGTCGAGGCCGCGACGCTGGACGGTTGCGGGTTCCTCCGCGTCTACTGGCATGTCGCGCTGCCGTCGGCCCGGCCCGCCTTGGCGTTCCTGGGCATCTTCACCTTCGTGGCGTCCTGGAACGACTATATGTGGCCGCTGATCGTGCTCACCAACCCCGACCACCTCACCCTGCAGGTCGCGCTGTCCACGCTGAACCGCAGCCACGGCGTCGACTACAGCATGGTGATGACCGGTGCGCTGATGGCAATGGTTCCGTTGGTGGTCGTGTTCGGGATCTTCGCCCGCCAGTTCATCAAGGGCGCGACTGAAGGCGCAATACGCGGCTGAGAACGCCGGTCGCGATCAACGCGTTGCCGAAGAGTGCGGTCAGGAAAGCAGGCGGCGAGTCCCCCTCGGTCAGAGCCGGGACCGCCGCGACAATGCTGATCAGTGCGTACGTCGCCGCGGCCGCAGTGAGCCACGTCCGCGTCCGCGGATCTGTTGCTGCCAGCGCGAGCAACGCGAGCGCGACGGTGACCGGTGGCTCGAGCAGGGCCAGGAAGGTGACATCGCGGAACGCGACACCATCGGGGTGATCGACCAGTGCGCTCACCAGCAACAAGATGCCGCCGGCAACGACCAGGATCACGAACACGGGTGGGATCGACCCTAGTAGGCCCTTCGGCCTGAGCACGAACAGGAGTACGACGGCCATTGCGGCGGCCACCGCGGTCGCGATGGTCCACGTGGTGGTCTCGTCGTCCGAGATCCCACCGCCGAGGATCAGCAGTCCGTCCTCGAGCACGGACGCGGCACAGCCGGCCACGATCCCCAAGGCGACCGGCCCCACCCACCGGGCGGCAAGGGTCGCCACCAGCGCGACGAACGACGAGAGGATGATCGGATCGGTCCAGCTCCGAGTCACGGACCACCCGGTGTCCTCGTCGTCCCAGAGCTCGCGGGAGTCAGCCGCCCCCGGCCAGTTCAGGTAGACCAGGACCGCCGTGCCGACGATCAGTACGGCGACCGCCCACCAAGGGACCGTCGTCGCCGGATCGGCTGGTGGGGCTGGTGTTTGGACCCGCGGGGGCTCTGGTTGTGGGGGCGGGGCGGGTTCCGGCTCGGGTTCAGGCGGCGGTGGGGGCGGCTCGGACTCGGTGTCGGGCATCGTCGCATGGACCGGGATCGTCCGTTCGCCGGTCGGCCCACTGAGAATCACCGAAGCCTCGCCTGCGTGCTCGGCGCGGACCCGGATGGCTGGCCCGTCCTGCTCGACTCTGAGCCACTCGGCGCTCGACGAGGCCACTGCGGTCAGTGCGATCGGCGGCCCCTCCAGCCGTATCTCACCGGCATCCGCCGTACCAAGCTCGAGCTCCACAGGTGTCACCCGCGGAACGGCTTCCTCCCGAGCCTCCGCGGCGGCGAGGGCGACGCGACGGCTGTCGTCGTTCACCATCGGCTCCAGCGCCTGCCAGGCGGCGTACGCCTGGCTCAGATCGTTGCCGACCAGGCGCTCACGCAGGTAGTCGACCACGCCGAATCTCGCTGCTGGCAACGGACTCTCCATCGCCTCGAGCAGTTCGGGCGCGAGCGGGGCCGGGGTGATCCGGCGGACGCGACTGCGGGCCAGCAGCAGTTCGCCCTGGGAGCCGAACGTCCACATCTGCGGGTTCTGGTTCGGCGTGACGCGGCGGACGCGATCGGTGACGTACCCGACCAGTTCCGTCAGCCCGACCCAGCCGTCGCCGTCACGATCGGCCTCGCCGGTGCTCAGCCCGTCCACGACCGCGCTCGTGAACACCGACGGCACGGACGCATCCGTCGCAAGCTGGCCGCCCTCGAAGGCGTACTCCATCGCGCTGGAGGCCGTCACCACCACGCGGCCGCGGCCGCCACCGACCTCCTCCTGGCCCGCGAAGGCGTCGCGTACCTGTGCCTCACCGGCCGCGCGGACGACCATGCCGCGCGGGAAGGCACCGCCGTAGCAGCAGTCCAGGAACAAGGCGATCCGCTGGGCCCGGCTGTCCGCCATCTGCCGGTTGACGAAGTCCGCGGCTACGGCCGTCGACGCCAGCCGGGTGGGCTTGGTATCGGCAACCGCGAGGAACAGCTCACCGGCCGCGTTCTTCAGCCCGTGGCAGGAGAAATGGAGCATCAGCAGGTCCTCGGGTGCCCGGTCGGCGAAGAAGTCCTCGACGGCGAACCTGATCTCCTGGGCCGATGCGTTGTGCAACACCTGCACGTCGAAGCCGCCCACCGACGGATCCGCGAGCACCTCTGCCAACGCGGCCGCGTCCTGGGCCGGCGCGACCAGGCGTCGCAGGCCGGGGTCGTCGTACTGGTCGTTCGCGATCACGAGCGCGACGCGTGAGCCGTCCATCTCAACCAGCCGCGTGCTTGCTGACCCAGGCGTCGACCAGTTGCTGCTGGATCGCGTCACTGGCGCCGCTCAGCTCGAGCGTGTCCCCGTCGATCGTGATCTTCACCGTCCGCCCGCTACCGGACCGGCGCAGCCAATCGCGCACCACGGACACGACTCCGCCGAGCGCTTGCAGACCGGGCGCCAGTGACACGCTCAGCACTCCCGCGATGGCGGCCAGGCCGGCCCGCGAACCCTCCGGCGCCTCCCCCTCGCGATACGGCTCGACCGCGCGTACGTCGAGTGCCAGCAACTCCTGCCGCAACAGCAGCGCCAGCTCCTCCAGCCGCGCGTCGTCGGACCCCTGCTCGACAACCCCGACCCGGACTTCCGCGACCATCAGGCCCTCCCCCAACACCCCCAAGCCGACATCTCCAACGATGCGCCTGTACCGGCGCGGCCACAAGCGGTGATGGCGATGTGGAGGCACTAGGCTTCGGGAACTGTTGTCGGCTGAGTTGCGTCGGAGGGGCGTCATGGTGGGGAAGCGGGGACGCGTGATCGGCCGGATCGCACCGGGGATCGTCGGCGAGGTGATGCTGCCGGTCCGGGGTGCCACCGAGGCCTTCTACGCTTACCCGGCGACCGACGAGGTGATCGAGGTGGGCACGCCGGTGGTGGTGGTCGACTTCGACCCGCCCCGCACGGTCTACGTCGCTCGGGCCTTCTGAATCATTCTGTTCCCTTGGAGGGGAAATGCTCTGGACGTACCTGATCATCGGCGCCGTCGCGCTGCTGGTCCTGCTGATCCTGTTCCGGATGGTCTGGCGGGTGGCCGAACCGAACGAGGCCCTGATCATCTCCGGTCTCGGCGCGCACTCGAGCTCCGAGCAGGTGAACGAGACGCTCGGTTTCAAGATCGTCGTCGGCCGCGGCACCGCGGTGCTGCCCGGTTTCCAGACCGTACGGCGCTTGCCGCTGGACATCCGGGCCACGCCGCTGACGGTGACGTGCGTGTCCAGCCAGGGCATCCCGCTGCACATCAAGGGCGTCACCGCGTACAAGGTCGGTGACGACTACGGTTCGATCGCGAACGCGGCCCGGCGGTTCCTGGAGCAGAGCGACGAGCAGGTGATGAGCACCATCCACGAGCTGTTCGCCGGTCACCTGCGGGCGATCGTCGGTTCGACCACGGTCGAGGAGATGCTGCACGACCGGGAGACGCTGACCACGAACATCCGCGGCTCGCTGGCCGGTGACATGGAGAAGCTCGGCCTGGTGGTCGACTCGCTGCAGATCCAGGAGATCGACGACGAGTCCGGCTACATCAAGAACCTGGGCCGCCCGCAGGCCGCGGCGGTCGAGGCGGCGGCCCGGATCGCGCAGGCCGAGCGGGACCGGGAGGCGACCGAGCGCGAGCAGGTGGCGGCAGCCGCCAAGGCGGCCGCGGTCCGGGAGAGCTCGATCGCCCAGGCCGGTTACCAGGCCGAGGTCGACCAGGCGAAGTCCAAGGCCTCGCAGTCCGGTCCGCTGGCCGAGGCGCTGGCCCGGCAGGAGGTCGTCGTCGCCGAGACCGAGACCGCGAAGCTGAACGCGTCGCTGGCCGAGAAGCAGCTGGAGTCGACGGTGCTGAAGCCGGCCGACGCCGAGGCGTACCGCCAGCGCACCCTGGCCCAGGCGGCGCGTGACGCCCAGATCGCGGCCGCGGAGGCGCAGGCCCGTGAGGTCGCGCTGCGCGGTGAGGCCGAGGCGAAGGCGACCGAGCTGACCGGTAAGGCCGAGGCGGCCGCCGTCCAGGCGAAGGCGATGGCCGAGGCGGCCGGTATCAAGGCCCGCGCCGAGGCGCTGGCCACCAACACCGACGCGGTCGTCGCCCAGCAGCTGGCCGAGGCGTACCCGCAGATCGTCGCCGCGGCGGCCGGATCGTTCGAGAAGGTCGGCAACATGGTGGTCCTGAACGGTGCCCAGGGCATCGAGGACACCCTGGTGAAGACCATCACGATGGGCGGCTCCGGCTTCGCCCTGGCCAAGCAGCTGATCGACTCGCTCTCGGCCAAGAAGGACGACGCGAAGCCCACCCTCGAGCCGGTCCCGAACGAGACGGCCTGATCCGACCCCGATGTCCCGGATCCCCGCGAGCGGGGGTCCGGGACGTCGTGCTGTCAGGCGGTGTGGAGAGTCAGAGGCCGAGATGCGCGAGTACGGCGAGGACGCGGCGGTGACCTGAGTCGGTCGGGGGCAGATCGAGTTTCAGGAAGACGTTGCCGACGTGCTTGTGCACAGCGCCTTCGGAGATGACCAGCTTCTCCGCGATCGCGGTGTTGCCCAGGCCCTCCGCCATCAGCGCGAGCACCTCGCGTTCGCGCGGGGTCAGCCGGTCCAGCGGACTGCTCTTCTTCACCATCAGCTGGCTGACCACTTCCGGGTCCAGCACGGTCCCCCCGGCAGCCACTCGCCGTACCGCCTCGAGGAACTCGTCCACCCGGGAGACGCGGTCCTTCAGGAGGTAGCCGACACCCTCACTCCCGGCGGCCAGCAGTTCGGCGGCGTACACTTCCTCGACGTACTGCGAGAACACCAGCACCGGGAGGCCCGGACGGACCCGGCGGGCCTCGATCGCGGCGCGAAGCCCCTCGTCGGTGAACGTCGGTGGCAGCCGTACGTCGACGATCGCGATTTCGGGCTCGTCGGCGGCGACCACCTTGGCGAACTCGTCCGCGTCACCGGCGACCGCGACCACCTCGAAGCCGGAGTTGCCGAGCAGCAGGCCGAGCCCCTCGGCCAGGATCGGGTTGTCCTCCAGGATCACGACCCGCACGGCAGCACCACCTCGACCGTGGTCGGCCCGCCGATCGGGCTCTGCAGCTCCAGTCGTCCGTCGATCGCCTCCACCCGGTGGAGCATGCCATGCAGACCGCTCCCCCGGCCCAGCAGGTCGGACTGCTCGCTGATCCGTGCTCCACCGATCCCGTCGTCGGTGATTGCCAGGTACAGGTCCGGACCACGCCGTTCCATCAGTACGTCGACATGCCCGGCCGCGGAGTGCTTGGTGATGTTGGTCAGCGACTCGGCGACGACGAAGTAGGCGGCAGCCTCGACAGCGGCCGGGACCTGCCCGAGCTCGCCCAGTCTTAGCTCCACCGGGAGCGGGCAACGGGCGCACAGTGCGGAGACCGCACCGGCCAGACCGCGGTCGGCCAGGATCGGCGGGTACATGGTCCGCAGTACGCCGCGCAGCTCGTTCATCGCCTGCTCGGCACCGTCACGGGCGTCGTCGAGCAGCTTGGCGGCCTTCTCGGGGTCGTCGGCCATCATCTGCTTGGCGACGCCGATCCGCATGGCCAGAGAGACCAGCTGGGCTTGCGTGCCGTCGTGCAGGTCGCGCTCGATCCGGCGCAGCTCGGCCCCGTACGAGTCAACGGCACCAGCCCGGCTTCTGGTGAGCTCCTCCACCCGCTGCGTGAGCAGCTCGGCTTCACCGGGTGCGAGGGCATTGCGGACCGCTTGAGCATGCCTACGCGCTACTGCGGGTGCTCCCCAACCCAGCACGCCCAGACTGACCAGAACCTGTAGCGGGCCGAGGGTGAGCGCCTCGAACCAACTGTCGATGCCGATGCCCAGCAGCGTGAAGTTGCCCGGGTCAAGCTTCCACAACACCATGCCGGCGAGTGCGGCCGGTGCGCCGATCACCGCGAAGACCGCAACGAACAGCTCGGGCACCATCAGGAGCGGCATCCACAGGAGCCACCGGCTGCGCTTGAAGGACTTGCCACCGGGTTCAGCCGGCAGGTCCAGATACCGGGAAGCTTGGGACCATTCGCTGTTCGCCAGCCGCACCAGGCCGGCACGTACAGGCTGGAGCCAGCAGAACAGCAGGCCGAGCGGGAGCGCCGCGAGAATGCCCAGGCCGGTCAGAAATCGAACCGCCAGGTACCCGCTTGCCCTGCCACCCCGGGACAGGATCTTCGTCAACATGCCCCAATCCTCCGGCAACCGAAGGCCCCGGTCGGTACAGCAGGCTCTACCTTTCTCCCTGCAGCGGCCAGGACCTGGAGCCGATGGAGTTCGGCTCCAGGTCCTGGTCGGGCTGGGTTCGTCAGCTGGTTGGAGCTAGCACTCGGGTACGCCGGGCAGCTTTGGGTCGGGGTGGTCGATGTAGATGTTGGTCATGTAGCCGCGCTGGTCGCGCAGCTTGGACCACCAGTTGTTCGTGGTTCCCTCGGCGGTGACCGGGTCGCCCTGGACCTGGCACTCGACGTGCACCTGGGTGGGGCCGGGCAGCGTGGTCACGACGGACGCCGACAGGCTCGGCGCGGACCGGACCCGGACGCCGGTGCCGTAGGTGGTGAAGTTGTACTGCGGCGGGTTCCCGTCGTTCACCAGCTGCATGTAGTAGTTCCAGTTCCAGTGCGGACCTGGGTCGGTGTGGTCGTTCCCGGGGATCTCGTTGTGGCCCTTGATGTGGGCCCGGTCCTTCGGGATGCCACGCCGGTCGGCGATGTTCCTGGTCAGCGCGGCCGACGCCCGGTACATCGCGTCGGTGAACCACGACGGCTGGTCCACCCAGCCCTCGTGCTCGATACCGATCGTGTACGGGTTGGCGCTGCGGACGTGCCAGGCGGTGTCCTTCTCGGCCACCATCTGGGTGATCTGCCCGTCGCTGGACCGGACCACATAGTGCGCGCTCACCTGGGACGACGGGTTCTTGAACCAGCTGATCGTGCCGGCGTACGAGCCCTGGGTCACGTGGATGACGATCGTGGAGACGGCCGCGGTCCGGCCGACCCGGTAGTTGCTCGAGCTGGCCGGGTTCCAGATCGCGCCGGGGTAGTCGACGGCCGCGACCGAGGCCGGCGTCCGGGTACCCAGCGGCGCGACCTTCGCGTAGGCGCCGCGATCCGGGCTGACGCGCTTCGGCGCGGTGCTGACGCCGGCGACGTTCACGCCCCGGCCGATGATCTTGTAGACCTCGTCGGCGTAGAGCCGCGCGGTCGGGCCGTCGGCGGAGTGCGAGTACTTCGCGATCACCTCGTACCACTTGCCGACGTCCGACCGATCGGTCAGCTTCGCGGCGTCGGCGTACGAGTCGAGGACGGCGGCGGCGCCGAGGATGTTGGCTGCGGGATCCTTGGCGAGCTTCTCGACCGGCAAGCCGGTGAGTTTGGTTGCCTGCGACATCGTCGGGTTCTGGTTGTTGCTGACCAGGTGCATCACGCCGTACCCTCCTGCCTGGCTGGGCAGGCCGTTGTGGCCGTCGAGGTGCGACTCGGCGTAGCCGACGCCGACGAGCACTTCGCGGGGTACGTCGTACTTGACCGCCGCGGTCTCGAAGGCGGTGGCGAGCTCACTCTTCGCCGGGTCGACCGGCTCGGCAGCGTTGCTCGGCAGGGCACTCAGTGCGAGGGCGCCGGCGGCCGCGGTGGCGAGCAGAGCGGAGAGTCGGGACATGGGTACTCGGGCGGATTTCCCCATCGGGCAGTTCCTTCCCTGATTCGGTCCGCCGAGGGGCGTCGGCGGTCCCGGAAGTCACGCTAGGGCAAGATCTTCCGCCGGGACTAGCGCTTCGGTGAAGATCTTCCGGTCAAGTCATCACCCTGCCACGCAGCACGATCAGCCGCGGATGACTGAGTACGGCGGGATTCGCGCGCGGGTCCTCGTCGTACACGACCAGATCGGCCGGATCGCCCGGCTGGAGGTTGCTCGGGGCACCCAGCCACTCGCGGGCCGCCCACGACCCGGCGGCGAGCGCCTGCTCGCCCGACAGGCCGATACTCGTCAGCGCCTGGATCTCCTGGGCGACCAGGCCGTGCCCGAGCACACCGCCCGCGTCGGTCCCGGCGTACACGGGTACGCCGGCCTCGTAGGCATCCCGGAGGCGGACCAGGCGCTGGTCGTACAGGTCGCGCATGTGGGCCGAGTACTGCGGGAACTTGGCGGCCGCCTGGTCGGCGTACTGCGGGAAGTTCTCCAGCTGGACGAGGGTCGGGACCACCGCGACACCATGCTCGGCCATCTGGTCGAGCATATCCGGCAGCAGACCGGTGCCATGCTCGATGCAGTCGATGCCGGCGGCAAGCAGGTCCGGCAGGGCGTGCTCGCCGAAGACGTGGGCGGTGACGCGGGCACCCAGCTCGTGGGCCCGGGCAATCGCGGCAGTGAGAGCCTCGGCCGGCCAGCAGGCGGTCAGGTCACCGGCGTCACGGTCGATCCAGTCTCCGACCAGCTTGACCCAGCCGTCACCACGCCGGGCCTCCTGCTCGACGTACGCGACCAGCTCGTCCGGCTCGATCTCCCAGCCGTAGTTGCGGATGTAGCGCTTGGACCGGGCGATGTGCCGGCCGGCCCGGATGATCTTGGGCAGATCCTCGCGCTCGTCGATCCACCGGGTGTCCGCGGCCGAGCCCGCGTCCCGGACCAGCAGCGCACCGGCCTCCCGGTCGGTGATCGCCTGCTGCTCCTGGGCGTCCCGGTCGACGGCGCCGTGCTGGTCCAGCCCGATGTGACAGTGCGCGTCGACCAGGCCGGGCACGATCCAGCCGCCGGTGTGCACGGTACTGACCTCGGCAGCGGTGGGCCGGTCGACGACCAGCCCACCGCTGAGGTGGAGCTCCTGCCGCTCGCCGCCCGGCAACACCGTGCCGACCAGCCTGAGTACGCCGGTTTCCGTCATACGGCGACGTTAACCGGGTTGGTGTCAGCCGTGCGAGCCGCCGCCCGGTGTACAGGTGGGCGTGGTCGGATCAGTGGTGGAGCACGGCGAACTGGTCGGGGTGTCCGACGGGGTCGGCGTGGGCGTGAGAGTCGGCGTCGGCGTGGGAGTCGGGGTCGGCGTCGGGGTGGGCGTCTGCGACGGGGTCGGCGTCGGCCGGGGCGTCGGCTTGGACGGCTTGTGCGTCGGCTCCTTGGTCGGCCTGTCCGCAGGCTCCGGCAGCGTCGGCTCGTCGGTCGTCGTCGGCGCGGTCGGCTGCGGCTTCGGCGTGGTGGATGTCGCGGTGGTCGGCTTGCTGTCGTCCGGGACCTCCGGCACCTGGCGCGGGTCCACCTTGCGCTCGGCGTTGCCGTTCGCCTTGGGCACCGACAGGCTGCCCTTCTCGTTCGGGATCAGCACCGCGTTCTTGCTGTAGACCCGCATCCACCTCAGCACGGTGGCGACGAAGTCCTTGGAGTGCTGGTACCGCAGCAGGGACGCGACCAGGTCGCGCGGCTGCTTCAGGTCACTTCCCTGCGAGCACAGGTACACCGCGACCGTGGTGACCGCGTCGTACACGTTGTTCGGGTTGCGGAACCCGTCGCCGTTGCCGTCGGCGCCGAAGTCGTTCCACACCTGCGGAATGATCTGCATCGGGCCGACCGCGCGATCCCAGGTCAGGTCACCGTCGTACCGGCCCTTGTCGGTGTCGGTGATCCGGCCGTTCCCGCGGCGGCCGTTCAGCACCGGGCCGAGGATCTTGCCCCGGGTGGTGCCGGCCACGTCGACCCGGCCGCCACTGGCATGGTCGGACTCGACCTTGCCGATGCCGGCCAGCAACGGCCAGGTGAGCCCACAGTTCGGCCGGACCACGGCGAGGTTCGCGGTGGCGCGGCGGTAGGCGGGGAACACCCCGCGCGGGATGCCGTTGACGGCATCGGGCCGCCCCGGCCGGACCACGGACCGGCCGTCGGTCGCACCCTGGACGGGTACGTCGGCACGGGCGGGCAGGTCGGAACCGAGCCGGCCGTCCACCCCGGGACGCTGCGGAACGATCATCGTCAGTTCGTCGAACTCACCGCTGTTCAGACCGGCCCCAGGCGATGGAGCGACCGGGCTGTCCGCCGCGAGCTGACCGGAGGCACCGGCCCCGCCCGAGGCGACTGTCACGATGGCCCCGACCAGGAGCGGGGCTGTGCACAGTGAAGCGATGATTATTTTGACCCGACGGTTACCACTACGGGTTAGGCGCATAGTCCCCTCAACGATCCATGCGCCAGAAAGTTACATCAAGTCGACGCAAAGTTACCGGACCCGCCAGCACCGAAAAATCGGCACCACGAAGGGGGTACGACGAACCCGAAAACAACGGCGGAGGGACGCCGCGGCCGCAGGTGGTTTCCCCGTTGCCCCGGGCGTGAAACCCGGTTTCCCGAGGATCAGTTGCCGGGCTGCGGAGCCTGGTCCGGGGTGGGAGCGGAGGTCGCCTCGCCCTGCGGGTTCGTCGTCTCCGCGCACGGCTCCGGGGTCGGGGTCACCGTCGGCGTGCCGGTCGGGGTCCCGGTCGGCGTCGGCGTACAGGTCGGCGTCGGCGTGGGCGTCGTGGTGGGCGTCGTAGTGGGCGTCGTGGTGGGCGTCTGCGACGGCGTACCCGGGGTCTTCGTCGGCGTGTTCGACGGCGTGTTCGACGGCGTGTTCGACGGCGTCCGCGTCGGGGTCGCCGTCATCGGCGGCTTCGACGGCGTCGGCGGCTTGCTGGTCGACGGCGGCGGTGTGGACGTGGCCGGCCTCGAGGTGGTCTGCGACGGGACCGGCGTACTGCGCTGCGACGTCGGGGCCGGCGTGGGAGTCGGAGTCGGAGTCGGCGTCGGCGTCGTCGGCGGGTTGGTGTCCGTCCGGCCCGGATCGTTGGTCTGGTCGACGTTGCCGTTGTCGTCGGCCGGCGGGGTGATCACGCCCTCGGTGTCCGGGATCGTCACGGTCTGGTTGGCGTACGACTGCATCCACCGCAGCACGGTCGACACGTAGTCCATCGAGTGGTTGTAGCGCAGCACCGCCTGGACCAGGCCCTGCGGGTCGGACAGGTTCGCCCCGCCCGAGCACAGGTAGTCGCCGGCCGCCCGGGCCGCGTCGAACATGTTGTGCGGGTCCTTGACCCCGTCACCGTTGCCGTCCGCGCCGAACGCCTTCCACGTGCCCGGGATGAACTGCATCGGCCCGACCGCGCGGTCCCAGGCCGTGTTCCCGTCGTACAGGCCCTGGTCGGTGTCGGTGATCGCGGCCATCCCCGGGCCGCCGTCGAGGACCGGGCCGAGGATCTTGCCACGGGTGTTCCCGTTCGCCTCGACCTTGCCGCCGCTGGCGTGCGCGGACTCGACCTTGCCGATGCCGGCCAGCAGCGGCCAGGTGATGCGGCAGCCCGGCATCGCCACAGCCAGCTCGTTGGCAGCCTTCTGGTACGCCGCCAGCACGGTGCCCGGGATCCCCGACGGGTTGCCGGTGATCCCCGGGATCGGCTGCACCGGACCGTCGACCGCGCCGGTCACCGGCACCTGGACCCGCGACTTCTCCTGGGTCGGCATGCTGCCGTCGGCCCCGGGCTGCGTCGGCACTTCGTTCGCCAGCTCGTCGAACTGGGCGTCGTGGCGCGGCTGGGCCAGCGCGTGCGCGTCCACGATGAACGTGTTCGAGGTGACGCCGCCGGCCACGAACACGGCGACCATGGCGGTAGGCGGAGCCAAGATGACCCAGGTGGCGGTCAGCTTCCCCCGCCACGTGCCCAGGTTCTTGAACTGCTGCCTCATCCGAACCGTCCTTCGACGTCTCCACAGTCACTTCGGGCGTAGGCACGATCTTAGTCGCCACGGGGTCGTGGACAACCGGCAACGGTGTGCCACTTCATGCGGTCACCGACCGCCGATCGGGCACCCCGCCCGCGGGCAACCCGCCTTAGGCCGGACCTGTCCACCGCCCCGTCGGGCGAACGGCGGACAAGATTCACCTACTGGCCGCCGCCGAGCATCTTCTTCAGGTCGTCCGGAAGCTCGAAGTCGCCGCCGTTCTGGTTGCCGCCGCCGAACGCGGCCGGCAGCTGGCCCGGCTGCGGCTCGGACGGCTGCTGGTTGCCCTGGTTCGCCCGCTTGGCCGGGTTGCCCGAGCCGCGCTTCTTCCCCTTCTTGGCCTGCTGCTTCGCCTTCCGGGCGCCGCCGCCACCGGCCATCCCCGGCATGCCGGGCATCCCAGGCATCCCCGGCAGGCCTTTGCCGGTCGCCATCGCGTTCATCATCTTGCGCGCCTCGAAGAACCGCTCGACCAGCCCGCTGACAGTGGCGACCTCGGTGCCGGAACCCTTCGCGATCCGGGCCCGGCGGGAGCCGTTGATGATGTTCGGGTCGGCCCGCTCGGCCGGCGTCATCGAGTGGATGACCGCCTCGATCCGGTCGATCTCGCGCTCGTCGAAGTTCTCCAGCTGGTCCTTGAACTGGGACGCGCCCGGCAGCATGCCGAAGATCTTGGTCAGCGGCCCCATCTTGCGCACCGACTGCATCTGGGCGAGGAAGTCGTCCAGGGTGAAGTCCTTGCCGCCCTTCTTCTGCAGCTTGGCCGCGGTCTTGGCGGCCTCCTCGGCGTCGAAGGTGCGCTCGGCCTGCTCGATCAGGCTCATCACGTCACCCATGCCGAGGATGCGCGACGCCATCCGGTCGGGGTGGAAGACGTCGAAGTCCTCGAGCTTCTCGCCGTTCGAGGCGAACATCACCTGGCGGCCGGTCACCTGCGCGATCGACAGCGCGGCACCACCGCGGGCGTCACCGTCCAGCTTGGACAGTACGACGCCGTCGAACCCGACCCCGTCCAGGAACGCCTGGGCCGTGGTGACCGCGTCCTGACCGATCATCGCGTCGACCACGAAGAGGATCTCGTCCGGCGAGACCGCGTCGCGGATGTCGGCGGCCTGCTTCATCAGCACCTCGTCGACACCCAGCCGGCCGGCCGTGTCGACGATCACCACGCTGTGCTGCTTGGTCCGCGCCTCGTCCATCGCCTTGCGGGCGACGTCCACCGGGTCGCCGACGCCGTTCCCGGGCTCGGGAGCGAACACCGGTACGCCGGCCCGCTCGCCGACCACCTGCAGCTGGGTCACCGCGTTCGGCCGCTGGAGGTCGGCCGCGACCAGCATCGGCGTCTGGTGCCTGGTCTCCTTCAGCCACTTGGCCAGCTTCCCGGCCAGGGTGGTCTTACCGGCACCCTGCAGACCGGCCAGCATGATCACGGTCGGCGGCCGCTTCGCCATCCGCAGCTCACGGGTCTCGCCACCGAGGATCGTGACCAGTTCCTCGTTGACGATCTTGATCACCTGCTGCGCCGGGTTCAGCCCGCCGCGCACCTCGGCCCCACTGGCCCGCTCCCGGACCGCCCTGATGAACTCCTTCACCACCGGCAGCGCGACATCCGCCTCCAGCAGCGCGATCCGGATCTCCCGCGTCGTCGCCTCGATATCGGCATCAGTCAACTTGCCCTTGCCACGCAAGTTCTTGAACGTGGCGGACAGACGATCAGAAAGCGTATCGAACACGAAACAGTCCGTTTCTCCAGAGACAACCCAGGTACAACCCCACCGAGTCTACCCACCAGTCCTGTGGATAACTTCCGCTGGCCGTCACCGGATCTCGCTACGGTGATCGCACCCCCGAGCACACGTCAGGAGAGCCACGGATGCCACTCGACGTTCCGACGTTCACCAAGGAGTTCAACCGTGCCCGGGATCGCATCCGCGGGGGGCAGCCGGTCGACATCGCGGCCGAGCAGGAGCGGCTGCGGGCCATGGTGCCCGCGGACGCGTCGGAGCACGACCGCTCCTGGACGGCCCGTGTCATCGCGAGCCTCTCCGAGCCGCCGCCACCCGCCCGGGAGTGGAGCGAGCTGTACCACGAGGCCGGCCGGATCCATGCCGCCGCCTATCCCGTCGATGGCACGGTCGAGGAGCAGATCACCGCGCTGCAGCAGGCCCGCCGGAGAATCTGGGAGATCGCCGATCGCGCGCCGGCCGACGAGGAAGCCGACATCCGGGCGATGACGCGAGCGCTCGAGCACCTCGAGAACGAGCTTCGCGACCCGTCCTGCCCCGAGCAGGACGAATGACCCAGGACGCGACGCGGGTCCCAGATGCGCCCGCCGAGCCCAATGCTGTCCGGACGAACCATTCGCTCGGTCTCACCGAAGGTGTTGCCGAGCTCCGAGCTGCTCAGGATTTCCAGATCTTCGCCGAGCTCGCCGGCTATCCGCGGCTGGTCTTCAGCGAGCCGCAGTACGCAGGCGCTTTCATCGCGACCGAGAGCCTCGTGACGCAGACATCCGGTTTCCGGGTGGACGCGCAACTGCTGATCGATCGACTCGTCCAGGGCCCAGGCGTGATGCACTTCGACCAGCTCGCCGAGGCCGTCCTGCAGAACCGCCTGGCGGAGGTCGTACCGTTCCGCGCCGAGGATCGGAGCGCCGTACGCGCGGTCTTGATCGAGACCATGCTTCATCCACAGTGGGCGACGCTCATTCACCGCCCGGCCCAATCCGGCCGATCGGTGGTGAACGACATCGGCCAGGCGCTCAACTCGAAGGTCGACGAGCTCCGGCGGCACTTCCGATCGACTCCTAGAGTCCCGTTGCCGGCGACACCACCCAACACGCGGGCCGACCGGGCACCGCTGCCGGTGAATGAGGCGCCCGACAGCAAGCAGTTGCCCGCCGAGCTCCGATTCCTTGCCGGGCTGGCGCCGGCCGCGCTGGCGGCTCGCCGGCGTCCGGATCTCGCTGATGGGCGCCGAGGGGGTGGAACGCTTCGACACCGACGCGGGGTTGGACGGACGGGAGGTGGATAAAGTGACTGGGACGGCGAGCGAGGGGTTCGTGGGATGAACGCTGAGGGTGGGCGGTCGGGGGAGATGGTTGAGGCTTTGCGGGTGTTGGAGGAGGGGGATTTCGAGAGCGGCAGTGTCGAGGAGCGGCTGGCGGCGTTGCGGGAGGCCCGGCGGCGGATCTGGGCTATCGCAGATCGGGCCGGGGACGACAGTGTGACGATTCGGGGGCTGACGCGGGGGCTGGAGCGGTCGGAGGAGATCCTGACGGAGGGTCTGCCCTGGTCGGATCCGCCGGCTGACGGCCGTACGGGCGGCTAGGCATGGCGGGCGACGAGCTGCTCGGGGGCATGGTTCGGATCGAGCCGTCGTCGCCGGTGTACCAAGAGGTCGCTCGGCTGTACCGGATCGCCCACCAGCTGCAGCCAGGCGGCAAGGACCTCTGGAACGGGCAGCTCTACGCGCGGACGGATGACAAGTGGGGCGGCCTCGGCCGGGACGGCACGCTGCGGCTCAACCAGCAGCTGGTGCTGGACCACCTGACCGGCGGCAGGCTCAGCCACGAGCCGCGACTGCAGCGCCAGGCCCTGGTCACCGTCCTGCACGAATCACTGCATGCCCGCGCCGAGCTCGACGCGCTGCACGAGCCGAACGCCGTCCGCGGGATGCAAAGCATCGGACTCGACGAGGGCCTGACCGAGCTCGCGAGCATGGAGGCGTACGACGAGTTCACCCAACAGGCCGGCTACGACGGAGCGCCAAGACCGGATCCCGAGTACGCCGGAGCCGTCCACGCGGCCGATGCACTCTTGAGACGCGCCACCAACTCCCCCGCCGAGCGCAAGGAACTCCTGCACAAAGCGCTGAACCAGCCGGTGGTGATGCGCTGGGACACCATCGCAGACCACATTGTGCGCAACCAGCTCGGCGACGTGGTCCCGCCGACCGCCGAGCATCAGGCCGCTGCCCGCGCCCATCTCGTCAACCAGATGGCGGTGGCCGAGTGGTCCGTCGTACAGAACCGTCCGCAGGCCGGCCAACTGACGGCCGACCGGACGATCGCCGGGCTGGACCAAGCCGTCGCGGATCTGCAAGCGCACTACCAGCGGCAGGCTGGCGAGCTGTTCCAGGTGAAGGCACCCAACCCGTCGGCGGCCGTGGCCGCACCGGAGCTGGGCGAGCACCAGCGGGCTGTCAGCCGGACCGACCGGTCGGATCGATTCGGCCCCGAGGCCATGCGCAGGATGCTCGCCGCATCAGCGCCGGCGGCCGGCGCCACGAGCGAGCGGCCGACGCTCGGGGACGGCCGGCGCGGTGCGGGGAGCCCAGGGATCAAGCGCCCGGCGAAAGAAGGGGACCGAGCTCGTTGACACGGTGCGGAGCTGACGCCAGGATCTAACCTTTAGGTGGACGACCATCGGTTAGGGAGGTGCCGTGGGGAAGTCGCGGGCCGTAGTGGATGGGCCTTCCAATCTGGGCTTGCGGCCGCCGGTGGCCGGCGCGGTGCCGGGGTGTTACAAGCTGGCCGGCGCGATCAGAGATCAGGGATTTCTCCAGCGGATCGGGGCGGCCGACGCCGGGTACGTGACGCCACCTCGCTACGACCGCGAAGGCTGGAAGCCGGGCGACGGTGTGTTCAACGCCGAGGCGATCGCGGCGTACACGGTGAAGCTGGCGGATCGTTTGGCGAAGTTGTTCGACGAGGACCGGTTCGTCGTGCTGCTCGGGGGTGAGTGCAGCAACCTGCTCGGCCCGGCGTTGGCATTGAAGCGGCGCGGGCGGTACGGCGTCGCCTACCTGGACGGCCACTCGGACTTCCGGACCGTCGACAACTCGCCGTACGTCGGGGCCGCCGGCGGTGAGGCCCTCGCGCTGATCACCGGCCGCGGACAGGCGGATCTCACCGACCTCGAACACCAAGGCCCCTACACCAGAGCCACCGATGCCGCGCTGCTCGGCATCCGGGAGGACGACGAGTACGTCGGGGACGTGCGCAACGCCGGGATCCCGGTCTGGCCGGCCCGCGTGATCGCCGAGGATCCGGCCAAAGCCGCAAGCGGCGTGCTCGAACACCTGAAGCACCTCGACGGCTTCTGGGTGCATCTCGACGTGGACATCCTGGACGCCGCGGTCATGCCGGCGGTCGACAGTCCCGACCCGGGCGGCATCGATCACGCCCAGCTCGCCGAGCTCCTCCAACCGTTGCTCTCGGCACCGAAATGCGCCGGCCTCGACATCGGCATCTTCGACCCCGACCTGGACCCGGACGGCCGCTACGCCGCCGAGCTCACCGACACCCTGGTGGCGGCCCTTACCTGACCTCGGTGGGAGGTTCCCAGACCAAGCCCTGACCATGGGGCTCCGCTCGGCCGAGAATCCGTCGTACGCCGCCCGGCCACACCTGCAGGTCCACCAGGAAGTCGTACGGTTCACCGGCCGTGCGTGGAAGCGGCTCGAGTCTGAGTCGGGCCAGCGGCGACGACTCGCTCGCCGCGGCTCCGAGCTCTGCCAGCCGCTCCTCGACAGCGGCCCGGTCGGACCGGGTCAAGTACTGCCACACGATCGAGTGCCACACGACTGTCACGTGTCCCACCGACAACTCCAGCCCGCGCAGGAACGAGACCGCGTCCTCCCGCCGTACGTCGGCCGGCACCTGGCGAGCGATCTCCAGGGCACCGCGCAATCGGGCCAGCCGTACAGGCATGTCCGGCCACACGTACGACGTCAGTGTCCGCGCACCCTCCTCGGTCAGCGGGTTGACCGGCGCTATGTCGCTGCCCACGCGCTCGGCGATCCGCAGCGGCACGTGCTTCAGCGGCCGGCCCGACCACGCCTCGTCGAACACCACCGGGCTCTCGGCTGCGCCGAACCACGTCCCGTCGGCCAGGTTGTACCGGAAGTGGTCCGCCCGCAGGTTGAGCCCACCACTGGCGCCGATCTCGAACAGTCGCACCGGTAGCGGCACACCCTCGACCAGTTGCAGCAGACCGCCGTACAGAGCGGTGGCCCGGCCCACCTCGTTGGTCTGCGGTGGCTGGGTCAGCAGGGACCGCAGCTCGGCCGACCGGGATTGCAGCACCTGCTCGAAGGCCTCCCACCCCAGCACCGGGTCCCACGTACCGCCGACGCTCGGGTAGAACGCTGCAAGCTCCGGCACCTCCCCCGCCAGCACCAGCCGATGCATGGAGCCCAGCAATCGCAGTGCGATCGCATCACCGAACGGACGGTCCTCGTAGCCGGCCAGTACGCCGGTAGACACGCCACCGACCTCGTAGTCCTCCACAAGCAGCCGGCACAGCTCGGCGTACATCGGGGACCCGAGTTCCTCGCAGGCAACTGCTTGACGCTGGAGAGTATCTACGACGTGCACACTGCCGACACTAGTGTTCTCAGCCCGCAGGGTACGTCGGGTACGGCTGCTGCGGCGGGTACGGCTGCTGTGGCGGGTACGGCTGCTGTGGCGGGTACGGCGGCGTAGCGGCCCGGCTGCTCCCCACGACGCCCGCGATCAGATAACCGATACCGACGCAGTAGAGGATCGTGTGCAGCAGTCCGTACAGCCCGAAAGCCAGGGGCAGGTCTTGGATACCGGTCCCGCGGAGGAACGACGATCCGCCCGTCCGCCACACCAGGCTCCAGCCCGCAGCGAGCAGAAGGTTTACCAGCAGGACGGCACAGCCGACCATGGCTTTGGCGGCAGCGGGACCGGTGGTTCGGCGCGCTCTGGCGGTCAGCACCAGCCCGGGGATGAGAACGCCCAGGGTGAGCAGCCAGTTGAGGATCGAGAGGAGAAAAGACAAGGAAGCCACGGTCGGGGACAGTACCTTTCACAAAGGGCCAACCGTCTCGCGTAGACCCGGCGCGGACTAGAACGTCAGCCGATCGAGAACCGTCTTTGCCGTCGTGCGCGCGTCTTCCTCGTCCAAAGGTGAGCCGTGGCTGTCGGTGAGGTAGAAGACGTCCACACACTCGGCTCCCAGCGTGCTCACGTGTGCCGAACGGATGTCAGCACCAGTGGATGCGATAGCCGAGGTGACGTCGTACAGCAGGCCCGGACGGTCGTGTGCTCGCACCTGCAGCACGGTGGCCGTCTCCGATGCACCAGGCAGCAGGTCCACCCGGCTGGCAACCCGTGCCTTCACCGCCGATGAGTCGCGCGAGGCCAGGCGTCGTACCAGGTCGGTGTCGTCGCGCAGTGCCACCGCCAGCCGGTCACGCAACCGCACTGGGTCGGGTGGCGAGCCGGCCACGGTCCACTGCGAGATCCCCAGCCCTTCGACAGAAGTGATGACGGCAGACCGTACGGCGAGCCGCTCAACGGCCAACACGGCCGCGACAGTCGACAGCGTGCCCACCTGATCGGGTACGGCGACATTGATGCGCAGGTCGCCGTGATGCTCGGACATGGTCACGCCGAGCCGTCCCACTCCGACGACCTGGTGCAGGGTGGGTACGGGGATCGGCGGAGCCTCGGTCCACATGCTCTGGCCTCCCCCGGACAGCTCACTGCGCACACGTCGGCACAGCTCCCCGACTAGCCGCATCCGCCACGGCGAGGAGGCCGCGGGGCCGGCAGCACGCGCGTCGGCGTACGTGAGGGCTTCCAGCAGGTCCAGCGTCTCTGTGTCGTGGACGATCCCAGCCACCAGGTCAACGGTCATCGGGTCGTCCAAGTCTCGCCGGGTGGCGACCTGCGCCAGCATGAGGTGCTGCCGGACCAGCAGGGCGATCGTGTCCGAGTCCGGCTCATTGAAGCCGAGCCGACGAGCCACAGTCCCCGCGATCACCGCGCCCGTGACGCTGTGGTCGCCTTCGACCGCCTTACCGAGGTCGTGCAGCAGTGCAGACACCAGCAGCAAGTCAGGCCGACGTACGTCGCGGACCATCTTGGCGGCCTCGACACACGTCTCCAGCAGGTGCCGATCGACGGTGAATCGGTGGATCGCCGACTGCGGCGGCCGAAATCGCACTGTGTCCCACTCGGGCAGGATCCGCGAGATGTAGCCGGACTGGTCCAGCGCCTCCCACACTTCGAGCAGACCGTTGCCCGCACCAAGCAGAGCGCACAGCAGTCGCCGCGCCTCGCCCGGCCAGGGCTCAGGCAGCGCCAGAGCACGGTTGGCCAGCCGCCCGCACACTGCAGGCGACAACACCAGCTCTCGGTCCGCGGCCACAGCTGCAGCACGCAGGCCCAGTACGGCGTCGCGCTCCGGCCGGGCGTCCGGCATCAGCACGACTTCACCCTCGTGCTGGCCGACTCCCTCATCGAGTGCCAGCAGCAACGGTCCCCCGGTCCGGTGACGACGCCGGGACCGAGGCGGACGGGTCATCAGACTCTCGACCCGTCGCCAGGACACGTCACACACATGTGCGAGCGTCCGACCGGTCGAGTACACGTGTCGCAGAAGCTCCTCGCGGCCATCCATGCCAAGGCCCGCAGCGACCTCACCGGCTACGTCGGCGACCAGCCGGTCGGTGGAACGCCCGGCAACCGTGTGCAGCTCGTCCCGGACGTCCAGCAGGTCCAGTCGCGCCCGCTCGACCACAGGGTGCGGTACGTCGACCAGCCACGACGCCACCAAGGCACGCAGTACGACGGCATCCCGCAGACCGCCGTACGCCTCCTTGAGGTCGGGCTCTGCAAGGTGTGCGAGCTCACCGACGGTCGAGGCACGGTCCTTGCACGCCTGAGCGAGTGCGGGCAGCCGAGTCTTGGCGGTACGGCGCCAGTCCGCCATCAGCACGGACCGCAGCTGCAGAGTGAGGTGTGAGTCCCCCGCGACGTGCCGTGCGTCCAGCAGGCCGAGGGCGACCCGGATGTCGTCCGCAGCCGCCTTCCGGGCCTCCTCGACGGTCCGGACACTGTGGTCCAGCCTGGTGCGGGAGTCCCACAGCGGATACCAGATCTGTGCGGCCAGCTCGTCCACCCGTGGGTACCCCTCGGCGTGCACGAGCATCACGTCGAGATCGCTGTACGGCGACAGCTCCTCCCGGCCGTAGCCGCCGACAGCGACCAGCGCGACGCCCTCGGTGGGCACACCGAGGGCGTCACAAGCCTTGGAGAGGAGCAGGTACAGCAGCGCGTCGGCCTCCTCGGCACGCACGCGCCGCTGTTCTGCTCGATCGACCATCTAGAGAGCGTCTCCGTCGAGTTCGCCGGTGCGGACCCGGACGATCGTCTCGACCGGGGTCACCCAGACCTTGCCGTCACCGATCTTGCCGGTCTGCGCGGCCTTGACGATCACGTCCACCACGTCCGCGCTGTCACCGTCCTCGACGACGACCTCGACCCGGACCTTCGGGACCAGGTCCACCTCGTACTCCGCGCCGCGGTAGACCTCGGTGTGGCCCTTCTGCCGGCCGTAGCCGGAGGCCTCGGTCACCGTCATGCCGGTGACGCCGAACGTCTCCAGGGCGGCCCGGACGTCCTCCAGCTTGTGCGGCTTGACCACCGCGGTGATCAGCTTCATGCGTTGGCACCTTCCTTCTCGGACGCCTCGGTGGTGTCAGTCTCGACCGCGGTGTGCGGCCGGGCCAGCGGGGAGTGACCGCGCAGGCCGGACGCGCCGAGGAAGTCGTACGCCGTCTCGGCGTGCTCGGCCTGGTCGACACCTGCGACCTCGTCCTCCTCCTTGAGCCGGAAGCCGATGGTCAGGTCGATGACCTTACCCAGGATGAAGGCGACCACGAAGGAGTACAGCGCGACCACCACGTTGGCCAGCGCCTGCTTGCCCAGCTGCGAGGCGCCACCGCCGTAGAACAGGCCGTCCACCGCCGACGGGGCGGCCGCCGTACCGAGGAAGCCGATCGCCAGCGAGCCGACCAGACCGCCGACCAGGTGCACGCCGACCACGTCGAGGGAGTCGTCGAAGCCGAGCTTGAACTTCAGCGAGACCGCGAAGGCGCAGATTCCACCGGCCACGACGCCGAGGATGAGCGAGCCGACCGGGGTGAGCGCGCCACAGGCCGGGGTGATCGCGACCAGACCGGCGACGGCACCGGACGCCATGCCGAGCGTGGTGGCCTTGCCGTGCCGGATCCGCTCGACGATCAGCCAGCCGATCACCGCGGCGGCGGTGGCGACCTGGGTGTTCACGAAGGTGACCGCGGCGGTGGTGCCGGCGCTCAGCGCGGAGCCCGCGTTGAAGCCGAACCAGCCGAACCACAGCAGCGCGGCGCCGAGGACGACCAGCGGCAGGCTGTGCGGCCGCATCGGGTCCTTCTTCCAGCCGACCCGCTTGCCCAGCACGATCGCCAGGGCGAGCGCGGCGGCACCGGCGTTCACGTGCACCGCCGTACCGCCGGCGAAGTCGATCGCGCCCAGCTTGTCGCCGATCCAGCCGCCGTTGCCCTCGTCCAGGAACCAGACCGAGTGGGCGACCGGGAAGTACACCAGCAGCGTCCAGCCGACCACGAACGCGATCCAGCCACGGAAGGTGGCCCGGTCGGCGATGGCACCCGAGATCAGCGCCGGGGTGATGATCGCGAACATCAACTGGAAGGCGACGAAGGCCAGCGTCGGGATCGTCCCGGTCACCGCCTCCGGCGCGATCAGGCCGGACAGGCCGACCTCGGAGAGGTTGCCGATCACGTGCCCGGTGTCACCGCCGAAGGTCAGCGAGTAACCGACGAGCACCCACAGTACTGTGACGACGGCGATGGTGATGGCGCTCATCATCATCATGTTCAGCACGCTCTTGACGCGCACCATGCCGCCGTAGAAGAAAGCCAGGCCCGGTGTCATCAAGAGCACCAGGGCGGCGCTTACCAAGACCCAGGCGGTATCGCCGGCGTTGATCTCCATCAACGTCATCCCTTCCATCGATCTGGGGGGTGACCGGCGTCCTCAATCGGGAAGAACTCCACAACGCCGGGGAGCCCGCGCACAGTCACACCGCACACGGTGTCGGCGCGCCGTTTCAGCCGATCGGTCCGTTTGTTTCAGGCATGTGACAAACCGGGCGTTCAGGTGACATCGACGTGACATCGGCGAAGTTGTGGCACTCTGGCCTGGACCACACGGGCCCGCAGCCGCGCCACTGCACCCGTCCGACCTGGGGAACGCGAATGGGGATCAACCACGGGGTGCGGCCGCGCCGCGGGAGGCCACGCGACCCGGACGCGGAGCCGAGGATCCGCCGGCACGCCGTGCGGCTGCTGCTGGAGCGAGGATTCGACGGAATGACGGTGGACGACGTCGCCGAGGCCGCGGGGGTCGGCAAAGCGACGATCTACCGGCGCTGGGCGAGTAAGGAACTGCTGGCCAGCGACGCCCTGGCGGAGCTGTTCGACATCGAGATCCCGGATGCAGACACCGGGTCGATCGAGGGCGACCTGCGTCAGGTCTACACCGATGCGCTGACGTTCGTGAACAGCACAGAGGGACTGGCCCTGATCCGCCTGGCGGTGTCGGAGGCGAACCGCGACGAGGGGTCCGCCGCGATCTACCGGCTGTTCCTGGATCGGCGGATCCAGCTGACGCAGGCCGCGTTGGACCGGGCCCGCGCCCGGGGTGAACCGGTCCGGAGCACGGTGGACCCGGTGCTGATGGTGCAGTGGCTGGCCGGTGTGTTCGTCATCCGTGCGCTGACCGGTGAGCCGATGCCTACGCCCGAGGACGCCGACAAGCTGCTGATGTTCACCATGCGCAGCATCCTGGACGAGAACTCAGGGCCGGATCCCCGGGCCTAGGGCGAGGCCGTCCACGTCCAGCTCGGCGACTCGCCGGACCTTGCCGATGCGGACGTCCCAGGCGAGCACCCAGCCGTCGACCTGGATCAGTGGCTGGTTGTCGTCGTACCAGCCCAGTACGGCGCAGCAGCCCGGCTCCCGGAGATGCTGCGGGTCCATCGCGGGCGTGGACTGGTCGGTCTCCGCCAGCACCAGCAGTTGGCTGGGCAGGGCCCGCAGGGTGGAGATAGCCGCGACCACCTGCGGCTGAGAGGCCTTGGTCGGCACCTGCTGGAGATCCTCCGAGACGAAGAGCCGCGCCGCCATGCTGTACGTCGAGAAGGTCTGGCCTACCCAGGTCCGCACCGGCAGGTTCAGCTCACTGTCCAGCGACCACTCGCCGTTGGCCAGGTGCCGGAGCACGGAGTTGGATTCGATCCGGAACGGCGCCGTGATCGACGCGGGGTTCCTGGACGGGGGAATCGCGACCACCGGCTTCTCTCCGTAGTCGCCCTCGCGTACCAGCACGCGGTAAGCCGTGCCCGGCCCGCTCACCAGTACATGCTGAGCGTCCGGCGTCCAGGCCACACTGCGGAGGTCCTGGGTCGGGAGCTGGTAGCGGGCTACCGCCGCGGTCACTGCGTCGAGCGTGACCAGTTCACCCGGCTGTGGGAAGGCGGCGGTCCGGCCGTCCGGTGACACCGCTCCCGAGCTCAGTGGCGATCCGATGCTGATCGGGGCCAGCTGCAGGTCGGCGCGTGCCCAGGTCGAGTCGGCACCGAGCAGAAGCGCGTCATACCGGCCGCCACGCTCTTCGAGCACCACGGCGGCGAGGTTCTCGATCGGGTTCTCGCTGAGCGGGCCCGGGTCGTCCGGGCGGCTCAGTCGATCGCCCAGCGGTGTGTAGATCCGGTCGAGGAATCGTTCGCTGCCGGCCGGTGGCGCGATCCAGAAGTCGATGCCGGCAATCTGCCCAGCCGGCGGGACGTAGCCCGGCGGGAACGTCGGTGTGGTCGGCGGCGGGACGAGTTCCGCGTTCCTGCCCCCGCTGACTCCGGCTCCGATCGCCGCGACCACAGCCACGATCAGGACGATCAGCAGGCCGACCAGGAGGTTGCGGCGCTTGCGACGCCGGGTGGCCAGACCGCCGGCCCAAGCGGTGTCGGCCAGGTCCGGCTCGGGCAACCGGTCCGCCGCCTGGTACAGCAGAGGCTGGACGTCCTCCCGCCTCATCGCGGTTCTCCCGCGTCACGCCAGTCACCGGCGCCGAGCACCGTACGGAAGCGGCTGAAAGCGGTCAGGCCGTGTCCGTGCACGGCTGTGTTGGACATCCCGAGTACGTCGGCCACCTCGAACTCGGTGAGCTCCTCCAGATGCAGCAGCACGAACACAGCACGCTGAGCGGGAGTCAGCTCCGCCAGTGCGAGCTTGACCGGGTGGTCCTCGTCCGGGAACGCCTTCACCCGGTTCCACCGCACCAGGGCCGGTTGGTAGAGCAACCGCTGGACGAAAGCGTCCGGGTCATCCACCTTGTCCCAGCGCATCGACAACCGGGTGAAGGCGTGCAGCAGTGCTTCCTCTGCTCGCTCCAGGTCGCCGTACACGAGGTACGCCGTGCGGAGCCATCTGCCCTGCCGCGCGTCGACATACGAGGCGAAGTCCGGGTCGACCGATTCCTGCATCCACCCTCCCGCCTCTATTCAACGCCTCAACTACTGCGGGCGGCCACAGCCAGCCGTGTCTCCTCTGCGATCAGGTCCGCGTTGACACCTCCGGCCGCCATCAAACCGGCCGCAGCGGCGGGCATGACGGTGGCTCGCGCATCGGTCACGTTGCCGGCCACGAAGACGCCTGGCACGGCCGTGGTACCCAGCGGGTCGGCCGCCACGACGGTGCCCATCACCAGGCCGTTGACCTCTTGCTCCACGGTCTCCAGACCCAGGTCGACCAGGAAGCCTGCACGGGCTCGCATGCTCGTCTGCACAGCCAGCGCCTGGCGTGGGATGACTCGGCCGCCCTCCAGCCGGACTCCGGTGAGCTTGTCGTTCTCCACTTCGAGCTGCTCGACTTTCCCTTGTACTACGGAGATTCCGCGGGCTGCGAGCTGCTCCCATTGCTCATCGGTCGGCTCCGGCGCGGTGTGCAGGAACAGCGTGACGTCATCGCTCAACTGCCGGAACAGCAAAGCCTGGTGCGTAGCCATCCCACTGGTCGCCAGAATGCCGATCGCCTGGTCACGCACCTCCCACCCGTGGCAGTACGGGCAGTGCAGCACGTCACGCCCCCACCGCTCGGCCAGTCCTTGTACGTCGGGCAGCACGTCGGTCAGCCCGGTCGTCACCAGCAGCCGCCGGCCCTGGTACGTCGTACCGTCCGCAAGCTCGACGGTGAACAGCTCGTCCCGGCGGACCGCTGTCACCGTGCCGGTCGCGAATTCACCGCCGTACCCGGCGACCTCCTGGCGGCCGATCGCGTACAGCTCGGCCGGCGGGACCCCGTCGCGGGTCAGGTAGTTGTGCACGCCCTCCGCCGGGGCGTTCCGCGGCGTACCGTCGTCGACGACCAGCACCGTCCGGCGCGACCGCACCAGCGCCAGCGCACCACTCAGCCCGGCGGCTCCCCCGCCGACCACGATCACGTCGTACTTCTTCATCCCGTACTCCTCTCTCGGTATGGCGAGGATCCGTGATGATTCTCGTTTTCGACAACTTTCTTTGCCACAATGGCAACATGGAGGCATTCGACGAGGTTCTCGAGGCGGTCGGGCCGCGGCTGCGGAGCCTGCGGGTCGAGCGGGGTACGACGCTGGCCCAGCTGTCCGAGTCCACCGGGATCTCGGTGAGCACGCTGTCCCGGCTGGAGTCCGGCCAGCGCAAGCCGACGCTCGAGCTGCTGCTGCCGCTGGCCCGTGCGCACCAGGTGCAGCTGGACGAGCTGGTGGACGCGCCACCGACGGGCGACCCGCGGATCCACGCGAAGCCGATCAAGCGCCATGGCACGGTGCACATCCCGCTGTCGAAGCGGCCCGGTGGCCTGCAGGCGTTCAAGCAGATCCTGCCGGCAGGGTGGCCGGGCGGCGACGTGAGCCAGCGGACACACGAGGGCTACGACTGGGTCTACGTACTGTCCGGACGGATCCGCCTGGTGCTCGGCGATCAGGACTTCGTGCTGGCCGAGGGCGAGGTGGCGGAGTTCGACTGCCGGGTGCCGCATTGGTTCGGCAACCCGGGTCCCGGGCCGGCCGAGGTGCTCTGCCTGTACGGCCCCCAGGGCGAACGGATGCACGTCCGCGCCCGCACCCGGTAGGTGTTACTGGGCAGGCTTTCGCGTGATCACAGCCGCCTTGGTGGTCAGGTAGTCCCGCTCCGGCTTGCTCGTCGTACGGCGGGCCGCCTCGCGAAAGTAGTGCGCGGCCGCCTCGGTGTCGCCGCGCATCTCGTACAGGTGCCCGCGTACGGCGTCCAGGCGGTAATGCCCGGCCAACTCCTTGTCCAGCGGCATCAGGAGCTTCAAGCCTTCGTCAGGGCCTTGCACCATGGCCGCTGCGATGGCTCTGTTGAGCTTCACCATCGGATTGCCGGACAGGCTCTCCAGCAGGCCGTACAGCGCGAGGATCTGCGGCCAGTCGGTGTCTTCCGGGCGATCCACCTCGTCGTGCAGCGCGGCAATCGCTGCTTGCAGCTGATACTCCCCCAGTGGCGGCGTACCGAAGGCTTGCACCGCAAGGGCGACGCCTTCGGCGATGTAGTCCTTGTTCCACAGGCTCCGATCCTGCTCTGCCAGTGGGATCAGCTCACCCGCACTACCGGTGCGTGCCGCGCGGCGGGCGTCGCTGAGCAGCATCAAGGCGAGCAGTCCGGTCACCTGACCGTTCTCAGGCAACAATGCGTGCACAGTGCGGGTCAGACGGATTGCCTCACCGGACAGGTCGCTGCGGTGCAGCTCTGGACCGCTGCTGGCCGCATAGCCCTCGTTGAACATCAGGTAGAGCACGTGCAGCACGTTGTTCAACCGCTCCTCGCTGGTGTCCAGCTCGAACGTCGCTCCCCTGAGCTTCTGCTTCGCCCGGCTGATCCGCTGCGCCATCGTTGCCTCAGGCACCAAGTAGGCGGTGGCGATCTCGGCTGTGGTGAGACCGCCGACGGCCCGCAGCGTCAACGCGATCGCGGAGGCCGGCGTGAGCGCCGGATGGCAGCACAGGAACAGCAGGCGCAACGTGTCGTCCCGCTCCTCCACGTCCTCGGGCGGTACCTCGCGCAGCGCGGCCCGCTCCTCGCGATGTCGCCGGGCCTGCTCCTGCCGGACCTCGTCGATCAGGCGACGCGACGCGGTCTGGATCAGCCACGCTTTCGGGTTGTCCGGCGTACCGTCTCTCGACCACGTCGTCGCGGCGGCCAGCAGCGCCTCTTGTACGGCGTCCTCGGCCGCGGCGAAGTCACCGGCCCAGCGGACGACCGCGCCGAGGACCTGCGGCGTCAGCTCACGCAGCAGGTCCTCGATGTGCTGACTGGTCACACGTCGTAGAGGTCGGCGTCGGAGTCCATCACCCGGCGGACCTCGATCGGCTGTTCGGTCGGCACACCACCCGGCCCGGGGACCGTGGACAGCTCCGCGGCGATCTCCAGGGCCCGCTCCTCCGACTCGACGTCGATCATCTCGTAACCGGCCAGGATCTCCTTGGACTCGGCGTACGGACCGTCGGTCACCACGGGCGCGTTCACGCTGGCCGCACGGACCACCTTGGCGTGTGCGGGCCACGTCAGCGCCTGCGCCTCCACCAGCTCGCCGCTCTGCCGCAGCCGCTCCAGGTGGTCGTTCAGGAACTGCATGTGGGCCTTCATATCCGCCTCGTCCCACTCCAGCATCGGGGTGTCGACGTTCCCGCCGTCCAAGTTGACGAGCAGTAAAAACCTGGTCATGTCATCTCCTCCTCCGGCCCATCTTGGGCCCTTGTCACCCAGAGGACGAGACCGGCATGCAGTTCTCTACATTCCTCGTCAGTGTCTTCTGATGCGCTCCGGGCTCGCAGTCTCCAGTGGTACGTCGGCCGCGGGGATGACTCCGAGTTGGGTGGTCTGGCGGCGCAGGACCGCGTCGTACAGCCAGTCGGTGGCCGTCCGGACCCGGTTCCCGGGCATGGAAAGCAGATGGTAGCCGCGCGTCACCGCCTTCGCCGGGAGACCGGACAGCGGGACATGCAGGGGGTTGGCGGCTGCCTGGGTACCACCGAGGTCCACGACGAACCCGAGGTCCCTGTGCACATATGGCTGCCGCACACCGGTCCCGAAGCCGGCCGCCACATTCTTGGCCGCGCGCTTGCCCTGGCGCTCCGCGTGCTGCGCTGTCATGGGCGTGAGCTCGCCCGGTCGCGTCAGGTCCGGCACGGCGGCCGCATCACCGCAGGCGTACACCTCAGGGTGATCCGGCACGTTGAGGTACTCATCGACGACCAGCCGGCCCTTCTCCGTCTTCAGGCCCAGCCCGTCGACCATCGGGTCCGGCCGTACGCCGACACACCAGATGAGCGACTGCGTCGGTACGAACGACTTGTCGGTGAGCTGTACGCCCTCACGCTTGGCCTCCTCGACCGACGTGCCCATCAGTACCTCGACACCACGCTCACGCAGCACCTTGTCCGCCGTACGCGACAGCCGCTCGTCCAGCTCGGGCAGAACCCGGTCAGCGATGTCCAGCAGCATCCAGCGCATCCGCTGGTGGCGTAGGCGCGGCCGGCGCTTCTTGAGCAGCTCTGTGTAGAGAACACCATGTGCGGCGACCTCTGTACCGGTGTAGCCGGCGCCGACGACCACGAACGTGCAGAGCGCGTTCCGCTCGGCCGGGTTGTCGCTGGCGTCGGCCAACTCGACCTGCTGGGTCAGGTGGTCACGCAGGAACACGGCCTCGGGGATGCCGCGGAAACCATGCGCGTACTCCGTCACGCCTGGGACGGGGAGCAGCTTGTTCACACTCCCCGCGGCGATGATCAGCCGGTCGTAGCGGAGCTCCTCGCGTCGGTCGGCCGGATCGGCGTAGCGGACCTTGCGGTGCTCCAAATCGAGGCCGTCCACCTCACCGAGCACCAGGCGTACGTCGGGCAGCGTGTCGGCGATCGACACGGTCAGCCGGCGTGGCTCGATGATCCCGGTCGCCACCTCGGGCAGCAGCGGCAGGTACAGGAAGTAGTCCGTCGGGTTGACCAGCACGATGTCGGCCCGGCCGCGCGCCAGCCGGCACAGCGTCCTGGCCGCGTGGTACCCGGCGAACCCGGCCCCGACGATGACGATCCTCGGTCGGTTCATTCCCCCTGGGTACCAGATTCGGCCCAGGCCAAACGAGATCCCGAAAGATATCTCAGTCGAGCAGCGCGTCGACGAACTGCTCGGGGTCGAACGGGGCCAGGTCGTCCGGGCCCTCGCCGAGGCCGACCAGCTTGACCGGGACGCCGAGCTCGCGCTGGACCGCGATCACGATGCCGCCCTTCGCCGTACCGTCGAGCTTGGTCAGCACCAGGCCGGTGACGTTGATGACCTCGGCGAACACGCGGGCCTGGGTGAGACCGTTCTGGCCGGTGGTGGCGTCGATGACGAGCAGCACCTCGTCCACCTCGGCGGACTTCTCGATCACCCGCTTCACCTTGCCGAGCTCGTCCATCAGGCCCGTCTTGGTGTGCAGCCGGCCGGCGGTGTCGACGATGACGACGTCCGCCTCCTCCTCGATGCCCTGCTTGACCGAGTCGAACGCGATGCTGGCCGGGTCACCGCCTTCTGGTCCGCGGACCGTCCGCACGCCGACCCGCTCGCCCCAGGTCTGCAGCTGGTCCGCGGCCGCCGCACGGAACGTGTCGGCCGCACCCAGGACGACGTGCTTTTCCTCGGCGACGAGGACGCGTGCCAGCTTGCCCACCGTGGTGGTCTTGCCGGTGCCGTTCACCCCGACGACCATGACGACGGCCGGCTGGGCCCCCTTCCGGCTGACGTTGAGCGACCGGTCCAGCGACGGGTTGACCAGCTCGATCAGCTCGGCGCGCAGGATGTCCCGGGCCTGCTCGGCACCGACGCCCTCGACGCGCATCCGGGTCCGCAGGCGCTCGACCAGCTCCTGCGTGGGGGTCACGCCGACGTCGGCGGTGATGAGGGTGGTCTCGATGTCCTCCCACGTCTCTTCGTCCAGCTTGTCCCGCGACAGCAGCGCGAGCAGCCCCTTGCCCAGCGAGCCCTGCGACCGCGCCAGCTTGGCCCGCAGCCGGACCAGCCGGCCCTGCGCCGACTCCGGCTTCTCGATCGTCGCCACCGGCTCCTCGGGGAGCTCGGTGTCCTCCAGCGTTCGCGTCGGCGTGTCGCGCGGCTCCTCCGCGTCGTCGCCGACCTTCGGCTCCGCGGTCTCCAGCGGCGCCGGCGGGGTGGTGGACGGCAGCTGAGCCTTGCGGCGCCGCGTCACGACCAGTCCGGTCGTGCCGGCGACCAGGATCACAGCGGCCACGATGATGGCGATCAGAACCGAGTCGGCGAGCAGTGGAGTCAACACGGTTCCCCATCTTGACAGACGCGGAGCGCGTCACCCGCATCCGTCACGTCAGGCACACCAGCTGTCGCGGTACGTGAACAGGAACCAGCTCGGGCCGGTGAGTCAGGAGGACCACAGTACGGTGACCCGCCGCGGC
Organism: Kribbella sp. NPDC023972; assembly: GCF_040639075.1. Taxonomy (NCBI): domain Bacteria; kingdom Bacillati; phylum Actinomycetota; class Actinomycetes; order Propionibacteriales; family Kribbellaceae; genus Kribbella; species Kribbella sp. NPDC023972. The sequence goes on along the minus strand of NZ_JBEZZH010000012.1, from coordinate 79,940 downwards.
GAACAGGTCCTCGAGCAGGGCCCGGCCGGTCTCCTCGTCCAGGTGCTCCGTCGGCTCATCGAGCACGAGTACGTCTCGATCGGCCAGCAGGAGCCGGGCGAACGCGAGCCGCTGACGCTCACCTCCCGACAAGCGCGCGCCATGCTCGCCCACCATCGTGTCGAGCCCGTCCGGCAGCTTCTCGACGAACACCCCGAGCCGAGCCCGGTATAGCGCCTTCCACAGCTGCAGATCGCTTGCACCGGGCTTGGCGAGCAGCAGGTTCTCCCGGATGGTCGTGTCGAACACATGGCTCTCCTGCGTCAGCAGCCCGACCACCGACCGCACCTGATCGCCGTCGAGCCTGGCGAGGTCCACCCCATCCAGCCGAACCTCACCAGCCCGCGGCTCCAGGAACCGCAGCAGCACCGCGGCCAACGTGCTCTTACCCGAGCCACTCGGTCCAGTGATCACCACTCGACTCCCAGCCGGCACGTCCAGGCTCAAGCCATCCAGTACGTCGTGATCGCCGTACCCAACCCGTAGGAGTCTCACCTCCAGGTCGCGCCCGTCCGGCAGCGGCTGCGGCGTCGCGGGCTCGGTCACCGGCTCCGGGCTGTCCAGGAGCTCTTGCACGCGGCCGAGTGAGGCGCGCACGCGGATGGCGAGCTGCGCGGCGGCGGGGATGCCTCCGAGTACGTCGGCGAGCGCGAGCGGCGTGAGGACGAGGACGGCGAACACCGCGCCGGTTATGTTCGCCGTACTGCCGAGCACAAGCCCGGCCACGCTCGCGCCGCCGACGCACAGCATGAGCAGCGCGCTACCGAGCCCTGCGCTCCAGGCCGATCGGCGCTCCGCTGCGGCAAGCCTTGCATCGCTGGCGCTGAAGTCGGCGAGTACGTCGTCGACCGCGTTGAACGCGACTACGTCACCTGCGGTGAGCAGGGTCTCGGTCGCGGCGGCCGCCACTTCGCCTCGTGAGCCCGCGATCTTCCGCTCCGCTCGGGCTGCGGTCGTGGCTGTCAGCCACGGTACGACGGTGCACGCGACGAGGACCGCGAGTGCCACGGCTGTGCCTGCTGCAGGTAGTAGAACGGCGAGAAGGGCGACGGTTGCTGTCGCGGTTACTGCTGCGACTGCGACCGGGAGCACGACGCGCAGCCAGAGGTCGAGTACTGCGTCGACGTCGAGGACCAGTCGCGCCAGCAGGTCACCCTTGCGGCGCGAGGTCAGTCCACCCGGCGCCAGCTTCTCAAGCCGTCCAGTGATACGCGCCCGGGTCTCCCCCAACACCCGGTACGCCGCGTCGTGCCCCACCAACCGCTCGACGTACCGGAAGACACCCCGGCCGACACCGAACGCCCGGACGGCAACAATCGCCACCATCAGGATCAGCACCGGAGGCTGAGCAGCCGCGGTGGTGATCAACCAGGCCGAGGTCGCCAACAGCGCGACCGCCGACCCGGCTGCAGCTACGCCTGCTACCAGCGCCAGCAGCAGCCGCCACCACACGCGCCCGTCCGGTTTCACCAGCCGCCAGAGCCCTGCCCCTCCGACCTGCGCGCTCATGCGTTCACCAGCTCTCTCGCGCCTACTGTGACTGTTCGGTCTGCGGCGGCGATCAACGCCGGCCGATGGGCGATCATCAGGACTGTCCGGCCGCTGGCCCGCAGTCCCGCGACAACGGCTGCCTCGGCGTCGGCGTCCAGCCCGGCGGTCGGCTCGTCCAGCAACAGCACCGGCGCGTCCGTGATCAACGCCCGCGCCAGCGCCACCCGGCGTTGCTGACCGCCGGACAGGAGTTGGCCTTGCTCGCCCACTGGCTTGTCGAGGTCGAGTTCGCTTGCCCCGGCGCCGATCAGCGCCAGTCGTACTTCGTCGTCGGTCGCCTCCGGTCGGCCGAGCCGCACGTTGTCCGCGATCGTGCCCGCACGCAAGCCCGGCCGCTGCGGCACCCAGGCGAACTGGCGTCGCCACGCGGTCGACTCGAACTCATCGGCCGCACTGCCTCCAGCGATCACCACGCCGCGTTCTGGCTCGACGAAGCCGAGCAGCACGGCCAGCACAGTCGACTTGCCGGCACCACTCGGCCCGGTCAGTGCGACCACCTCACCGGGCCGGATGTCCAGGTCGAAGCCGTCAAGCGCCGGCTCGTCGCGGCCCGGGTAGCGCACTGTCACGTCGTACAGATGGAGTGAACTCTCCCGCAGGTCGGGTACGTCGGTGCGGTCGCCTCGCTCGGGCAGTGGCGTCTCCAGGACACGGAACACCTCTTCGCTGGCGGCAACGCCGTCGGCGCTGGCGTGGAAGTGCAGGCCGACCTGCCGCAGCGGCAGGTAGGCCTCCGGGGCGAGGATCAGGACCATCAAGGCGGTCTCGAGTCCGAGCTTGCCTTCGACCAGCCGCAGCCCGATGCCGACAGCGACCAGCGCCACCGAGATGCTGGCCAGCAGTTCCAGTGCCAGCGACGACAGGAACGCCAGCCGCAGACTGCTCATCGACGCCACCCGGTGCTTGTCCGTCACCCGACGTACGGCGGCCTCCTGGGCCTTGGCCCGGCCGAACAGCTTGAGCGTGGGCAGGCCGCCGACGACATCCGCGAAGTGATGCGCGAGGACGGCCAGCGCACGTTGACGACGCCTGCTGTGTGCCTGGGTCGCCCAGCCGATCAACGCCATGAAGATCGGGATCAGCGGCAGCGTGATCACCACGGTCCCCGCAGCGATCAGGTCACCGGTCGCCATCCAGCCGACCACTCCAGCCGGCACGGTCGCCGCCAGCACCAACTGCGGGAGATAGCGAGCAAAGTACGGGTCCAGGTCGTCGAGGCCCTTGGTCAGCAGCGTCGTCAGCGCACTGCTGCGCTCGCCGCTCAGCCAGACCGGTCCCAGCTTCAGCGAGTGCTCCAGCACCTGCCGCCGCAACGTCGACTTCACCGCAGCCGCCGCCCGCTGCGCCACCACCTCCTGCGCCCACACCAGCAGCGCCCGGCCCACCACGACGGCGCCCAGGCCCCAGGCGATCGCCGCAACTGCGTCACCATGCAGGACGACGCCGGCAATGCCCCTGGCCAGCAAGACGGCCTGCACGATGATCAACAGTCCACTGGCGACGCCGATGACCACCGACGCGGCCAGGAAGGTCCGGGCAGGCCGGGCCCTCTTCAGCAGCCGCGGATCGAGCGGTTTCATCCGACCGCGACCGGCTCGACCGTGACGCGCTTGCGGAACACCCAGTAGGTCCAGCCCTGGTACAGCAGCACCAGCGGCGTGAAGATCGCGGCAATGATGGTCAAGATCTTCAACGTGTACGGCGTTGATGCGGCATCAACTGTTGTCAATGTTGATCCGGGATCAAGTGTTGACGGCATCACGGCCGGGAACATCGCCGCGAACAGCGACGTCACGGCCAGCCCGACCGCGAGCGTCGTACCGACGAAGGCCCAGCCCTCACGGCGGACCCGGTTCGCGAGCAGGCCACCGGCGAAGGCGACCACCGCACCGACCGAGACGATCACCGACGCGGTGTCGCCGCGGATCGCCTGCGCCCACCACAGGAAGCCGATCACCACGACGGCGGCGGCAACGCCCGCCCGGGACGCCAGGCGGTTGGCGCGCAGGCGCAGGTCGTCGGTCGTGCGCAGCGCCAGGAAGATCGCGCCGTGGGCGACGAACACCGCGGTGAAGGCGACCGCGCCCAGCAGCGCGAACGGGCTGAACAGGTCGCCGAGGGTGCCGACGTACTCGTACGAGGCGTCCAGCGGGACGCCGCGGACCAGGTTCGCGAAGGTCAGCCCCCACAGGAACGCGGGCACCACCGACCCGACCGTGATCAAGCTGTCCATCCGCCCGCGCCAGGCCAGGTCGTCCCGCTTGCCGCGGTACTCCAACGCCACCCCGCGCAGGATCAGCGACACCAAGATCGCGAACAGCGGCAGGTAGAACCCGCTGAACAGCGTCGCGTACCACTCCGGGAACGCCGCGAACGTCGCCCCGCCGGCCACGATCAGCCACACCTCGTTGCCGTCCCAGACCGGCCCGATCGTGGTGACCACCGCGCGCCGCTCGGGCTCGTCCCGGCCGAGCACCCGCAACAGCATGCCGACCCCGAAATCGAACCCCTCGAGCACGAAGTACCCGATCCACAACCCCGCGATGGCGAGGAACCACACCGTCGTGAGCTCCATCAACACTCCCTCAGTAGGCGAACGACAACGGCTTGTCGGCGTCGTCCGGCGACTCGTCCGGCGCGTCGTGCCCGGACACCCCGTCCGTCCCGGCCAGCCCGCCCCGGATGGTGCGGAACATCAGCTTCACCTCGACCACGGCCAGCACGCCGTACAGCACCGTGAACCCCGCCAGCGACGTGAGCACCTCGCCGCTGGTCGTCCCCGGCGACACACCCGATGCCGTCGGCAACAATCCGAACACCAGCCACGGCTGCCGCCCGGTCTCGGTGAAGATCCAGCCGAAGCAGTTCGCCGCCAGCGGCAGCAGCGGCAACGGCAGCGCCAGCCAGACCAGCCGCCGGTCCGGCGCCCGGCCCCGGCGTGTTGCCCACAGCAACCACACCGCGATCGCCGCGGACGCCATCCCCACCCCGATCATCAACCGGAAGGTCCAGTACGTCAGCGGGATGTTCGGCTTGTACGACCCCGGCCCATACAGCTGCTCGTAGGCCTCCTGCAGCGAGTTGATCCCCTTCACCTCGCCGTCGAAGTGCCCGGTGGCCAGGAACGACAACAGATACGGCACCTTGACCGAAAAGATCTCCCGCGACCCATCCAGGGTGCCGACAGTGAAGACCGAGAACGACGCCGGCTTCTCCGTCTCGTACAAAGCCTCCGCCGCGGCCATCTTCATCGGCTGCACCTCGGTCATCACCTTGCCCTGCTGATCCCCAGTCAGCGCGACCCCGGCGCCGGCCGCGATCACGATCACCGCGCCCAGCCGAAGCGCGGTACGAAACACATCCCGGTCGACATCAGGACGCCGAACCAGATGCCACACAGCCACACCGGCCACGAACGCGCCGCCGACCATGAACGCGGCGAAAACCGTGTGCGGATAGGTGACCAGCACGACCTTGTTGGTCAGCACCGCCCACAGATCGGTCAACTCCGCCCGGCCACGCTCGGCGTTGTAACGGAAACCGACCGGGTTCTGCATCCAGGAGTTGGCCGCCAAGATGAAGTACGCCGACAACTGCGTGCCGAGCACCACCATCCAGATGCAGGCCAGGTGCACGCGCTTGGGCAGCCGATCCCAGCCGAAGATCCACAACCCGATGAACGTCGACTCCAAGAAGAACGCCAGCAGCCCCTCCAGCGCCAGCGGGGCGCCGAACACGTCACCGACGAACCGTGAATAGTCACTCCAGTTCATCCCGAACTGGAACTCCTGCACGATGCCGGTCACCACGCCCATCGCGATGTTGATCAAGAACAGCTTCCCGTAGAACTTGGTCAACCGCAGATACTTGTCCTTCCCGGTCCGGTACCACGCGGTCTGCAACCCGGCCGTGATCGCGACCAGCGAGATCGTCACCGGGACGAAGAAGAAGTGGTACACGGTGGTGACAGCGAACTGCCACCGAGCCAGATCCAGGGTGTCCACGCGGTCCTCCGCAACCATCTACGACGTTACGTAGTAGATGCTAGCGCGGATCTACTACAACGCGTAGTTATACTGGTCACGTGGCGAGTGACGAGAAGGCACCGAGGCCGCTGGGCGACCTGGAGCGGCTGGTGATGGAGCAGCTCTGGGCAGCACCGGCGGCGTTGACCGTGCGCGAGGTGCACGAGCAGCTGGCGACCACCCGCGAGCTCGCCTACACGACCGTGATGACGGTGCTGGACCGGCTGGCCAAGAAGAGGCTGACCGAGCGGGAGCGCGACGGGAAGGCCTGGCGCTACCGGGCCGCGGCGCCCCGCGAGGAGCTGGCCGCCGACCTCATGCGCGACGCCCTCGATCGGGCGGGCGACCGGCGCGAGGCGCTGGTCCGGTTCGTCGGCCAGGTCAGCGAGGAGGAAGCAGCCCTGCTCCGGGAGGCGCTGTCTCGGCTGGAGGCGCGAGAGGGGTGATCACCCCCGTCCTCCTCGCCGCACTGGCCCTGGTGCTGACCGGACCGGCACCGGCGCTACTGGCTCGCTCATCCTGGCCCTACCGGATCCCCCGGGCCGCTGTGGCGCTCTGGCAAGCGATAGCGATCGCAGCAGTCCTGGCAGCGCTGGGCGCGGGTATAGCGCTCTCCTACTCCACCGCGGGCCAGCCAGGTGAGCCCAGCTTCGACCCGTCCTCCATCAGGGATCTCCTGGCGGCAGCCATCCTCGCGATGACCGCACTGGTCCTGGTGAAGCTCCTCTGGGTTGCCGGACGGGTAGCGGTCGGTACGAGGGCTCGCCGCAAACGGCACCGCGATCTGGTCGACGTACTGGCCACACCGGACGGGTTGGTCCCGGGCCTGCGGGTGCTGTCCGAGGAGACGCCGCTTGCCTACTGTCTGCCTTCCCTCCGCGGCTCCCGGGTGGTCGTGTCGGTCGGAGCCCTCGAAAGACTCGACGAGAGCGAGCTCCGCGCCGTACTCGCGCATGAGCAAGCGCACCTCCGCGCACGGCACGACCTGGTGCTGGAGGCGTTCACCGCACTGCACCAGGCCTTCCCGCGCTGGGTGCGCAGTGAGGTGGCGTTGGAGCAGGCACGCACGTTGGTAGAGCTGCTGGCCGACGATGACGCCCGCCGCCGCAGCGGTCCTCGCCCACTCGCCCGTGCCCTGGTCGCACTGGCCGGCGCACCCGCCCCAGAGGCAGGACTGGCCGCCTCGAAGTCGGCCACCGTACTGCGTGTCCAGCGGCTGGCCGACCCCGAGCCGCGCTACCCGCTACTCGCAGCCGGGACGTACGCCGTAGCCGTCGGGCTGCTCGTCCTGCCGACGGTCACCGTCGCGGCCCCGATCGTGAAAGCGATCGTCGACGCGGTCAGCTAGCCGGCTGATAGCGCAGCAGTACGCCGCCCGTCGACCAGGGCCTGGCCTCGATCAGCTCGAGGTCGACCGGCGACCCACCACTGGGGAACGCAGGCTTACCCGCGCCCAGCAGCACCGGGCAGACCCGCAGCTGCACCTCGTCGACGAGCCCGACCTTCAGCAGCGAGTGGAAAAGCGTGATGCTGCCCCACAAGATGATGTCCTTGCCGTCCTCGGCCTTGAGCTCCCGCACCCCGTCGAGGTCGCGGATCACCTGGCCAGGTTCGTAGGCACCCCAGGGCGCGCTGTCGAGGGTGGTCGACACGACCACCAGGCGCAGCGCGTTGAGCTTCGGCGCGATCGCCTCCTCGGCCGCGGCCTCCGTCGGCCAGAAGGCGGCGAACAACCGGTAGGTCTCGGCGCCGAGCAGCATGGTGTCGACGTCCTCGAGCAACGCGAGGTTGTCGACGTCCGCCTGCTCGGCGATCGTGTCGAAGAACTCCAGCCCACCGTCCGGTCCGGCGGCGTACCCGTCGAGGGTCACGTACTCCTGGAAGATCAGCCGTCTCATCCAGGCACGGTACACATTTTTGTCCCGCCCCGGTCGTTTACAGGAAGTGCTTCCCTTCCCCCCGCGCAACCGCCAGCAGCACCAGCCCGGACAGAACCAGCAGAACAACCATGGTGATGACGAACGTCAGCACATCTCTCCCCGTATCCCCACACCAACTCTCACAGCAGGTGTTACGAGCTCATTGTCCCAGAAGTTCCCCATAGGCTTTGACCACTTCGTCCACTTGCCAGGCCAACGTGTTCGGAGTCACCACCAGCTCCACCCACGACCAGCCCGGTACGTCGGCCTGCTGCCACGGAGCGCAGATCGCCTCCCGCGTCGCCTCCATCCGCTCCACCGCCGCCCGCTCGATCGCCTCTGCCGGACGGGGTGCGTAGACGCGGAACGAGTTGGTGTGCGGCGGCTCCGGGAACACCCGGAATCCCTCGCTCTGCAAGGCCATCGAGAGCTCCACGGCCCGCTGGTGCAAGTCCGCCATCTGCGGCAGCACCGTCCGGAGTCCTTCGCGCGCGGACACGGCGTACGGCATCAGCGTGTAGAGGTTGCCGCCCAGCCGGCGCTGCCAACGCCGTACCTCGGCGATCACGTCCTCCGGCCCGGCCAGCGCCGCACCACTCAGCCCGCCCAGCACCTTGTAGAACGACACGTACACGCTTGAAGCCAGTGCAGCCACCTCAGCAAGGCTGTGCTCCAGGTAGGGCGTGCTCTCCCACAACCGAGCCCCGTCCAGATGCAGTGGGACGCCGCGCTCCGCACAGCACTCGGCGAACACGACCAGCTCGTCCCAGGTCGGCAGGACGAATCCGGCCTCCCGTAGCGGAAGCTCCAGCGTCACAGCGGCCAGCTTCCCCGGGATGGCGGCCAACTCGTCCGGTCGCGGCTGCCGTGGCTCCGACGTCAGCCGTTCGATCCGCAGGCCGTGCACTTCCTCCAATGCGTTCAGCTCGTGCTGCAAAAGGTGAGCAAGCCCATGCACCGCTACCCGGCTGGTCGCCGCGCGGTCGGCGTACACCCTCAGGACGCTCTGCTGGGCCATGATGCCGGTCGGCATGAACACAGCCGCCGGTTTGCCCAGCAGTTCGGCCACCTCCTGCTCCAGCGCGGCCACGTCACCGCCGTCGCCGTACGTGTCGACCTTCTCGTCGCCGGCAGCCTCAGCGAGCCGCTTCAGGCTGTCCGCGGCCGGCACCCTGCGCATGGACAGCCAGCGATCGCAGTTGTCGGCCGCAGCTCTACGGCGGGAACGGAGGTCGTCGGAGCTAGTAGCCACGCCCTCATCCTCTCGTGCGCTGCAAGCGACTTAGATCGTGGTGGTCACCACATGCTGGCCCTGGATCGTCCTGATCTGCACCGACTTCACCTGATCAAGCGGGACGAGTACACCGCCGCCGAAGCGACTGCCTTCGCGTGCTGCCTTCTCAGACACCAGCCACGTCCCTGCTACCCAGGTCTTGCCGGCTTTGTCGGTCACGAGCATCTCGCACTCGGCTCCGGCCTTCAGACCGGTGATCTGCACCTGAATCCAGCTCCACCCGGCCCGTGGCTCCACCGTGGTGGCCATCGTCGTACCGGTGCGGGTGTCAGTCGCCGTCACCTGTTTGGACCCGGCCACTGGCTCGTCTGTCTGATCCACCGTCTGCCGGCCGATCAGCACGCCACCACCCAGCGCACCGGCCACGACGACAACCGCGGCGGCCACCATCAGCCAGCGGGAGCGCTTCGGTTTGACCGGAGTACGCACCTCACGCAGGGTGCGCTGCAGCAAGAGGTCACCGTCAGGTGGCGGACCGTCCAGGAACGCTTCCGCAGGTACCTCGCCGAGGAATTCCTTCAGCTCCTCGAGCTCTGCCAGCTCCGCACGGCACTCCGCACACGTGGCCAGGTGCTCGTCCACCTCCCGGACCTCGTCAGGGTCCAGGGCGCCGAGGGCGTAGGCGCCGAGCTGCGAGCGGTCATGCTCACTCATCGCGCCACCTCCCCCTTTCCTGGAGCCAACTCAGCCTGTCCGGCCATCACCGCGCGCAGAGCCCGCAGGGCGTAATACGATCTCGATTTCACGGTACCGGGCGGGACTCCCAGCACCTTCGCGGCTTCCGCGACCGACCGGCCCCGGTAGTACAGCTCCACCAGCACCTCGCGGTGCTCCGGAGACACCTGGTCCAGCGCGGCCAGCAGCACCATGGCGTTCACCACCGACTCCGAGTGGTCACCCTCCACCGGTGGCCGGTCAACCACATCCGCCACCTCGGTAGGCCGGACCGCACGCGCTCTGGCCCGGTCGGTGACGATGTTGCGTGCCACAGTGAGTAGCCACCCGCGGACGGAACCCTGCCCCCCGGTCAGGTCGTCCGCATGTTTCCACGCCCGCACGAGAGTTTCCTGTACGACGTCCTCGGCGGCGGCACGGTCTCCGGTGAGCCGGGTCGCGTACGCGAGCAGGCTCCGGCCGTGTTCGGCGTACAAGGACCGGACAAGCGCCTCGGCAGCCTCCGGACCCCGGTTGTCACCCACTGTCCGCACGATACCGGGAACGGTGGGTGCCCACACGGGCAAGCACTCAGTAGCCGTAGCCATTGCCATCGTCGGACGACGGCTGCTTGGTGATCTTCTTCCCGTCCGCGCCCACGACCCACCAGACTCCGCCGACCGCCTGGCCCTTGGCCTCGCCGGCCTTGGTGTCCTGGGCGAACAGGTACACAGGTAGTCCGCCGATCGACAGCTGCTTGCTGCCGTCGCTGCGGGTCACCGTGCCGACCAGGGAAGCGTCGATGCCCTCGAGCTTCGGAGTGCCCTCGCCGGCCGGCACAACCGGCCACTTGGCCAGGCAGTCACCCTCACAGTTCGACTTGCCGGAGGTGTCCTTGTCGAACACGTAGACGGTCCGCCCGTTGCCATCGACAACGATCTTGCCCAGTCCGGCCACCTCCGCGGTCGCCAGCTTCGCCCCACTGCTCGCCGCGGTGGCACCGCTCGCCGGCGCGTCGCTCTCGTCGCCGCAGGCCGTCAGCCCGGCCAGACCGAGCACCAACACCGCGCAGACACTGCCCAGACGCTTCATGATGGTTCCCCTCGAGGATCGGTGATGCACACCTCCCACACGTCCGGAAGCGCCGACCGGTTCAACCACCAGGGCTATCGTCGTGCGCATGAGCCAAGAGATCCCCGGCGCGGTCCAGCGAGCACTCACCGCGATCGACGAGCAGGACAACGACGCCTTCGTCGCGGCGTTCGCCGCGGACGGTTATGTCGACGACTGGGGCCGCCAGTTCCGCGGCCCGGACCGAATCCGCGCCTGGAGCGAGAACGAGCTGATCGGCAAGCGCGCCACCTTCACCGGCACCAAGGTGTCGACACCGGGCAACCCGCTCACCATCGTCACCCAGGTCGGCGGGGACGGCTACAACGGCCCGTCCCACTTCACCTTCGACGTCCAGAACGACCAGATCGCCTCGATGACGATCACTGCCTAGGCGGGCTCGGGTTCGCGGATTCGCTGGGAGATGACCGACGACACACCGTCGCCGCGCATGGTCACGCCGTACAGGGCATCAGCGACCTCCATGGTGCGTTTCTGGTGGGTGATGACGAGCAGCTGGCTGTTCTCGCGCAGCTCCTCGTAGATCTCCAGCAGCCGGCCGAGGTTGGTGTCGTCCAGCGCCGCCTCGACCTCGTCGAGGATGTAGAACGGCGACGGCCGCGCCTTGAACAGGGCGACCAGGAAGGCGACCGCGACCAGCGACCGCTCACCACCGGACAGCAGCGACAGCCGCTTCACCTTCTTGCCCGGCGGCCGCGCCTCGACATCGATGCCGGTGGCAAGCATGTCGTCGGGGTCGGTGAGCACCAGCCGGCCCTCACCGCCGGGGAACAGCCGGCTGAACACGTGCTCGAAGGCCACCTCGACGTCGCGGTAGGCCTCGGTGAAGACCTGCTCGACCCGCTCGTCGACCTCCTTGACGATGTCCATCAGGTCGCGCCGGGACTTCTTCAGGTCGTCGAGCTGCTCGGACAGGAAGCGGTGCCGCTCCTCCATCGCCTCGAACTCCTCCAGCGCGAGCGGGTTGATCCGCCCGAGCTGGTTCAGCGCCCGCTCGGCCTGCTTGAGCCGCTTCTCCACCTTCGCCCGGTTGAACGGCTCGCCCTCGAGCTCGAGGGTGTTCTCCTCGCCGTCCTTCGGCAGCGGCGGCACCAGCTGGTCCGGGCCGTACTCCGCGACCAGCGCGTCGACCTCGATCCCGAGCTCGCCGAGCGCCTTCTCGTACAGCTGCTCCAGCCGCATCTTCTGCTCGGCCCGGGCCAGCGCGTCCCGGTGCACGGTGTTGGTCAGTTGCTCCAGCTCGGAGCTCAGGTTTCGCGTCGCCGACCGGGCCTGCGCCAAGGCCTGCTCGCGGTCGGCCCGCTGGGCCTGGATCGCGGCCCGCTCAGCGGCGGCCTGCTGCAGCGAGGACTCCAGCCGGGCCAGCACGTGACCGGCCGCCAGGTGCACGGCCTGCGCCGCCTCCGCCTGCCGGGCCCGCCGTGCGGCCCGCGCGATCGCGCGTGCCCGTGCCTCGCGCTCCTGCCGCGCCGCGCGCTCCAGCGAGTCCGCACGCCCGGACAGTGCCCGCGCCCGCTCCTCGGTGGTCCGCAGCGCCAGCCGCGCCTCCATCTCGGCCGCCCGGCCCGCCTTGGCGGCTTCGGCCAGCCGGTCCCGATCGGTGGTGTCCGGCTCGTCGCCGTCTTCGTCGAACTGCTCGGCGTCGGTGAGGCGTTCCTCCAGCTCTGCCAGGCCGGACAGGTTCCGGTCGCGCTCCTCCTCGGCCGCCGCGATCGCCTCGGCCATCCGCTGCGCCTCGCCTCGGGACGCCTTCGCCAGCGACCCGAAGTGCGCCAACTGCTCGGCCACCGCGGCCATCGCCGCGTCCGACTCGTGCAGCCGGGCGAGTGTGATCTCGGCCTTGTCCTTCTGCCGGGTCCGCTCGTCCTCGAGTGCCTGGAGCTCGAACCGCAGCCGCTCGCTGCGCGCCGTCGCCTCGGTCAGCTTCTCCGCCGCCTCGTCGACCGCGGACTGCACCTCGATCAGGCTCGGCGCCGCGTCCGAACCGCCGTACGCGAAATGAGCGCCCAGTACGTCGCCGTTCCGCGTGGTGCAGGTGACATCGGGCAGGTGTCGCACCAGCGACTGAGCCGCCGGTACGTCGTCCACGACGGCGACCTTGCGCAGCAACCGCCGTAGCGCGGGCCGCAGGCTCTCCGGGCAGTCCACGACATCAACGGCGTACGACGCTCCGTACGGCAGCCGCGGCCAGGTCGCGTAGTCGTCGGCGGGGGCATCCCCGAGCAGCATCCCGGCCCGGCCGAGATCGTGCTGCTTCAGGTGACCCACCGCCTCGAGAGCGGCATCGGCGTGGGTGACCGCGACGGCGTCGGCGGCCTCACCGAGGGCGGCCGCGATCGCGGTCTCGTAGCCGGACCGCACGCTCAGCAGCGCCGCTACCGAGCCCATCAGGCCATTGACCTGCTCGGAGGCCGCCAGCAGGGCGCCGGCGCCGTCCTTGCGGTTCAGACCGAGCTCGAGTGCTTCCTTGCGAGCCGCCAGGCCGGTGCGCTCACGCTCGGCGTCCCGCTCCTCGGCGCGCAGCTTGGCCAGCCGCTCGTCCATCTCGTCGAGGACGGCCTGGGCCGCCTCGTACTCCTCGTCCAGGCCTCTCTCACCGGCGTCGAGGCCGGCCACCTGGGTCTCCAGCGCGGTGAAGTCGTGCTGGGCCTTGGCCGCCCGGGCCTCCGCCTCACGCATGTTGCTGGCGAGTCGGCCGATCTCGGACTCAGCCGCGGCCGCGCGGCTCTTCAGCGCGTTCACCTGGCCGGTCAGCCGGGCCAGGCCTTCGCGGCGGTCCGCCGCGGCCCGGATCAGTGCGGCGATCCGGCGCTCCTCCTCGGCCTCCTGCGCCTCCAACTGCCGGCGCCGCTCGACCGCCTCGGCGAGCAGCTCCGAGTGCGCCTCGACCTCCGCCTCGATCTGCGCCTCGGTCTCGCGGACCCGGGCCGCTTCCAGCTCGAGCTCATCCGGGTCCCGCCCGGCGCGTGGCTCCTCGGCCTCGTCGTTCAGCGACCGGATCCGGTCCGCCGCGATCCGCGCCGTACCCTTGATCCTCTCGCTGAAGCCGGACAGCTGGTACCAGGTGTCCTGGGCCGCCTGTAGGGCCGGAGCGTCCTCGCGGAGCGCGTCCTCCAGCTCGGCCTCGAGTTCGCGGGCCTCACGCAGCTTGGCCTCGGTCTCGGCGCGGCGCTGGGTCAGCAGTGCCTCGTCCTTGAGCTCGGCCTCGAGCGCGGACTGGGCCTGGACGATGTCGTCGGCCAGCAGCCGGGCCCGGCCGTCGCGGACCTCCGCCTGGATCGTCACCGCCCGCCGTGCGACTTCTGCCTGCCGCCCGAGCGGCTTGAGCTGGCGGCGGATCTCGGTGATCAGGTCCCCGAGCCGGTTGAGGTTGCCCTCGGTGGCCTCCAGCTTCCGGATCGCCTTTTCCTTGCGCTTGCGGTGTTTGAGGACACCCGCGGCCTCCTCGACGAACCCGCGCCGGCCCTCCGGGGTGGCGCGCAGGATCGAGTCGAGCTGGCCCTGGCCGACGATGACGTGCATCTCGCGGCCGATACCGGAATCGCTGAGCAGTTCCTGGACGTCGAGCAGCCGGCAGTTCTGGCCGTTGATCTGGTAGTCGGAGCCACCGTTGCGGAACATGGTCCGCGAGATCGTCACCTCGGCGTACTCGATCGGCAGCGCGCCGTCGGTGTTGTCGATGGTCAGCACCACCTCGGCGCGGCCCAGCGGGGCGCGGCCGGAGGTGCCGGCGAAGATGACGTCCTCCATCTTGCCGCCGCGCAGCGACTTCGCGCCCTGCTCACCCATCACCCAGGCGAGGGCGTCGACGACGTTGGACTTCCCGGAGCCGTTCGGGCCGACGATGCAGGTGATGCCCGGTTCGAAGTTCATCGTCGTGGCCGACGCGAACGACTTGAAGCCTCGGAGCGTCATGCTCTTCAGGTACAAGGCGAAGCTCTCCAACCCGTGAAAGGACAGACGATACCGAAGGAACCGTCGTAACTGCTTGTGACGCTGCCGCTACCCGGGGGAAGTAGTTCCGCTTCGCAGTCTACCGAGGCATCGACGCGAACCGGTGGAGGCCGACCGATCAGAGTGGCCGGCGAGGTGGGGGAGCTCAACATTCAGTGGCAAACAGTGCTGCTTCAGCCAAAAAAGGGCGGCGGAGGCCCGGACGGGGGCCACCGCCGTGGTTGTGCGGACGGTAGAGATGGAACTCTGTTGTCGCGGCTCGGGTCCTCAGACCGAAGCGGGGGTGCGCAGAGCCTCGTCAACGGTGAGCAGCCGGCCCTCGTGGACCTGTGCGACGAGGTGGTCGTTCTCTGCCTGCAGGCGCATCACGTGCGCCTCCAGATCGGCGACACGCCGGTTGAGCAGACGAACCTGCTCGAGCATGCGCGGGTCAGTGCCTCCAAGGTGCCCTAGAAGAGCCTTGGCCATTGTGCTGTCCTCCGGAAGGGTTCTGGCCTGTGAGCGCCCCTGATCCACGGAGCGCTTCTAAAATGTGTGCCGTCTTTCAGGGTGACACTGGCGGGCCCGACGGTCAACCTAGGCCCACACTCTTTAACGATACCTCTGTCACCACCGGACCTGGCGAGGGACCGGCTGACATCTCGGACACCGATACGACGAACGGTTCATGAACGGCTCGCGACGGATCGGCCGGCCGTCACGCGGACACGGCGAACCCTCTTGTCCATAGACGTTCAGGCCGCGTTCGAAGTAGCCGGACTCCCCGTTCACGTTGACGTACAGCGCGTCGAAGCTGGTGCCGCCGACGTCCAGCGCCTCGGCCATCACCTCGTGCGCGTGCCGTAGGATCTCCCTTATCTGCAAGGGTTTCAGCGTCTCGGTCGCCCGCGCGTAGTGCAGCTTGGCCCGCCACAACGCTTCGTCCGCGTAGATATTGCCGACTCCGCTGATCAGCGACTGGTCCAGCAGCGCCCGTTTCAGGCCGGTCTTGCGGCGCCGCACCGCGGCCACGAAAGCGTCCGGATCGAACAGAGGATCGAACGGGTCGCGGGCGATGTGAGCGATCTCGGCCGGCAGTTGCGCGCCGCCGTCGGAGTACGACAGACCACCGAACATCCGCTGGTCCACAAAACGGACCTCTCCGCCGTCGTCGGCGAACCGGAACCGGACCCGCAGGTGCGGCTCGTCCGGCGCGCCGACCGGCTGGACCCGGAACTGCCCGCTCATCCCGAGATGGGTCAGCACCGCGTCCCCGGACTCCAGCGGCAGCCACAGGTACTTCCCGCGCCGGGCCGGTTCGGCGAACACCTGGCCCTTGAGCCGGGCGACGAAATCGTCCGGCCCGGCGGCGTGGCGCCGTACCGGACGGGGATGCAGGACCTCGACGGCGTCGATCGTCCGGCCGGTGGTGAATTCCGCCAGGCCGCGGCGTACGACCTCTACCTCCGGAAGCTCGGGCACCTCAGGACTGCGAGGGGTCCGTGCTGTCCGGATGGGCCGCCCGCAAGGCCTTCCAGGCGGTTTCCGCGGCCTGTTGCTCGGCTTCCTTCTTGCTCCGGCCGATGCCGTGGCCGTAGGTGTCGGAGCCGATCCGGACCCGCGCCTCGAACGTCTTGGCGTGGTCCGGGCCGGACTCGGCGATCACGTACTCCGGGACGCCGACGCCGAGCTGGGCGACCAGCTCCTGCAGCGACGTCTTCCAGTCCAGGCCGGCGCCGAGCCGGGCCGAGGACTCCATCAGGTCGTCGAACAGCTTGTGCACGACCTGCCCGGCGGTCTCGAAGCCGCGGTCCAGGTAGACGGCGCCGATCAGCGCCTCGACGCAGTCGGCCAGGATGGACGACTTGTCCCGCCCGCCGGTCGCTTCCTCACCCCGGCCGAGCCGCAGGTACTTGCCCAGCTTGAGCTCGCGGGCGACACCTGCCAGCGCGCGCATGTTGACCACGGCAGCACGCAGCTTGGCCAGCCGGCCCTCGGACAGGTCCGGATGATTGCGGAACAGCGACTCCGTGACGATGACGCCGAGGACGGAGTCCCCGAGGAACTCCAGTCGCTCGTTCGTCGGCAACCCGCCGTTCTCGTACGCGTACGACCGGTGGGTGAAGGCGTGCTCCAGTAAATTGTCAGCCAGCGATACGCCGAGCCGCTGGTTCAGCTCGGCGTAGAGGCCCCCGTTCCCCGAGATCAACTCAGGGTTGACCGAATTCACTGGCTGATGCCTCTTAGCTCTCGACGACCTGGCGACGCTCGCCCTTGGCGCCGTACTGGCCGCAGTTGGGGCAAACGGTGTGCTGCAGGTGCTTCGCGCGGCAGGCGGGGTTCACGCAGGTGACCAGCGACGGGGCAGTGGTCTTCCACTGGGCCCGGCGGCTGCGGGTGTTGCTGCGCGACATCTTCCGCTTCGGAACGGCCACGGTTATGACTCCTCGGTTCGGCCGGGGGCTGATGGACCCGGCCGGCTGGCTGACGTGTGTGCTCGGTCTTCAGTTGTCTTGCGGTCGTTCGTCCTGCTGGAGCAGGCCGCCGAGGGCGGCCCAGCGTGGGTCGACGCCGTCCTCGTGCTTGTGGCCGGGCTCGTCCGCCAGGCGCACCCCGCACTCGGGGCACAGACCCGGACAGTCGTCCGTACACAAGGGCTGGAACGGCAGCGCGAGCACCACCTGGTCCCTCAGCACCGGCTCGAGGTCGATCAGATCGCCCTCCATCCGGCTGGCCTCGTCCGGTTCGGCATCGCTTTCCGGGTAGACGTACAGCTCCTGGACGTCAGCGAGGAACTCGTCCTCGATATCGACCAGGCACCGCGCGCACTCCCCGACCAGACGACCACTGGCCGTACCGGTGACGAGAACCCCTTCGACGACCGACTCCAGCCGTAGATCGAACTGGATCGGGTCGCCCTCGGGGACGCCGATCACGTCGATTCCGAGATCCTCCGGAGCCGGTGCCGTGAAGGTGACTTCGCGCTGGGACCCGGCGCGGCGTGACAGCTCGTGCGTGTCGATCACGAGTGGGGACCGCGGGTCCAAGACGCTCAGGACATCCCTTTCCAAGGCGTGGGCAGGCAAGATCTCGGTCTCGTCGAGACCGGTGCTCAACATTACCAACTCCGCGGCCAGTCGCCCAATTCGGGGCAATCCTAGAGTTTTTTCAGTAACCGTGCGTGAACGGACGGCGGCACGAAGGCGACGACATCGCCGCCCAGCTTGGCGATCTCCTTGACCCAGCTGGAGGAGATGAAAGCGTTCTCCGACCGGGTCGGCAGGAACATCGTGTCGACCCCGGTCATCGCGTGGTTGAGCTGGGCCATCTGCAGCTCGTAGTCGTAGTCGGCGGCTGAGCGCAGCCCCTTGACGATCACCCCGGCGCCCTCGGCCCGGCAGTAGTCGACCAGCAGCCCCTCGAAGGTGGCGATCCGGACATTCGGGTACGGCGCGGCGATCTCGGTGAGCATCTCGATCCGCTCGGCCACGTCGAACAGCCGCTGCTTGGACTGGTTCACCCCGGCCGCGACGATCACCTCGGCGAAGGCGGCCGACGCCCGGGCGATGACGTCGAGATGCCCGTTCGTGGGCGGGTCGAAGGTGCCTGGAAAGACCGCCTTACTCATGGCGGTGACCGTACCAAAGCCGGGCCTCGCCGTACTTGCGGTCCCGCAGCGCGGCGAACCCCTCCGGCCACTCCCACGGCTCCCGCTTCCCGCGTTCGACCACGACCACCGCATCGTCGGCCAGCCAGCCACCCTGGGCCAGCGCGATCAGCACGTCCTGGAGCTCGACCGTGTCCAGCTTGTACGGCGGATCGGCGTACACCAGATCGAACGCCGCCGAGCCCTCCCCGGCGGCCACCTTCTCCACCGGCCGCGTCAGCACGGTCGCCCCGGGCAACCCGACAGCGCGGATGTTCGCGGAGATCACCTCGGCCGCCCGACGGTCCGACTCGACCAGCACCACCCGCGCGGCCCCGCGGGACAGCGCCTCGAGCCCGATCGCCCCGGAACCGGCGTACAGGTCGAGCACCGCCAGCCCGTCGAAGCTGCCGAACTCCGACTCCAGCGACGAGAACAGCGCCTCCCGGACCCGGTCCGCGGTCGGCCGGGTCCCGCTTCCCGGAGGTACCGCGATCCGCCGCCCGCCGGCCGCTCCCCCGATGATTCGGGTCACGGGGCCTCCCGGTCTGGACTGAGGAGCGGAGGGAGCGAAGCGACCGGAGTGACGAGGGAAGAACGGGAGCAAAAGCCCCGTGACCCCCGCGCCGGAGGCGCGGCATTCAACACAGTCATGTCTTCTCCAGGTACGCGGTGGTCTCGGACTCCAGCGCGCTCCGCACGAACGACCGCAGCGTCGGGTACTCGGCCAGCTCCGCATCCACCGAGACGATCGAGTTGGCCACGTGCCGCGCGGTGAAGATGATCTCCTCGTCGCGCAGCACGCTGAGCAGCTTCAGACTGCTCCGCTTGCCTGATTGCGCGACGCCGAGCACATCACCCTCGCGCCGGGTCTCCAGGTCGATCCGGGACAGCTCGAACCCGTCCGTGGTCGACGCGACCGCGTCCAGCCGCCCGTACGACTTCGACCCCGGCCAGAGGTCGGTCACCAGCAGGCACAACCCCGGCACCCGTCCCCGGCCGACCCGCCCGCGCAGCTGGTGCAGCTGGGAGATGCCGAACCGGTCCGCGTCCATGATCACCATCGTCGAGGCGTTCGGTACGTCGACACCGACCTCGATCACCGTGGTCGCGATCAGTACGTCGACCTCGCCGGCCGCGAACCGCGACATCACCGTGTCCTTCTCCTCGGCCGGCAGCCGGCCGTGCAGGATCTCCACCCGCAGGTCGTGCAGGATCTCCGCCAGTGCCTCGGCGACCTGCAGCACCGAGATCGGCGGCCGGGCGGGTTTCTTCGCGCCGGAGTTGTCCTCCTCACCGAGAACGAACTCGCCTTCCTCGTCGGCCGCGTTCTTGACCTCGTCGCCGATCCGCGGGCAGACGACGTACGCCTGGTGCCCCTTGCCGACCTCCTCGCGGACCCGCTGCCAGGCCCGTTGCAGCCAGTCCGGCTTCTCCTTCGCCGGGACCACCGACGACTGAATCGGCGAGCGCCCGGCGGGCAGCTCGGTCAGCGTCGACACCGCGAGGTCCCCGAACACGGTCATCGCCACGGTCCGCGGGATCGGGGTCGCGGTCATCACCAGCACGTGCGGGGTGTTGTCACCCGACTTCTGGCTCAGCGCCGCCCGCTGCTCGACGCCGAACCGGTGCTGCTCGTCCACCACCACGAGCCCGAGGTCGGCGAACTGCACCTTGTCCTCGAGCAACGCGTGCGTGCCGACCACGATCCCGGCGGCTCCACTGGCCGCGTCCAGCATCGCCGTACGACGGGCTGCCGCGCCGAGCGAGCCGGTCAGCAGGCCGACCCGGGTCGCCCGCTCCGCGCCGCCGAGCATGCCGCCCTCGGCCAGATCGCCGAGCATCTTGGTCAACGTCTTGTGGTGCTGGGTGGCGAGCACTTCGGTCGGCGCCAGCAGGACGGCCTGGCCGCCGGCGTCCACCACGGACAGCATCGCCCGCAGCGCGACCACGGTCTTGCCGGAGCCGACCTCACCCTGCAGCAGCCGGTGCATCGGGTGCGGACGGGCCAGGTCGGCGAAGATCTCCTCGCACACCTCGGCCTGGCCCTCGGTGAGCTTGAACGGCAGCCGCTGGTCGAACTCGTCCAGCAGACCACCCTCGGTCCGCGGCCGCGGCACCGCGTTCAGCGCGTCGGTGACGGCTCGGCGCTGGGCCAGGATCGTCTGCATCACCAGCGCTTCCTCGAACCGGAACCGCTGCTGGGCGTCGCGGATGTCCTTCTCGGTGTCCGGCAGGTGCACCTTCTGCAGGGCCTCACGCAGCCCGAGCAGCTTCTCCTTGCGCAGGATCAGCTCCGGGATCGGGTCGTCGAGGTGCTCGTCCAGGCTGTCCAGGACGATCTTGACACTCCGCTCGATCGTTGCGGTGGGCAACTTCGCGGTGGCCGGGTAGAGCGGCCGGAACGGCCTGGCCCGGCGCTCGATCTCGGCCTCGGACAGATCCTCCTCGTCGAGGATCTCGGTGCCGGGGCTCTTCAGCTGCATGATGTCGCGGAACATCGTCACCTCGCCCCAGAACAGGGCCGCGGTGCCGGGTTGCAGCTTGGCCGCCAGCCAGGGCTGGTTGAAGAAGGCCAGCTCCAGGTCGCGCCGGCCGTCGGTGACGACCACCTTGGTCAGCGTCTTGCGCCGGGCCCACTTCTGTACGTCGGCGATCGGGATCTCGGCCTTGGTGTCGAGCGACCGGACGGTGACCTTCTTGACCCGGCCGTTCACGGTCGCCTGGTCGCCGACCTCGAGCTCGTCGAACGGGGTCAGCTCGCCCTTCTTGAGGTACCGCCGCGGGTAGTGCCGCAGCAGCTCCCCGACGGTCTCCAGGCCGAGCACGTCCGCGAAGGTCTTGGCCGTCCTGGCACCGAGGAAGTCGCGGAGCTTGCGGTCCATATCCGTCTTCATTCCACCCCGATCAGCAGCGGGTACCTGTCCTGTCCTCCGTCGTACACCACGACATCGACATCTTTGCGATTCCGGCGTACGTGCCGCTCCACGGCTTCGACCAGGCCGGGCTCCGCGTCCCGCCCGGTGACGATCGTGAGCAGCTCACCGCCACCGCCGAGCAACCGGTCGACCACGCCGATCGCCGCGTCCGCCAGATCCTCGGTGATCAGCGTGAAGTCGCCGTCCACCACGCCCAGCGCGTCGCCCACGCGGCACATCCCGGCCATCGTCCAGGCGTCCTTCACCGCGATCGTGACCGCGCCGTGCCGGGTCTGACCGGCCGCCGCGGACTGGTGTACGACGTCGTCGTCGAAGCTGCGGCCGGGATCGTGGACGGCGATCGCCGCCAGCCCCTGGACCTGCGCCCGGGTCGGGATGACGGCGACCCGGATGCCGTCCTGCCGGGCCGCGGTCGCGGCGGCCTCGGCGACCGCGATGGAGTCCTTGTCGTTCGGCAGCAGCACGATCTCGGGCGCCTTCGACCGCTCGATCGCGGCCAGCAGCTCACCGGTCGAGCACCTCCGGCCCGGACCGCCGCGGATCACCTGCGCGCCGGCCTCGGTGAACAGGTCCGCCAGCCCCTCACCGGCCACGACCGCGATCACCGCGCGGCCCGGGATCGGCTCGTGGTGGTGGGCCTGGTCGGCGAGGTGGGTGACCCGGATCCGGTGCGGCCGGCCGATGTCGATGCCCTGCTCGATCGCGGCGCCGACGTCGTCTGTGTGGACGTGCACGTTCCACAGTCCGTCACCGCCGACGACCACCACGGAATCGCCCAGGCCGGCCAGGTTCTGCCGGAAGTCGCCGATCTTGTCGTCCGGCGCGTCCAGCAGGTACATCACCTCGTACGCCGGTCCGTCCTGACTTTCGGCGTCCTCGCCCTGGGGCTCGACCCGGGCCGGTACGTCGACCCGTACGGTCTGTCCGGTCAGCACCGACTCCATCGCCCCCAGGATCACCACCAGGCCCGCTCCCCCGGCATCCACGACCCCCGCACGCCGCAGTACGTCGAGCTGCTCGGTCGTCTTGGTGAGCGCCTGCCGGGCGGACGCGACGGCAGCCAGGCAGACGTCGGCCAGGCTCTTCCCGTCGTTGGCGGCCGTCATCGCCCCGGTCGCGGCCGCGCGGGCGACGGTCAGCATGGTCCCCTCGACCGGCTGCGCGACCGCGCCGTACGCGGCGTCAGCGGCGTACCGCAGCGCATCCGCGAAAGCGGCGGGCTCGCTCATCCTGGGATCGGCCAGTACGGCGTGCTCGTCGGCCTCCTGGTGAGGCGGGAGGTTCTCGGCGAGGCGGAGGCCGCAGGCGCGGACGAGCTGGGAGGTGATGACGCCGGAGTTCCCGCGGGCACCGAGGAGGGCGCCGCGGCCGAACGCCTGGACCGCCTCGGCGAAGGTCAGCTCGCCCTCGGGCAGCGCTTCGCAGGCGGCCTCCCAGGTGAGGTACAGGTTCGTCCCGGTGTCGCCGTCGGGCACCGGGTACACGTTCAGCTCGTCGATCTCGGTGCGCGCCCGGCCCAGCTCGGCCAGCGCGGTCCGAGCCCAGGCCCGCAACACGTCGACGGTCAGTTCCTCCACGCCCGGAAGGCTAACCGGTCCGTCTACCATGTGCTGTGCTCTCCCCGATCCTGTTCTCGGTCGCTGCCGACAGTTACGAGTGGGCGGTGCGGGAGATCCGGGCCGTGTTCGGCCGCGAGGTGCGGATCGAGCGGGTCAGCGGGGACCTTGGGCGTGTCACCGGTCCGTCCGTCGAGGACCTGGCGCGAGCGTGCGACGCGGGGCGGATCATCTTCGTGCGGCACCTGACCACTGAGATCGCGAGCTTCACAGAGCTGCCGCCCGGCTACGAGCTCGCCGACCTGGTGCTGGGCGAACTGCCGGACTATCCGAAGGCGCTCGCTGTCCAGGCCTGGACCGATGGCGCCGGCACCGGAGGGTCTTACTACCACCGGCTGGAGGAAGCACTCACCGACCGAGGGGTCGCCGTGACGCGCTCCGGTCAGGAGGTCGTCGTCTCCTGTTTCGCCGGCCGCCGGGCCGTGCTGCTGGGCCTGAACCGGCTCGAGTTCAGCCTGTCGGACTGGCCGGGTGGGCGGATGCGGCTGGCTCGGTCGGAGGATCGGGTGTCGCGGTCGGAGTTCAAGCTGGAGGAGGCGATCGCGACCTTCGGGCTGGAGTTGCCGCCGGGCGGGAAGGCGCTGGACCTGGGCGCCTCGCCGGGCGGCTGGACCCGGATCCTGCGGCAGCACGGGCAGGAGGTGTGGTCGGTCGACCCGGGCTCGCTGGACCCGCGGCTGCGCGGCGACCGCCGGATTCACCACGCGGCGACGACGGCCGGGCGGTTCTTCGCGGAGAACCGGGTGCGGTTCGACGTGGTGGTGAACGACATGCGGATGGACCAGGTGATGAGCGCCCGGATGATGCTCGACGCGGCCGCGCACCTGCGCCGCGGCGGGCTGGCGATCGTCACGCTGAAGGGCGGCGGCAAGAACCCGCTCGACGGCGCCCGGCGCGGGATGGACGTGCTGCGGCAGGAGTACGGCGTACTGCACGCGCGGCAACTGCATCACAACCGCAACGAGATCACCGTGATCGCCGAACGCAACTAGGCGCCCGGGTGAACCCGGGCGCCTAGTTGAAGGCCCTACACGGAGGAAAGCTGGTGATCAGCCGACGACGCGCTGAACCTTGCCGGCCTTGATGCAGGACGTGCAGACCTTCAGGCGGGTCGGGGTGCCTTTGATGAGCGCCCGGACCGGCTGGATGTTGGGGTTGAACCGCCGAGGCGTGCGAGCCTTGACCCGGCGGATCATCGCGCCCTTACCCAGGCGGGCAACGTTGTTGCCGAACGTCGGCTGCTTGCCGCAGACATCGCACTTCTTAGACATGATTCTCCGTGTTCAGGGTCGTGACACCGACAGACCATGTTACATGGGCTCCGACGCACGACCAATTCGGCTCAGACACCTGGACTACTCCGTGAGCCAGGCCACTTCCTCGTCGCTCAGTTCCACCGACAAGCCCGGCATCGACGTCCGGGTCTCGCTGATGTGGCGGGGGCCGATCAGCGGGAACACCGGGTACGGCTGGTGCAGCAGCCAGGCCAGTGCGATCGCGGTCGGCTCGACCCCCTTGGCGGCGGCCAGTTCACGGGCCCGGTCCAGGCGGCGGAAGTTCTCGTCGGAGTAGAAGCAGCGGACCAGCTCCTCGTCCGAGCGGTCCTCCGGCTTGGCCCGTCCGGTGAAGAACCCGCGCGCCTGGCTCGACCACGGGAACAGGGCGACCTGCCGGTCCCGCAACCACGCCTGCGACTCGTCGTCGGCGACATGCCGGCACCCTGCCCACGGTACGTCGTACGCCCGGGCCAGGCTGAGGTGGTTGCTCAGCAGCGTGAACGGCTGCTTGCCGTTCGCCTCGGCGTACGCGTTGGCCTCGTCGAACCGCGTGGTGGACCAGTTGGAGCCGCCGTACGCCTTGATCCGGCCGGCCTTGAAGTGCTCGTCGAGTACGTCGACGAACTCGCCGACCGGGATGTCCTCGTTGTCCCGGTGCATCAGGTACAGGTCGACGTGGTCGGTCTGCAGCCGCTCGAGGCTCTCGGTGAGCTGCCGGGTGATCGACTCGGGG
The DNA here is from genome assembly GCF_040639075.1 of Kribbella sp. NPDC023972. Classification (NCBI taxonomy): domain Bacteria; kingdom Bacillati; phylum Actinomycetota; class Actinomycetes; order Propionibacteriales; family Kribbellaceae; genus Kribbella; species Kribbella sp. NPDC023972. The sequence continues at coordinate 55,183 of NZ_JBEZZH010000012.1, read as the reverse complement.
TTGCAGTGCGGGGTGTGCGCACCCTTGCCGATGACAACGACCTCGTCCCGGTTGCCGCGCGAGGTGATCCACTGGCCGAGCAGCTTCTCACCGCGCCCGCCGCCGTAGATGTAGGCGGTGTCGAACGCCGTACCGCCGCGCTCGACGAAGTCGTCGAACATCGCTGCCGCGTGCGTCAGCGTCTCCTGGTTGTCGACGCCCATCACGAGTCTGGACACGTCCTTGTCCAGACCCGGCACCCGGCCGTACTTCATCGGTGCGTCGTCGCGGCGCTTCAGTGGGCGACCGGTGGCGGTCGGGATGACCACGTCGTCCCGCTCGCTCGCGTACTGCTGCCCGATCGCCTTGCGCCAGGCGTCCTGGACGGTCAGGTTGCCGAGCGTGTCGGCCCAGCTCATCTCGGGCGCCTGCCGCTGCTCGATCGCGGCCGCGACCGCGTCGGCCTCGGCGGCGTAGATGAGGGCCGGCTCCGCGGAGATGTCCCGCGGCTCCTCCCCTACCTTGTGCAGGGTGACGTGGGTCGGCTTGCCGTCGCCGCCGAACCACGGGTCCTCGACGACGAGATAGCCCTCGCTGCCGTAGATGCGGACCTGGTTGTCGTCACCGAGCCGAACGCCGGTGCTGACCTGGGCGGTCACGCCCCCGTCGAAGAACAACGTCGCGACCGACCATTCGTCGGCGCCGGTCTCGCCGACGTGTCCGACCGCGGTGACAGCGGCCGGGTCGGCGAACGGCTGCCCGGTGGCGGCGCCGACGATCAGCCGCGCCATCGAGACCGGGTAGCCGCCGACGTCGAGGATGCCGCCGCCGGCCAGCTCGTCGGCGAAGATCCGGCTTTCCGGCCGGTACGACGAGGCGAACGCGAAGGTGGCCTGGATCTGGTGGACGGTGCCGAGCTCGCCGTCGCGGACCAGCTGGGCGATCAGCTTGGTCTGCGGCAGGCAGCGGTACATGTACGCCTCCATCAGGAAGACGTCGTTGGCGACCGCGGCCTCGATCATCGCCTCGGCCCAGGCCTTGTTGATCGCCAGTGGTTTCTCGCACAGCACGTGTTTGCCGGCTTCGGCGGTCTTGATCGCCCACTCGACGTGCATCGGGTGCGGGGTGGCGATGTAGACCGCGTCCACCTCCGGGTCGGCGAGCAGGTCGTCGTACGAGCCGTGCCGGTTGGCGATGTCCCACTTGTCGGCGAAGGCGTTGGCCGAGTCGATCGACCGGCTGCCGACGGCGACGACCGTGTTGGCCGCCGACGTCGGCACCTGGCTGGCGAACCGGGAGGCGATGTTCCCGGTGCCGATGATTCCCCAGCGAAGCTTGTTGTCAGGCGCAGTCAAAGGAGTCCCGTTCGGTTGTGGGTGGGTCAGAACTTCATCGCGCCGGCGGCGATGTCGGCGATGAAGTGGCGTCCACCGATGATGAAGACGCCGATCAGCGGGATGACACTCATCAGGGCACCGGCCATCACCATCGAGTAGTCGGTGCCGTAGATGCCGTTGAGCTGCTGCAGGGCGACCTGCAGGGGCAGCTTGTTCGGGTCGGTCATCACGATCAATGGCCAGAGGTAGTCGTTCCAGACGTTGATGAAGGTGAAGATACCCAGAAAGGCCAAGCCGGGCCTGAGCACGGGGATGCCGACGGTGAGGTACTGGCGGAAGAATCCGGCGCCGTCCACCTTGGCCGCGGCGATGAGCTCGTCGGGGATGGCGCCGCGGGCGTACTGGCGCATCCAGAAGATCCCGAACGCGTTGGCGGCGCCGGGGATGATCAGTGCCTTCAGCGACCCGATCCAGCCGAACTCGGCCAGTGTCACGAACTGCGGCACCAGGCTCAGCTGGGCCGGGATCATGAACGTGGCCAGCAGCAGCCCGAAGAGCCAGTTGCGGCCGGGGAACTCGTACTTGGCGAAGGCGAAGGCGGCCAGCGAGTCGAAGAACAGCACCAGCACGGTGACCGCGACCGACACGATCAGGGTGATCAGCATCGAGCCGAAGAAGTCGATGTTGTCGAGCACCTTGCCCATGTTCTCGAACAGGTGCGATCCGATCACCAGTTTGGGTGGGTAGCTGAAGATGTCCGAGGTGGTGTTGGAGGCCATCACCACCATCCAGTAGAACGGGAAGATCGACAGCAGCACGCCGAACATCAGCACGGCGTGGCTGATCACGTTACGGGCCCGGTCAGCGCGCATCGGCGGTCTCCTTTCCGGCGCGGCGGGAGGCTCGGCGGGCGATCCGCTCGTCACCGCCGCCGATCAGTCGCCAGTTGATGATGCTGAACAGCACGATCAGGATGAACAGGGCCCAGCCGATCGCGGCGCCGTACCCGAACTGGTTGTCCAGGAACGCGCTCTCGTACAGGTACGACACGATCGTCGTTCCCGCTCCACCCGGTCCGCCGGTGTCGCCGACCAGGACCTGGGACTCGGTGAAGATCTGCAGGCCGCCGATCGTCGAGGTGACCGCGGTGAACAGGATGACCGGGCGCAGCAGCGGCACGGTGATCCGCCAGAACGTCTGCCGCGACGACGCGCCGTCGACCCTGGCCGCCTCGTACACGTCGTTCGAGATCGCCTGCAGGCCGGCCAGGAAGATGATCGCGTTGTAGCCGACCCAGCGCCAGGTGACGATGGTGGCGATCGCGATCTTGATCCCCCACGGCTGGGTGAGCCATTCGATCTTGGTCAGCCCGACCGACTGCAGGAACGCGTTCAGCAGGCCGAAGTTGTTGCTGAAGATCGAGCCGAACACCATCGTGACGGCGACCACCGAGGTGACGTTCGGGATGAAGTAGGCGATCCGGTAGAAGCTGCGGAACCGGGTGGCGTTGTGCAGCGCGTTGGCGATCACCAGCGCCAGCATCAGCATCGGGACGGTCGACAGCACCCAGATGATGAGGGTGTTCCCGATCGACTGCCAGAACTTCGGGTCACCGAGCAGGTAGCTGTACTGCTCCAGGCCGACCCAGGTCATCTGCCCGATGCCGTCCCAGGAGTGGAACGAGATCCAGATCGAGAACAGCACCGGGAACGCGCCGAAGACAGCGAACAGGATGAAGAACGGCGAGATCGCGGCGTACTGCGGCAACGCCTGCCGGTACTTGCCCGGCGGCTTTCCGGAGCCCGGATCCTTGGTGGTGCTGATCGCGGACGGGAGTGTCTTGCTGGTCACTGCCATGTCAGATCGCCCCCGCTCGGGTGAGTTCACGCTCGATCTGCCGCTGGGCGTCGGCCCAGGCCTGGTCGGGCGACTTGCCCGCGACCTCGACGTTGACCAGCTCGGCAGAGATCGGCGAGCCGATGATCGAGTCGTACGGACTGAAGTAGGCGCCCGGGTACTTCTTGGCCGACGCGCCGAACACGTCGACGATCTTCTGGCCGCCGAAGAACGGATCCGGCGCGGTCATCCGCTCGTCGGTGTAGCTGGCCGGTGTGGACGGGAACAGCACCGGGTCGAGGAACGCCTGGGCCTGGTTCTTCGACGACTCCAGCCAGCTGATGAAGGCGAACGCGGCCTCGGGGTTCTTGCAGTACTTCGTGATGGCCAGGAACGACCCGCCACGGTTGCCGGCGCCGCCGGGCGGAGTCGTGACCCGCCAGAGTCCCTTGGTCTTCGGGGCAGCGTTCTTCGGCCCGAGCTGAGCCCACCAGACGGCCGCGTTGTAGGCGACGAGCTTGCCGTTGGTGACGACGGCATTGGCGTCCGTCGTCCCGGACTGCGCGTTGGCGGACAACCCTTCCTTCACCACCCGGATCGCGAGGTCGAACTGCTCGCGGATGTGGTCCTGGTCGCCGATGTATTGGCCGTCCTGCGTCATGTAGCGCTTGGACTGCTGAGCCAGCGCGTAACTGTAGACACCGGTGATGTTGTCGGTGATGGCCGAGCCGGGCACGGCCGCCTTGAGCTTCTTGCCGAGCTCGATGTAGGCGTCCCAGGTCGGCGCCAGCTCGGCGACGGCGGCCGGATCGGTGTCGATGCCGGCCTTCTGGAGCATGTCCGTGCGGTAGAACAGCGCGGTGGGGCCGGTGTCCATCGGGTACGCCATCATCTTGCCCTCGGGCGTGATCCCGAGCTTCCACTTCCAGGCGAGGAAGTCCTTCTCGAGCTCCTTGGCGCCGAGGTCGTTGAGATCGAGGAACTGGTCTGCGTTCGGGAAGTACGTCGCGACGTCGTCGTTGATCGCGACGATGTCGGGGACCAGCGATTTGCCGGCCAGCGCGGTCAGCACCTTGGTCTTGTAGTTGGTGCCGATCCGGGTCATCGCCAGGCGCATGTCGTCGTACCCTGGGATCGCCTTCTCGGCCTGTCCGATCAGGTCGTCGTTCACCGACCCGACCCAGGTCCACATGCTGAGCTGGTCGGAACCACCGAGCGAGCTGCGGGATCCGCACCCGGTGAGACCGGTCGCGGCCGCGGTGGCGCCCGCGCCGAGCGCGAAGAACTTCCTTCTGCTCACTGTCATACGCCTCACCTGGCGCTTTCTGTGTTCATTTCCGCCGGAAGTTGTCCAGAATTGTTCAGGCACCGACAAGGTAAGCGCATACCGACTGAACCGGTCAAGGCCCCAAGGTGTCAGGATGGCGACATGATCTCCGCCGTTCTCTTCGACGCCGACGGCGTCATCCAGCGCCCGACCATCGACTGGTGGTCGCGGCTGACGTCGTTCGTCCCGGCCGGCGACGGCGATGCCTTCGTCGCTGACCTCATGCAGGCCGAGAAGCCGAGCCTGGTCGGCAAAGGTGACTTCCGGGACGCCGTGGCCGAAGTCCTCCGGCGCTGGAACTCTCCTGTGCCGCTGGAGGACGCGCTGGAGCCGTGGCACTGGTTCGCCGCTGAACCGGCGGCCGTCTCGTTGATCGCAGCCTTGCGCGCCGATGGCGTCGACTGTCATCTCGCCACGAACCAGCATGCGTATCGGCGCGCGATCATGCAGGACGAGCGCGGGTACGGCGAGTGGTTCGACCAGACCTTCTACTCGTGCGACCTGGGGCTGGCCAAGCCCGATCCGGCGTACTTCCGGGCGATTCTCGGCGCGCTCGAGGTCCCGGCCTCGTCGGTGCTGTTCATCGACGACAACGAAAGCAACGTAGCGGGCGCCCGGAGCGTCGGACTGCACGCCGAGGTCTACGATCTCGAGTCGGGCGTGGACGAGCTGATCGCCCTGCTTCGCCGGTACGAACTCTTGTGATGCGGGAGTAGATGTGGCATCGTCGCGGGACAGATGACAACGTAGGACAGCGCCAGCCGCTCCTGGAGGCAACGGCGACCCGCAACCCGTTCTCGGAGGCCGGCTACTCGATCGTCCTCTGGCACGCGTGGAGCAAGTCGGTCGACAACGTGATGACGGTCGTCAACGGCCTCGCCCCCCATGTGAAGGTCATCCCGCCCGACTCCCTCGTCAAGATGGTCGGCAAGCACACGAAGCAGTAGAAGCGTTCTGATGTGGCCCGGCTGGTCGCGGCGGATGGTCGCGACCAGCCGGGACAGGCGTCAGAGCTTGCGGTAGTAGACGGCAACCGGGAGTTGTACGCAGCCGAGGCTCTCGTAGAGAGCGCGAGCGGGCGCGTGGAAGTCGTCGCCCCCGGTGCCGATCTCGACTACCTCGGCACCGTGCTGTCGCATCGCATCGAAGGCGTGCTCGCAGAGTGCGGTGCCGAGGTTGTCCCGGCGGTGGTCGGCCGCGACAGCCAGGATGGTGATGCTGCCGTTCCGCCGTACGGAGTCGATGCTCCAGGCAACGTAACCGGCGACGACCCGATCGACTTCGGCGACCGCGACGTGCTTGTCCTGCGCGGGCTCGTGGAGCCCAGCGACCTGTTTGCGGTAGTCGTCGCGCCAGTTGCCGTGCTGGTTGGCGAAAATGGTCTCGCCCACGAGCGGGCGGAAGGACTCTTCGTAGAACGGCCGGAATGTCTCGATGGTCAGCTCGGTGAGCCGAGTGAGATCAGCTTGGACGTACGAACGAATGAGCATGAAGTGTGCCTCTCGCACTGAGGGAGGATCGGACGTGTCTTGACCCGCTCAGGCTCGTGATGCAGCGGCGGGTCACCCTCAGCGGCGACTACGCCAGGCGGCGAAGCACTCCATGCGCGCAACAGTACTTTGCGTGCCTGACCAACCTGGGGTGACTGACGAGCTCAGCGGTTCAGTCATCCGGCAGCGGTCCTGGGGCTCGGTGGGTGCCAGTGGGGTCGACGGTGAAGGTGAAGCCGTTGGGGGTGGTCCATTCCAGGGTTGTGTGGTCGAGGCGGCGTAGCTTCCAGCGGCCGTGGGTCTTGACCCTGTGCGGGAAGCGGCGCAGGGGTGCGAGATTCATGGTGTTGGTCTGGCCGGGTGGGCCGAGCGGGTCGTAGGGCTGGATATGGTCCAGGTCCATCGGGGCGTGGGTTTCGCGGGTGCCGTAGGGGAACACTTCGACCGGGTGCATCAGCTTGATCCGTTCGCGGATCCGGTCGGGGATTTCGTATGCGTCGACGCTGACGGCGTCATGCAGATCGATGATCGGCTTTACGGTGTACGGGCCGTGGCCGATGAGTTCGGTGAGCTGGGACGCGATGAGCGGGCCGATGTCTTCGGCCCTGAGTACGCCGTTGCCGGTGGCGAGGGTGTGGTCGGTGAGGTGTACGTAGATCTCGGTCTGCCCAGGGCTCAGCCGTCCGCGGGATCGCGGCTGGGTGTGTGCGTCGTACCTGATCTGCGCGAGCCGGGCGTCCAGCGCGCGGCGGGCGGCAGCGTCCAGCGGCTGGCCGGCGTCGGGGTCGGACAGCAGGCCAGGGTCGAACGGCTCGACAGCCTCGTTGTAAAGGGTGTCGAGTGGGTCGGGGAGGTCGCTGTCTGCGGGGTGTGGCGCGTCGCGGTCCGCCTCGTCGTTCAGGTGAGGCTCGGCCCAATCGTCCGGCGGGACTTCGTCCTCAAGACGGTCGGGGCCATCCGTGCCTGTCTGTTCGGGCAGATCGCAAGTCCGGGGTGTACGACCTTCCTCGGTGGCCGGCTCAGCGGTCGCCGCAGAGGGTGGCGCGGCACTGCCGCCGGCGGTGTCAACCGCTCGTGCGGTGCGGTGCGGGGTGGCGGCGGCGTCAGCCGCTCGGGCGTGGCGATCCGGAATCGTCGCCGGACGGGTGCTGATGAGGTGTTGGTGAGCCTGGTGGAGGAGTTCTTCGGTGTAGCGGGGGTCGGCGATGATGCCGACGGCGCTGGCGCGGCGGTTTTGTAGAGAGTTCGTGTCGCCGATGATCTTCAGGGCTTCGGCGATGCTGCCGATGCGGGCGTTGAACCTCGTTGCATGCCCGGAGGCGGTGCGGATGAAGATCTTCTTGGAGCCAAACTCGTCGCAGCGGCTCACATAGACGCCGCGTTCCCGGTTCTTCTCCTCGGCCTTCTTGCGGGCGCCGTCGGGGTCGGCGTGCTTCTTCGCGGCTTCGACGATCTTGTCCAGCCGGCCGGGAGTGAGTGAGTCGACGACCCGGGCTACTCGCTGGTCGACAGTCCTGGCGGCGTCATAGGACAACTCCAGGCAGGCGGTGGCGATCTTGCGGGCCTTCCAGGGCGTTGCCTCTCCGGCCAGGACGCGGGCCCAGGTCAACGGGAGGCGGTGCCGCAGCGCCAAGGCTTGCCCGATGTAATCCGCGGCCGCGCCCGCCGAGATCCCGATCATCACGCCGAACTCGGCCGGTGCGAACTCGGCGATCTCGGGGCAGCCGTCGCCGCCGAGGACGACGGCACGTTCGCGGCCGTCGGAAGACGGCCGCCGGGGACGGGTCGGACAGAGGCCGGGGTGGTAGCGGTCGGCGTAGATCTGGGCGTGTTCGAGAAGCCGCGCGTCGAGGCGGTTGGCCTCGGCACGGTGCGCGGCGGCCGATTCCAACAGGTCAGCCGTCGGCAGCGAAGTCAGATCTTCATCGAACATGTGTTCGATCTTATGCCAAACCTCGCACCGCGCCAAACGCAGACAGGCTCAGAATCCCTTATCCACAAGGGGAAACGTCACACTCATTCAACGCAACCAAGCATGTATGCAGGCACGACTGCGGTAAGTCGCGGGACGACGGGGGCGTCGAGTTCGCTGGGCGGAAGCAGCACGCGGCTGCCTACCTCGGACGGTGATGGGGTCGACAGTTTGCCCCGCAGCGCGGGGGTCTTCTCGTCGAGCGTGCCCAGGTCATCGCGCTGAAGGCTGGTCACTACGTCCGCTCGGCGCGCGAGTGCCGAGCGGTATGCCAGCGACCGAGCCGCCCCAGCGGACCACGGCCGCGCTGCATCGGCGGCCGTGGGCCGGGGCCGCCAGTGCATACGGATGACCGCGGGAGCCAGCGCGGGCGAGCGACCACCGCACCAACTCCCGCGTGCACCAGCGGACTGCGGCCATACAGTTCGCGGGCGTCCGATGGCGGCGCTGGTGCACGCGGGTGCGCCACGACGTGGTGGGCGCGGATAGGTGTACTCGGGCTGGTTGTCAGTCGCTCTGCTGAGCGCGGGGAGTCAGGCAGTCGACGCGGTGGAGGGTGTCTCCATGGGCAGGCTGGAGGGCCTCACGCCTGTCCGGTCGGCGGCTGAGGGCGATGAGGGCGAGGATCAGCGGGATCGCGATCAGATAGGCCGTGCGGAGATCGGCCAGGCGGGCTAGGGACGCTAGGGCGGCGGGGGTTACCAGGATGGCAGTGCCGGAGGCCAGGGCGCCGATTGCTGCTAGGCGGGTTGGGTTGGGGCCTGGGGTGGCGACCAGGGCGGCCAGGGTGACGGGGTAGAGCGGGGCTACGCCGGTACCGGCGATGACCAGGCCGATGGTGACGGCGGCCGGGGAGTCGAAGAGGCTGACGAGGAGCGTGCCGATGATCGCGAGCAGGCCGCCCGGGACGACAGGCGACCAGGTGCGCCAGTGGATAGGACCGACCGCGCGGCCAACCGCCATACCGATCGGGAACGCGCTGCCTAAGAGCGCGGAAGTTGCCATCGGCAACCCTGTGGCCAGCAGCCGTGCGACAGCCCAGACAACGAAGCAGAACTCCACACCGACCGCCAGCACCACACGCAGCCAGCCCAATGCGACGGCCACAGCGGCAGTGCGGGTCGACGCCACTCCCCCGCTGAGCGGTTCGTCAGGCTGGCCGTCCACAGGCTTGACCTTGAGTACGGCGAGGCCGACAAGCGGCGGTACGGCGGCCAGCAGCGCCAGGCGGCCCGTGGGACCGAGAGAGTCAACCGCACCGATCGCGATAGGCGCCAGAATCCCCGTGGCACTGGCGACCGCGTTCACCCTGCTCAGGCGCGCAGCAGCAGTTGGGCCGTGCAACACGAGTGGAGCGACGAGTACGAGCAGCGCCCCACCCAGGCCGACGCACAGTCCGCCTGCGACCGCCACGCCGTACGCAGGCGCCAGCGCGAGCAGCACCGCGCCAACCGCACACACCAGCGAGCCGATGCGCAGCACCGTGGTGAGCGCCCACGATCGCAGCAGCATCGGGCCCACTACCGCGACGACGACCAGCCCCACTGCGAAGGCGGACGACAGTAGCGCGAGTCGGCCAGTGGACTCGTCCAGGTCACGGGCGAGCACGGCGACGCAGGCACCGAGCCCCGCCAGCAGGTACCCCATTGACGAGAGTCCGACGCCGATCCGGATCCCGTCCGCCCGGCCTGTCATCCGGCTGTCAGATCGGCAGACCCAGAGTCCTCCGTCCGGGCGGCTGCGAGCAGGTCGGCGAGCTGGTGAAGGTCAGCCAACTGGATGTCGGCCGACAGCCCCTTCAAACCGGCTGTAACAGCTCCAGCGGCTTCGCCGGCTGCCAGGCCGACTGCGGCATCTTCTACGACCAGGCACTGCCGAGGTGGTACGCCGAGTAGATCGGCAGCGTGCAGATACCCCTCAGGGTCCGGCTTGCCACGGGTGATGTCTTCGACCGTCACCAGCACAGGTGGTTCGATGCCGGCTGCAGCCAGGCGTACCTTGGCCAGCCGGTTGTCCGCGCTGGTCACGACCGCCCAAGGCAGGCCGAGTCGATCCAGCACGCCGAGAACCTCGACCGCACCAGGTGTCGCCACAACGTCGGACAGGTCGTCGTACTGGAGCTCCAGCTGCCTGGCCGCTGCTGCCGCCCGTGCCTCCGCCGGCAAGTCGGAGCGCATGCGGTCCACAGTGGATTCGGCCGGGCTGCCGTGGGCGATGGCGAGCACGTCGGCGACCGGTACGCCGTACTCCCCCGACCAGACCGTCCACGCGCGCTCCACGGCGGCGTCGGAGTCGACGAGTGTGCCGTCCATGTCGAACAGCACGGCGCGGATGTCGCGGATCGCCATCACCCCTCCATTAAACTCGTTCTCCGAGCATAAGGTAGAACCATGGCATGACGACAGTGGTGCGCCGCGGGCAGTGGCAGACGGCTGCCGACGTACTCACTCGGGTGAGCCGTCGGCCCGGGATCACGCGGGCCGAGGTGGCGCGGGAGCTGCGGCTGAGCACCAGTTCGGCCACTGAGGTCACCGCGCGGCTGCGCGAAGTACAGCTACTCACTGAGGTCCCTGCACCTAGTCGGGGACGCGGGCGGCCGACGACTCTGCTGCGCGCGCATCCCCGTGGCCCTGTGGTGCTCGCACTGGACCTCCGGCAGGGCAGTTGGCGGAGTGCTGTGGTCGCGCTGGACGGGTCGTTCCTGGACCAGCAGTCAAAGCGTCACCGGAGTCGAAGGCCGCAGGTGGTCCTGGGTAATCTGCAAAGAGTCGTGGAGCAGGTGCGGGACGAGTACGGCGAGCGCCTGCGAGTGGTGAGCCTCGCGGCGCCAGGCACCATCCGCGACAACCATCTAATGCAGGCACCGACGCTGGACTGGTCCGAGCTGGACCTGGAGATCGTCACAGCAGGTACAGGGCTGACGCTGCTCGCCGGCAACGACGCCACGCTGAGTGGTGTGGCTGAGGCCCGCACTGGCGCTGCTGCCGGAGCTGGTACGGCGTTGCACCTGATCGTCGAGGTGGGTATCGGCGGCACGCTGCTGATCGACGGCGTGCCCGCGCAGGGGCGGTCGGGGGCTGGCGGGGAGTACGGGCACGTACCGTTCGGCGACCGCGCACGGCAGTGTCCGTGCGGAGCGCGTGGGTGCTGGGACCTGGAGGTCGACGGTCGCGCACTGGCTCGTCACCTCAAGGAGCCTGCACCAGAGGACCCGTACGGCTACGCCGAGGACGTGCTGCGGCGTACTGGCCCTGCTGCGAGCCGTGCGGTCGCCAGAGTGGTCACTGCACTCGCCACTGGCATCGCAGGTCTCGTCAACGCGCATGACCCGGATGTGGTCACTCTGGGCGGGTTGGCCATCCCACTCCGGGCTGCCGCCAACTCCACCTTCGACCAGGCCTACCTAGCCGGACTGATGACCTTCCACCGCGCCTCTCCCCCGCCGGTGATGCCTGCCGCGCACCAGCCTGACGGTCCGTTGCGCGGGGCCGCGGCACTGGCGCTGGACCACCTCACCGCCGAGCCGTCGATCGCTACGTGGGCTGATCGGCGCTGACTTCCCCCACCGGCGGCTCGTCCTCAACAGCCGACTCTGCCTCCACAGCGGGCTTGGGGACGATCGGAGGCTCCACCTGCGCCAGGATCGTGATGATGTCGTGGCGGTGGTGCTGGATCTCGTGAGCGGTGTGGCGGATGATCCAGCCCAGTGTCCGCGGCGCACGCACCGGGTAGTTGTAGAGACCCAGCTTGCCCAGCTGCGGCGGCGTCAGCACCCGCGCGGCCGCACCGAACTCGCGAGCGAACCGCATCAGCGCGGCCGCCACCTCCATCGGGTCCTGGTCCTCGTACTTGAGCTCCTTCACCCGACCGGTCCGGTCCATGGGCGCGTACACCGGCCGGTCCTCCGCGAGGCACTGGGCTATCCGCTGCCGCTGGACCTCCAGCACGTCGCGCACATGGCAGGCGTACTCGATGGCCGACCACACCTCAGGCTCCGGCCGCAGCCGTACGACGTCCGGATCAGGCCCGGCCGCCGCTTTGGTGAGCGCCATGCTGCAGTCGGCTGACTGCCGGATCAGCGTGGTCACCGTGCCCTGCAGATCGCCCGTGTCGTAGTTGAACCCGCACTGCTCGCAGTACCCGTCCACCGGCGGCTGCCGCTTGCTCAACTGCTGCTCCCTCGAAATCGCCAGGCGTGATCGACCGGACCGATTCCACCACCGAGCGCGAACCCGGCCCCGATCGCCCCGGTCACGTACTCCTTGGCCGCCCCCACTGCACCCGGTACGTCGTACCCACGCGCAAGGTACGACGCGATCGCACTGGCCAGTGTGCATCCGGTGCCATGGGTGTGCCGGTTGTCCGCGCGTACGGCGCTGTAGGCCCGCCGTACCCCTGGACCGTGCAGTACGTCGACAGACGCCGTACCCGGGTCGTGGCCGCCCTTCACGAGCACCCACGAGGCTCCTGCATCGAGTAGCACCTTCGCCGCGAGCTCTCGATCCTCCACCGTCTCCAAGTCCATGCCGGCGACCGGTCCGAGCTCGGTGAGGTTCGGCGTGAGGACAGTTGCCAGCGGCACGATCTCCGACCGTACGGCGTCCATCGCATCGGCGGCCAGCAACGCGTCACCGTGCTTCGACACCGAGACCGGGTCCACCACGACAGGCACCGACGGCGGCAAGGTGCGCAGCAACGACGCGACCACCCGGACCATCGACTCCGACGCCAGCATGCCGGTCTTCACAGCGTCGACCCCGATGTCGTCCACCACACTGCGGAACTGCGCCCGCACCTGCTCCTCCGGCAGCTCCCACGCCCCCTGGACGCCGAGACTGTTCTGCGCCGTGATCGCGGTCAGCACGCTCATCCCGTGCACACCGTTGGCCAGCATCGACTTCAGATCCGCCTGGATCCCGGCACCGCCGCCGGAGTCCGATCCGGCGATCGTCAGCACTCTGGGCAGCATCTCAACTCCTGAAATGAGCGTGACCGGACTCGGCGGCGTACGCCTCTCCGTCCACCGTGACGGTTCCGGCCGACCGTTCCTCGTTGCCCTCCGCAACCGAACCGATGACGGTCCAGCCCTCGGGTACGTCGGCCGGCTCGAAAGTACCGACCAGCGCGTGGTCCTCGCCGCCGGTCAGGACGAACTTGAGCGCGTCCAGGCCAGTCGCCGCCGCGACGGCCTGCAGTGGCTCGGGTACGGTGAGCGCCTGCGAGTGCACGTCGATGACGACCTGACTGGCGACTGCGATATGACCGAGGTCGGCCAGCAGCCCGTCGCTCACGTCACACAGGGAGGAAGCGCCGGCGAGGGCAGCCTTGGGCCCTTCGGCGTACGGCGGTTGCGGGCGGCGATGTGCCTCGACCACCGAGCGGGGTGAGCGGAAGCCGCGGCTCAGCACCATCCAGCCGGCTTCGGCCCAGCCCAGCCGGCCGATGTAGGCGACCTCGTCGCCAGGGCGCGCACCGGAGCGCAGGACCGGCGGCCGGCCATCCAGCGTGCCGAACGCGGTCACCGAGACGATGATCTTGTCCGACTGCACGGTGTCGCCGCCCACGATGCTGACCTCGACCAGCTCGGCCTCGTCGACCAGGCCCTGGTTGAGCTCCAGCGCCCAGGCGGTCGGCAGGTCCGGCGGCGCTCCGAAGCCGACCACGAGCGAGGTCGGCCGGGCACCCATGGCCATGATGTCGGCCAGGTTCTGTGCCGCGGCCTTGCGGCCCACGTCGTACGCCGACGACCAGTCCTGGCGGAAGTGGCGGCCCTCGACCAGCAGATCCGTCGTGATCACCATCCGGCCGTCCGGCACGGCCACCACGGCCGCGTCGTCGCCGGGCCCGACCAGGACGTCCTCACCTGTGGACAGCCCTTTGGTGACGGCCTCGATCAGGCCGAACTCACCCGTGCTCCCCAACGTCTCTGTCACGTCAGCAGACCTCCCATATCGCCAACCGGAGTCTAGGCGGTACCGTGACCGGGCAACGAAGAGTACGCCCGGCCGTCTCGCAGTACCGTGGCCGGAGCCAGCTGAGGACGACTGAGTGGAGAACGACGTGGTGGTCCAGGCCTACATCCTGATCCAGACCGAGGTCGGCAAAGCTGCCGATGTCGCGGCACAGATCGCCGAGGTCCAGGGCGTCACCCTGGCTGAGGACGTCACCGGTCCGTACGACGTGATCGTGCGCGCCGAAGCCCGCAACGTCGACGAGCTGGGCAAACTGGTGGTTGCCAAGGTCCAGAACGTGCCCGGCATCACCCGCACCCTGACCTGCCCCGTCGTTCACATCTGACCACGAGGGGTCCCGCCCTCCTTTCGCATGCCCAAAGTCCTGTTCGCTGCACTCGGCGTGATCCTGGTGGCCGGGTGCAGCCCGGGCCCCGTGCCCGTCGCCGTACCGTCTCCCGGCCCCGAGGTCGCGGCCGCCTGTGATCCGCTGGTGAAAGCGCTGCCCGACAAGGTGCTGGACGCCGAGCGGCGTGAGACCGAGCCGGTCAGTCCGCTCACCGCGGCGTACGGCGATCCGCCGATCGAGGTCACCTGCGGGGTAGCGCAGCCGGCCGGGATGGCCGAGGCGCAGTCGCAGTGCTTCGAGGTGAACGGCGTCGGCTGGTTCGCCAAGGAAGTGGAGAACGGCGTCATCTTCACCACGATCGGCCGCCAGGTGTACTTCGAGGTCGCCGTTCCGTCGAAATACGCTCCGGAAGCGAACGCCCTGACCGACGTTTCCGACGCTGTCCACAGGTACAACAAACTCATCACTCCCTGCATCTGACAACGGCATACTCCAGCCGAAACCGAAAAATGTTCGTCGGCGGTGTCCGGTTCGATCCGGCGGGGGCGACGTACCAGGCGAGAGGCACCGCGGTGGTGCCCGGGACGACGGGAGATTCCGATGAAGTACATGATCCTCACGTACGCGTCGCAGCAGGACTACGACGGGATGGCGGGCAAGGACACCGGCAAGCCGGCCTGGACCGCCGAGGACTTCGCGGCGATGGGCGCGTTCATGGAGAAGTTCAACAACGACCTGATCGAGTCCGGGGAACTGGTGGAGACGCGCGGGCTCGCGGCGCCGGTGCTGACCAGACGGCTGGGTTCGAAGGACGGCGCCGCGGTGGTGACGGACGGGCCGTACGCCGAGACACAAGAAGTGCTGGCCGGTTACTGGATCGTCGAGTGCGAGTCGTTCGACCGGGCGACCGAGATCGCCGCCCGGCTGGCCGACACGCCCGCGCCTGAGTTCGTTCGAGCGACCGCGTACGCCGACATCCGGCCGGTGATCGAGGGTCGCGGCGAGATCCTGGACTGACCGGTCATGACCGCGCCTCTCGAGGATCTGCTGCGGGAACTGACGCCTCAGGTGCTCGGGGCGGTGGTGCGGCGGTACGGGCACTTCGACACCGCGGAGGACGCGGTGCAGGAGGCCCTGCTGGCCGCGGCGCAGCAGTGGCCCGTGGATGGGGTTCCGGACAGTCCGCGAGGGTGGTTGATCACGGTGGCTTCGCGCCGGTTGACGGATCTGCTCCGTCGTGAGCAGGCCCGTCAGCGGCGCGAGGACCGGGTGGCGCAGTGGACGACGGTGCCGAGTGAGCCGATCGCGGACACCGACGACACGCTGATCCTGCTGTTCATGTGTTGCCACCCGTCGCTGTCGCCGGCGTCGCAGATCGCGTTGACGCTACGGGCGGTCGGCGGTCTCACCACAGCGGAGATCGCGCGGGCGTTCCTGGTGCCGGAGGCGACGATGACACGGCGGATCAGCCGGGCCAAGGCGAGTGTGAAGGACAGTGGGGCTCGGTTCGCGCTGCCGGCGGATCGGGACGAGCGGCTGGGCGCGGTGCTGAAGGTCGTGTACCTGATCTTCAACGAGGGCTACACGAGTACGACGGGGCCGAGTCTGCAGCGGGTCGAGTTGGCGGCGGAGGGGATCCGGCTGGCGCGGATGCTGCATCGGCTGCTCCCGGACGACAGCGAGGTCGCCGGATTGCTCGCGTTGATGCTGCTGACGGACGCTCGGCGGCCGGCCCGGACCGGTCCCTTGGGTGAGTTGGTTCCGATGCATGAGCAGGATCGGTCGTTGTGGATACCAGAGTTGATCCAGGAAGGAGTTGAGCTGATCACGGCGACGTTGCCGCGAGGGCCGGTCGGGCCTTATCAGCTCCAGGCGGCGATCGCTGCCGTGCACGATGAGGCGCCGTCCGCGGAGGAGACCGACTGGGCGCAGATCGTTGCGTTGTACGACGTACTGCTGCAACTGGTCGACAACCCGATGGTCGCGCTGAATCAGGTGGTCGCGGTGGCGATGGCGCGTGGCGCTGACGAAGGGCTGAAGTTGCTCGGCACGATCGAGGACGACGAGCGGATCGCCTCGGACCACCGGTTGCCGGCGGTGCGAGCGCATCTGCTGGAGATCTCCGGTGATGCGGTGGGTGCGCGGGCGGCGTACGAGGAGGCTGCGGGGAGGACGACGAGTCTGCCGCAGCAGCGGTACCTCCGCGAGCGGGCGAGCCGCCTATGACCGCCCGGCCCCACCCGTCTACCCATCTGGGCAGGCTGGGTGGGTGGGGCGGGAGTGGTTAGCGGAGGCCGGTGCGGCGGGTCAGGGCAAGGGAAAGGAGACGGTCTACCAGGGCCGGGTAGTCGACGCCGGTGGCGGCCCACAGGCGGGGGAACATGCTGGTGGGGGTGAACCCGGGCATGGTGTTGATCTCGTTGATGACGACCCGGCCGTCGGCGTCGAGGAAGAAGTCGACGCGGGCCAGGCCCTCGCCCTCTATGGCGTCGAAGGCCGTGGCTGCCTTGGCGCGGATGTCGGCCGCGATCTCGTCGGGGAGGTCGGCCGGGACCGAGAGGGCGGTGTACTCCTCGCCTTCGGGCAGGTACTTGGTCTCGAAGTCGTAGAAGTCGTGCCCGCCGCCGGAGACCGCGATCTCACCGCAGACGCTGACCTCGGCCGGCCCGCCGTCCAGGCCACCGAGGACGCCGACCTCGATCTCGCGTGGGCTCTTCGCGGACGCCTCGACGATCACCTTCGGGTCGTGGGCACGCGCCTCGGTGACCGCGGCGTCGAGCTCGGCCAGGTTGTTGACCTTGCTGATGCCGAGGCTCGATCCGCCGCGGCACGGCTTCACGAAGACCGGGTAGCCGAGCGCGTCGACCGCCTCGCGGCAGGCGGCGGGGTCGCGGGTCCAGTCACGGTCGCGGATCACGACGTACGGCGTGACCTCGAGGCCGGCCGCCTGGAAGACGACCTTCATGTAGTGCTTGTCCATGCCGACCGCGCTGGCCAGTACGCCTGAGCCGACGTACCGGATGTCGGACATCTCGAGCAGGCCCTGGATGGTGCCGTCCTCGCCCCACGGGCCGTGCAGGAGTGGGAAGACCACGTCGACCTCGCCGAGCGTGCTCGGTACCTGGTCCGGTTCGCTCACCACGAGCTCGCGGTTCGCGCCGAACAGCACCGGCAGCGCGGTCACGTCGACCTCCGGAAGCTTGCCGTCGGTGATCGACAGTCGCTCCGGGTCGCCGCTCTCCAGCACCCAGTGGCCGCTGGTGCTGATGCCGATCGGGACCACGTCGTACTTGTCCCGGTCGATCGCCTGCAGCACGTTGGCCGCGGTCACGCAGGAGATGGCGTGCTCGCTCGACCGGCCGCCGAACACCACGGCGACGCGGGGCTTGCGTTGTTCTTCCCTCGAGTGCTCACTCACCGGCTCGACTGTAGCGGCCTTGCGATCAGGTTCCGACCTGGGTTCGGTTAAGAGCTCTTCAGATCGCGGTCCGTAGCGATCACTCCCCGGTGACGGGCAGGGCGGTCACGCCGTACACGAGGGTGTTGTCCTTGAACCGGATCCTCGAACGGGACGGCCAGTCGCAGCGTCGGGATGCGCCGGTCGAGTCGGTACGGCGGAAATCGGCGTACTCACGAGCTGGGTCGAACGGACAGCCGGACGGTCGCGTCATCGGGAAGGTCACGCGGGAATCCCTTCGGCCAGATTTTGGCAGTGACTACCGTATGGCAGAATCTACCGTGACACGCCGGAACCGGTACTCTGCCCGCGGAGGTGGAGATGGGACTGCGCGAACTGAAGCGGGAGCGGACCCGCCGGCTGATCGCGGACAAGGCCTTCGAGCTGTTCACCGACCACGGCTTCGGCCGAACCACGGTGGAGCAGATCGCCGCGGCCGCCGAAGTCGGCCCGAGCACGCTGTACCGGTACTTCCCGACCAAGGAGACGCTCGTCCTGGAGTTCGTCGAGGATTGCCTGCTGGGCGCGGTCGCCTGGTTCCGCGAGCAGCCCGAGGTGGAGCTGCCGGACGGCCTGCAGTCGGTGATCGAGCGGGTGCTGGAGCAGCTCGACGGCAATCCGGTCCGGGTCCGCGCGGTGTTCGACCTGGCCGCTCAGACGGCGTCGGTGAGCGCTCATCTCAACGAGATGACCTGGCGCTTCCGCAACGAACTGACCGATGAGCTCGTACGGCGCCTGGCCGGCGACGATCCGCAGGACGCCGAGTTCACCGCCGCCCTGGCCGCCGGAATCGCGATGAACATCATCGAGACGGTGGTCCGGAGCTGGGTCGAGAACCCCGACGGTGCCGAGGTGAAGGAACTCGCCCGCCGAGCCATGACACTCCTCCGCGGCGGCGGCATCCCACTCCCCACCGCAGGAGTCCCCGGCAGCTGAAGAGGGTCGCGCGGCTCTCGGGACCTACCTGGCGCGGGGGCCCGGGCGGGTCGGCGTGAGGCGTTGCCGGGAGAATTCCTGGTATGTCGCCTGATCTCGATCCTTCCACCGTCGTCGTGCATGCGGGCCGCCCCGAGCGGGTGCCGAACGCACCGGTCAACGAGTCACCCGTGTTCAGCTCGACGTACGTCGCCGGCGGCGATCGTGGATACGGGCGTTTCGGCAACGACGCCTGGACAGCGCTCGAGCAGACACTGGGGCAGCTCGAGGGCGGCCGGGGCCTGACCTTCGCTTCCGGGATGGCGGCGGTGGCGGCGATCGCCGACCTGGTGCCGGTCGGGGGCCGGGTCGTCGCGCCGCAGCACGCGTATTCCGGCGTACTCGCGCTGCTCGATCAGCAGGCGACGGCCGGGCGATTGACCGTCCAGAGGGTGAACATCGCGGACACCGACGCGGTCACGCAAGCGGTCGATCAAGCGGACATGTTGTGGATCGAGTCGCCGACCAACCCGGCCATGGAGGTCGCCGACCTGCCGGCCATCTCCGCGGCGGGCCGCGAGGCGGGTGCGACCGTAGTCGTCGACAACACCTTCGCCACGCCCCTGCTTCAGCAGCCGCTCAAGCTCGGCGCCGACATCGTGATGCACTCGGCAACGAAGTTCATCGCGGGTCACTCCGATGTCGTCCTCGGTGCGGTCGTCACCGCCGACGACGACCTATGGAACGCGATCGAACTCCGCCGCCGCAGCCTCGGCGCGATCCCCGGACCCATGGAGGCGTGGCTGGCGCTGAGAGGGCTGCGAACGCTCGCCCTCCGGCTGGAGCGGGCCCAATCGAACGCCGCGTTCCTGGCCGAGCGCCTCCGACAGCACCCGCGCGTCAGCCGCGTGCGGTACCCGGGCCTCCCCGACGATCCGGGCCACGCACGGGCCGCCGCGCAGATGTCCGGGTACGGCGCGATCCTGTCGTTCGAGCTCGGGGGTGACGCCGAAGGTGCTCAGCGGGTCTGCGAGAGTACGGCGCTCTGGGTCCACGCAACCAGCCTCGGCGGAGTCGAGTCGATGCTGGAACGCCGTCGCCGCTGGCCGATCGAGGTACCGACCATCCCGGAGGACCTGATCCGGCTGGCCGTCGGGATCGAGCACCCCGACGACCTGTGGGCCGACCTGGAGCAGGCGCTCAAGACCGCGACTTGAGCACTGGCCCGCCGAGGAACGTCAGCACACACAGCACGACCGGCAGGATGAACGCGATGTTCAGCGGCATCCAGTGCGCGAGTCCGCCGATCAACGCCGGGCCGGCCAGCAGACCGACGTACCCGAGCCCGACGACGCGGGCCATCAGGGCGCCGGCCGCGCGCGGGTCGAGGTTGCCGGCGGCGGTGAACAACTGCGGTACCCCGCCGGCCAGCCCGAGACCGAACAACGCCCAGCCGAACAACGCGACCGGCACCCACGGTACGACGATCACGATGGTGAGACCGACCGCGGCCATCGCGGCGCCGTAGCGGACGATCGCGGCCGGGCCGACGACGGCCGCGACCCGGTCGGTGAGGAAGCGTCCGACAGTCATCGCCACGGCGAAGGCGCCATACGCGTAGGCCGCCGTACTGACCGACGTACCGAGGACGTCGCGGAAGTGCAGGGCGGCCCAGTCGTTGGCGACCCCCTCCGCGAGCATCAGGCCGAACGCGAGGCCGCCGAGCGCCCACACCAGCTTCGCCGGCGGCTTCGCGCGCTCCTCCTGCTCCTCGTGCTCCTCGGTCGTTGCCTCGATCAAGAATCGGCTCACGGCCAAGGAGACGACGACACACACCGCGCCCGCCAGACCGAGAGTTACCCCTGTCGGTACGCCGATTCGCAGCGTGGCGGCTCCGATCAGTGCGGCGAAGGCGCCGCCGATCGACCACATCGCGTGGAAGGCGGCCATGATCGGGCGCGGGTAGCCGCGTTCGACCACGACGGCCTGGGCATTCATCCCGACGTCGATCGAGCCGTTGGCGAACCCGAGCATCATCAACGCGAGGCCGAGAGTCCACCAGTTCTGTGCGAGGCCGGGCCAGGGCAGGGCGATGCCGAGAAGGATGCCGGCGGAAGGCACCAGGCGGCGTTGGCCGAGGCGGTCGACGAGCGGGCCGGCGACCTGCATGCCGAGGAAGGCGGCGCCGCCCAGCGCGAGCAGCAGCAGGCCGAGGGTGCTGTGGGTGATCCCAGTGGCGTGCTCGATGCTGGGAATGTGGACGACCCACATGCCGACAGCGAAACCGTTGAGGCCGAAGTAGGTCCAGGTGGCGATGCGGGCGGCTCGGGGCGGTGCGGTCTGCGGACGCAGATCGCTCGCGGTCATGGGGCCTCCCGCCCTGGACTGATGAGCGCAGGGAGCCCGGTCATGGGCCTCCCGGACTGGAGCGACGAGGGAAGGCCGGGAGTCAAGGCCCATGACCGAGCCGGCGCCGGAGGCCCGGCCAAAAGTACGGTCAAGAGGTCACCTCAATCAGCACTCCACGTTGGGCAAGCATGGTGCGTTGATCCTCCGGGGCGGTCGGGTCGGTGATGATCAGGTCGGGGCGGTCGGCCGGGCACACGTAGGCGAGCGCGGCACGGTCCCATTTGGCGCCGTCGGCAAGCACCATCGACCGGGTGGCGACGTCGAGCGCCGCCTGCTTGACCTCGGCGTCGCCCAGGTCGAACGCGGTCAGGCCGGCGTCGAGACTGAAGGCACAGGGACTGAGTACGGCGAGGTCGAAGCGCAGCGCCCGCAGCGACGCGACGGTGAGCGGACCGACCAGGGCCAGCTCGCCTTTGCGCGCTTCGCCGCCGGGCATCAGCAGCCGGATCCGCGGCGCCTCGGCCAGCTCCTGCGCGACGTGCAGCGAGAGCGGCATGACGGTGACCGCGCGGTCGTGGAGCAGCTTGGCCACCTCGAGAGCCGTCGTACCGCTGTCGAGGACGATGGTCTCGCCATCGCGGATGTGCTCGACGGCGGCCGCGGCGATGGCGCGCTTGGCGGCGACGGCCGCTTGGGCGCGCAGCGAGTACGGCGGCTCGACCCCCGACGGCATCGCGGACACAGCTCCGCCGTGGACCCGCTTGAGCACGCCCTGGGCGGCCAGGAAGTCGAGATCGCGGCGGACCGTCATATCCGATGCCTCGGTGATCTCGACCAGTTCGTGGACGGAGACTCGGTCAGCTCTACGCAGTCGTTCTACGATCACTTGGTGCCGTTCTGCACTCCTCACGCGCAGAAATCTACCATCCAAATGTTCGATCAAACAAAGAGAGTGTTTGCCTGTGGCTGACCTTGTCCAGCGGTCGAGGTATGCGGTAGCGGCGGTCTTCTGTGTGCACGGCGCGGTGACAGGCTCGTTCGCCACCCGGGTGCCCTGGATCCAGGAACACTCCGGGGTGTCCGCCGGCCAGCTCGGGCTGGCGCTCGCGTTCCCGGCGCTCGGCGCGGCGCTGATGATGCCGCTCGCGGCCCGCATCAGCCACGCCTTCGGCACCCGGAACGCACTCCGCGGCCTGCTCGCCCTCTGGACGCTCGCACTGGTCCTGCCGTCCCTCTCCCCCAACCTGCTCACGCTGTGCGCGTCCTTGCTCGTGTACGGCGGCACAGCGGGGATGGCCGATGTCGCGATGAACGCGCTCGGTGTCGAGGTGGAGCACCGGCTGGACAAGTCGATCATGTCCGGACTGCATGGCCTGTGGAGTGTCGGTGCACTGATCGGGTCGGCGGCCGGCACCGTGGCCGCGCATGCCGAGTTGAGTGCGCAGATCCATCACGCGCTGGCGGCCGCCGTACTGACCGTCATCGGGGTCGTGGTGTGTCAGTTCGTGCTCAATGTGCACCCTTCGGACGACGAGGAGCCGCCGGCGAGGTTCGCGTTGCCGCCGCGGTCGGCGTTGCTGATCGGGGCGGTCGGGTTCTGCGCTGTGTTCGCGGAGGGGGCCAGTCTGGACTGGTCGGCCGTGTATCTGCGCGACGTCCTCGACAGCTCTGCCGGTGTGGCGGCCGGGGCGACCACGGGCTTCACGTTGACGATGGCGATCGCGCGGATCACCGGTGATGCGGTGATCGACCGCATCGGCGCCGTACGGACTGTGCGCTGGAGCGGGGTGATCGCGACCGCGGGCGGCGTACTGGTCGTGGTTGCACCGCATCCGGTGCTCGCGATGGCGGGATTCGGACTGATCGGGATCGGGATTGCGGTCGCCGTACCGCTCGCGTTCGCCGCGGCCGGTCACACGGGCGCCAACGCGAGCCATGCCATCGCGGGCGTCGCGACGATCACCTACGCCTCCGGCCTGGTGGCCCCGTCGATCATCGGCGGAATCGCGCAGGCGAGCAGCCTGACGATGTCGTTCCTGGTGGTGACCGTGCTGGCGACCGGCCTGGCGATTTTCGCACCGGTTCTGGGCACGCGCACCCGCTCACGAGTCAGCTGAGAAACCCTCTCCCCCGAAGTAAGCCCGGGCGCAACCTTTGACGCAACCAACAGGCGTCGGTCTGGGTCCGGAAGGGCTGACCTCGATGACTCAGGAGGTCGCCGGCACTGTTGGTACGCCGGTCCTCGCGGCGATCGCGGCCACACAGGCTACGCAGCTCGCCGGCATGCATCTTGCCCTGTCAGTGGATGCGGCTCTGACGCTGGCCAGCGTGGCCCTGGTCTGGTTCGGCCTACGCCCACGCACCACCGCGATCAGCACCAACCAACGAACCACCGAAATGGCAACGACCTAGTCAAGCTGGGCCATGCTGCCGGGGCCGGGGAGGACCTCGACGTCGCGGGCGTGCATGGGTTTGTCGCAGTGGGTGCAGTGGAGGTCGACGCGGGCGATCTCGCCGCAGGCGTGGTGGCGGTAGAGGACTGGAGGTCCGGCCTCGCCGGCCAGCCATTTGTCGCCCCAGCCGGCCATCACCATGAGCATGTCGACGAGCTCGGCGCCCTTCGTCGTCAGGTGGTACTCGTACCGCGGGCGGTTGTCGTACGGGCGGCGCTCAAGCACGCCCTGGTCGACGAGGTAGTTGAGGCGCTCGGTCAGCACCTTGCGCGAGATCCCGAGATCGGACTGCAGCTGGTCGAACCGGGTCATCCCGACCCAGACGTCGCGCAGGATCAGCGGGGACCACGGCTCCCCGATCACGTCGAGCGTGCGTGCGATCGAGCAGACCATCTCGCCGAAGTTCGTCCGTTGCATGCAGGCAGTCTAGCAATTGGGGTTTCCTTACGGAACGCCAACTGGTACGGTCATGGAGTCTCCTGAAGGAACTCAGAAGGGAAGCACCTCGATGAGCAAGGTCTTCGCCGCACTGACAGTCTCGGTCGACGGGTACCTCACCGGTCGCGACCCAGGTCCCGGCCGAGGCCTCGGCGACGCCTCGATGCTCTTCGACTGGTACTTCAACGGCGACGTCCCCAGCCAGGTGTTCGACGGGTTCAAGCTCAGCGAGCCGAGTGCCCGCGTGTTCGACGCCGCCGCCGGTCGCGTCGGCGCCATCCTCGCCGGGCGCACAAGAAGGCGGCCCGGGGCAAGGACGTCGGGCTCATGGGCGGCGGTGTCGTGACCGAGGCCCTGAAGGCGGGCCTGCTCGACGAGTTCATGCTGCATCAGGTTCCGGTCCTGCTCGGCGCCGGCCGGCCCTTCTTCCAGGAGTTGCCCGACCACATCCGGCTGCGCATCGTCGACGTGGTGGCTGCCCCAGGCGTCACCCACCTCCACTACGAGGTCCAGCGATGATCCTCGTCCCCGCTAGGAGATTGCCATGCTGAACCCCGACGTACGCCGTGTGCTCGACAGCACCGCGGTCGCCCACCTCGCCACCGTTCTCCCCGACGGCGCTCCGCACTCCGTTCCGCTGTGGGTCATGCCGGTCGGCGAGCAGATCGCGTTCCTCACCGGCCCGGACTCACGCAAGGCCCGCAACCTGCGGCGGGACCCGCGGGTTGCCCTCTCGCTGACGCCCGCGGGCAACCCGTTCGAGCCGATCATCGTTCGCGGCCGCGTCGTCGAGTGGCTCGAGGGCGATGAGGCCTGGAAGATCGTCGACCGGATCTGCACGAAGTACACCGGCGGTCCGTACCCACGCGACGAGGAGCGCGTCATCGCCCTCATCGAGCCAGATCGTCAACAGGTGGGGATGAGCTGAGGCTACTTGTCCGTGGCGAAGGCGGCGTCGAAGGACGCTTCGGGCTGGTCGAAGGCCAGGGCGCGGATGACGTTGACGGCCTCGGCCGCACCGACCGTACGCTCCATCCCGGCGTCTTCCCACTCGACCGAGATCGGGCCGTCGTACCCGATGGCATTGAGGACGCGGAAGCAGTCCTCCCACTTCACGTCACCGTGGCCGGTCGAGTAGAAGTCCCAGCCGCGGCGTGGGTCACCCCAGGGCAGGTGCGAGCCGAGACGGCCGTTGCGGCCGCCACCCACCCGCATCCGGGTGTCCTTGCAGTCGACGTGGTAGATCCGGTCCTTGAAGTCCCACAGGAACGCGACCGGGTCGATGTCCTGCCAGACCATGTGGCTCGGGTCCCAGTTCAGCCCGAACGCCTCGCGGTGACCGATCGCCTCCAGGGTGAGCTTGGTGGTCCAGTAGTCGTAGGCGATCTCGGACGGGTGCACCTCGTGCGCGAACCGGACGCCGACCTCGTCGAACACGTCGAGGATCGGGCTCCACCGGTCCGCGAAGTCCTGGTACCCGGCCGCGATCCGCTCGGCCGGCACCGGCGGGAACATCGCGACGTACTGCCAGATCGACGACCCGGTGAAGCCGATCACGGTGTTCACACCCAGCTTGGCCGCGGCGCGCGCGGTGTTCTTCAGGTCCTCGGCGGCCCGCTGCCGGACGCCTTCCGGATCGCCGTCGCCCCACACCCGGGACGGCACGATCGCCTGGTGCCGGAAGTCGATCGGGTCGTCGCAGACGGCCTGGCCGACCAGGTGGTTCGAGATCGCGAAGACCTTCAGGTTGTACTTCGCCAGGATGTCGTGCCGGCCCTGGACGTAGGAGTCGTCCTCGACCGCCTGCTGGACGTCGAAGTGGTCACCCGAGCAGGCGATCTCGACACCGTCGTAGCCCCACTTCGAGGCGAGGCTGCACACCTCCTCGAACGGCAGGTCGGCCCACTGGCCCGTGAACAACGTGATCGGACGTGGCATCTGGCTGGCTCCTAGGAGTTCTCGACGGTGATCCAGGCACTGTCCGCGGCGGCCGAACGCAGTACGGCGTCGACCAGCCGGGCGGACCGCGCACCGGCGGCGAAATCGGGTAGTCCGTCCGGGCGGTCACCCAGTACGGCGGCATAGCTGTCGCCGACGAAGCTGTCGAAGGCGTCCTGGTACCCCTGCGCATGCCCGGCCGGCAACCGGTTCACCCGGGCAGCGGGCGGGCTCAGTGTCTCGGGATCGCGGGTGAGGAGCCGGCTCTCGGTACGACGGCCGGCCCACAGGCGATCCGGATCCTCCTGGTCGAAGCCGAAACTCGACTCGGTGCCGGAGACCTCCAGGTACAACCGGTTCTTCCGGCCGGCCGCGACCTGGCTGACCACGATCGTGCCGACGACACCGGCCTCGGTCCGGAACTGGGCAGTGGCCAGATCCTCGGTGCGTACGTCGACACCGCCACGCTGACCGCGGATCGTCCGGGTCTGTGCGCTGATCGCGGCGATCCGGTCGCCGGTGACGAACTCCATCAGGTCGCACCAGTGCGATCCGATGTCGGCGAACGTCCGGGAGGGACCGCCGGCCTCGTCGTCGACGCGCCAGTTCTGATCGTCCGCACCGGCCAGCCAGTCCTGCAGGTAGGACCCGTGCAGGCTGGTGATCAGGCCGGCTTCGCCTTCGGCAATCCGGGTCCGCAGTTCGCGGACCATCGGGTGGTAGCGGTAGACGAACGGCACCGTTCCGACCAGCGAAGCCTCCAGGGCGGCAGCGTGCAGCCCGGCCGCGTCCTGGACCGAGGTGGCGAGCGGTTTCTCGCAGATCACGTGCTTGCCGGCTTCCAGCGCCCTGAGCGTCACCGGGAGGTGCGTGTTGTTCGGCGTACAGACGTGGACCACGTCGAGGTCGGCGGCAAGCAGTTCGTCGAGGTCCGCGAAGCCACGCTCGGCTCCGGTGGCCTCGGCTGCGGCCCCCGCACGGTCCGGCGACGAACCGATCGCGCCGACCACCTGGGCGCCCGCGACCAGCGCGGACCTGCCGTGGACGCGGCCCATGAAACCGCCGCCGACGATCCCGACCCGGAGCTTGCGCGCACTGGTGGACACGCTGAAGGACGCTATGTGAGACTTTTGAACCCTGTCAAGCAAAAGTCCAGCGTCCCTCCGACGGAAGTCCGGCCTATGAGTGATCTCGGTACTGCGGGAACCGGCGCGGTGCTGCGACTGCTGCTGGACGGACAGCCGCGGACCCGGGCCGAGCTCATCGACCTCAGCGGACTGGCCCGATCCACGGTGACCGGCCGGATCGAGGAGCTGGTCGCGTCCGGTCTCGTCGTACCGTCGGGTGAAGCGGCGTCGACCGGTGGACGGCCGCCGGCCCGCTTCCGGTTCAACCCGGCCGCGCGGCTGATCCTGGCCGCGGACGTCGGCGCGACGCATCTGTCCGTCGCGCTCACCGATCTGGCCGGCACGATCCTCGATCGGTCCACAACGGCGTTGAACATCGCGGAAGGGCCCGAGACCGTCCTCAAAACCGTGGTTCGCACCGGACGTTCGTTGCTGAAGAAGGCGGGCCGAGAGGTCGACGACCTCGCCGGCACCGGCGTTGGACTACCGGGACCCGTCGAGCACAGCACCGGTCGCCCCAACCATCCGCCGATCATGCCGGGCTGGGATTCGTACGACGTGGTCGGACGACTGAGCCGTGAGCTCACCGGACCGGTGCTGGTCGACAACGACGTGAACATCATGGCGCTCGGCGAGCATGCGACCGAGTACGCCGACGTCGAGCACCTGCTGTTCGTGAAAGTCGCGACCGGGATCGGTGCGGGCGTGATCAGCGGCGGCCGGCTCCACCGCGGCGCACAGGGCGCGGCCGGGGACATCGGCCACGTCCAGGCACCGGGTCACACCGAGGTCTGTCGCTGCGGGAACACGGGCTGCCTGGAGGCAATCGCATCGGCCGCGGCGATCGCGAAACAGCTGGGCGTCGCCCAGAGCCAGGACATCGTCGATCTCGTCCGCGCGGGCAACACAGTCGCGACCACAGCGGTTCGCCAAGCGGGCCGGGAGATCGGCACCGTGCTGGCCGCCTGCGTCAGCCTGCTCAATCCCTCGGTCATCGTCGTGGGCGGCTCACTCTCCCAGGCCGGCGACAGCCTGCTGGCCGGGATCCGGGAAGCGATCTATGCCAGATCGTTGCCCCTGGCCACCACCGACCTTCGGGTGGTCACGTCACGATCGGGCCAGGACGCCGCGCTCCGCGGCGCCGCGACCCTCGTCCTTCAGCACCAGCTGATGGCCAGCTGATCCACCAGCCCGATCAGCCGGTTGAGGTACGGCCCACCGCGCGCCCGTCCGAAACCATTGCGCCGGCCGTGGAAGGCCGCCTGCACGGCCTGGAAGTGCGCCCACCTGCGGACCCGCTCGCGATCCAGCTCCGCGGCCTCGGCGAACACATCCAGCTCGTGGCGTAGCGCCTTCATCAGGTCCTCGGACTCGATCAGCGCCAAGGCACGAGGCTTGAGTAACGTCGCGCCGTCGTACGCCGGATCTCCGACGTAGCCCTTGGGATCGACGGCCAGCCACGGTTCGCGCTCGCCGCGGAGGATGTTGCGGGGATGAAAGTCGCCGTGCACGAGAAGGTCCGGCTGTTTCCGGCCGAGCTCGTCGACAACCGCCAGCGCGGCGTCCACCACCGCGACGGGCAACGCGCCGGGAAAGTCGGCGATTCCCCGGCGCAACTCCTCGGCCCAGCCGTCGGCCTGGTCCGCCAGTCGCGGAAGCCCAGCGGGCCCCGGGATCGACAGCCGGCGACTCAGCTGTCCCGCGACGGCGGCGATCTCGTCGCCGTCACCGAGCTCGCCCAGAGTGGAGGGTTGCACTCGTTCGAGCAGCATGGCGAACCGCTCGTCGTCGCGCTCGTACAGCAGGACGGCACCGCGCCCACCCCACGCAGCGAACGCGTCTGGCTCGTTCACGTTGCCGGGATGCGGGAACGACACCTTGAGCACCGCGGCTCCGGAGGTACGCCGGACCGGCACGATCACACCGACCTGACCATGCGCGACATCACCGTCGAGCGTGCATCCCCACCGCGCCAGCAAATCCTCGACGATCTGGGGCAGCTCGGACAGCCAGGCCGCACCTGCCTCGCCCTCGCGGTCGATCGTGGACCGGGCGAAGACTTCCGGGATCATCCCCAGCGCTCCGACTTCGCCGACCGGGAAACCAGGCTGAACAGCATGTCCTTGGGTGTCATCTCGCCGGCCACGACCCTGGTGACGTGTTCGACGATCGGCATCTCGACGTCGTGGTGGTGGGCGAGCTCGGTGATCGACGCGCAGGACTTCACGCCCTCGGCCACCTGGCGGGTGCCGCCGGCGATGTCGGCGACCGTCATGCCCTGACCGAGCTTCTCGCCGAAGGTCCGGTTGCGGGACAACGGCGACGAGCAGGTCGCGACCAGATCGCCCAGGCCGGCCAGGCCCGAGAACGTGTGCTCCTGCGCGCCGAGGGCCGTACCCAGTCGAGCGGTTTCCACCAGGCCGCGGGTGATCACCGATGCCCGGGCGTTGTCGCCGAAACCGAGGCCGACCGCCATCCCGACGGCCAGCGCGATCACGTTCTTCGTCGCGCCGCCGAGCTCACAGCCGATCACGTCGTTGTTCGTGTACGGGCGGAACGTCGGCGAGTGGCACAGCTTCTGCAGCCGGGTCGCGGTCCCCTCGTCGGCACAGGCGACCACCGACGCGGCCGGCTGTCCTTCGGCGATCTCGCGGGCCAGGTTCGGACCCGACACGACCGCGATCCGCTCCGGCCCGGCGCCGGTGAGCTCCGCGATCACCTCGCTCATCCGCTTCGTCGTACCGACCTCGACACCCTTCATCAGGCTGACCAGCGGTACGGCGTTCGGCAGCACGCCGGCCCAGTCCTTCAGGTTGTCGCGCAGCGACTGACTCGGCACCGCCAGGACGACGGCTTCCGCGCCGGCCGCTGCCGCGGCCGGATCATGGGTCGCGGTGATCGCGTCCGGCAGGCGCAGCCCGGGAAGGTAGTCGGGGTTCTCGTGCCGGGTGTTGATCGCCTCACACAGCGACTCACGCCGGCCCCAGATCGACACCTGGTTGCCCGCGTTCGCCAGCACCGTGGCAAACGCCGTACCCCACGATCCGGCTCCGAATACTGCAACTTTGGTCATGGGGCCTCCCGGCCTGGACTGAGGAGTGGAGGGAGCGAAGCGACTAGAGCGACGAGGGAAGGCCGGGAGCCACAGCCCCATGACCCGCCGCGCGGCAGCGCGGCAATATGCACGGTCATGGGGCCTCCCGGGCCTTGCGCGGGTCGAACAGTTCCTTGGGCGGGTCCTCGCCACGCAGCTCGCCGAGTGTTTCCGCGATCGCGCGCATGATCACCTCGGTTGCCTCGTGCAACAGCTGGTTGGTGATCGGCTTGCCCTCGAAGGCGCTCAGGTCGACCGGACGGCCGGCTCGCACCTTGAGGGTCTTGCGGGGCAGCAACCGGATCCGCAGCTTGCCGGTGTACGAGGCGAAGATCTCCTGCGCGCCCCAGTTGGCGATCGGGATCACCGGGCAGCCGGTCATCAACGCGATCCGGGCCGCGCCGGTCTTGCCGGTCATTGGCCACAGCTCCGGATCCCGCGTGATCGTGCCCTCCGGGTAAACGCCGACGCACTCACCGCGCTCGACCGCGGCGACGGCGTCGCGGAAGGCGTCGGCGGCCTGGCTGGAGTCGCGGTACACCGGGATCTGTCCGGCACTGGAGATGATCCGGCCGACCACCGGGATCTTGAACACCGACGCCTTACCCAGGAACCGCGGGATCCGGCGGCACTCCCAGATGAAGAACCCGAGCACCAGCGGGTCGAAGTGGGACAGATGGTTCGGCGTGAACACGACACCACCTGATCGCGGCAGGTTCTCCCGGCCGGTGAACTCCGGCTTGGTGAAGACCAGCAGGAACGGTTTGACCAGCGCGACCACCAAGCCGAACCAGAAGCCCCGGCGCGGCCGGGGATCCGGCGTCTCACTGGGCCGGCCGTCCACTGCTGCCTCCTGGTGCTCGTCACTGCCATCCGTCATGGGAGAATCCTGCCTGATGGCAGACCTACAGGTCGCTTCCTGGACCCTGGCGATCCCGGTGAAGCGTACGGCGATCGCGAAGAGCCGACTCGCTGCGGCCTACCCGCAGCACCGTCCGGAGCTCGCCCGCGCCTTCGCTGTCGACACTACTGCGGCCGCCCTCGCCTCTCCCCTGGTCCGCGCCGTCCTGGTCGTCACCGACGACCCGGTCGTCGCCGCGGACGTCACCGCGGTGGGTGCCCGGGTGGTGCCGGACCTCCCGGCCGCGGGGCTCAACGAAGCCTTGCTGCATGGCGCCACAGTCGCCGCTGCCGAGTTCCCGGACAACGGAATCGTTGCTCTCTCCGCAGACCTGCCGGCACTGCGACCGGCCGAGCTGACCGCCGTACTGGCTGCTTGTGTCGCGCCGCGATCGTTCGTGGTCGACCTGCCTGGGACCGGTACGACGTTGCTCGCGGCGGCGCCGGGAATCACGCTGGATCCCCGCTTCGGCGTGGGTTCCGCACTAGCCCACCAAGTATCGGGGGCGATTCCGATCGAGCTGACCGGTATCGACTCGGTACGCCGTGACGTCGACACCGCGGCCGATCTGGCCCACGCCGTACAACTCGGGGTGGGTCCGGCGACGGCCGATGTGATGTCGCTGGTGCTGGGCGCGGCCACCGGGACCGAGGGTCTCGCCTGCTGAATGCCTTACGGTTGAGCGCATGCAGGGAACCGTGAGCCGCTACGACACCGAGACCTTCTCCGGTGCGGTGCTGACCGACACCGGGATCGAACTCCCCTTCACCGTGCACGCGGTCGCCGACACCCCGGTGCGGCATCTGCGCGTCGGCCAGCGGGTTCGCCTGGAAACCAGCGGTTCCGGGGCCGGCCTGACCGTCACCAAGGTGGACTTCATCACCGAGCTCTGAAGGTTGCTCAAGGCATCACCTCACCTCACCCGGCACTGTGCCACCACGGCGAAGGCCGGTCGCCCCTGGAGTGGGGTGACCGGCCTTCGCTGGTGTTGCGGTGCTGCAGTGCTCGAAGGTCAGCGAGACGAAGCGCGCTTCGCCGGAGCCTTCTTGGCGGCGGCCTTCTTGGCCGGAGCCTTCTTGGCAACGGCCTTCGCCGGAGCCTTCTTGGCCGGAGCCTTCTTGGCAACGGTCTTGGCCGGGGCCTTCTTGGCCGTGGCCTTCTTGGCAGCGGTCTTGGCCGGCGCCTTCTTGGCGGCGGTCTTGGTCGCGGCGGCCTTCGCCGGAGCGGCCTTCTTCGCCGGGGCAGCCGCCTTGGTGGCGGACGCGGCCGGCTTCGGCACGACCAGCTTCGGCAGCTTCTTCGCCCCGGAGACAACGGCCTTCAGCTCCGCACCCGCGCGGAACTTCGGAACCGTGGTCTTCTTGGCGCGCTTGGTCTCACCGGTCCGCGGGTTGCGCACGATGCGCGCGCCGCGCTCGATGGCCTCGAAGGCACCGAAACCGGTGATCGCGACCTTGCCACCCTTCTTGGTCAGCTCACGCTGGACGGTGTCGATCACCGATTCCAACGCGTGCTGGGCCTGGCGGCGGTTTCCGTCGAAGTGCACTGCGAGCGCTTCGACCAACTGGCTCTTGTTCACTGCTTCCCTCCGTGAACACTAGGCGTCGAGCACAGCGCTCGATCTCACGTGAACGTTATGGACTCAACCGGCCGTTCACAAACACCAACGCGGCAATTCGGCCTTGTTTTGGGCGATTCATGCCACAATTTCGCCCGAATCGGTCCTTCAGAGCTCTCCGAGTGCCCTCGGAATCCCTTCAGAGCAACGAGCCGGTCCCCAACAGTGACGATCCAGGGACCACCTCAGCGACGCTTGCCGCGTAATGTTCGCAGCCCGGACTGGGCCGTGTCGAGGCCTCGGGTGACGGCCGAGTCGCCCTTCCTGGCACGCAACTCGTCCGCTACCTTGCCGAGCAGGTAGTCCAGCAACGGTACGGCGATCGCCAGCACCACCCACATGATCAGGCGCCGGCGCAGGAACAACCACATGGTCCGCCTCCAAGGTCTTCAAGGGTGTCTGAAGACCAGTGCCCGCCGAAGGCACCAAACATTCAGAGCCAGCCGCGGCGCTTGAAGATCTGGTGCAGACCTCCGCAGACCAACGCCATCAGGCCGATCGCGAACGGGTAGCCGTACTGCCAGTGCAGCTCCGGCATCACGTCGAAGTTCATCCCGTAGACGGTGCCGATCAGCGTCGGGGCGAACAGGATCGCCGCCCACGCGGAGATCCGCTTCACCTCTTCGTTCTGCTCGCTGCTGGCGATCGCGAGGCTCTTCATCTCCTCGTTCTGCTGCTGGGCCACCAGCGTCGCGTTCACGGTCAGGATGTCTCGCAGCAGTTCGCGGAACCCGTCGACCTTCTCCACCACCTCGGTGACGTGATCGGCCACGTCGCGCAGGGACCGTTGCAGTTCCTCGTCGACGCCGTACTTCTCGAAGCCACCGCGCAGCGCCTCGAGCATGCCGACCAGTGGGCGGGTCGCGCGCCGGAACTCGATCACCTCACGGGACAGTTCGTAGATGCGCCGCGACACCTTGGGATCGCCGCGGAACACCTCGGTCTCGATCTCGTCGATGTCGTTCTCCAGGCCGGCGACCACCGGCGCGTACCCGTCCACGACCTTGTCCATGATCGCGTAGAGGACCGCCTCGGTGCCGCGTTCGAGCAACTCCGGATCACGTTCGACCCGGCGCCGTACCGCGGCCAGGTTGGGCGCCTCGGCATGCCGGACCGTCACCACGAAGTCCGGTCCGACGAACACGTGCACCTCGCCGAACTCGACCTCCTCGGTCGCGTCCCGGTAGCGGGCGGCCTTGAGGACGACGAACAACGTGTCGCCGTAGCGCTCCAGCTTCGGCCGCTGATGGGCCTGGATGGCGTCCTCGATGGCCAGCTCGTGCAGGTCGAACTCCTGCGCCAGCGAGGCGAGCTCGCGCCGGTCCGGCCGGTACAGGCCGATCCAGGCCAGGCTCTTCGGCGACTTGTGCAGGACGTGATAGGTCTCGGCCAGCGACTCCGGCGACGCGACCCGGCGGCCGTCGCAGTAGATCGCACTGTCGACGACGCTGTGCCCCTTGGGCTTCGGGGTGTCGCGGACCGGCTGCTCGACGGGACGGTCCGGCAGGGTACGGCGGGCGGCCCGGATCGACGGGGTGCGGCTGAACGCGCGAAGCGTGCGTGTACGCAGGTCGGACATGAGTCCTCCAGATGCGGTGGTGCGGGTGTCTGTGGGCACACGTCTGCCCGACCCCACGGCACGCGGGCCGCATCAAGAGAAGGAGATATCAGCCTCTCGAAGGTCGAGCGAGATCGGTATGTCTGGAGGGATCGCTGCTCATGAGCGCCTCACCTCCCAGATCTCGCAAGCCTTGTGCTGACAACCACGCAAGGGTAACACCAGAGTTATCGCCGCCGAGATCCTGCACGTTACGGCGGCGATAACTCTGCAGCGTCAGGCCTTTGCGGGCAGAGTGGCCGGCTTGAAGCTCGGCCGGGTCGCTTCGTAGGCGGCGATGTCGGCCTCGTGCGACAAGGTGATGCCGACGTCGTCGAGACCGTTCAGCAGCCGGTAGCGCGTGTAGTCGTCGATGTCGAACGGCGCCACGAGGTCCCCGGCCGAGATCGTCTTGTGCTCCAGGTCGACCGTGATCTTGGTCCCCGGGTCGGCCTCGATCGTGGTCCACAACTGCTCCACGACGTCCTGGTCCACCAACGCGGCGAGCAGTCCGGCCTTGCCCGAGTTGCCCCGGAAGATGTCGCCGAACCGTGACGACACCACGACCCGGAACCCGTAGTCGAGCAGCGCCCAGACCGCGTGCTCACGCGACGACCCGGTGCCGAAGTCCGGACCGGCCACGAGCACCGAGACACCGTCGTACTCCGGCTGGTTCAGGACGAACTCGGGATCGTTGCGCCAGGCCGCGAACAGCCCGTCCTCGAACCCGGTCCGGGTGACCCGCTTCAGATAGACGGCCGGGATGATCTGGTCGGTGTCGACGTTGCTGCGGCGCAACGGAGCCGCCGTACCGATGTGCTGGATGAAGGCTTCCATGACTCCTCTTCTCAGACGTTCTCGGGTACGGCCGGGGTGGGTTGGGGTGGGGCCGAAGGCAGAACGCTGTCCAGCGGCTGCAGGTCCGCCGGGGCCGCAAGGGTTCCGGTGACGGCGGTCGCGGCGGCGACCAGCGGCGAGACCAGGTGGGTCCGGCCGCCCTTGCCCTGGCGGCCCTCGAAGTTCCGGTTCGACGTGGAGGCGCTGCGCTCACCCGGGGCGAGCTGGTCCGGGTTCATGCCCAGGCACATCGAGCAGCCCGCGCCACGCCACTCGGCGCCGGCGTCCTTGAAGATCTTGTCCAGGCCCTCGGCCTCGGCCTGCAGCCGGACCCGGCCGGAGCCGGGGACGACGAGCATCCTGGTGCCCTCGGCAACCTTCCGGCCGGCCAGCACCCCGGCCGCGGCCCGCAGGTCCTCGATCCGGCCGTTGGTGCAGGAGCCCAGGAACACCGTGTCCACGTGGATCTCGCGCATCGGCGTACCGGCTTCGAGGCCCATGTACTCCAGGGCACGCTCGGCGGCGCGCTTGTCGTTGTCGTTGTCGAAGTCGTCCGGCGACGGCACCTTCGCCGACAGCGGCACCCCCTGGCCCGGGTTCGTGCCCCAGGTGACGAACGGCGCGATGTCCTCGGCGCGCAGCACGACCTCGCGGTCGAAGGTGGCGTCCTCGTCGGTGGCCAGGCTCTTCCAGTACTCGACCGCAGCCTCCCAGTCGACACCCTGCGGCGCGTGCGGCTTGTCCTTCAGGTAGGCGAACGTGGTCTCGTCCGGCGCGATCATGCCAGCCTTGGCGCCCCACTCGATCGACATGTTGCAGATCGTCATCCGGGCTTCCATGCTCAGCGCGCGGATCGCCTCGCCGCGGTACTCGACGATGTAGCCCTGGCCGCCGCCGGTGCCGACCTTCGCGATCAGCGCGAGCACCAGGTCCTTGGCCGAGACACCGTCGGGCAGTACGCCGTCGACCGTGACGGCCATCGTCTTCGGCCGGGCCTGCATCAGGGTCTGGGTGGCCAGCACGTGCTCGACCTCGCTGGTGCCGATGCCGAAGGCGATCGCGCCGAACGCGCCGTGCGTGCTGGTGTGGCTGTCACCGCAGACCACCGTCATCCCGGGCTGGGTCAGGCCGAGCTGCGGGCCGATCACGTGCACGACGCCCTGGTCCGGGTCGCCCAGGGTGTGGATCCGGATGCCGAACTCCTCGGCGTTCTTCCGCAGCGTGTCCACCTGGGTCCGCGACACCGGGTCGGCGATCGGCTTGTCCACATCGAAGGTCGGGACGTTGTGGTCCTCGGTGGCGATGGTCAGGTCCGGGCGCCGTACCTGCCGGCCGGCCAGCCGGAGCCCGTCGAACGCCTGCGGGCTGGTCACCTCGTGCACCAGGTGGAGGTCGATGTAGAGGAGGTCGGGCTCTCCGTCGGCATGGCGCACGACGTGCGCATCCCAGACCTTTTCCGACAACGTCCTGCCCATCAGACTTCTCCTTTGAGGTTTGTGATGAGGTGCTATCGCTCACAGTGCTCTGGATCAGGCCACAGAAGCGACTTGCGTTCCACGATTCGAGACGGCAATATCGTCTCATGGACAACTCTAGCGGAGTCGGCGTTCTCGACAAAGCAGCCCTCGTTCTGTCCGCGCTCGAGTCCGGGCCGGCGACCCTGGCCGGACTCGTCGCGGCCACCGGGCTGGCCCGCCCGACCGCCCACCGGCTGGCGGTCGCGCTCGAGCACCACCGGCTGGTCGGCCGGGACATGCAGGGACGGTTCGTGCTCGGCCCGCGACTGAGCGAGTTGGCCTCCGCGGCCGGTGAGGACCGGCTGCTGGCGACCGCGGGCCCGGTGCTGGCGCGGCTGCGCGACATCACCGGTGAGTCGGCGCAACTGTTCCGCCGGCAGGGCGAGTACCGCGTCTGTGTCGCGGCCGCGGAGCGCCCGTCCGGTCTGCGCGACACGGTTCCGGTCGGCAGCCAACTGACCATGTCGGCCGGCTCCGCTGCCCAAATACTGCTCGCCTGGGAGGACCCGGAGCGGATGCACCGCGGCCTTCACAACGCGACCTTCAACGCCGCCGCGCTGGCCGGCGTACGGCGTCGCGGCTGGGCCCACTCCGTCGGCGAACGCGAGCAGGGCGTCGCGTCCGTGTCGGCTCCGGTCCGCTCCCCCAGCGGCAAGGTGATCGCCGCCGTGTCTGTCTCCGGCCCGATCGAGCGCCTCTCCCGTCAACCCGGCCGCATGCACGCCCCCGCCGTGATGGCCGCCGCCGAGCGCCTTTCCGAGGCGTTGCGCCGCGCCTCCGAGTAACGCTGCGCCTTCGAGTAATCAAGGCAGCGGCCACACCTGACCGGTGCTGCTGTCGATCAGCGCGGCGTGGTCAACGGTCGTCTCCAGTGGCAGTACGTCGTACACGGCGGCCGCAAGGATCGGTAAGGCGACCAGTGGCACGCGAGGTGCGAGGGTGCAGTGTGGCACCCACCGCCCTGGTTCGTAATGCCGGTGAAGCTCAGCGCCCGTCTCGGTCACAGCCGAGACCACCTGCCGCTGCCGCTGCATCAGTTCCACGCCGACCGCAGGCACCAGCCAGGCCCGACCGCGCCGGAACGTTCCGACCGCATCGAAGTACAAACTGCTAGGCCCCATCAGTGGCTGGACGGCCTTGAGGACCTTCTCGTGGTCCCACTCCCGCAACACCGCGAGCGACAGGTGCGGCACATGCCGGCCGTGCGTGTGTGACTTCAACGTCGGCACACCGAGATCCTCCAGCCGATCCCACAATCCCCGCAGGATCCGGTCGGAACGCCGATCGAACAGAAGACAGACGGCCAACGCCATAACGGACCTACAGTGGCTGGGGTTTGTCGAGCCCGAGACGCACGGCCAGGGCGGCGGCCTGGACCCGGCTCTCGACGCCGAGCTTCTCGAGGATGTGCGTCACGTGGACGCTTGCCGTCTTGGGGCTCATATAGAGGGCATCGCCGATCTCCCGGTTGGTGAGACCGTCGGCGAGCAGAGCAAGGACCTGTTGCTCGCGGTCTGTCAGAGTCGCTGGCTCCTGCGCGGGCTCTGTCCGGTCAGCGGCCGTGCGCCGTGGCCCTGTGTCGACGCGGGCGAGTCGGGCGAGTTTGTCGATCTCCTCGTGCAGCGGAGCCGCACCGAGGCGTTCAGCCAGACGTCGTGCGGTGATGAGTTGTTCGGCGGCGGTACGCCGGGCCGCGGCGCCGCGCCGGCTGGCGAGGACCGCCTCGGCGGCGCGGAGGTGTGCCCACGCTTCGTCGTGAGGCCGGCCGATCGTGGCCCACTCCCGCGCCGCGATCAGCCACAGGTCGGGGTCGGGAGCACCGACCGCCCGGGAGCGCTCAGCATCGATGACTGCGCTCACGGCCGGCTCGATGCGGCCCTGTGCTGCCCCACCGAACAGCGCGACCAGCTGTTCGAGCCGCTCGGGCGCGGCGCCGACTGCAGCTTCTAGGCCGACCAGCAGAAGGTCCGCCGCCTCAGGCCCCAGGTGCCTCTCGGTCATCGTCTCGGCGATCGACAACACCAGTTCGAGCGCCACGTCGGGATGTCCCGTTTGGAGCAGGAGACGGGCCCGAGCCTCGCCGTACTGGCACAGGAACTGCGGTTGATCACGCTCGCTGAGTGATGCGGCTTGTGCTTGCAGTTCCTCAGCAGCTGCGAGGTCACCACGCGCCAGGTGAACCAGCTGTAGCACTGCCTGGAAGAAGCCCAGATCGGACGGCTCGGTTGGGTCGGGCATCCACGCGATGGCCTCGTCCCACCGACCCGCCTCGTAGAGCGCCTGGACGACGTTGCCGTCCATGATGTCCTCCAGCCAGTGTCGTCCCAGCATCAGTCGACCGACCTCCCGCCGCACGACGGCCGCGACCCGCGCGGCTCGGTCCGGGTCTCCGAACCGCCAGTGGACGTCGGTCAGCACGACGCCGGCCAGGGCGAGATCCTCGGGTTCGGCCAGCTTGTGCGCGATCGCGAATGCCGTCTGATGATGCTCAAGCGCTTGGAACAGGCGACCTTCGAGACCAGCCCGGAGACCGAGCAGGGCATGAGCCGTGCCGACCGTACGAGTGTCACCGGTCTTCGCGCCGAGTTCGAGCGCGGTCCTGGCCGGGCCCGCCGCTTCGTCCCAGCGCGAGCAGGTGCCGAGCGCCATCGCGCGGCCGGCACAGATCCGGGCCCAGGTCAGTTCGTCCTGCGGAGCTGTCAACTGCTGAGCGAGGTCGACGTCGCGCAGTGCCTGGTCAGTGTCGCCCACGGTGGTTCCGAGCCAGCAGCGGGCGAGTGCCGCGCGTACGACCTCCTCGGACGC
Source organism: Kribbella sp. NPDC023972 (assembly GCF_040639075.1). NCBI lineage: Bacteria > Bacillati > Actinomycetota > Actinomycetes > Propionibacteriales > Kribbellaceae > Kribbella > Kribbella sp. NPDC023972. The sequence continues at coordinate 15,896 of NZ_JBEZZH010000012.1, read as the reverse complement.
ATCGGACATGCGAGTCAGGTCGCCTTTCAAGAGCGCCATGGCTCTGGCCGGTTGACCGATAGACGCCAGGTGTGTCGCCGCGGAGACGAGCAGTGCCAGCTTCTCGGGTACGTCGTCCCGCGCCTTGCGGGCGGAATCCCACAGCGACGCGGCCACGGCGTACCAGTGGCCGGCCTCCGCGATCGCGTACCTCTGCTCGGCCGCAACCGCAGCGCGCACCGACCAGAGGAGCCCGTCTTCGGGGTCGTCTGCGCGCCGACACTGCTCGGCCACCTCCGCGACCGTGGCCGCGCTCGGCCGCGCAGGCAGGACCGCCTCCAGGTGCGTCGCCATCCTGCTGTGCAGCTGTCGCCGATCACGGGAGAACAGCCGTTCGTACGCGACCTCGGCCAATACGGGGTGCCGAGCGGACGACCCGCGTCCGGGCTCGCGCACCACGAGGCCGGACTCGCAGGCCTGCCAGACGGCGTCGGGGTCACCGGAAGCCGCGACAAGCATCTCGTCGTCGGTCAGCGCCCGGCCAAGAGTCGCGGCGGCAGCGACCACCAGCCGGGCCGGCGCCTCGACGGCGTCGAGCCTCGAAAGCAGCGCCTGGCGCAGCGACTCCGACGGTTCCGCATCGCCACGAGCGAGCTCCGCGTTGAGATACGGGTTGCCCGCGCTGCGCCCGTACACCGCTGCCACCAACTCCACGGAGCACTCCGGCAGCTGACGGCCGGTCTCCTCGAGCGTGAGCCGGTGGAGCGGCACGTCGGTGACGGCCGGACTCCGCAACTGCTCGCTCAGCCACCGCGCCCGCTCGGGGTCGGTGTCGTCGTCTCGCCAGGTCAGCAAGACCAGAAGACCAGTCGGGGGGAGGTTGCGGCTCAGGTACGCGATGAAGTCGAGCGTCGACACATCTGCCCAGTGCACGTCCTCGACGACGAGCACCGCCCCGCGCTCGGCGAGTGCTCCTACCGTGCGCAGCATCGACTCGACGGCCCACGCGCGACCCGCCGCGAGCGACGTGAACACCTTGCCGGCGCTTTCCCGGCCCGCCCCGAGTGCAGCATCCAGCCCGCCGTACGCCACCGTGCCGGACAACGGCGCACATGCGCCGCTCAGGATCTCCAACCCGGCAGCGTCGGCCTCCGCGACGGCGGCACGAACCAGTGTGGTCTTCCCGATTCCCGCCTCGCCCCGCACAACAGCAACGGCCGACGCCGCCCTCGGCAGTCGGGCCATCAAACTCCGGATCAGCGCGAGCTCCTCCTCGCGGCCGACCATCGCCCCGCCCACACCACCATCATGCGCCCGTCCGTCATCGGTAAGGCGTTGGCAGCAACTGGCTAAGGAAACGCGGCGGCGAGCTGTGCTCGGATGCCCGATGTGCCCATGCCATCCGCGGACGGACTGTGAGAGGACACGAAACCCCGCCAGGAGGAGCCATGAACCAGAGGTATTCCATCATCGCCGTACCCGCCCTCGCGGTAGCCGCCGTTGCGTTCACGGCGTCCGAGTCGACCGCGAAGGTACCGCCGGAGAAGCCCGGGCCGGCCGCAGTCGTGCCGCGCGACCCCGGCCCGCCGAACTACCCCGACTACTCCAGCTACCAGGCCCCCATCAACTCCAGCGTGGCGGTCGACGACACCGCGGTCGAGGTCGTGCAAGCAGGTGCATCCGCCGTGGGCGGAGCAGGTATCGCCATCGCCGGCGCCTGGCTGTACCGACGTCGCCAGGCCCGCCTCGCCTGAAACCAAAGAGCGCCTCCCACCTGATGGTGAGAGGCGCTTTCTCTGGTAGCCCCGACGGGATTCGAACCCGCGCTACCGCCTTGAGAGGGCGGCGTGCTAGGCCGCTACACAACGGGGCCAGAGGTTTGTCGACCGGTCCTTGCGGGCCGGGCAACGAGGTTGAACTCTACCGATTTCCATCGGCGCGGTCCAATCCGCTGGGGTACTAGGACTCGAACCTAGACTAACTGAACCAGAATCAGTCGGGCTGCCAATTACCCCATACCCCAAAGGCATTTCACTGCTGCTGTGAGTTTGTCTCCGCCCTCACAACCTGGCTCGAAGAGAGTACCCGAGCAAGGGCCCGGACACCAAAACGGGCCCCCGGCGGCCTTGTCACCTGAGTTGACGCGGGCAAACCCCGTCGTTCAGGGCGGGGAGGTACCGCGACCGCCTCCCTTCGGAGAGCGGGGACTGTCGGTCCTGGCTGACTGAGTGGGTGGCATGTCCCGCTACCGGCTGTACCCGAGTGCCGCGCAGCAGGCTGGGCTGCTGGGCCACTGTGGGCATGCCGGGTATGTGTGGAACCTGGCGCTCGAGCGGTGGTCGATGTGGACCCCCGACAGGGCCGCGACGCCGGGCTTCGCGGAGCAGTGCCGCCAGTTGACCGAAGCGCGGGCCGTGTTCGATTGGCTGAGGGCCGGGTCGCAGACCGTGCAACAGCAGGCACTGCGCGACTTCGACCAGGCCGCCAGGAACTTCTACGCAGGAACCCACCGGCGCCCGACCTGGCGCAAGGCCGGGCTGCACGAGGGATTCCGCATCGTCGGTCCCCAGGCGTCACGGATCGTGAAGCTGAGCCGGAAGTGGGCCAAGGTCAACGTGCCCAAAGTCGGCTGGGTCCGGTTCCGCCTGTCGCGTGCCGTTCCCGAGGCCAGGTCGTACCGCATCACCCGCGACCGGGCGGGTCGCTTGTACCTCGCGTTCGCCGTGATCCCGGAGCCGATCCCCGCACCTGGTACGGGTGAGGTTGTCGGCGTGGACCGCGGCGTCACCGTCTCGGCCGCGCTGTCCACCGGCGAACTCCTGTCGTGTCCTGGGCTGTCGGACCGTGAGCAGGAACGGCTCAAGTGCATGCAACGTCGCCTGGCCCGCTGCCGTCCCCGGCTCAAAACGCCGCAGGCGGGTGCAGGCCGCGATCGCCAAGCTGCACGCCCGTTCCGGCGACCGACGCAAGGACTGGGTCGAGAAGACCAGCACCGCCCTCGCCCGCCGCTTCGACGTGATCCGCATCGAGGACCTGCGGGTCGCGCAGATGACCAGGCGACCCAAGCCCAAACCCGATCCCGAACGGTTGGGCAGCTATCTTCCGAACCGTCGCCGCGCCAAGGCCGGACTGAACCGGGGGATCCTCGCCAACGGCTGGGGACTGCTGGTCCGGCGCCTGGAGCGCAAGGCCGCGGGCCGGGTCGAGAAAGTGAATCCTGCGTTCACGTCGCAGACCTGCAGCGTCTGTGGGCATCGCGCACCGGGAAACCGCAAGAGCCAAGCGGCCTTCCGGTGCGCAGCCTGCGGGCATCAGGCGAACGCCGATGTGAATGCGGCAGTCAACATCGCGGCCGGACGGGCCGTCAGCGCACGCCGAGAGACGCCACCAGGGGTCTCGTCGAAGCGTGAACCTCAACTCGCTACCTCCGCGTAGGAGAGTTGGAATCCCTGTTCCTTCAGGCCGGGGAGGACGTCAAACCAGTCTCTTGCCGGGCAGCGGAGCGGCGGTCAGCGGCAGATCGCACACGGCCGCCAGCTTGGTCCGCCGCGCCAGCCACAACGCCACCAGACCGAACGCCACGAACTTCGCCACGTCCACCGCCACCAGCGACCAGGGCGCGTCGTCGGCCCCGAGGCTGGCGCCCACGCTGTCGGTCAACGCGGCGAACACGAACGTCACCACGTTGTTCGCCGCATGCGCCGCGATCGACGCCTCCAGCCCACCGGTTCGTACGACGAGGAACCCGGCGACCAGGCCGAACGCGAACCGGTCGATGAACAACGCCGGGCTCTCCCACGGCCAGATCCCGTGCGCCATCGTGAACAGCACCGTGGTGACGAGCACCGCCACCACCGAGCTCCGCACCAGCGCACCGATCGCCTGCAACAGGTACCCGCGGAAGAAGTACTCCTCACCCGCCGCCTGGAACGTCGACGTGAGCAACGTGACAGCGATCACCCCGGCCGCATCGGGCGCGACCCCGCCGTTGCCGTCGCCCAGCAGTTCGACACCGCCGAGCTGGATGACGCCCAGCATCACCAACTCGAGCAGTACGGCGGCCGCCGCGAACCAACCCAGCGACCGCCACCGCAGCCTGCCGACCACCGAGGACAACAACCCCGGCGCCTGCCGGTTGAGTTTCTGGGCGACCAGCATGCTGAGCGGGATCAGCACGATCAGCGACAGGTTCGTCGCGAGCAGCCCGAACCAGGAGACGGTGCCCTCGGGGTCCTTCCGGATGCTCTGCTGGACCGACAGGATCACCAGGCTGGTGAAGATCCATCCGGCGAAGATCGTGAAAGCCCCGAGGATCACGTATCCGCTCGGGGTCGACGGGTTCCGCAGCAACCGGTGGTACGGCGCCGGGGTCAGGTCAGCCATTACTCCGCCGGCAACGACGCGCGGGCCTGCTCGAGCCGGTGCAGCGACTTCTCCCGGCCGAGCAGTTCCAGCGACTCGAACAGCGGCGGCGAGATCCGGCGTCCGGAGATCGCCACCCGGACCGGGCCGAACGCGTTCTTCGGCTTCAGGCCGAGGCCGTCGATCAGCGACGTACGCAACGCCGCCTCGATCGCCTCGGTGGTCCACTCGACGTCGGCCAGTGCCTTGACCGACGCCTCCAGGACGGCGCCCGCGTCACCGGTCAGCACCTTGCCGGCGGCGTCCGGATCGAGCGTAAACGCCGCCTCGTCGACAAACAGGAAGCCGAGCATGTCGACCGACTCCGACAGCGTGTTCATCCGCTCCTGCACCAGCGGTACGGCGGCCCGCAGGACGTCGAGCTGATCGGCCGACGGCTCGGCCGGCAGGACGCCCTCCTTGGCCAAAAACGGGATCATCCGGGTGGCGAAGTCGTCCGCGGGCAGCATCCGCATGTGCGCCGCGTTGATCGCCTCGCACTTCTTCGGGTCGAACCGGGCCGCGTTCGCGTTCACCTTGCGGATGTCGAACGCCTCGATCATCTCGGCCATGGTGAAGACGTCGCGGTCCTCGGCGATCGACCAGCCGAGCAGAGCCAGGTAGTTCAGCAGGCCCTCGGGCAGGAAGCCGCGCTCCATGTACTCGCCGAGACCGGAGCCCGGGTCGCGCTTCGACAGCTTCTTGTTGCCCTCACCCATCACGAACGGCAGGTGCCCGAACCGCGGCGTCCGGCCGCCGCCGACGCCGATCTCTGCCAGCGCCTCGTAGAGCGCGATCTGCCGCGGCGTCGACGGGAGCAGGTCCTCGCCGCGCAGCACGTGCGTGATCTCCATCAGCGCGTCGTCGACCGGGTTCACCAGCGGGTACAGCGGGTACCCGTTCGCGCGGACCAGGACGTAGTCGCCCAGGTTCTCCGGCAGGAAGGTGATCTCGCCGCGGACCAGGTCCTCGAACACGATCGGGCGGTCGGGCATCCGCAGCCGGACCACAGGCCGACGGCCTTCCTCGACGTACGCGTTGACCTGCTCGTCGCTGAGGTTGCGGCAGTGGCCGTCGTACCCGCTGTGCTGCCCGGCGGTGCGGGCGGCCTCGCGGCGCTGGTCGAGCTCTTCCTGCGAGCAGTAGCAGTGGTAGGCCTTGCCGGCCGCGAGGAGCTTCTCGACGACATCGGCGTACAGGTCCATCCGCTCGGACTGCAGGTACGGGCCGTACTCGCCACCGACCTCCGGGCCCTCGTCCCAGTTCAGGCCGAGCCAGCGCAGCGACTCCAGCGTGTACGCGAGGGCTTCCGGGGTGTTCCGGGACTGGTCGGTGTCCTCGATCCGGAGCACCAGCTTGCCGCCGTAGTGGCGGGCGAACGCCCAGTTGAACAGCGCGCTGCGGATGTTGCCGACCGTCAGCAGACCGGTCGGCGACGGTGGGAACCGCACCCGTACCTGGTTGGGTTCGAGGCCGCCCAGGACATCATTGTCGGAGGAGGCTGGCCGCTCAGTCACGCACGATCACCTTGTTCGTCAGAGTTCCGATTCCTTCGACGCTGACCGACACCTCGTCGCCGGGCAGCATCGGGCCGACACCCGCCGGGGTGCCGGTGAGGACCACGTCGCCGGGCAGCAGCGTGGTGAAGGAGGTGATGTAGGCCAGCACCTCCGGGATGTCGAAGATGAACTGCGAGGTCCGCCCGTCCTGCTTCGCCTCGCCGTTCACGGTCGTGGAGACCCGCAGGTCGGACACGTCGAGCTCGGTGCTGATCCACGGGCCGAGCGGGCAGAACGTGTCGTACCCCTTGGCCCGGGCCCACTGCCCGTCGGACTGCTGCAGGTCCCGCGCGGTCACGTCGTTGGCCACCGTGTAGCCGAAGATCACCTCGTTGACCCGCTCCTTGGGCAGGTCGCGGCAGATCCGCCCGATCACGATCGCCAGCTCGCCCTCGAAGTGCAGGTTGTTGGTCTGCTCGGGGTAGACGATGCCGTCGCGCGGGCCGATCACCGAGGTGTTCGGCTTCAGGAAGATCATCGGCTCGGTCGGGATCTCGTTGCCGAGCTCCTCGGCGTGCGCGGCGTAGTTCCGGCCGACGCAGACCACTTTGCTGCGCGGGATCACCGGTGCGAGCAGCCGCACGTCGGCCAGTTGCAGTTTCTCCCCGGTGAACTGGACCGGCCGGTAGAGCGGGTCCGAGTCGAGTACGGAGACGGTGCCGACGAGGCCTTCGGGGTCGTCGGTCTCGACGACGCCGTACTTCGGTTCGTCGTCCACGGAGAATCTGGCGATACGCACGGGCCGAGCCTACCGTCGGCGCGGGATGAGACAGTTATCCGGTGACGGTGGACATCCGACTGGCCCTGCCCAGCGAGTACGACGCCGCCGGCGAGCTGGCCGTCGAGGCGTACGCGTACGACGGGTTCCTGCCGGCTGGATCCGGTTACGCCTCGATCCTGCGCGACGCCGCGGACCGGGCGGCCAAGGCCGAGCTGTGGGTCGCGACCGACGGTGACGCACTGCTCGGGACGGTGACGTATTGCCCACCCGGCTCGGTCTATCGCGAGATCGGGCTGGACGACGAGGGCGAGTTCCGGATGCTCGCGGTGTCAGGACGCGCGCGCGGACTGGGGATCGGGACGGCTCTGACCGTCCGCTGCATCGACCGGTGCCGCGAGCTCGGGCTGTCCCGGGTCGTTCTGAGCAGCGCGGCGTACATGGCGTCCGCGCACCGCATCTACGAGCGCCTCGGCTTCGTCCGCCTGCCCGAACGCGACTGGTCGCCCATCACCAACGTCGATCTCTACGCCTTCGCACTGGACCTGTGACTGCCACGCTGACCCGCTCCGACTGGACGTCCCTGGCTGACGCCCATCGTCTCCGCGTCGACGCCCTGGTCGCGGACCACCTGGACCGCCGGAGGCGCCGCGAGGCGCACCCGGTCGAGGATTTCCTTTTCACCTACTACCCCACCCGGCCCAGCCAACTCCGCGTCTGGCACCCCGGCCCCGGGGTGCGGCTCATGGGTGCGGTCGAGTACGACGGACGCTGCGGCTACACGTACGCCGACGGGGCTGCGTTATTGGATCCGGCCGCAGTGGACCGGCGCCGCGACAGCATCCAGTGGATCCGGCAGTTGCTCGCGGCGACCGCGGATCGCCAGCCACAGTTCGGCTGTTTTGGGATGCATGAATGGGCGATGGTCTACCGGACGTCCGACGTACGGCATCAGAAGTGGCCGTTGCGACTGGGTGCCGAAGGCACCGATCGAGTGGTGGAGTCGCACAAGATCGCGTGCTCGCACTTCGATGCCTTCCGCTTCTTCACCGCGCCCGCGCGGGGGCTGAACGTCCTCCAACCCACCCGCGAATCCCAGCCCGCACTGGAACAAGGCGGCTGCCTGCACGCCAACATGGACCTCTACAAGTGGGCCGGCAAGCTGATGCCGTTCGCACCGAGCTCGCTGGTGCTGGACTGTTTCGAGCTGGCTCGCGACATCCGTACCCTCGACATGCGTGCCTCGCCGTACGACCTGTCCGGGCTGGGATATGAGCCGGTGGCGATCGAGACTCCCGCGGGCAAAGCGGAGTACGCGACCGCTCAGCGCTCCTTCGCCACGCGCGCGCGTCCGCTCCGCCTGCGACTCGTCGCGCTGTGCGACGACCTGCTCGGCTAGGGTCATCTCATGGGGAAGATCGTGGCCATCGCACTCGGAGTGCTGCTGACCGTGTCCGGGGCGATCTTCACGTTGCAGGGCCTCGGCTACCTCGAAGGCAGCTCCATGACCGGCAGCAGCTTCTGGGCCATCGTCGGGCCCATCATCGCCGCCGGCGGCGTCTCACTCCTGTACGTCGCGATCCGCGGACCGCAGCAACGCCGCTAACAGGAGCAGGCGGCGACCCGGACGCCGCGCAGCGGAATGGGTCAGGCCGGCGTGCGCAGGACTGCCCACTGATAGTGCATCGGCCCGGCATCCCGCCGGGCCTGCCACTGCTCGACGGTTCCGTGGCGGCCGAGAATTTCCTTTATCGCGCTGTCGGTGCGGATGCAGAAGAACCGCCCAGGCCCATGGCCGCTGTCGTCCTGCCAGACCCGCTCCCCGCCCACGTCGTCACCCCACAGTCCGATCCCCACCGGGGCGCCCGGCCGCACCACGCGCACGATCTCCGCCAACGCGTCGTCGAGATCCGCGTCGGCGACGTGCAGCAACGTGCTCATCGTCCAGCCGGCTTCGAAGGTCGCGTCCTCGAACGGCAGGTCGAGGACCGAAGCGACGTACGCCTTCAGGCCGAACGAGCGGCAAGCCTCGACACTGGCCGGCGCGAGATCGACGCCGGTGTAGTCGAGCCCGGCCGCCGAGAACGCCTCACCGTCGCGGCCAGGACCACAACCGATCTCGACCACCGACCGGCGCCTCTCGGCGTGGAGCTGGTCGAGAAAACCCTTGCGCAGCTCGATCCTGGAGGCCGGCAGCTCCCGATCCTTGCGGTCCTGAACCTCGTGGGTGTAGTAGCTGATCAGATCGCTCTCGCGCTGCGCCCGCCCGTCGTCATTCATCCGACTCATCCTAGAAGCGCGATCGTCCCAGTCACGCCGGCAAAGTCGCCTTCAAGGCGAAGAGCAGCGGGACTCGCGGGGCCTCGTCGGGGAGCCGCCACCAGCCTTCCGGAGTTTGCTGCATCGAAGGCCAGCGGGGCCATTGCAGGACTTCGGACTCTCGAAGGGTGGTGATGGCGAGCCCGGTGGATGCGAGCGTGGTGACGAGCTCGCCGAGGCCGTGGCGCCATTCGTAGCTGCGTTGGCGGCCGGGCACCTCGTCGCCGGTGTACGTCACGGTCGACTCGTGGGCGATCGGCCCGCGGCCTTCGAGGTAGTCGGTGCGGATGGTCAGGTCGTCGGACTCACCGGGGAGCGAGACCGGCCGGAGCGCGTTGAGGAGTGGATGGAACTCGACGATGTAGAGGACGCCGCCGGGTTTCAGGAGATCGCGGACGACGTTCGCCCAGTGCTGCAGATCGGGGAGATAGCAGAGCGCGCCCTTGCCCGTGTAGACGATGTCGAACCGGCGGCCTTGAAGCGCCTCGACGGCGTCGTACACATCGGCGTGCACATACTCGACCGGCTGCCCCGCTTCAGCCGCGATCCGGCGTGCTTCCTCGAGTGACTTCGCGGACAGATCGAGGCCGACAGTCCGCGCCCCACGACGCGCGAACGCGATCGTCTCCGTCCCGAGGTGGCACTGCAGATGCAGTACGTCGCGATCCTCGAGCGGGCCGAGATCCAGCCACTCGTAGTCCGCGAACCAGTACTCCGCCGGCTGGCTGTAGAACCCACTCGCGGCATGGAGCGGCGCCCGGGCATCCCAGTCCGCCTCGTTGGCCGCCACCATCCGCCGAGTCTCCGCGTCCAACGTCACCGGCGCCTCCGTTCGTCCGCCCTGAGCCTGAGCCCAGTCTGCCCAAGCCCGGGTCCACACCTCCACGCTTATGCTCATCGCGGATCCTCCTCAGTCCCGGGCAGCTCCTTGTTCAAGATTATGAGCTAAGCTTGAACAAGGAAGGAGCTTGTTATGGCTCGGGTGGAGTTGCATCGATGGCCTGGGCAGCCGGACGGGTTCACCCGGGCGGAGCGCTTGGGCGGGTCGTACGAGCTGTACTTCCCGGACCCGCTGGCCGGGCGGGTGTTCGACCTGAGCGAGGACGTGCTGGCCGCCTTGGAGGACGCGGCCGGGGATCTCGGCCGGCTCGACGCGACGGCCGCCGTCCTGACGAACAGTGAAGCGCTGGCGCGGCTGCTGCTGCGGGCCGAGGCGGTCGGATCGTCGCAGATCGAAGGGCTGGTCGTCGGAGCGCGGCGACTGCTGAAGGCGGAGGTACTGCGGGACCCGCAGCGTGACGTGACCGCCGAGGAGGTGCTCGGCGCGGTCGACGCGATGACCTGGGTGACCGAATCCGTCCAGGCCGGCGACAAGCTCGAGGTCGAGCATCTGCTGGAGGCCCATCGACGGCTGATGGCGCATTCGCCGTCGCCGGAGTTCGGCGGTGAGATCCGGTATCTGCAGAACTGGATCGGTGGCCGCTCCCCCGCCGAGGCGTACTACGTCCCGCCGCCCGCTCAACTGGTCCCCGAACTCCTCGCCGACCTGATGACCTTTGTGCGCGAGTCGCGCCTGCCGGTGCTGGCGAAGACCGCGATCGCGCACGCCCAGTTCGAGACGATCCATCCCTTTGCCGATGGCAACGGCCGGACCGGCCGCGCGCTGATCCACCTGATCCTGCGCGCGGAAGGGCTGGTCGAGCGGACCGTGCCGCCGGTGTCGCTGTCGCTCGCGACTCACGCGACCCAGTACGTCGAAGCACTCACCGCCTTCCGGCACACCGGCAAGCCGACGAGTCCGCGGGCCCGGACGGCGGCCAACCAGTGGCTGCTCATGTTCGCCGCCGCGTGTAGTCACGCCACCGCGGAGGCCGCCCGATTCGAGCGCACCGCGGCCGACCTCAAGGCCGCTTGGCGGGAGCGCGCCGCACCCGTGCGGGCCGGCTCGGCCGTGGAGCTGCTGATCGAGACGCTGCCGGCGGCACCGGTGCTCACGCTGGCCGCCGCGGCTCGGCTGATCGACCGGTCGCAGCAGGCCGCCAACCAGGCGCTCGCCCGGTTGGTCGACGTACGCATCCTGCGAGAGATCACCGACGGCCGGCGAAACCGCGTCTACGAGGCACCCGAGCTGATCGACGCCTTCACCTTGCTGGAACGACGTTTCGCCAGCCCGGCCGCCGATACCAGGATCGAACCGCCTACCAGGCCGGTGCCGTCGAGACCAGAACCGACACACCGTGCACATTGACTTTCTCCTCCCGTCGGGCAACAATTCGAACACATGTTCGATCTTGCCGCAAACTCCACCCGGGAGTGTGAGGAACCGTGATGCCGGAGCCGTTCGACTGGGACATCCTGTACCGCCCATCGGCGATGGCGATGGTGCGCGGGCAGCTCGGCTTCAGCTGGATGGTGTTGTCCGGCCGGCTCGCGGAGCTGACCGACGAGCAGTACTTCTGGCAGCCGAGCGGTGAGGCGCTGACCGTCGTCCGGCGCCACTATGCCGGCCGGTTCCGACCACTCGGCTCCGGCGAGTGGGTCGCGCAGTGGCCGGACGAGCCGGATCATCGCGGTCCCCGCACGATCGCGTGGCTGATCGCGCACCTGACCGAGCTGTTCTTCGAGCGCTGGGAGTGGACATTCGGGGAGAGCCGGCAGGGGCGGGCGGACATCACGCTGCACGGCAACGCCCGGGATGCGGTCGCCTGGCTGACGCACTGGGTGGAGGCCTGGCAGGACTCGATCGCCGCGCTGGACGAGGAGCAGGTGATGACGGTCGGCCTCAGCCAGGCGACCGAGCTCGACGCCCATGAGCCGTTCGGCCACGTCGTACTGCGCCTCAACCGCGAGCTCATCCACCACGGTTCGGAGATCATGACGCTGCAGGATCTCTACGCGGCGGCCGCGTGAGGCGGGCGGCCACAAGATGTGCGACACGCGGCGTGGCGTTGCCACAAGATCTAGGGTCGGGCGCCTAGCATCACTACTGCTGGTGGTTCGGAGTGGCCGGCACCACAAGATGTGGGCCACGCCGAGGCAAGAGGGGAATCCGGTGCGAGTCCGGAGCTGCCCCGCAACGGTGAGTGGAGTCCTTCCACGAGTCCGAGTACCTGCCACCGGCGCGTGCACCGCCGGTGCGCGCGGTCCGAGACCTCGAGGGTGGGTCGCAGGGCGTGACGGCAGTAGACCCGGCCGGTGCTGCCTGTCCCGTCGTGCGCCCCACTCACGAGTCGCGGTCCTTCGAACTCCTGCGGAAAGAGCTTCTGTGACCGTCACTTCCTCATCGCAACCGACGGCCGACCAACCGGCCCGGTCGATCGAGCTGACCGTCGTACGACGCGACGGCAGCAGTACTGCCGAACTGGCCGACATCGCCGAGAAACCCGCCATCACCGTCCGTTCCGCCGGCGGCGCCGGCGCACCACTGGATATCGACCGGCTGCGCGTGATCGTCGCGGAGGCGGCGGCCGGCCTCGACGCGGTCGACCCGGAGCTGATCCTCGACGAGACCCTCGGCTCGTGTTACGACGGCATCGCCCAGCACGAGGTCGAGCTCGCGCTGGTGATGGCTGCCCGGTCGTACGTCGAGACCGAGCCGCAGTACAGCTTCGCCGCGGCCCGCCTGCTGCTGGACCAGATCCGCCGCGAAGCCCTCGGCCGCGTCTACGGTGACGTTCGTCAGGCGAGCCAGGCCGACATGACCACGGCGTACCCGGAGTACTTCCCGGCGTACATCCGGACCGGGATCGAGGCGGGCCAGCTCGACCCGGAGCTGGCGAGCTTCGACCTGACCAGGCTCGCCGCCGCGATCAAGCCCGAGCGGGATCTCGACTTCGCGTTCCTCGGTCTGCAGACCCTCTACGACCGGTACCTGCTGCACATCGACAAGGTCCGCTATGAGTTGCCGCAGGCGTTCTTCCTCCGGGTCGCGATGGGGATGGCGCTGCGCGAGGACGACAGGGAGGCGCGGGCGATCCAGTTCTACGAGCTGCTCAGCTCGTTCCGGTTCATGTCGTCCACGCCGACGCTGTTCAACTCCGGCACCACCCGGCCGCAGCTGTCGTCGTGCTTCCTGACCACCGTCCAGGACGACCTGGCCGGCATCTTCACCAAGATCCGCAACAACGCCCTGCTCGCCAAGTACTCCGGCGGCCTCGGCAACGACTGGACCCCGGTCCGCGGCATCGGCGCCAAGATCCGCGGCACCAACGGTGAGTCGCAGGGGGTCGTACCGTTCCTGAAGATCGCCAACGACACCGCGGTCGCGGTCAACCAGGGCGGCAAGCGCAAAGGCGCGGTCTGTGCCTACCTGGAGACCTGGCACATCGACATCGAGGAGTTCCTCGACCTCCGCAAGAACACCGGCGACGAGCGGCGCCGGACCCACGACATGAACACGGCGAACTGGGTTCCCGACCTGTTCCTGCAGCGAGTCGAGGCGGACGGCGACTGGACCCTCTTCTCCCCCGACGAGGTTCCCGACCTCCACGATCTGTACGGCGCCGCCTTCGCCGAGGCCTACCGTGATTACGAGGCAGCCGCGGATCGCGGCGAGATCAGGGTGTTCCGGCGGGTCCGGGCGGTCGAGCTGTGGCGACGGATGCTGACCGTGCTGTTCGAGACCGGGCATCCGTGGATCACCTTCAAGGACGCCTGCAACCTGCGGTCGCCGCAGCAGCACGACGGCGTGGTCCACTCGTCCAACCTGTGCACCGAGATCACGCTGAACACCACGGTCGACGAGACGGCGGTGTGCAACCTCGGCTCGGTCAACCTGGTTGCTCATCTCACCGGCGACGGCCTCGACGCCGAGCTGCTCCGCGACACCGTCAAGACGGCGGTCCGGATGCTCGACAACGTCATCGACGTGAACTTCTACACGACACCGGAGTCCGAGCGCGCGAACCACCGGCACCGCCCGGTCGGCCTCGGCCTGATGGGGTTCGCCGACGCCTTGTTCACGCTGCGGATCCCGTACGCCTGCGATGCGGCCGTCGCCTTCGCGGACAGCTCGATGGAGCAGATCAGCTACCACGCGATCGAGGCGTCCAGTGACCTCGCCGCCGAGCGCGGCCGCTACTCGACGTACGACGGTTCGCTGTGGAGCCAGGGCATCCTGCCGATCGACTCGATCGCGCTGCTGCGGACTGCCCGGGACGGCGACGTGATCGTTGACGAGAGCAAGCGACTCGACTGGGACGCGCTGCGAGAGAAGGTTCAGCGTGTCGGGATGCGCAACTCCAACGTGATGGCGATCGCGCCGACCGCGACGATCTCCAACATCTGCGGGGTGAGCCAGTCGATCGAGCCGACGTACAGCAACCTGTTCGTGAAGTCGAACATGTCCGGCGAGTTCACCGTCGCGAACCCGTATCTGGTCGCCGACCTGAAGGCGCGCGGGCTGTGGGACCAGGTGATGGTGTCGGACCTGAAGTACCACGACGGCGTCCTGGCCGGGATCGAGCGGATCCCGGCGGACCTGCGCGAGCTGTACGCGACCGCGTTCGAGATCGACCCGCGGTGGCTGGTGCAGGCGGCGTCACGGCGCCAGAAGTGGATCGATCAGGCACAGTCGCTCAACCTCTACATGTCCGCACCGTCGGGCCGCGCGCTGGACGAGTTGTACCGGTCGGCATGGCGTCATGGCCTCAAGACGACTTATTACCTGCGTTCCCAGTCAGCGACCCACGTGGAGAAGTCGACTCTGCAGGGCACCGACGGTCGGCTCAACGCCGTACCCGTGAGCCTGCCTGAACCGACCGGAGCCGCCTGCGCCATCGACGATCCAGACTGCGAGGCCTGCCAGTGACGACGACCGGATTGGGAGAGATCGCGGTCGGCGCGGAGCGGGTTCACGTCGCCGACAAGGCAATGATCAACGCGCGGGCCGACGTCAACCAACTGCTGCCGTTGAAGTACCGCTGGGCCTGGGAGAAGTACCTTGCCGGCTGCAACAACCACTGGATGCCGACCGAGGTGTCGATGCAAGCCGACATCGCGCTGTGGAAGGCGCGCGACGGCCTGACCGACGACGAGCGGTTGATGCTCAAGCGCAACCTCGGCTTCTTCGCCACCGCGGAGTCGCTGGTCGCGAACAACATCGTGCTCGCCGTCTACCGGCAGCTGACCAACCCCGAGTGCCGGCAGTACCTGCTGCGCCAGGCATTCGAGGAGGCCGTGCACACGCACACCTTCCAGTACATCTGTACGTCGCTCGGCCTCGACGAGGGCGAGTTGTTCAACATGTACCGGGAGGTGCCGTCGATCTCGGACAAGGACGCCTGGGCGCTGAAGTACACCCGGCACCTGGAGGACCCGGAGTTCCGGACCGGGACGCCGGAGGCCGACACCGCGTTCCTGCGCGACCTGATCGCGTTCTACGTGGTGTTCGAGGGGATGTGGTTCTACACCGGGTTCGCGCAGATCCTGTCGCTCGGCCGGCGGAACAAGATGGTCGGGATCGCCGAGCAGTACCAGTACATCCTGCGCGACGAGTCGATCCACCTGAACTTCGGCATCGACTGCATCAACCAGATCAAGCAGGAGAACCCACACCTGTGGACGACTGACTTCCAGGCCGAGGTGCGGCAGATGCTGACCGAGGCGTGTGAGCTCGAGGTCGCGTACGGCCGGGCGACGATGCCGAACGGCATGCTCGGCCTGACCGCGGAGCTGTGCGAGCAGTACATGCACTTCATCACCGACCGCCGCGCCGAGCAGATCGGCCTCGCCCCGATCTTCGGCGAGACCCGCAATCCGTTCGGCTGGATGTCGGAGGTGATGGACCTGAAGAAGGAGAAGAACTTCTTCGAGACCCGAGTAATCGAGTACCAGTCCGCGAGCGGACTGAGCTGGGACTGATCCGGAGTCTGGCGCGGGCGCCCCCCGCGGCCCCCCCCCCGCCGCCCACGGCGGCGCCG